>DASPOD010000040.1:0-27498 GCA_035626215.1 Thermoplasmata archaeon
GTTGGGGCGGCTCTCCTTGCCGAAGTCCATCCCCTGCCCGATCACGAGGGCCGCGGCGAGGGCGCTCACGCCGGCCGTCGTGTGCACGACCATGCCGCCCGCGAAATCCTCGACGCCCATGACCTTCAACCAACCTCCGTCGCCCCAGATCCAGTGGGCCACCGGGAAGTAGATGAACGTCACCCAGGCGAGAATGAAGATCAGGAGCGGCTTGAAGCGGATACGGCCCGCGAACGCCCCGATGATGAGCGCCGGGGTGATCGCGGCGAACTTGAGCTGGAAGGCAAAGTACAGGAGGGCCGGGATCGTCGAGGAGTAGGCGGTGTTGGCCGCCGACCCGACGCCGTTGAGGCCGAAGTACTGGAAGTTGCCGATAAAACCCCCCAGGACGGAAGGCCCGAACGCCATCGTGTAGCCCCAGATCGCCCAGGCGAGACTCACGACCGCGAAGATCGCCATGCACTGGACGATCGTGGACACGAGGTTCTTGCGTCGGACGAGCCCTCCGTAGAAGAACCCCAGTCCCGGGGTCATGATCATGACGAGCGCGGTCGCCGCGGTCACCCAGGCGATGTCGCCAGGGTTGCACAGGGCTCCTGTCGCGGGGATACAAACTGTCACAGCTCACTTCTCCACGGCCGCCAGCCCACCGCAGCTCGCGGGCCCGACGGGGGTTGCCGTCTCAGGATAAGAAGGTTGTCTGAAATTGCCCTGAGAAGAGGGAGGCTACGGCGCGGTCGTTCGCGGGACCCGGCTCGACGGGGGGACCGGCCCACGGAGGTGCTGGACGCTTGAGGTGTCCTTACGTCCGTGGCTCAAAGAGCCTTCGTAAGCTGACGGCAGATAGTACAGAGGTGGACAGTGACCTCCACCGACGATCGGGAGTCGCCGGGAATGGGGTGCAAGGGCTCGATGTCGCTGGGTTGGCTCGCCTGCCACTTCGCGGGCGAACCGTCCATCGACCATTCCGCGGGCACCGTGAGCTTCACTTCGTCCAGCGAGATGGGCAACTTGCCGTTGGTCGCGATTCGACCTCGGAGCTGGTCGAGTCCCTGTTCGAGCGCGGAGGCGATTTGCTTCTCCTCGGCCAGCAGATGGTCGACCAGTTCGCCGATCGTGCGCTTTTCGACGGCGGTACCCCCGCGGGCGTGCGCGATTTCGATGAGTCGGTCGATCCAAGGCATCAGCTTCTCGTAGGCGGGAGGGTCGCCGAACACCTGGCCGGCATTGATACGGAAGTGAGGGTCGCTGCTCTCCTCGTCCTTGAGCCGCTGCAAGAAGACGATCCGACGCCGCTCGTGGTCCACCTGATTCCGTGTGTTCGTAAAATACTCGAGATAGACCCGGGTCCGGATCTCCTCGTTGAGTCGGTCGACATCGGTTCGAGTACGGTGACAAATGTAGCAAGCATCCTCCATGGAACCGACCCGAGCGACCCGAACCTTGTGGGGACTTGTAGCTCTTGAATTTAGCGCCCCGGCCGGACGTACCGGTAGTCGCAGGGGGAATTCGGGCTCCGGCGTCCCGCGACGCGAGAGGGTCCGAGCGAGCTAGCTCCGCGTCCGCCTTCGACCGGTGTTACTATATCGCCATCGGATGTGCGGGGCCCCGGCCGGTGCCCTCGTGGAGGCGGGCCGGTAGGAAATGCTCACACCGCAGCCCTTAGATGAGGCGGTTCGACCTGTCGACCGGCCTCTGGGGATCGTGACCTACGGCAAGTTCTTGATCGTCGGACTTACGGGAGTCGTGGTCAATCTCGCGGTGTTCGTCCTTACGGTGGATTCGATATCGAAGACCCCGCTTTCCAATTTCTATTCGAGCCTCCTTCACTTCGCCTCGAAGACCGCCGCGAATCCGGTGCTCTACTTCATCGGGAGCGCGGTCGCCTTTGCCGTGGCCACCCTGTGGAACTTCGCGCTCAACAGCCTCTGGACCTTTCGGACCGAGGTAGGCCACCGGCACTCCCCGACGCGTCGACTGGGCCTCTACTTCGGTGTCTCCCTGGGCTCGCTCGCGGTGAACGAGGTGGTCCTACTCGCGACCGAGACGATCATTCCCCCCCTCTTCGGCCAAGGCTTCGGAATCATCGCAGGGTCGGTGGTCGGATTCCTCGGCAACAGCCGTCTCACGTTCGCCGAGGGGGAAACCGCCGGCTAGCGGAGATTGCTCCGACCGCGCGGCGGCTTACCGGTCCGCGTCGCACCAGTCGACCCAATCGGGGCCGACGGGACGGTTCGGGGCTGGCCGCTTCGCTGCACGCGCGGGATGTTCCCCCGCGAGCATGGCTTCAGGCTCCGCATGCTCCGCGGCTTCCGTCATCGACCCTTCAACCCCGCCCTACTCTAACGGGTTTTCGAAAGGCGCGACCCGGAGGGGTGGGTCACGAATCCTGCGCCTATTCGACCATGGCCATCGAATCACGCCGGCGTGACTCCGAACCCCGGGCCTTTGGGAAGAACGAGTTTCCCGTGGTCGACGGTGACCCCGCGGTAAGGGTCGTTCGTTACGAGAAGGTTTCCATCGAGGTCGGCATAATCGACGAGCGGCGAAAGGTGCGCGGCGGCCGTGATGTTCACCGAGGTCGCCACCATGCAACCTAACATCGTCTTGAGACCGAGGGCCTTCGCGACATGGATCATGCGTAGCGCCTCCTGAATCCCGCCGCACTTGTCGATGCTGATGTTCACGCCGTCGTAGACCCCGACGAGCTTTGGAATCGACTCGGCGCTGACCGCCGCCTCATCCGCGAAGATCGGAAGGTTGACCCGGGCGCGCACCCAGCGAGTCTCCTCGATCATCTCCGCGGGCATGGGCTGTTCGACGAATTCCACCCCGTGACCCTCGAGCCAGCGCAGCTTCTGGAGCGCGAGATCGCGTGTCTTCCATCCTTCGTTGGCGTCGACCCGGAGCCGCTTCTGGGTGACGTCACGCACCGCGGCCATCGTCATTTCGTCGCTCGTGAGGCCCATCTTGAGCTTGAGGATCGGGAAGGCTTCGGCCTCCATGACCTTCTGTCGGGTGGGCCCGGGCTCATCGACGCCGATGGAGAAACTGGTCACGGGCGTGTCTTGGGGGTCAAGTCCTAATAGACGGTATACTGGGGCTTGGACCTGCTTGCCGACCCAATCGTACATGGCGGTGTCGAGCGCCGCCTTCGCGGCGAACTGCCCCGGCATCCGCTCGGCGACGCCGGCCATTACCTTGCGGAACTGCCAGGGGTCGACACCTTCAAGCCAGGTGTGAATCGCGTCAATCGCTTGAAGGGCCGCATGCGGGCTTTCCTGGTACCGAGAGATGGGAACTCCTTCCCCAATCCCGGTGACTCCATCCCGGGTCAACTGGATGACCACGGTTTGACGGTAATCGGTCGTGGCCATCGCAGTGGTCCACGGGTGTCGGAGGTCGAGGCGAACGAGCCGCCTCTCCCACCGGCACCGTTCCCCGGCGCCGGGCATCCTTGCAGTATATCTGAGTCCCCTCAGAAAAAAGAATCCCGTTCCCCGTGTGCAGGAGGGGGGCGACCACCTTTTACGGTCGGCCGGGGCCGGCCCGTCCCGAGCGGGGCGGAGGTCCCACGTTCACGCGCCGGACGAAATCTGCGAGGTCCGGGTGGACCGTAAGTCCCTCGACCGTTGCAGGCGGGGGCCCGTAGCGCGCAATGTAAGCGGTCGAAAACCCCAACAGCGATGCAGGTGGAATGTCGTATTCGTACCCGGCGGACACATGCCATCCCTGCTCCGGGGCGCTGCCCGTCGTCTTCAGAAAACGTATCCAGTGCGCCAAATCGGGCTTGTACGAACGGACGTCCTCCGCGGTCACGGTCAGGTCGACCTTGAGGTCGTGCGCACGGAGCGTCTGGTCGAGGAGCTCACGGTCGATGTTCGATAAGATCGCGACCTTCCAACCGGTCGCTCGAAGGTTGTCCAAGGCATCCTTCGAGTCGGGAAAGGTCGGCCACTCGGGAATCGTCCCGGGGAGCTCATCGGGTCCCGAAGCTCCGACCGAAACGCCGAGACGGTGGGCCGCACGCCGAACCGCCGCGGGCAGAATCTCGCGGTACGGCCGATACGTCCCCGCCTCGAGGAGGCGCTCCTCCTCGAGGTAGGCTTGGAAGAAACGTTCCCCGTCGGCCTCGGAAACCGAACCCAATAGACGTCCCAGCCCCGCAATGAGCGAGCTCCGCCAGTCGATGATGGTCCCGTAGCAGTCGAAGGTGATCCACGAGTCATGCCCCCCCGTGCCGCCGGCGAGCGGAACGACCGCCATCGGACGGCCTCGCGTGACGCGCAGGAGTTCGGTGGAGGTGATCCGGCAGACGGCGTTCGGATGCCCGGCGGCGGCCCAGACTTCCCGTTGTTCGAGGAGGTCGTAATCGATGACGGTCGGCAGCGGCGTCGGATGCCCAATCGGCGGCACTCCACCAATGGCGAAACCGGCCGTCGCACGCACCCGCTCGGGGTCCTCGCGGGTCCACCGCTCGCCGGTCTGACGGAACACCCAATCTTCGTCGAGTCGGTGGTCGCCCGCGACGAGGGCAAGGACGGGGTTCCCCGAAGGCTCCCGTCGGAAGAGCAGTGATTTCACGATCTGGCGCACCTCGCAACCGAGCGCGGCCGCTGCATCCGCCGCTGTCCGGGTTGAGGCGGGCAGTTCTCGCACGCGGCCTACGAGGCCGTGAGATTCGAGAGCCAAATCGACTTTCCGAGCCGAGGAATGACGTACGGACTCGGAAGGCATGCTTAGTCGCAACTCAGGGTTGACGCTGAGGTGGGATATCATTCCAGCGGCGCCGGCCCTCCCGAGGCGGCCGCCGCGTCCCCACCGTTCCCATCTCGAAGAGATTCGCGCGTTTTTAATACCGGGCCGTGATACGCCGTGACAAGACTCCTCGTGGGTCAGTGAGTTATGGCAGCACAAGGACGGGAAGACCAAGTTCTTCTAGCGGACGAGTCCGACCGTAAACTCCGGAGAGCTCTTTCGTTCCAAGACCTCTTCATGATCTCCTTCGGAGGGGTCGTCGGGTCGGGGTGGCTGTTCGCGGTATCGTTCGCGGGGGAGCTCGCCGGTCCCGCCTCGATTGTCGCGTGGATCATCTGCGGGATTTTCATGATGGCGATCGGCCTCTGCTTCGCGGAGGTCGCGTCGTCCCTGCACAAGACAGGGCAACTGGTGCGTGGCCCGCTATATTCGCACGGCGCCCTCACCGGATATATCAATGCTTCAGCGTACATTCTCGGGTCCATTACCGTTCCCGCCATCGAGGCCGAGGCGGTCATCACCTACTGTGCTTCGAACCCGCCGAACCTCCTCCCGAACGCGGTGGCCTCGAACGGCCTGCTCACGGGCCAGGGAGTCATCATCGCCGCGTTCCTTCTGGTCGGGTTCTTCGTCCTCAACTACGTCGGGGTGCGATTCCTCGGCGCCTTCAACACGGTGGTGACCTGGTGGAAGTTCATCATTCCGTCCCTGACCATCATCTTCCTGTTCACCGTCTACCACTCGAGCAACATGACGGTGGGCGGTTTCGCCCCGTTCGGTTGGCCGGGCATCTTCACCTCCATTCCGACGGCCGGTATCGGGTTCGCTTACCTCGGGTTCCGCGGTGCCGCCCAGTTCTCGGGCGAGGCGAAGAATCCGCAACGTGACGCGCCGAGGGCGATCGTGCTCTCGATCACGGCCGCCGTCATTCTCTATGTGTTACTCCAGGTGGTGTTCCTCGGCGCGATCAACTGGACTGCCGCGGGCATCGCGCCGGGCAACTGGGCCGGCCTGGCCTCGGGTCCGCTCCACACCGCGCCCTTCTACAATGTCATGAAGGAGGCCGGCCCGGCGCTCCTCGGAGGTTTCGCCTCGTTCCTCCTCGCGGACGCTGTGATTTCGCCCGCGGGAACGGGATGGGTCTTCCTCGGTGAGGCCACGCGGGCGGTGTACGGCGTGGGCGCGGACGGCTTCTTCCCGAAGCCCCTGCTCCGCATCGAGCACCGTACTCGTATTCCGTGGGTCGCACTCGTCGTGACCACCATCGTCGGAGGGATTTTCATCGCGCCGTTCCCGTCCTGGTTCCTGTTCGCCGGGTTCGTGACGGACGCCTTCGCGGTCTCGCTGATCATGGGCGGGCCGACCCTGCTCGCGCTGCGGCGGCACGCGCCGAACATCCGCCGTCCGTTCCGGCTCCCGGCAGCGTTCTGGATCGGGGCCGTCGCGTTCATCGGCGGCGCCTTCGTGATCTACTGGACCGCGTTCGGCGGGCTGTTCTACGTCATGTCGGTGATCTGCCTAGTCCTGCCGATCTTCTTCCTGTGGTACGCCCCGCGGAACATGGGAATCAAGTCCGGTGCCTCGGTAGTGATCGGCATCGTTCAGCTGATCCTGATCGCGATCATCACGAGCTGGGCGTACTTCGCCCTCTACATCAATGACGTGGTTTCGCTATCGCCGGTCGAGCCACCGGTGTCGAACGGCTATCTGTTCAACACGTTCGCGATCTACTACGTCGCGCTGCTGCTCGCAGTGATCGTGCCGATCTTCATCGCGTACACCATGATGAACCCCGACGGCAAGAAGGCGATCCGGGTCGGCTTCTGGCCGATTGCCCTGCTGTTCGGCCTGTACCTGATCAATTTCTTCACGGTGTACAACTCGTGGAACGCTGTCGGCGGACTCCTGTGGACCTCGAAGGGATACATCCCGACCCCGTGGGACACTCCGATCTTCCTCATCTTCGCGGCCGTGATCTACGTCTGGGCCGTCTACAGCGGTTACCGGACGAAGGATCTCGAAGAGGTCGAGCAGCTCCTGGCCCGGCCCGACGCGGACAAGACGGTCGATCAAATTCCGGCGGTCGCCGAGGTGCCCGCCGAACCCAGTCCATAGTCGGGTCGCGACTCCCCGGTAGCCCCCCGCCGGGCTCGTGCGATGTCCTAGCGCGAGCCCGGTTCCTAGGGGTGGCGGGGTAACGAGGGCGTCCGCTCACCAGGAGTTGTAGAGCCCCTTACGGCACCGGTTGCAAATCTCCGTGTGAAAATCCGGGACGAATCGCGGATGCGTCTCCTCCCCGCACGAGGCACAGCGGAACCGGAGCGTCGGGGAGAGGTAGCCCGTGCCGTCGGGCAAAAGGTCCATCGTGAGAGCGACCTGGCTTGCCGCCAGGTTGCCGGTGGACTGCTCGATCGCGTCGAGCAGCCGGCTGAACGACTCAACCAGAGTGCTCATTTGACGCACCGTTTCATCCGAGTCGTTGACCACGACGCCGAGACCGACGGACGTCCCGAGGGACGCGATGGTCGGCATCTCGTCCCGCCGGCTCGGTCGGAGGTCGGCGAGCCCCTCCAACCAGCGACGCCGAGCGGGGTCGCGGAGCACTTCCGCGGGGCTGGAGCGATACACGTAGAACGCCCACCGACGGTCGAACGCGGGGTCCCCGGTCTTGAAGCCGGCGAGGCTCCGTTCGGCTCTCTTTTGCTTTTCGATGATGCGTTCGAGGTCCGGGCTCAGTCGGCTGAAGATACGGGGCCGTCCCCCGAGATAGAGCCAAGGGGTCTCGTAGAGGATCATCCGCTCCGGATCGTCCCACCGAATCGCGGTCACCAGATTGAGAACCTGGTCCGGCGAAAAAGTGGCGGGTCGCTGGTAGGTAACCTCCCAGAGTCGCCCGAAGGCAGGTCCCACGAGCGGGGGATCCGCGTACTTGGGTTTCTTGACATTCGGCAGGCCGGGGGTGAACGTATCATCACGAAACCCACGGTTCGCCCGCAGCAACGCCGAGCGGATCCGGGTCCATGGCGGGTGTTGCTTCGGTTGCGCTCCGCCGAGAGGGTAGGCCAACATCGATTCGTTCGACGTCCACGAAAGCAACAGGCCCCTTAAGAAAAGCCTCCCGGTGGACTCGGCAGTTTCTGGTGGCCGGGAACGGTGCCATGGGGCTCGCTGTCGGCGGCAACCGGGAGCGTAGCACTCAGTGAGCCGGTGGGGGCCGGACTCGGATGCGTCGCACCAAACGGATTCCGCCCCGCTCCCGTTGCTCCAGCTGTTTCGCCGAGACAACAGCCCCGTAGGTGCGAGCGGTGTCGAGTAAAGGGTCCAGCGAGGCCGGGGTCAGGTTCCCGTAGATGTTCGTGGGGCCCTCAAAGAAGAGCTGCCCCCGGGCATTCTCGTCGGCGGTAGGGTCGGCGCTCCGGTCGTCGATGTCGAGTCGAAAGGCCGCATCCTTCCAGTTCCAAGTGAGCGACCGCCCCCACCGGCGCTCGAAGGTGATCCCCGCAGCGTTGCCCCGGATCTCCGTAACGGGGTTGATCAAGCCGGAGCGCAGGCTCACGTAGGCCACCGCCACCCCGAGGACGATCAGGAGCAACGCGATGGCATAATCCACCGTCGGTCCCCCAGCGTACAGCACACCGACCTCGAAGCCGCCAACGACCATGAACACACAGCCAAGAATGACTCCGACGGCGACCACGCGAACCCTCTGGCGGGAGAACCGACGCGCTTCATCCGTAAGGTCAATCTTGACGCGGCTCACCAGGGGCCGGTCGGGGGAGGCAACCGTCGTACCCGCCATTGGCAGGGGCAGGAAGAGCTTCGATATGAGACGTGCCCCGACCCCGCCCTCACGACCGACCCTTGAGGGTCATCCCGGTGAGTTGTCTCGAACGTCGCGAGCGGCCCGCCCGGGGGACCCGGGCGGCCTGCGCCAAGATTCGCCGGAGTGGGTCCACGCGAGCTAGGCAGATGGTTCGCTGAACGGCTCGGTCAGCCGACCGAGCCCCGGCCGGCGACCGCGTCCGGGCTCCCCTAGGGCCGCCGGGAAAGCGCTCTAGGAGATCGTCCTTCCGGTCGACCCCCCAAATCGTAGCGTCATGCCGGGCACACACAAAGATGAAGCTCTGAAACGGCGCCGTCCCGGCGGAAGACGGCCCGAGGACCCCCCCGGGGTCGGGGCCGGGGTTCATCCGGCAGGTCGGTTCGCATGGCGGTCTTCAATTCGACCAGCACCCTGTTCATGCTGATCGCGACCGTCCTCGTGATGTTCATGACCCCGGGTCTCGCGTTCTTCTACGCGGGTCTGGTCGGACAGAAGAACTCGATCTCAATCATGATGCAGAGCTTCGCCGCCCTCGGGGTGACGACGCTCCTCTGGGTCACCGTCGGTTACTCGCTGTGTTTCAGTGGTAACGTGTACGGCGTGATCGGGAACCTCCATGAGGCTTTTCTCCTGAACATCGGCGCCGGAACACCCTCGCCGGTGAGCCCGGGGATCCCGCTCTACATCTTTCTCGCCTACGAGATGATGGTCGTGATCATCACGCCCCCCCTGATCACGGGAGCCTTCACGAACCGCGTCAAGTTCAGCGCCTACGTCGTGTTCCTGGTGTGCTGGCAGCTGTTCGTCTACTACCCGATTGCCCACATGGTGTGGGGCGGCGGCCTCCTCGAGCAGTGGGGCGTGCTCGATTTCGGGGGGGGGATCGTAGTCCACGAAATCGCCGGGATGAGCGCCCTCGCGACGGTCCTCTACCTCGGCAGCCGCTACGTCCGGGACAAGCCGCAGAACCTCTACATGGCCGGTATCGGAATGGCAATCCTGTGGTTCGGATGGTTCGGGTTCACGGCCGGGAACGCGTTCGCGGTGGACTCGGTGGCGGTGGTGGCATTCCTCAACACGGCGATCGCCGGGGGAATCGCGAGCTTCGTCTGGATGATGATGGACTGGGCGATCGAGGGGAAACCGAAGTTCATCGGCTTTCTCACGGGTGGTCTCGCGGGTCTGGTGGTCATCACCCCGGCGGCGGGGTACGTCTCCCCGACGGCGGCGATGGTGTTCGGCCTCGCCGCGGGGATCGTCTGCTACTCCGCGATCGCGTTCAAGAATCGACGCCACTGGGATGACGCGCTCGACGTCTGGGGGGTGCACGGGGTCGGCGGCATCCTCGGGATGTGCCTTCTCGGCGTGTTCGCCTCCCTCGCGATCAACGCCGGCGGAGCCAACGGACTGTTCTTCGGTGGCTCGCTCTTCTTCGGGAAGGAGCTGGCCGCCGTCGCGTTCGCCGCCGCCTATGCCTTCACCGTGACCTACCTGATCCTCTTGGGCATCGACCACGTAATGGAGGTCCGAGTGCCGAAGGAAGTCGAGGTGACGGGCCTCGACCAAGAGCTCCACGGAGAGCTCGTGTACGGCGATTAGGGCCTCCCCAACACGGTGGCGAACGAACGCTCACGCCGTTGGCGTGCACGACGTGGCGGGGACCCGACTAGCAGGTCGTGCATCGGCAGAAACGACCGTAGTCGAACTGATCGTCCCGATGCGTGTGCGCGGAGTCCCAGCACCGGGGACACTGACGGTCCCCGTCCAGGCAATCATGCCAACGGATTCCGTGTTCGTTGAGCAACCGTCGGCGGCGTCGGACGAACTCTTCGCTCGATCGGTCGATGATCGCTCCGCTCAGCAGATGGACCCCGTAGAGGAGGGCTGCCCAGGCTCCCACGGCGGCCGCGAGACCGATCAGGCCGAGGGAGGAACCGAGGGAGGCCGCGCTCGACTGCCACACGCCCCACCAGAACACCGCACTCGCACCGAGCAACGCGACGGGCTGGTACCGGCCGTACTTCGGAAGATCGAGGAGCGTGAGCACCGGCACCGATGTATCGGCCGACTTGGAAACCCGTGCGTCCGTCGCCCCTTCGGGAGTCGGCACGACGCCCGTCGCGGCCACGGCGAGGAAATAGTCAAGGGCGGCGTCGCTCCCGATCGCCCGGATCACCGGGGAGGCGCGAAGGAGCCGCTCGCTCGTGAGCTCGGGAACCTTCTTCGTGCTGCTGATGACGCGGAAGTACTCGCGAGCGCATGCCTTGCCGATGACCTCCGCGAAGACGGTAACTCGATCGCTCGTTAACTCGGCGACGGCCCGCGTGGTCCGAACGGCACGGAAAAACTCCTCGGCATTTCGGTTGCCGAGCAGGTCCGCGAATCCGAGGACCCGAGGGTTGGTGAGCTCCGCAACCGCCTTGGTCTCCCGAATCGCCAGGAAGTACTGCTTCGCCGTATCGCCCTTCAGGATTGAGGCGAGCGAGAGCACCCTCTCGCTCGTGAGCGTGTCGACGGCGTTCGTCTCCCAAAAGGACCCAAAGTACTCGGCGGCGGCATCGCCCCCGATCGCTTGAGCGAATTTCATGACCCTCGGGTCGGTCAGCTTCCCGGCCGCTCGGGTCTCTCGAATCGCGAGGAAATACTCCACGGTCGCCGGCCCTTCGATCGACCGGAAGAAGTCGACGGCCTCGAGGACCCTTGGGTCCGTGAGCTCCCGCACCGCTCGAGTGCCCCAAAGAGCCCAGAAGTACCATTCGGCCGTGTGCTGACTCACCGAGCGAGCGAAGGCCAGAAGCCTCGGGTCGGTCAGCTCCGCGACCGCGTTCGTTTCCCGAATCGCACGGAAGTAGTCACGGGCCGCACGCCCCCCGATCTGTCTCGTGAACGACGCGAGTTGGGCTAACCTCGCCGCGCCAGCCTCCGGCGAGCGGGAAGCCTCTGTGGCATGCGAAACAATACGGTGAAGGGTCCGCGGGTCGCAACCGGCCCGGGTGAGCCGGTGGCAGGCATTCTCTTGCTCACGGTCCAGGGAGGGACCATGTCGTTCGCGCGACAAACAGTCACCCTGAGGGTCGGCAATCGTTCGTCGGGAACGATAAGGGTTCCGTGAATCCGTGCCGCGCGTCCATCGGCCCCCGGTAATCTCCCGGGGACGGGGGGTGGCTATATGCTATGACCTATCGTGCGAGCGGACCCCTTCGCATGTATTTTTACGGGAGGATGCGCTGGGCGTTTCCCATGGCCGTCCCGGGTCGGCCGGTCCCGTCAGGGGAAGGCGTGCGGAGGATGCGGCATGGCCGCTTCACCTTCGGCGGACCCAGGGTGAGGGAACGGCGAGCGGGGGCCTGGGTACTCGTCTCGGTCGTCCTGGTGGCGACTCTGGCTACGATCGCCACGTTCTCCCTCTCTTTCTTGACGGAACCCGCCATAGGGAACGGGCGAAGTTTGGGTAACGCACCCGAGTTCACCTCCGCCCGCCCGGCAGCACCTGCGACCGTAACGCCGACTCCATCATCCGGGCGCGTCGGCTCCAACGTTACGGTAACCGGGTCGGGGTTCACGGATAATACCGCACTGAAGCTCTATTTCAATGGGACCCCTTCGGACTCGGGAGCTCTCCCGACCTCTTGCTCATCGGGCCCTGCGGGCGGCTTTAACTGCGTCGTCCAGGTCCCGGCCCTCAGCGCGGGCTATTACGACCTGAACGTCACCGATGAGGTCAATCACGGGACCGCCGGCTTCACGATACTTTCCCCCACGCTGACTCTTTTCCCGACCGCGGGGCTCGTGACGAGCAATTCAACCGCGAATGGCTCTGGGTTCAAACCGAGCAACGCGGTCACCCTAATGTTCAACGGAACCACGATTTCGAGCTGTGCGTCGGAAACCAGCTTGGTCGCCAACACCTGGGGCAACTTCTCGTGCAGGTTTGCGGTTCCCGCGTACCCTGCTGGTAAATTCAACCAGGTGAACGCGACGGACGCAATCAACAGCGCCCGCGCCTTCTACACGATCGACCGGCCGACCGTTGCTCTTCATCCGACCAGCGGGGACATCGGGTCGGCCGTCACCCTCACCGGGGCGGGGTTCGCTCCGACTGCGGTCCTCACCTTGACCTTCGGGACGACGACGATCTCCACCTGCTCCCCCGGGTCGGCGAGCTCCAACTCTTTCGGTGATCTGAGTTGTTCGTTCCCGGCCCCGGTGCTCAAGGCGGGAACGTATCTTGTCAACGCTTCCGACAGCGTGAATGCGGCTCTGCCCGCGTCCTTCACCATCGGACCTCCTTTCCTGAGTCTCAGCGTCACCCAGGGCAAGGTAGGGATCTCGACCACGGCGACTGGCTCCGGGTTCACTCCGTCGGCTCACGTGAGCCTCGTGTACAATTCAACGCCAATCAGTTCGTGCACCTCGGGTCAGTTGGTAACGAGTAGCTCGGGCGGCTTTTCCTGCGCCTTCGCCGTTCCGGCGAGCACCTCGGGAAGCCAGACGGTCTCGGCCAACGATTCGGTGAACACCGCCGTCGCGGGCTTCGATGTCACGGCCAGCCTTGCCTTGGGTCAGGCCAACGGCTCGTTCAACGAGGTCGTCAGCGCGACCGGAGCGGGCTTCGACCCGGATGCGTCGGTCGCGGTTTCGTGGAATTCCTCGTACGTGCTCTGCACCGCCGAGACCGACGCTGACGGTTCGTTCTCGTGTTCGTTTGACGTGCCGACCGCGCCGGCCGGCTCGGACACGGTCACGGCTACGGAGGGCCGGAACGCCCCGACCGCCCTCTTCGTCGTCGATCCCACGATGGTTTTGAGCTCCACCTCACGGGTCGTGGGTCAGCCCGAGATCGCGAGCGGCTATGGTTTCGGGCCGTTCCTGGCGGTCTCGGTCCTGTGGGACCATCTCACGCCCGAGTGCAGCGGCTCATCCACCAACTCCAATGGCGCCGTCACTTGCCCGTTCCTAGTGCCGCCCGCCCCCGGAGGAGAGCACAATGTGACCCTGGCCCAAGGTGCCTTCGAGGTCAACCGGAGCCTTACGGTGACCGCGGCGTTCTCCATCAACCCGACCGCGGGGGTGGTCGGGCTTAGCGTTGAGCTGATAGGAACGGGGTTCCAAGCCTCGACGGAGTACTTCGCCTGCCTCGAGACGTCGCTCACGAGCTGCCCGAGCAGCTCTCCATCCTTTGTCACGGATTCGAACGGCTCGATCCCGCCCGATACGAACTTCACGATTCCTCAGGAGTCTCCCGGGAGCTACGAGCTGGTGGTCTCAAGCGAGACATCGATCGCCGGTGGGGCGGTCTTCGTGGTGACCACGGCGAGCGTCGACCTCACGCCCACCTCAGGTCCGGTGGGGACCTCGTTGAGTCTCTCCGGCGGTGGGTACACTCCCAACATGGCCTACGCCTATTGCTTCCAAGCGACGTTCGTGTCGTGCCCTTCCTCGACGCTCACCACCTTTACTTCGACCTCTTCCGGCGCCATCCCATCGGGAGTTCTGCTGACCGTTCCGGCGAGCCCCGTGGGGGCCTACTATCTTGACGTTTCCCTGGGCACGAGTCTCATCGCCCTCGGCGAATTCGTCGTCGTCTCGAACGTAACGGGCAATGTCACGACGGCGACCGTGGGCTCTCTGGTGGTGGCGGACGGGACGGGTTTCCCCGCCGACGCCACCTTCGAACTGGGATGGAACTCGAGCGTGCCGTTGTGCGCCGGAACCACCAACTCCACTGGCGGGTTCACGTGTTCGTTCGCGGTCCCGCCCGCGTTCGCGGGCGCTCACAAGGTGTCGGCTACGTCGGAGTCCAATACGGCGACCTTCACCCTGTCGATCCTGCCGGCACTGACCGTGAGCCCAGGGTCGGCTACGGTGGGTACCACCGTTCGGGTGGTCGGAACGGGATTCGACGCCGATGCTGCCTATTCCGTTCTCTGGAACGGTTCAATCGTGGTCAGCTCGGGGTGGACGAATGGATCGGGAAGCCTCGCATCTTCGTTCGCTGTTCCCGGCGCTCCCGCCGGCGCCCGGCCGATCTCGGTCGTGGAGTCCTCCCACAACGTAACGGTCGAGCTCTCGGTGATCCCCTCGCTCGCGGCGACCCCGTTGAGTGGCGTGGTGGGGTCCTTTGCCCTCGTCACCGGCGCCGGGTTGGACGCAAAAACCTCGTACGACCTTCTCTGGAATATCTCGACAACCCTCTGCTCGGGGACTACCAACGGGACGGGCGGTTTCGCTTGCGCTTTCTCTGTCCCCGTGGCCCCGGGGGGACCGAACACGATCGAAGCGGTCGAAGGGTCGAACTCTCCCAAGGTCGTGTTCACGGTCACCCCGAGCGTCGGGATCGCTCCGTCGGAGGGTCAGGTCGGTAGCCGGGAGCTCGCGGAAGCCACGGGTTTCGCGGCGGCGGCTGCGTACGTGTTCTGGTGGAACAGCTCGGCGAAGCTCTGCGGTGGTTCGGCCAACTCGAACGGCGAGTTCGATTGCAGCTTCACGGTCCCTACCGCGCCCGCCGGCGTCTACAACCTGACGGCGGTGGAAGGCGGCTCGTCGCTGACCGTGCCGTTCACCATCGTGCCGATGTTCGTCGTTTCCGTAACGACGGGTAATGTCAGCACCCCCGTTCGGGTCTCGGGAAGTGGCTTCGACGCCGACTCTTCTTTCGGCCTCGCGTGGAACTCCACGACCCAAGTGTGCGCGGGCACGACGACTTCGAGCGGCAACCTCTCCTGTGCCTTCCAAGTCCCGAACTCGCCCGGCGGTCCGCACACCCTCGTCCTCACCGAGGGATCGCACTCGCTGATGACTTCGTTCACGGTCCTTCCGTCGTTCTCGGTCTCCCAGTTGAACGCGACCGCGGGAGCGTCCTTGACGGTCGCGGGAGAGGGGTTCGCGGCGGGCGAACCCTACGCCGTCTCGATGACGCCCACGGGGGGCACGGTTTGCTCGGGCACCGCGGATGGGAACGGTGCGTTCGAGTGCACGTTCCTAGTTCCGTCCGTTCCGGCGGGCATGTACACAATCGCCGTGAATCAAGGAGCCACCGCCCTCTCTCTTCCATTCTTCGTCACGACCCCCGTCTCTCCTCCTGCCTCCTCGACCCCGTTCCCGTGGTGGTTGGTGGCCCTGGTGGCGGCTGCGGCCATCGTAGGGGTCCTCGCCATCCTGCTTCAGTCCCGCCGCCAGGCCTCCGCCCGGGGCCGGGGTCGAGGACCATCGAATGGGGCCGTAGTGCGAACCGAAACACCCGGCGGCCGAGGACCGGCACCTCCTTCAACGTCCCCGGTCGCGTCCACCTCCGGAGCCATCCCGCCTCCCGCCTCGTACGAACCGGAGGGTACGCCGAAGAGACTCGGCCGGCCTATCGGCCCGGTCCCCGGGGAATCGCCGAAGGCTCCCGAACTCCCCGGGAGCTCGGAGACCGCCGTCGCAACGACGAAGAAGTCGAGCTACGATGTGGACGCTCTCGTAGCGCGCTTTGGTCCCATCTACCACGACGCTCTCACAGGACAGCTTCCTCCCGGATCTTACGCCGGCACCTTCCCGCGAACTCCGCCTTCGGCCGAGGAGGTGCGAACCCACCTGGTGCATCTCGTCCCGGTCTACCGGAGGCTCCTCGACCAACGACCTCCCGAGAAACCGACCTAGAACGGGTTTCGGCGAAGCATGGCCGATGAGCCGTCCGGCGCTGTTACGGTGTTTCCCGACCGCCGACCGATGGAAGAATCAGTGGTCCGGATTTGAGATTCGGAGCACGATTTCGGAACTGGGCTTCTTCATCAGCATTTAACCCCAAGTCGATGCGGTTTTCGACTGTGGGGACGCGGAGGAAACCGGCGCGGACTGTCGTTGGTGGCTCCAAGTCCTTGCAAGGAAAGAACCGAACGGGGAACGAAGGAGAACGAGGATAGGACGAGGAGAAAAACGGGAGAACAAGGAGCAAGGAGAAAAGGAGAAAACAACGATGAATCGCAAGCTACTCGTAATTGCAATTGTACCGCTACTGGTCGGATTCGCCGGAGCCGCGGCGTTCTCGGAATTCCAGGGCTCGATCTCGAAGACGGTCACGGTCACGACGGGTGTGGCCGAGGTTTACGAAACCGTCTCGTGCGTCGCGTCGTACGTCGCGCCGGGGACCACGCTGAACCTCAACTGGTACGAATCCGGTGGGAACCTGAAGAGCCCGGCGTGGGGCGGGTTCATCATCTGGGATGGACATTACGGCAAGGCCTGTTCGGGCAACACCGGCTGGAACTGGGACCCGGACGGATTGGACAAGGGAAACACCCCGGTGGGCTTCCCGATCACCTTCCTCGGGCCCACGATCAACTCGGCGACCTTCAAGGTCTTGATCGGCAACATGGCCCCGGGCGACTGGGTGCTCCTGAAGCTGGTCGAGTCGATCACCCCCTGGTCCACCCTGCCGGCGACCCTGACCTACTATAGCCCCGCCCTTTCGCCAGCCAGCCCGGGCGTGCACTTCACCTACGTGGACCCGCCCTCCCTGCCGATCTGCTACAGCCCCGACACCCCGCTCAGCCACTCCCCGACGGTCGGGTACGAGTGGTGCGCGTCGGGACCGATGTCGAGCCTGGGAGCGCTCAAGCCGGGTTCCCCGTCGCCGACGACCTACACGATCTGCCCGATTGGCCTGTTCGGTTGCCACGCGACTCCGGACCCCCACGGTGTTCCAGGCTCTGAGAACATCAACTACGTGCTGGTCGGACTGGACGTCGACTCGCCGAACGGCTACATGGGCACCTACGCGTCGCTCGGGTTCACCATCGGCGCGGCGGCTCCGTAGGTCGACTTCGAGGGACACGCACCAACCCTTTCCGCCGCTCCCGGTCGGCTTCGCCGACCGGGGGCCCGAATCTTTTTTGGTCCCCACCCGAGGTTGACTGGGCCGTTGACGAAACGCGGCCCGGGCCAACTCTCGTCTCCGGCGCACGAGAGCGATCTCGATTCCGAACGAACCCGGCGCTGGTTCCGAGATTGCCGAGTTCAGGACGCGGACCCCTCGGCCGGGTCGGGGACGATGGCGTAGGCGAACGTCGTCTCCCCCTGAATCACGTACAGCAAGGCGCCCCTCGGGGACTCGAACAAGAAAATCGGCTGCGCGGCAATGTTCGCGAGCTTGACGAGCTCGTCGAGGTCCTTCACTCCGACCGCCCGGCCGCCCACGCGGGTGTCGGCCGTCACGCGAACCACGTTCTCGCTGTTCTCGGAGAGGAACCGTTGGAGCGTGGAGGGTCGTTGACGGGGCAGGTAAAGTGCACCGACGAAAGCGGCCGCCACGAAAGCGCCGACCGCGACGGCGAGGAATGCGTCCCCCAACACGGTGTACGAGGGGAGGGGACTCGTGTCCGTGACCGCCCACCCCCCTAGAGCGTCCCCGGGAGAGGAGTAGAGCGCGTTCATCGCGGAGTAGGCCGAGAGGGAGGCTCCACCCGTCAGACCGGAGGAGTAGACGAACGTCAATTCCACCGAACTGTTGTTCTGGGCTACCCCGCTTTCCGGGAGGTCGATGTCGAACGACGCGTTGACTTCCAGCGTCCCAGCCCCGGGGACCAGACCGAGCTCGCTGTCGATGGCGGAACTCTGATTGAGTGTGGACGAAATCGAGGGGAGACTGATAGGGGGAGTAAACCACACCGACTCCGCTGCGGAATTGATAAAGATCGGTTCGGACACGGAAAAGACCGTCTTCGACCAGGACGGTGTCGTGCCGGAGTAAAACTCGCCGGCGAACGAGAGCACTCCCGCCACGGCGAGTGGCTGACTCGCGGCGAATCGGAACCAAAACGAGAGCCCCAAACTCGTGGTCACGTTAGAAAAAATTGCCGAGGGGTTCGTGAGGTTCGTCGAAGGGTAGAGGGTATTGGACCGAAGCGAAACGTTGAGCGAGGAAGAGAGGCTCGCCGAGTAGTTGGTCGAGGTGGTGGCCGTGGTGGACGTGGGTTGGGAAAGCTCGAACGCCCCCAAGGCCGCCGTCGTGACGGCCAGAACCGCCAGGGCCACGACAGCGACGGTGGCCCACAGGCCCCGGTTAGGCATGGCCAGGAGAGCGTAGACTGCGGAGAAGCTCAAACTGCCGCAGATAGCTCGCTCCCTGGGCCGTCGTACGGTAGCGTGTCCTACCTTCCTCGCCGTCTTCGGACAGCAGCGAGGCTGCGGTGAGCTCATCGAGGAGCCGTTGGGCCTTCACGAAATTCAAATTGCACCGATAGACGATCCGCGTCTTGGTGGCGGGTTCAAGAGCGGTCAGGGCCAGGATGTCGTAGATGATCGTCGTCTCGTCCCGACGCCGGCTCTCCGACGCCGAACGGCGGAGTTCCTCGGGTCCACCTAACAACCACCCTCCGCTCCTCGAAGGGTCAAGCTGAGAGCGACTCGGCACACTACCCGTCCCGAGGACCCACCCGGAAGGCCTCCGGATGCCGTATATCCTTTGAGACTTAAATCCTCCCGACGGGGCTGACCGCGCACGGGCCGGAAGCGGTCGACCGCAGACCGGAGGCCGTGAAGCCGTCCACATGATACCTAGTGTTGGTCGCGGGCCGGGGACATTCCCGGGGCCAGGTTCCCGGCTTGGACGGCGCGAGCGCGCGAAAGCGCCTCTTCGGATTGCCGAAGCGAAAGGCCTATCTCGGCTCGGGCGGTCGCGAACAAGATCGTGAGAACGGAATTCGCGAGGACGAGAACGATCAGTGCCTCGAACCCATAGGGGACCGGGACGCCGTACACGGTGGTCAACGTGACCGTTATGACGAGACCGGCGACCGCCGCAGCGAGCACGGCGGAGACCCATCGAACGGTGCGGGCATCCCGTTCGAGCTGGACCAACCTCTGCGGTAACTCGAAGCGCTGGTGGGCGTTCCCCAGCTGGTCCCGAACCACCGGATACGCTTCGGTGACCAGACGACCCGCCTTCTCCGTCGTCGTGGCCGGCTCGGCGAGGTCACGCGCAACGTCCGGCACGGGTCCCTGATAGACAAAGCTCAGAACGTCGCGGAATCCGCTGAACAGCAAGGCGTTGCGGTTCACGTTCCGGAGCTGTCGCGACCAAGCGAGCGCCGCGGCGAAGAAGTAGACGTCGAACCCCACGTACGAGACCCCGAGCGCCAGAATCGTGACCTCGAGAGGGTTGAGCATCATCCGTTCCCGATGCCGTCGAGATTAGAATATTGTTGCCCGGTGATGGCGGAAACGCGGCCGGCGGGGATACGCCATCGCGTACGCGATGTAGGCGCCCACGGCGACCGCAGTCACGATGATCACGATGTATAGGTCGAGGACCAGGTAGCCCACCAAAGGAATCACGAGCGCGACGATTCCGATGACATCCGCCGAAGGCACGGGCGCGGGATCCGGGACGGGATTGGCAATTCCTTTGGTCCGGAACTCGAGGCCGCTCGAAAGGTGGAGAACCGCGATCACCTGATGGGCTACCGTGAGGCCGGGGGACCACGGCGCGTTGAACACCAGGACCTCCCCCACACCGATCGAGTCGAGGTTAACATGCCGAACAATCAACAGACTTCCCGGTTCGATCTGGGGAGCCATGCTTCCCGTCGCGTCCGCGAAGAAGGGGTGGGGAGTCCCCAGCACGGCGGGCAACACTAGGAAGATCACCACGGCCACCGCGCCGATGGCCCCCACCGTGGCGAGGGTGGCTCGATTGCTCGATGGCGAAGCGGGCCGTTGGGTCGCCGGAAACAGTCGTCGTTCCGTCCATGTCGAAGGAAGCGCGAACTCCACCAGCACGATCACCACTCCGAAGGCTGCGAACAGCCACACGAGCTCGAGGACAGGGCTGGCTGCGAGCAGAAACGACAGAGCGTTGGGAATGGCGGCGATCAGGTAGAAGAGGATCCCCGGCAGGTTGTTGAACTTCGCCTTCGCGTAGAGGATCAACAGCACTACGAACAGGGCCGCGCCGCCAAAGAGGTCGATGATAACGAACGTCAGGATCTGCTGCGGCGAAGCGACCGCATACGCTTCGAGGGTCCCCAATGGCACGAGAAGAATCAGGTACAGCACGAATGGGAGCGCGACCGCTCCCGGGTGCCGTCGATCGAATAGGCTGCGCATGTTGACGTTGAACAAGAATGACTGAAAGAAGACCCCGAGCAGGGCCGAGTACGCGAGGATCACTGCCACCGACGTGATGCTGACCGGAAGCAGTATGGAGTGGACGATCAACAGGGGCTCGTAGATGATCGCGGCATACGCCGCTCCGGCCACGAGGGCCACGATGGTCGCCTGGTCGAAGCGAAGTCGGAGCCTCGCGCGGGGGTAGATCAGCCAGAGAACGGCGAGGTAGCCCACCAAAAGAACGATGGGGACGTAGGTGGCCAAACTTGTCGGGAACGTCTTCACGAAATAAACCGAGAAGAACCAGGTCGTGACGATGGCAGTGTCCATTGCCACTACGAGTCCCTTCATGGCCGAGCTCCCCGCAACGCTTGGATCGAGGGCCGCACCAATGACCCCCGGCGAGAGAGCCCCCGTCGAGTACCGGGTGTCCGGGGCCACCCCGACCGGGCCCCAAGGGTCTTCGCAGCAACCTTCGCCAAGGGTCCGGAGACCTTGACACCGGTCGCAGCGTCGCTAGAAAGCGCCAATCTTCCCCGGGACCCCCGCGGCGGCAGGAAGACCTCCCGCCGTATCGACTTTGCCACGACCCTCGCAGGTGGAAACTCCGGACCTCTCCGCGCGGTCTCACCGCCTGGGGGGATAGACGCCTTGCGTAGGGTCGATGCCGTGTGTCGCAGCTTAGGGTCAGAGGCCGAATTCTTCTCTCCGGTCCCGGGGTGACGTGTAGCGCTGGAGGGCACCGGCTCGGGCGGATGGGCGACTGGCTTTGGTGGAGGTCTCCTCGCGAACCGACCCCGATTCGGAATCGACCATGGTCCCAGGGTAGTCCGCGGCGGCCGGTTTTCTAGGCGCGCGACGTCGGCTCGTCGCCTGGACCACGTTTATTGGTGATTACCACTAAGATCGACTGGACGGGGAAGAGCGAATCTCCTGGGCCGATGAATCCCGTCTTAGCCCGGCCTTCGGCCCCGCGTCGCTTCCCAGGCGCAAAGGCAGGCAAATGCGACCGCCAGAGCCGCGAGGGCCCCAAGGATGAAATCGCCCGGGCCCGGCGATGAGGCCGCTGTTCCGGGGGTAGCCGTGCCCGAGACCATGAAGCCCAACGGGCGGCTGGTGGCCGAGACACCGTTCGAATCGACCACATGGACCGTGACCTCGGTCGCGCCCGCGACCGAAGGCTGGCACGTTACGGAGGAGGAGTTGACGGAAAGACAGCCGGATGGCAGGCCGCTCCAGACGTACGTCAAGGAGCCTGCGCCCGCCGTTGCATTGACCGAGAACACGACATTCTGGCCCACCTGAACGGAGGTCGGAGAGCCTATCGGCGTGGCCACGGTCGGGCGGGGGTACACGGTGAACGCGACCGAACCTTCCGCCGAGACTCCGTTCGAGTCGGTGACGCTCACCGTAGCTTTCGACTGGCCGGGAGCTGTGGGGGAACAGACGATGGACGAGGCATTCGCGCCCACGCAACCCGCCGGCAGATCCGTCCAGTGATACGTGTAGGTCCCCGTCCCCCCCGTCACGCCCTGGGCCGAGAACGTCACGTTCTGACCCTCGTCGGCGCTGTCGCGCGAGACTGATACGCCGGAAAGGGTGGGGTCGGTGAAGACCTGGAAGGACGTCGTCGTCGACGCCGACCCGCCGTTCTCATCGGTAACCACCACGGTAACCGTTCCCGAGCCCGCCGCGGAGGGTTGGCAGGTCAGGTTGGCCGTATTCTCCGTAAGGCATCCGACCGGCAGTCCGGACCAGGCGTAACTGTACGGGCCAGCTCCCCCGGTCACCCCGCTCACGGTGAAGTCCAGCGACCCGCCGAGGTCGACCCCTGCCGAGGATGAGCTGAGGTTCCCGGCTTTCAGAGCCGCGTCGACCGTGAAGGAGAGCGAGCCACTGGTGGCGGTCCCGCCGTTCGTGTCGACCACCGAAACGGTGACCGAGAAGTTTCCGGCGGCCGAAGGTGTACAGGTGATGTCGGCCGACGAGCTCGACTCGCATCCGGTCGGCAGTCCTGACCACGAGTAGGAGTAGCCCCCGGACCCTCCGCTGGCGGTCACGGAGAACGTGACCGACTGACCAGAGTCAACGGTCGAAGGAGAGGCAACGGGTTTCCCAATCGCCGGGTCGGTGTAGACGGTAAATGCGAGAGCGCCACTCGTCCCCGAACCCCCGTTCGAATCCACGACGCTCACCGTGATGCTGGAATCCCCCGCGCCCGAAGGGGTGCAGGAGATCTCGGCCGACGAGCTCGAGCTACACCCGCCCGGGAGTCCCGACCACGAGTAGGTGTACCCCCCGGACCCTCCCGTGGCGGTCGTGGTGAACGTGACCGACTGGCCCAGGTCGACGGTCGAAGGGGAGGCGACGGGTTTCCCAACCGCCGGGTCCGTATAGACGGTGAACGAGAGAATGCCGCTCGTCGCCGAGCCCCCGTCCGAATCCGCGACGCTCACGTTGATGTTGAAGTCCCCGGCAGCCGACGGGCTGCAGGTGATCTCGGGTGACGAGCTCGAGGTACACCCGGCGGGGAGACCCGACCAGGAGTAACTGTAGCTTCCGGTGCCTCCGCTCGCGGTGGTGGAGAACGTGACCGACTGGTCAACGTCGACCGAATTCTTGGGGCTCGCCGAAGGAACGGCCACGGACGGTCCGCTTAGCACCGTGTACGCTAGACTCGGGCTGGAAACCGTGTAGCCGTTCGCGTCCCGGATCGATACGGAAATCGAATAGGTCCCGGCCTTCGAAGGAGTGCACGCGGGGGTCGCCGAGGTCGTCTGCGTGCAGGGCGTCGGCAGACCGCTCCAGCTGTATGTGTACGGCGTGGCACCGCCGGTGGGCGACGCCGTGAACGTGACGCTCTCGCCCGTTTCCACGCTCGATTTGCTGGCCGACGGTGCCCCGACCTTCGGGTCGGAGGTGACCGCGAAGCTCAGCGTTCCGCTGGTCGCCGAATGACCGTCGGAGTCGGTGACCGTGACGTTGACCCGGTACGTACCCGCCTCGGTGGGAGTGCATGAGAGCGTGAGCGTCGTGGAGGAGGTGCACCCCAGTCCGGCCGGCGCGGTGTTCCAGACGTAGGTATCCCCGCCGGAACCCGGCGAGATGAGGGTGGAGCTGAACGTGACCGACTGGTTGACGTCGGCGCCGCTCGGCGAAGCGGTGGGCGTGCTGACCGAGGGAGAGCTCGATCCGGACCCACAGCTACTCCCGACCGTGACATCGAGCGTAGCCCCGGCGGTAATCTCGCAACTCCCGAGGTCGTTGTGCGACGAGGTCGAGTTGACCCAGACGTGGTACGTCCCGGGAACCAGGGTGAGCTCCGCGGAATCGTTGACGAACTTCCATGTGTCCCCCGGCAGCGCGACCGTACCGGCGGTGATTCCCGGCGCAGAGATGGAGAGCTCCCCGACGCGATTCTGGTCGTACGCCCGAGCTGGGCTGGCGTTTTGTGCCGTCCCGTTCAACTGTACGGTGAGCGGAAGGCCGGCGGGATCGCTCGAGAAAATCGACTGCACGTTGCTGATCGTCTCGCCAGTGTTGCTGCCGAAGTTCCAGACCGAAGGTGGGGCCTCGAAGTTGTGGTCGTTCCAGTAGAGAAGACGCGACGAGATGTCCGTGGGGTTTTGGGCGCTCGTTGATGATCCGCCGCCGGGACCGCCCATCGCCAATTCGGCGTCGTAGAACAGCCCGAACGGATTGAGGCTCGAACCGTCCACGAAGAAACCGTTGTCCGAGGTCACCGAAGTGGCCCACGGCCACACGACATTGTCGTAGGTGACAAACCAGCTGGTGACCCCGTCCCAGTACTCGAAGGCAACCTCGGGAACTCCGTGGGCGTTCTCGTAGGAGCGGACGAGCAGGGCGAAATCCCCCGGGGTCGACATGGTAAGGTCAGCCCCGGGCTGGGTCGTGGCATCCACGGCGTAGTAGCCCATGCAACCGCTGTAGGCAAAGACCGACCCGTTTCCCGACACGCCCCCGCTGCTCAGGCAGCCGCTCGTGGAGGAGAAGTTCCAGATGTTGTTCTCATACGTGAGCTGGTCCGTCGCGCTGTCCATGAAGGCGACGTCTTGGATCCAGTACGCGTACGTGACCCCGTTGTCGACGAACTGCAACACGACGTTGAGCTGGTCGGTGAAGGAGGTGCTGCCGCTACTGCCAATGCTGAGGCTCTTCCACGAGAAGTTCCCGAGGAACTCCGAGGTGCTGTAGGAGTACGGTTGCCCACCCGCACCGACACCGAAATCGCCGATCCCCATCGGGGCCGGCTCGGCTGCGTAGAATCCCGTGGGGTTGACCGTGTTGGGCCCCGCCATGCTGAGCCGATGCACCGGAATCGGGGGGATCGCAATCGGTGCCTTCGAGAGGGCCGAGGCCGGTGAGACCGAGGGCGAGGTCGACCCGGCGGAAGAACCCGCCGAAGGCGATCCTGCCGCGCCCCCGAGACCGATCAGCGCCGGGCTAAGGACCAGTCCGAACGCAAGGACGATTGCCAAGACGACCCAACGGTTGAACATTGATTCTGGCCGCATAATGCGAAAATGCCAGCAGGAACGACTTGCGTGGTCCCCCCATATAAGCCTTGAGATTGCGGCAAAGCTCCTACTGCCTTTCTAGAGGCCTCGCCCGCCGCACCATGACCAGCGAGACCACTCCCGACAGCCCCCCCTCAGCAGGGCGACGCGGGTCGAGACGCAGGGTCCCGCCTGGTCTTCGATGCGGTCCCGGGTTCTCAGGGGCCGTTGCAGGGGACCCGGTAAATGGGATCCTCTCGTGTGGAGCCTAGCTTCGAGGGCCTTTCGCAAGGTCCCGAATATCGCTGGCCGAAGGAGGTCGTCCGATCGTCGGCCGATCGGTGTTCGGAGCCTGACCTCCTACGGAACAACCGGTCGGTCCCTCAACCGGTTTCCCGAGCGGGTTTTCCCGCAATCAGGCTGGCGATTCCAGAGGCTCACTGGTCCGCTTCCTCCGTAGGTTCTTCTGGGGGCTTCTCATCGTCTTTCTTCTGAGTGCGCTCGACGATATCGGCACGGACCTTGGCAAGACCCTCCCTCTCGGTCCGGAGTATGGCCAATTGCGCGAGCAGGTAGTCGATGTCGAGGTCCGAAAGTTCATCGGACGGCTTGGCCGCCGCGGAGGAGACGCGCGCTTCAGACTCGGGAAATGGAGCCGTGGGCTGGGCGCGGAGCTCACTGTCGGGTGCCGAGGGGGGGCTGGGAGTCGCAGCGGGAGAAGAAACCGGAGGTCCAATGGGTGGAATCCACCCTCCTGGCTCCGTGGAATGGGTCGGTTTTTCCTGCCAGGGTTGGACCGGGGACGCTTGAGTCGATCGCGGTCGGCGGCGACGCGTCAATAGGAGCACGGCGATGATCACCAGGGCCACGACGGCAACGGCGAGTCCCACCTCCCACCAAGGAAACGCACTGCTGGTGGTCACGGTCACGAGCCCGACGGAGGTGGTGGTGCTGGTCGCTCCGTCCGTCGCTACTACGCCGTACGTGCCCCCCACCTCGCTCGGCACCTTGAACGTGCACGCGAACTCGCCCGTCGCATTCGTCGTAATCGTCGTCCCGCTGAACGTCCCTACCGTGCATCCGGTCGGACTCTGCAACACCCCGTTGAAGGCCACCGTCACGGACGATGATACGGAGAACCCACTCCCTGTCACTGTATACGTCGCGCCCACCGTGGCCTGGCTCGGAGACACCGTGATCGTGGGGGTCGTGATCGTGAACAACGCCGTCGCGCTATCGGCTCCCCCATCCGACCCCGTCGCTGTCAACGTATACGCCGTCGCCGACGAGGTCCCGGCGATCGTGACCGTACAACTGAACGTGCCCGTCCCGGAGACGGTCGCCACACAGCTGGTCGCGATCGTCGCCCCCGCACCGATCGACGTCGTAACCGTGACCCTCGGCGTGAACCCACTCCCCGAGATCGTCACCGTTGCTCCACTCGGCCCTTGCATCGGGGTGAGCGTAACCGCTGGAGTAGTGATCGTGAAGGGTGCCGTCGCGCTATCGAAGGTTCCGTCCGAGCCCGTCGCCGTCACCGCATATGCCGTCACGGAGGCCGTCCCTGCGATCGTGACCGTGCAACTGAACGTACCCGTCCCCGAGACCGTCGCCCCGCAGCTCGGCGTGATCATAGCCCCCGAGCTGATCGACGTCGTGACTGTGGCCCCCGGGGTGAACCCACTCCCCGAGACCGTCACCGTCACCCCGTTCGGTCCCTGCGTCGGGGAGAGGGCGATCGTCGGGGTAGTGACGCTGAATGTCCCGCTGGCGTGGTCGTTACCTGAATCGGACCCAGTCGCCGTTACCGCGTAGCTGGCCGATGTGCTCGACGTGATCGTGACCGTGCAACTGAACGTGCCGGTCCCCGAGACCGTCGCCCCACAGCTTGAGATCGTCGCTCCCGAACTGATCGAGGTCGTGACCGCGACCCCCGGCGTGAACCCGGTTCCTGAGACCATTACCGTCACCCCGCTCGGTCCTTGGGTCGGGGTGAGCGTGATCGTTGGCGTCGTGACACTGAATGTCGCGCTGGCATGGTCGTTACCTGTGTCAGACCCGGTCCCCGTCACTGTGTAGACGGCCGACGTGCTCGACGTGATCGTGACCGTGCAACCGAATGTGCCGGTCCCCGAGACCGTCGCCCCGCAAGTTGTGATCGAAGCCCCCGAACTGATCGTCGTCGTGATGGTGACTCCCGGTGTGAACCCGGTCCCCAAGACCGTTACCGTCACCCCGCTCGGTCCTTGGGTCGGGGTGAGCGTGATCGCTGGCGTCGTGATCGTGAACGACGCTATCGCATTATCGAAA
>DASPOD010000041.1:0-104789 GCA_035626215.1 Thermoplasmata archaeon
CGACGTCCCCCCTGCCGAGGTGGAGCGTCGGGCAGATGTGCGCAACCAGATCACCGACCTTCGAACTCGCCATGAGTTTGGACCGGCCCTGGCCCTCGTCCGCGCCGAGCTCGACCTCGGACGGCGCCGCCGTCGCGAGGAGGTCGAGCGGCAGATGGCGGAATTCAAGGACCGCCTCTGGGTCGGCGAGCGGCTCGCGCTCGATACGACGCCCGTGATGCAGACGTTCAGCGAGGCCCGGGTCGCCCTCGACGCGGGCCGGCCCGACGAGGCCGAGGCGCTCCTCGCCCGCGCGACGAGCGCGCTCGAGCCCGCGATCCGGGACCCGTTCGTCCGCCGGTGGCGCGACCTTCAGACCGAAGTGAACTTCGCCCAGGAAGGGCTGCACGTCCGGGTCGGTCCGATCCGCGAGAAGCTCCTCCAGGTCGAGTCCCTCGACCGCTCGGGCCAGCTGCTCGACGCCGCGCGGCTGTTGCTCAAGACCGAGGAAGACCTGAATCTGAGGAAGTCGCTCCACCGGGAGCTCACGAACCTCCACTACCTCATCGACACGGCCCTGACCCGCGCGCACGAACTTCGGGTCGACACCTCGGAGGTCCGGGCCCTGCTCGCAGAATCGCTCCGACTTCGGGAGACCGACTACGCCGCTGCCCTCGAGAAGGCCCGGGAAGCGCTGCGGAAGCTGCAGCAGGCCGGGGTCGGCACGACAGAGGGTGCGACGCCCGGGCCCGCCCCTGCCGTGAACCCGTTCTGGCCGTTCCGTCGGCCCCCGGGCGAACCGTAGAAGTCTACGGCGGCGCGAGGAACCCCATCCCCGAGCCGGGCGGCGGGACACCGGGGAGACCCCGGGGCGGCCCGAGAGGAAGGCGGTCGTATTCGACGGTGTGCTTGATCCCTCGACGACGGAGGAGGGCCGAGACCTGTTCGGTGATCTGCACGACCTCCTGGCAACGTGCGGGCTTGGTGAAGTAGAACTCGGCGCGCTTTTCGTCGGCGATCGGGAAGATGAGCCGCAGTCCGAAGGCGTCCTGGCGGTTGTAGCCGACGGGCTTTCGATTCCCCTTGAGGTCCCGTAGGTTCTCGTCGAGGAGCACCTCGGGGAGGAGGGGGTCCGAGTCCTTCACGAACGGGCGGTTCATCTCGACGACCCGCTTGTGGATCTCGGGATAGACGCGGACGAGGTCGCGGTACGACCGCTTCGGGTCGAGCAGGATGTGGCCGCTTCGGGCCTTCACCGGTGGAGTCACGAACCAGGAATCGCCCGCCGGGTCTTAGGAGCTTCGGGCGACTCCGGGGGCCAGGGTTATTCCTTCGGGAGAGGTGCCGTCCCTATGTCCGCCACGCCGCTTCCATCGCAAGCGTCCGTCTGGGCACCGCCCCCGAATTTCCCGATCGTCACGACGCCGTTCGTCCCCGGTTGTCGGATCACGAAGGTCATCGGGCTCACCTACGGGCTCATCGTGAGGTCCCGAGGTCTTGGGCGGAACATCGTTGCCGGCTTTCGCGCGATCGGCGGTGGGGAGATCACCGAGTACACCCAGCTCCTCGAACAGGCGCGTCACGAGGCGCTCACCCGTCTTCTCGAGCACGCCCGGTCGCTCGGGGCGAACGCGGTCGTTTCCGTCTCGTTCGACACGTCCGAGATGGGCGAGGTGATGACCGAGATCTTGGCCTACGGGACCGCGGTCGTGGTCGAGGCCGATCCGAGCGCACCGCAGCCAGTCGCCCTCCGCTGAGGTCGCCGCGCGTCGAAAGGCTCAAAGAGGGCCCCTGCTACGGGCCCGTGGCGCTCCCGTAGTCTAGTGGTCAAGGATAGAGGCCTCTCGAGCCTCTGACGCGGGTTCAAATCCGGGCGGGCCTACCCGGCCGGGGAAACTCCCGCCGGGAGCACCCCGATCTCCCCGGGAACCCCGTGGTCGATTGAGCGACGCAAGCGGCCACGATGGACCCACGTCCCCGCCGGCGGCCTTATACTGGAACCGAGGAAAATACCGCGAGGGAAAGCGGTACGAGACGGACCCTCGGTTTCCCGAGTCCGCGGGAAGTGGGCCAACCGGTACATTCAAACGCTAAGAGGCTCTGCATGAGCTTTCGTGCGCCGGCCCGCGCCTCAAACGCTCAGCGAGAGGGAGCGGTCGCTCCTCGAAAGCTGGAGTCGTGGAGGTTCGACCCCGTACCGGCTCGTGATGCGGGCCAGAATCGTGCTGCTGGCGTCTCAAGGGTGCTCCAACCGGGAGATCGCTCGGCGCCTTCGCGCGAACCCGATCACGGTGGCTCGTTGGCGTTCCCGGTTCGCCCTCTTCGGCGTCGAAGGCATTCGTAAAGACGCCCTTCGAACGGGCTCCCCGCCTCCGGTGCCCGAACGATTGGTACGGACAATCTTGGCCAAGACGCTGTACGAGCGGCCTCGCGGCCGGGCACATTGGTCGACGCGTTCCTTGGCTCGCGCCACGGGCGTGAGTCACTCCACCATCCGCCGGATATGGAAGGCGCACGGCATTCGACCGGACCGTTCCCGGGTGGCTCTCCTGGCGCAGGACCCACGGTTTCGGGCTCGAGAGGTCGACCTGGTCGGTGTCTACGTCAATCCTCCCCATCGGGCCGCCGCGCTCTGGTTTGGGAACGGGCCGAAGGAGGCCGTGGTCGGCTCCGAACGGCGGGGAGGAGATGCCTCGAGGTTCGCGCCCCGATTGGGAAGACCGTGGGTCGCGGACCTCGTGACCACCTTGAGCTTGCTCGACCGACGTGAGCCTTTGCGTACCGCCCGCCGATACACGGACCAAGAGTTCCTCGCGTTCTTGAGGGCCGTCCAAGACGGACGAATGGGAGAGCAGAAGATCGTTCTCCTTGGGAAGGAAAGCGGTCCTTCGCTGTCCCCTTCCCTGCAGCAGTGGCTCAACCGCCATCCTAGGATCTCTACGGAAGTCTGCGCGGGAACGGAGCAGTGGAGGCAGAAGGTGGTCGAGTCGATTCGCGAGGCCCACCAAGGTCGTACTCAACAAGCCCCGCCCGCCGGGCTTCCGAGCTTTCTCAACGCGGTCAGTGAATGGAACCGTGAAGGCGAGAGCCGTCCTCGGCCGTTCGCCTGGACGCGGGGAACCCAAACCGGTCGAAGGTGACCCCCGCTCGAGCCCTCCGCTCCGTTTCAGCGTCGGTCGGTTGCCCGAAGGGCGCGGTGGCCGATAGTCCGGACCGAGCGGCCCTCACCGGACGTCCGGATTGTTGAATATCCGGAAACCGTCGGCAGCCGGCCGGTCCCGATACCTTTCGTCCGGACTCACTTCGACCCTCGGCGTTGCGCCGGAAATATTGGTGGTGACGTAGAGTCGCGCCTCGACGTCGCCGACTCGAATCTCTGGGTGGGTTCTTTTTATCTTGGAACTGACCGAGGTATAATGTTGGTCGGCGGTCCGGTTGGGTTTCGCGTTCGGTAGACTCCGAAGAATCCGGCGCCGGCGGATTTGGACAGGGTCCTGGCGTCATCCCTGCTGCGAATCGGGTCCGCTGTTCCGATCGGAGTCGAACCTGAGAGGGGCGCATTCCCGACCTTGGTCAGGCTCGCGGGGGCCCTTTCCGTTTCACTCAGTGGATCAGTTCACGGAACGGCGGTGTTCTCGGAGCGAAGCCGGCCGGCCCGACTAAATCCGGCGCCAAAAATGCCAAAGGTCCATCGCGCTCGGAAGATTCTTCGGGTCGCGCCGGTCGAATCGTCGTCACCGGGTTTCCCGCCTTCCATTGGTGGTTGCCTCCCTGCTTCCCATCGAGAACGGCGGAGACCTGGGGGACGAAGCCCCGCTCGATCGACGCCGAGCCCCGTTCCGCGGGCCACCGGCCGAAGAATTGGCCATCGCTCAACGATTGCGGGACGAAGAGGGCCGGGAGTCCCGAGTTGGACCGGCCGGGATGGTGTACCTCAGTTGATTCCATCCCCATTTCACGCGATTCATTAGCTGGGTCATCGTTCAAGCCGATGAACTCCAGGCTCCGGCTCGGGGTTCTCCGGGAGAAGAGAAGAATGTTGGGGAGAGGAAAAGGAAGAGCCGCGCTCGCGCTGTTAGTCGTGGTCGCGGCCGCCGTCGGCTTTTCGATTGGGGCGTTGCCGGGTGTCGCGTTCGCCGGGGTCGGTTCGACGCCGGCCGCGTCGGCTCCCAGTTCAGCGCCCGCATCCGTAGGCGGTCCATTGGCCTCGGTCTCGTCACCGACCTATTCGCCGGCGACGGCGACCCAGGCGGCGCAATATGGGTACACGATTACCCCTAATCCGTCGGCCCTCGACCTGAGCCAACAGATGACCGTCCTAGTGTCGGTCGGCTCGGCGAGCGGTCTCGACAGTTTTGTCAATGAAATCCAGAATCCTACCAGTCCACTGTTCCATGATTTTGTGACCTCGGGCGCCATTGCCGGAGCGTTCGGGGTGCCCGCGTCGCAGTATACCGCGGACACGGCGTATTTCACGGGGTACGGCTTGACCGTGACCCCGGACAACGCCCGCATGTACCTCACGGTCACCGGGACGGTCCAGCAGATCGAAAAGGCGTTCCACACGCAGATCGGCGCGTTCCTCGAGCAGTACCGCTCGCCCGGGCTGTGGAACCCGCTCTACGGCAACGCGAGCGCCGTGCTCAACTCGACGACGTCGCGCTCGATCCTCCTGAGCACAGGAAATGCGTACCTGCCGAGCGGAATGCACGCGGGTAGCGTCGCCGGGCTCGGTACGCTGTTCGCGCAACCCGAGATCGCCTCGCCGATCGTCGGTCTTTCCCCTGCGACCAACCTCTCAGCGTTGGGAATCTCGACCACGATTCCCACTACGCCCAGCGTGTCGAGCCAATGGTACCTCCCTCCGACGAAGGTGCTCGGGGGCGGGGACGAGAGCGCTTGCGCCGAACAGGACTACACCTGGGCCCAATTGATGGGGATCGACTGGCAGTTCCTGTTCCCGTGCAGCATGCCCGCGCTCACCGGCGCGGACAACCTCTGGAACGGGCTCAGCACCATTTCCAGCGAGCCGGACCAGGGGCAGGGTATCACCATCGGGATCATCGACGTGGGTTGTCCGATCCCGAGTGACCTGCAGGCGTTCGACCAACAGACGGGCGTCGACGTTCTGGACCATCTCACAGTGATCGGTCTGAACACCCCGTTCGAGTACTACTCCAACAGCAACCTCTATGGTTGCATCGACAACGGGTTCGCGTACGGCTGGACGGTGGAGACCAGCCTTGACATCGAGTACGCGGCGGCGATGGCGCCGCAAGCGCACATCGACCTGATCTCGGTCGGCGACGCTGGCTTGACTTCCTTCGACTCCGCCTATCAGTTCACCGCGCAGTACCTCACGAGCGGCTCGCCGGCGACTCTGCCCTCGGCGGCCTCGGTGATCAACCTCCAGACGGGGGCGACGAGCCAATCGGTCTCGGGACCCGTCACGACGGTGACGATCACGAGCAACTCCTACGGGACCGGCGAGGAGCTGACGGCGATCTACGGGACCCCCCAGTATCTCCAGCTCGAGAATGAAGCGCTGGACGAACTAGCGGCCACGGGCGTGACGAACATGTTCGCCTCCGGGGACTCCGGACCCACGGTCTACCCGTTCCCGGTCCAGGGGAGCATCCCGGCGCTTGCGTCCGGGGTCACCTCGGTCGGCGGCGGAATGGTCACGGCCGAATACAACGGGTTGGAGTTCCCGTGGACATGGAAGTACACGTGCATCGGGGGCCAATGGATGGTCGTCGCCCCCGTGAGCGGCATTGGGAGCTACACCTATTGGCAAGAGGGCCTCTACATCATCTACCAGTATTCGTTCGGCAACGTAACGAGCCCGGCGCTACCGCCGGGAGAGACCGGTGGAGGCTTCGGCCAGTCCTCGGAGCAGCCACAACCCTGGTGGCAGAACGCGTTGGACACCTACAGCAGTGGCGCGCTGATCGACCCGGTGGTCTCCGGGAGCGCCGCGTTCAACATGAGCGTCTACGCCGGCGGCCAGTGGCTACTGTCGTACGGCGGTACCTCGTTCGCGACCCCGATCTTCGCGGGGGAATGGGCGCTCATCGAGGAACAGGCGCTGACCGCGTTCGGCAACGCTCGGTTCGGTGACATCAACGCGTTGCTCTTCGACGCTCACAACGCTCAGCAGGCGGGAGTTACGACCATCGACCCGTACGTGCCGATGACGAACATCGGCTCGGGCGGGATCACCGAGCTGATCTGCAGCGCGGAAGCGTGTGGCATCAACATCTACGAACAGATCACGCTGTGGGCACCGGCCAACGTCTACGGAGAGTATCAGCTGGCGTCGCAGGACGAGTTCCCCCAGGACCAGAACCTTCCCTACTGGTTCGGGACCCTGAACAACCCGGCTGGGGCCGGCTGGAACTATCTCCAAGGACTCGGTCTACCGCTCGCGGCGGAGCTCGACAATGTCCTGATTGGACAGGTGACGTCGTCCCAGCATGCGCTCGACAACGAGCCGTTCTACATCGAGGAGGTCGGAACGGGCGGTGTCCTTCTGCCCGTGCAGTCGTTACTCGCCGGGTCCACCTACACCTTCGAGATCGTCGGGGGCACGGCGCCGTTCGACCTGACCACGTACAGCGCGGGATCGACCGTCATGACCCAGATCTCAGGTCCGACGTTCACGTACACGCCGGCTTGGGTCCCCCAGAGCGCGTTCACGAACGGCAGTGAGTACGGGTACTTCTACGTGACCGAGACGAGCGGTTCGATCTCGGCGGGCTGGTCCTTCCAGTACTTCGCGATCGAGCAGCCCGAGCTCAAGAGCGGTACCCTGACGCTGGGCGTGGAAACGCCTCTCGGATTGATCACCAACGGGGAGGCCGAAGTCCCGATGATGGCGTCCACCGGAATGGGCACCGTCCTGACCGGCGGCCAAGCCCTCGTCACGTTGAACAACGTGCCGGTGGGCGGAGCGGTGGTCACCCAGACCACTGTGCTGGTCCCACCGGGCGCGATCGTCGACCCGAGCCTGCCGCCCGAGACGTCGGGGAGTGTCGTAGGGTCATATCTGTCGACCGTGTCCGGTCTCGTCGGCTTTTGGACCGACTCCGGCCAGCTGTTCGCGGACGTGGTGGACCAGGCCCCCGGCGCGATTGGACCGATCCAGCCGGTCACGTTCGTCCTCCAGGCGAGCTATGACGGGCTGCTGTCGAACCCGATCATCGTGACGGCCGAACCCATGTCCGGGTACTTCAGCACGAATCTGACGCTCTCGGACGGAATGGTCACGGGTACGGTCGGTTTCTACGGCATGAACTACCTCGACTACCTGAACGTCAGCACGGGAAGCGCCCCGGGGGAGTACCTCAACACTACCTACGTTCCGGGAACGACCTACACCGGGCAGTTCTCCGTCGACCTATCGGCGCCGGACACTTCGCCGGTGGTGGTCTCGCTCCAGGCGGCGGGTAACGCGACGTTCATGTACGTCACGTGCGGCGGGCTGGTCGGATACGGCGACTACTTCATGATCTGCGGGCTCGAAGAGGCACTGAACTACGGCATGGTATGGCAGGGCCAGGAGATCTTCCTGACCGGCGGGGTCGGGGCTTCGCAGCCTGCGTCCTTGGTCACGGGCACCGACACCTTCACGTTCTCCGGCAGCGACTTCGCCGGAGCGACGGGAACGCTCGCGCTCGTCTCGGGAGCGGACGCAACCGTTCTCGCGACCGGGCTGAGCGGGTCGTACTCGCTCAACACCGTGAACTTGCCCGACGGCGCGTACACCGTGGTCTATACCGTCTCCGCGCCGGGCGCGGTGACGAGCACGCAGTCGGTCTCGTTCTACGCCGACAACCAAGCCGCAGCCGCGAACACGCTGATCGCCCAGCTGGAGTCCCAGCTCGCCACCGACGCGTCGACGATATCGGGCCTACAGGCTACGATCACGTCGCTGCAGGGTGAGGTCGCCTCGCTCCAGGCGAGCCTCACCGCGGCAAACGCCAGCATCGCGTCGCTCGAAAGCCAGGTGGCCTCGCTGAACGCCCAGGTCCATTCGTTGACGTCGCAGGTGTCGACCCTCCAGGGCCAGCTGGCCACAGCGCAGGCGACCGCCACATCGCTCGAGGCCCAGATCGCTGCGCTGCAGTCGGACAACTCGGCCAACGCGACCCTGGTGGCGTCGCTCCAGGCCCAGCTCGCGACGGCGGATTCGACCATCTCGACCGACACCGCCCAGCTGTCGAGCGACACCTCGCAGATCGCCAGCCTGGCGGCCGAAGTCCAGAGCCTCCAGAACGAGCTGAACGCGAAGAAGAACTACGTTGCCCCGGCATGGTACGACATGTTCGGGACCCTGGGAATCGCCCTGCTCGTGGCGTTTGCGGCACTCGTCGTCGGCGTGGTGGCCTACCTCGGCGGAAGAAGGGCGGGACGCAACACCTCGACTTTGGCTCCGCCCGAAGGTGCACGCGCGTCGGGCCCCGGCCCGGGTCCCATGGCGATGGCCGGTGCGACGGGGGGCTCACGCACCCCCGAATCGGTCATCACAAAGGCGATGACCGCGGTGTCGGTCCTGAAGACCGAAGGCAACTTCGACGAGGCGAACCGGCTCACCGAACTAGCGAGGACGTTGGCCCGCGAGGTCCAGATGGACCCCGGGCATTTCGACTTCGAAACGATGTATCGGTGAGGGGGACGGCCCCCCCAGCGACCAACCCTTTCCTTCCTTCTTTTTTTCCGGACGTTGGGCCGGCGACGCGCCGGCGTCGCCTTACAGGGAGTCCGGTCCCATGCGTCGGTGGCGGCGGAGAATTTCGAACGTCGTGTCGAGCGGCAGCGCCTCGAAGGTGCGCCCACATCCCGAAACCGTCGTGGCCCGAAAGAGGGAGTTGTAGACCGCCTCCTCCGTCGCCTCGATCGCCGCCCAGAACAAAGGGTCCATCGACCGGTGGCCGAGCCGAGTGGGTCCCTCGGTAGTCGAAAACGCAATCGCGTAGTCGCCGCTGCGGTCCGACCCGTCCGAGCCCGTGCGAGCGATTCCCTGCATCGCCCGGGCGCCGAGGCGTCGCAGGTTCAGGGCATCGACCGGAGCGTCGGTCGCGACGACCACAATGACCGATCCCCCGGACGGCGGTTCGGGGGTCCGAGGCCGTTGGTCGGCGAGCTCGAGGCCTACGGGCACTCCCGCGATGGTCAGGAGACCGCCAAAGTTGGTTTGGACCAGCACGCCCAGGCGGTATCCGCCCCGAGACGCGGGAAGTTGTCGCGACGAAGTGCCGATGCCGCCCTTGAATCCGAACGCCACGGTCCCGGTGCCCCCACCGACCGACCCTTCGGACGGGGTCGCGTCGCTCGCGCCCCGGAGCGCCTCGGCCACCTCGTCCCGTCCCACCGGACGGGACCGGACGTCGTTCAGCAGTCGGTCGTTCGTCTCCGCGATCACCGGGTTCACCGTCGCGACGGCCTCGTTACCGGGAAGCTCGAGTAGGTAATCGATCAAGGCATCGGCCACCCGCGGCACGTTGAGCGTGGACGTGAGGAGGATCGGAGTTTCGATTTCCCCAAGCTCGTTGACCTGCGTCGAGCCCATCAATTTACCGTAGGCGTTCGCGATGTGTACCGCGCCGGGCACCGGATGGCCGAGGAGATCGCCAGCCCGGGGAACGACGGCGGTGACTCCGGTGCGAACCGTCTCGCCTCGGATCAGGGTCACTTGGCCCACGCGGACGCCGGCAACGTCCGTGATGGCGTTCTTCGGACCCGGCTCGAGCGTTCCGACCGGGACGCCCGCCTCCCGGGCCCGGGGCCGGGAGAGTTGGCTCGACATCGCCTTCCGCTACGCTCAACCCCACTTGAGCGTGCCCGCCTTGGGGCTCGCCTCGGGGGTCTCGGCAGCGGCTGGCGTCCGAAGTGGAGTCGTCGCTGCCCGGTTAGTGGGGCGAAACTGACGGATGCTTAAGTTGCGGGCGCCGACTGTTTCGGGACGGAGCGGATATGTCCCCGGAAATCCCGCATCTCCCCTGGTTCGACGAGCTTCCCTGTTCCGTGACCGTTTGCGACACGAACTACAAGATCCTCTACCTGAACAACCGCTCGGCCGAGGTGAACGCGTCGGACGGGGGGAAAGCGCTGCTGGGAAAGAACCTCTTGGACTGCCACCCGCCGGCGGCGCAGGAGAAGTTGCGCAAGGTCATGGCCTCGGGCCGACCGAACGTGTACACCACCGAGAAGAACGGAGTGCGGAAAGTGATCTGCCAGAGCCACTGGAAGAAAGGCGGCAAAGTCCGAGGCCTAGTCGAAATCACGTTCGAGTATCCTCTCGACGCCCCGCACTTCATCCGCACCTGACCCCTAGACCACGTAAGCCGACATCGGCGTGGCTCATCGCGAGTTCGCCGAAGGTCGACGGGCGTTCGCGCCTTCAAAGGTGGCGGTCAAACCACGCTACGGTGTGTTCCGCCACCCGGTCGAGCGCCCCGGGCTCCTCGAACAGGTGGGTCGCCCCCGGCACTACGACGAGCTCGCGCCGGCAGCGCAACAGCTGCATCGTCCGTTGGTTGAGTTGGAGAATCGAAACGTCGTTCCCGCCCACCAGCACGAGCGTCGGGCACCGGATCTGGGCAGCCACCCGGTCGCCGAGGTCGGTGCGCGCACCGCGCAGGACGATCGCCGCGACCAGCTTCGGCCTCTCGGCGGCGCCGACCATCGCCACGGCGCCGCCCGTGCTCGCACCGAAATAGCCGACCGCTGAGTGCTCGCATCCGGGTTGACGGACCAACCAGTCCGTGGCCCCGAGGAGACGGCCGGAGAGGAGATCGATATCGAATCGATACTCCCCGGTGAGCTCGTCGATGGGGACTTCCGCGGGGGCGAGGAGGTCGAGTAGGAGCGCACCGAGACCATGCTCGTTCAGCCGGTGCGCCACCTCTCGGTTGCGCGGCGACTTTCGCCCGCTGCCGCTCCCGTGGGCGAACAACACGATCCCCCGGCCGGAACTCGGTGCAACTAGGTCCCCCTCGAGCGTGACCGTCCCGACCGGGATTCGGACGGGACGCGATGGCGCTAGCATCCGTCTCGGCCACCCCGAGGAAGTTCGCGAACGTTACGCGTTTCGGTGTCGGGCCGCCCGGGCTAGGCGAGGACCCGGCGAACGATTTCTTCGGCGGAGTCGAAGACCACGTTCTGCTGACAGAATCGAGGGAGATACTTCGCCGCCTTCCCCGAGTTGGTCGCGGTGGTCGTTGGGCCCATCGCTTCGATCGGAGCGACGACCATGCAGGTATCGGCGACAACGTTTCCGCCCGCCGCGCTGATGGTCGCGACGTAACCGAGCTTTTCCGCGATCTCCTTCACCGCCCGTGAAGTGCAGACCCAGAGCTTCACGCCGGCTCGGATCTTTTTGCCGTCCAGGAGCGCGGCGATCTCCCGTACTTCCTCCAACGACGCGTGCGGACAACCGAACGTTACCAGGTCGACCTGGTCGACGCGTCCCGTGTTCAGCCGGTGCTTCACCTCGTCCAGCGACGCCCGGTCCACTTCGATCACCGCTTCGATCCGGTCGAGGTCGATGCGGCGGTTCCGCGCCTCCGGCGTAACGCCCTCGATATGGTAGAGGTCGATCGCCCCGGACGCCCCCCCGGCGGCGCTGAGTACCTTGAGCTCCTCGAGGGTCGGCTCGGCCGGTAGGCCGCGGAGGAACGGGACGCGGCCCTTCACGAGTTCCCCGAGCCGGTAGCCGAGCAGTCCGTAATCGACCGTGCCGCGGATCGGGCACGCGACCCGAATCTCCACCCGGGGATTTCGGTGCTCGGGAAGGTGAAGCCCGTAACGGGGACCGAAGCCCGCGATCGCGTAGAGGAGCGTACTCAGCCCGGATTCCCGATTGGTGCGGACGCCCAGGACGGAATTCGCGTACGCGACGACCGAGGATTCCGACAGGAACGCATCGGTGAACGGGGGCGGCATCTCCCCGATGAGGTAGGGAGTGCAGGTGATGGTCGGCGCGGCGCCCATCGACACGTAGAGGTCGATGACCTCCTGTTGTTTCCGGGCGAACTCCTCGGGGATGCCGAGGGCCCGCCAGTCGCGCATGTCCATGCCGGCGGGATTGATCGTGACGTGTCCGGCGCGAAACTTGTACTTCCGGGCGAGGTCGCGTCGGAGCTGGAGACCGGTCTCGGTGATCGTCTTGTACGATACCCCCGCGATTTGGACATGGTCGACCGGGATGAACTGGTCGGTCCCGAGAAGCTCTCCGGCCCGGGCGAGATAATCCGCGATCTCGGGTTCGACGCCGAGGGCTTCGAGCCGGCGGCGGTCGACGTGTCGCGGCTCGACCCCCGGGATCTCGATGTCGATGCCTCCCAGGATCGCCCCCCACATCGTGATCGGGTCCGCCCGTTCGAGCACAATCTTGCGCGGTCCGACTCCGCGGGACGCGAGGTTGACGATCCGGTCGGAGCCGACCGTCGAGCCGGAGGCACCGGGGAATCTCAGGGTGACACCGGCGAGACTCTTCCCGTAGAGGTCATGCTGGGGGTTGACCACCACCCCGTTCGAGTCGACGTCGTCAAGCCAGGAGATCGGCTGGTGGGTCACGAGCTCGTCCATCGGTCCCCCCGGGTCACCGCTCCGGCGCGAGCTCCGCCTTGCGCATCTTCAGCTCCTTCTCGGGAGGTACCCGGAGCGGTTTCGTCGCGTCGAAGGCGAGTTTGCAGCCGATACCGTCCGGGGTCGCCATCGGGTCGAGGCTCGAGCCCTTGACGTTCCGGAGCACCAGCTCCTTGCCGGCCTCCCAGTACATCGTAAGCGCGTAGTTCACGTCGTGCGGGTTCGTTACGTCGACGTCCGCGTCGACGACCGTGACCTTCTTGAGGCTCGGATGACCTCGGATCGCCGCCTCGATCGCGATGCGGGGATCCTCGTCCCGGTGCTTGCGGATGGCGACGACCGCGTCGAGCCAACCGCTGCCCCCCTCCGTGAGGTAGACGTTCGCCACATCGACGCCCGCGGCCCGGAGTGACCGGTAGATGGTCGGCGTACGCGGAGCTCCCATCAGCAGGCGGTGCTCGTTGCCGCCCGGCAGGAGCCCATGGTAGACCGCGTTCTTGCGGAGCGCGATCCGGTCGATGACGAACACGGGCTGTTCGCGCACCACGTCGTAGGTGTTCGTGAGGTCGACGAACGGTCCCTCGGACGTCGTTTCATCATGGAGGATTTTCCCCTCCAGCACGACCTCGGTGTCGGTGGGATAGCTCGTCCCGTTGGTCTTCGCCGGAGCGACCTCGATGCCGTGCTCGAGCGCGGCCGCGATATCAAGCTCGTAGCGACCCCGCTCGACCGAGGTCGCCCCGGCCACGAGCACGCCCGAGCGATTGCCGATCGCCACCGCGACGTCCACATCCTCTCCGTGATCGCGGGCGTCGAGGTACATCGCGTGAAGGTCCCGCCGTTCGACCAGCCGACCGACGAACCGGTCCCGTCCGATTTTCGAGAGCCGATGGAACGACATGTTCCGTCGGTCGCCCCGGCGCGCGAAGACCACCCCGGACGTGACGTAGACACCTTGGTCGTGGGGAAAATGCGCCAGGATGGGCAGAAGGTCGAGGTCGGGCTCGAGGTAGTCGAAGTCGGCCGGGCCTTCGGAGATCGGGCCGGGATTTTGCATCGCTGTGTCGAGCCGCTCGATCCACTCCTCCTTGCGGAACCCGAGACTTTCGCAGAGAAGGTCCATGCTGCTGAGGAGATTCCCGGCTACTCGGAGCGAGCTACCGCGAACGTTCTCGAAGAGGACCGGGCGGCCCTCGTACTTCCGAAGAAGCGCCGCGACCTCGAACTTGGGGCTCACCGGGTCGTTCACGTGGACGAGCCGGCCACTGGCCTCGACGTGTTCGAGAGCATCGCGAAACTTCATCGAGCCCTTCGAAGACTCGGGGGAACGGGGGATAATCCTTTGGTGAAGCGAAATCCCGCCGGAACGAGTCGGCCTCGAGGCCGCTACCGGGGTTCCCCCGGCTTTGACTCGACTCGGTCACTTGTCCGGTCGAGTACTCTTCGAAGGACGGCGTAGACCGCGAGAAATGCTGCGAGCCCGGCGGCGAACGATACGGCCAACCCGTCGGGGACGAGCAGGACTCCGACGACGGCGCAGAACGCGGCGAAGCTGAACAGGCCGTACTGAAGGCCGTTCAGGAACACGAACACGGGTGCCGGACCGTGGCGGGAGTGGGTGAATATCACGAGAGTGATCGTGAACACCGGGACCGGGCTCAAGAGTCCGCTCAGCCGGGGTCCCAGCGCACCGGCGGCGGTCGTGATCACGAGGACGAGTGACGCGGCGGTGAACATCCGTAGGGGAATCTCCCAGCGAGGTGATGCCGGCGGCCCTTCGAGCTCTTTTCCGATCGGCACGAAGCGGAGCACGACGGCGACGGCCACTACCGCGGCGACTAGTTCGGCGACGACCAACTCAGGGAATCGGCTCAAGACGAGCGTCGAGGCGAGAAAGCCGAGGCAGGCGAGCCCGAGACACACCGGCCAGGGCAGGCGGACGGCCGAGCGCGCGTAAACGATCGTAAAGACGGAGATGGAAACGATTCCGAGGAGCGCGCCCAGCGCTACGGTGGCGGCAAAGCCCGGCCCCTCCGAGATCGTGAGGACGAAGACGATCGTCCCGGTGTTGACCGGTAGCGCGACCAGCCAACCGGCCGTGCGGTGCCCGTATCGGAGAGCGATCAGGCTGAGGAGCCCTACGAACACGGGGGCGATCACGACCTTGAGGACGAGCAGTTCGACCGAGGTGTTCACGAACCACCAACCGTCGGTCTACGCGGCCGTCCCGATAAGAGAGCGACGCCGCGTTGGACGATGCATCCGCCAAGGGCCGGTCCAGGAATCGGAGGCATGCTCTTCTTGAGGAGGTTCGACATCGCCGGAACGGGTGTCCGAATTGCCGTCGAGTCCGCGGTCACCTCGCCGCCGTGGGGGTAGTTCCGAGCGGGACCGGGACCAGTGGCGCGCCACCTACGAAGAATCGCCCTACGACCAGCTGCCGTGGTTCGACCCCGGTCCGAGCCCGCAGGTCGTATTAGCCGTCGATACGGGGTTCTTCACGAGAGGGATGGAGATTCTGGACGTGGGGTGCGGAGCCGGTTCGAATGTCCTGTATCTCGCCCGTTCCGGGTTCCGAGCTTCGGGCATCGACCTCTCTCCGGGCGCGGTGGTAGCCGCCCGCGGCCGCCTTACGGAGGCGCACTTGGACGGCCCCATCCAGGAGGGTGATGTGCTGGCCCTGCCGTTCCGAGACGGGAGCTTCGATGGGCTGGTCGACAACGGCTGCTTTCACACGATTCCTATTCGCCGTCGTGCGCGTTACGCGGAGGAGGTACACCGTGTGTTACGCCCCGGGGGTGCGTTCGTGCTGTCGTGGGTCGCCCGGGAGCACACCCAGCCGACGGGTCCCCGGCACCGTCCCTCGCTCTGTGAAGTGGTGACGCTGCTCGAGTCCCGGTTTCTCTTCCTTCGCACCGGCTATCGCTCCGCGAATGAGGCCGAGGGACCTTCCGCGTACTTCGCCTTCCTCCGCCGACGAACCGAACCGTACCCTCCGGCCCGGTGAACGCTCGGCCATTCGTCGGGTCCGGCACGCCGGGCCGCTGCTGGGCCGTTCGCGAGCGCTGGACTATTGTGGGGGACCGGCGTCGGGTTGGTTCCGATGGACCGCGCCGTCGTAGTGATCTCGAGTGGAGACCCCGTCGCGGAAGCGGTTTCCGCTGCATGGGGAACGCTCCCCGCAGCGGCCGGTCACGTGGACGGCGCGCCCTTGCGCCGACTCACGGGTTCGATGCTGGTCCTCCACCGACCGGTCCTCCACATTCACGACGAAGGGCTTGACCGACGCCTGCCCTCCGAGGTGCGCGAGCTTAGACCCACGCTCATCTTCCCATCGATTCATCGCAGCCGCGAAAACGTCCGTTCGCTCACGGTCCACCCGCTCGGCAACCTAGGCCCTCAGGCCGACATGGGGGGCCGTCCCAGCACGCTCGTCCCCGCCGACCCGATGGGGATGGCCGGGGCGTTACGTCGCCTCGACGAGCTCAGCCCGCCGCTCGGAATCCCGGTGACCTACGAAGCGACGCATCACGGACCCGCGCTCGAACTTCCCGCGTTCTTTGTGGAGATCGGTTCCGGAGAGCACACCGCCCCCGCACCGGAGGCGGCTCGGCTCCTCGCCGGAGTGATTCCGGAGCTCGTCCCGTCCGTCGGGGACCGAGTCGCTCTCGGGGTCGGTGGCGGCCACTACGTTCCGCACTTCACCGAGCTCGCCCTCCGGCGCCGTTGGGCCTTCGGGCATCTAGTGTCGCGCCATGCGCTCGAAACGCTCGAACCGACCACCGCCGTGCAGGCGTATCGACTCACCCCCGGGGCTGAAGGAATCGTGTATAGCCGCGCGCAGGACGCGAACCACCCGGCGCTCGAAGGGCTCGGCCCCCGTCTCCGGGACCAGGACGCCCCGTGGCGGGAACGGGCCGGGCCGAGCTCGCCTACGGTCGCCGCTCGTTCGGCTTCTGGAACATGATCGCGCCCGACCGATAGACCGCTTTGCCGAGGCGCACCGCTTGGGTGGAGGCCACGCTCGGCGACCTCTCGGCGAGCATCAGGCTCTCGACAATCTGACGGAACAGTGCGCTCTGGTTGATCTCGGGATGGCGGTTGAGGAATGCGCTCTCCTCCGGGGTGATCGTGATGTTCTTTCGCATCATGCCCTGCAGGGGTGGTTCGGCCTTGGCGCGCGACGCCATGGTTCCCCCATCGCTTACACGTATATGTGCGTATTGTTGCAGCGGCGCGTCCGGGAGGGGGGACGACCCCGAGCGTCTATGACCGCGCCACCGGGCCGGCCAGGATCGCGACCGCCCGTCGCCGGTCCATCGCCCGTTCGGCGGCGAAGCGGACCGCTTTCGGAGGCACTTCGCGCAGGGTAGCAGGCCAGCGGGTCAGGTAGTCGCCCGGCAGGCGATGGTATGCGACCTCGACCGCGAGCTCGTGCGCGTCGGCGGTCGACTCGAGCGCGAGCGGGAGCTCCCCGATGGCGCTTTCCCGGACCTCGTGGAGTTCGGATGCGGAGACCGTCCGGGTCTCCATGCGGTCGAGCTCGGCGCGCAAGAGGCCGAGCACATGACTGGCGTGTTTCGGCGCCGTGCCGGCGCCCATCGTCCAATGGCCACCGAAGCGCATCGCTTCGAGCTGGCTCGCGGCGTGGTAGACGAGACCTCCGCGTTCGCGAATCCGCTGGAACAGCCGGCTCAGCTGCGCGCGCCCTCCCAGAATCTCGTTCGCGAGGAACGCCGCGGGATACTCCGGGTCCGACCGGGGGATGGAGTCCCCCCCGAGCCGAAGGTCGGTCTCGGAGCGTCCCGGAAGAGGAACCGAAATGGTGCGACCGCCCCTCGTCCGGGCGGGAGGGAACTTGAGGGAAGGTCCTCGGGTCTCGCCGAAATCCGAGAAGTGTCGCTGGACTTCTTCCTCGACCTCAGCGAGGCGCGCCGGCGCGGTCACGACGAGCACGGCGTCCCCGCTCGTGTAGTGGCCCCGATGGAACCGTCGCAGCCGATCGGGACGGATGCGGGCGATCGACCGAACGTCCCCGAGGCCGTTCGTGCGGTACGGGTGACCCTCGGGGTAGGTCGCCCGGAACAGCTCCCGGTCGGCCCGGCTCGCCGGCTGGGTGAGCTCCCGCAGCTGCCGCTCGGCGAGTTGTCGTCGAACCCGCTCGAGGTCGTCCGACCCGAATCGCGGGCGGAGCACCACATCGGCGAGCAATCCCAGCAGCGACCTCCACTCCTCCGCCGGCCCCCAGATCGTAACCTCGCCGGACTCGGGCGCGCATTCCGGAGTGAGGGTCGCCCCGGCCCGGTCGAGCCTTCGTGCGAGGGCGACCCGGTCCAGACGGCCCGCCCCGCTCGTGAGAAGCTGATTCACGATTCGGGCCGTGCCTTCCTCGCCGGGAGGGTCGAAACCCCAGCCCGCCGGTCCCACGTAGGTCGCCGAGAAGCTTGCCGCACCGGCGGGAGGAGCTTGACGCACCATGGTGAGGCCCTGAAGGTCGCCCCCGTACTCGAGCCGAAGAGGGTCGTCGGAGCTACCCACGGCTCGGACCTCCCCCGGGCTCGTAGTGGACGACGACCCGCGCCTCGGGACGGAACAGCTCCCGCGCGGCCTTCCGGACGGCTTCCGCGGTCACGCGCAAAAGACGATGGTACAGCGTGTCCTCCAGCGCCAGGGAACCCAAGGTCGCAAAGTAACCGATCCGGAAGCCGGTCCCCGTAGCCCCTTCGTACGCGAGAGCCGCTCCTCTCCGGATCCGGGTCCGAACATCGGTCATTTCGGATTCCGAAGGCCCGGTCCGGCCGATCCGTTCGACCACGGATTCGACCGCGCGCTCGAGTCGGCGGAGCGGGACGCGAGGCGACGCCTGAGCCTGGATCGTGAACAGGCTCGGATACACCCGGGGGCTCCAGCCGCTCGTCGCCCGGACCGCGAGCCCCCGATCGACGAGCGCTCGGTAGAGACGAGCGGTCGGGTGCTCGCGTCGGCCCCGCCAACTCATCCCCGCGGAAAAGACCCGGCTCTCGCCCCCTAGGATCGTATCGAGCACGAGCAGGGCCGGGGTGGCGACGTCCCTGAGGGCCGGGGACCGCCAGCCCAGCTGAAGGTACGGGGTCGTGCCCGGTCCGGTGAGCACGGCCCGGCGCTCTCCGGACGGTGGAGGTTCGACGTCCGCCACCGCGACGTCGTCTCCCCAGGGGGGCAGTCTCGAGAAACGGCGACGGATTTCCCCCGCCGTGCGCGTCGGGTCGAAACCCCCCGCGACGACGAGGACAGCGTTCCTCGGCCCGTAGTACCGCCGGTAATACTGGCGCAGCTGACCGGCGGTCATCTGCTCGATGTCACGGCGCCGACCGAGGGCGTCCCAGCGATAGGGGTGCACCCGGAAGGCGAGCTGGAAAAGCTCCTCCTCCACGCGGAACTCGGGCCAGTTCTCATTGCCCTCGCGTTCGGAATAGATGACGGTGCGCTCTCGGGCGACCTCGTCGTCGGTGATCGCTGCCCGGGTCATCCGGTCGGATTCAAAGTCGAGCGGCACCGAAAGGTGCTCGCGCGGAACCGTGGTGAAATACGCGGTGAAGTCGGTGTCCGTGAATGCGTTCAGCTGGCCGCCGACCCGGAGGACGGCTCGGTCGATGGCGCCCTTCGGGTAACGGGGAGAGCCCTCGAAGAGCATATGCTCGACCCAGTGGGACGCGCCCGTGATGCCCGGATGCTCGTTCTTCGAGCCGACCCGGTACCATATCCAGACGCTCGAGGTCGGACTGTGCGGCTGGGGAGCCAACAGGACCCGTAGGCCGTTCGCGAGCGTGAAGGAGCGGACCTTCGGGCGGCGAACCCCCGAGCGTTCCATCGTGCGACCGCCAGTCTCGGGGCCATATAACGCGCCGCCCGCCGACCGGAGCCTCGCCGAGGGCCAACCCCCGGTCCGGCACAATCGTTAAGCGAGCGACCCGACCATCGGAGCCCGTGCATCCGGCGCTCCGTCTGGTGCGCGCGGGGAACCTCGGCGTATCGTTCGTCGGGACCGTCGTCGGGGGACTGGTCGCGCGGGGGTTGGGAGTCAGCGTGCCGGTCACGTTGTGGCTGTTCCTCGCCCTGGCCGGAGCCTCCACCGCGCTCGTTACGGCCGGGGGAAACGTGTTAAACGACCTGCTCGACTTGGAAGGCGACCGGGTTAACCACCCGGATCGGCCCCTCGTGACCGGGGAGATCTCGGTTGCGTCGGCCCGTGGACTGACGGTCGGGCTGTTCGTCGCGGGCGTGGTCGTAGCCGTACCGGTCGCTCTCGCCGAGCCGCTCGTCGCGGCCATCCTCGGGGCGGCGATTGTCCTACTCCTCGCCTACGAGTTCCGCTTCAAGGCCGTCGGCTTCCTCGGCAATCTGGTGGTGGCGTTCCTGACCGGCATGGTGTTCCTCTACGGGGCGGCGGCCGCCGGCGACGCGGTCGTACTGTTGCCGTTCGCCGCGATGGCATTCCTCGCAACGCTCAGTCGCGAGGTAATCAAGGACATGGAGGACGTCGCGGGGGACGTGGGCCGCTCGACGTTCCCGAAGACCTACGGCATGGCGGCGGCGGCGGGACTCGCCCGCGGGGCTGTGGTCGGCGGTGTGGTGTTGAGTTTCGTCCCCCTCGCCTGGTTCGTCACCCTCGTCTCGGGGGTGGGGATTATCTACGTCGTCCTGGTCGGGGCGGCGGACGTGGTCTTCGGGGTGTCGGTCTGGCACCTGCCCGACCGCTTACACTACGAGCAGACGATGAGCAAGGTGGCGATGACGATCGCGCTGTTCGCGTTCCTGGCGGTGGCGTTCCGGTGACGTCTTCTCCTTCGCTCGGGCGGGTCGAGCAGTATCTGGAAGAACAGCTCGCGGGAGGACCGATCCACTTCACCCTCATCGACCCGGACAAATCCCGGGGGCCGAGGGCGGCCGCGCTCGCCCGGGGCGTCGCGGACCTCGGGAGCCATGCGATTCTGCTCGGCGGCTCGACAGGAATCTCGCGCGAGGTGATGGGCGAGGCCGCCCGTGCGATTCACGCGGCGGTGAAGCTCCCCACGATCATCTTTCCCGAAGGGGCCGGGTCCCTCACGGCGGACGCCGACGCGGTCCTTTTCATGAGCCTGCTCAACTCGCGCAATCTCGACCTCGTGATTCGGACGCACGCGCGTTCGGCGGTGACGGTCCGCAAGATGCGGCTCGAGGCGATTCCGATGGGCTACCTCGTGGTCGCCCCGGGGATGCGGGTCGGCGAGGTGGGGGCGGTCGACCCGGTCGCTCGGGACGACCTCTCGGGCGCCTGCGGTTATGCGCTCGCCGCCGAGCTCCTCGGGATGCGGTTCGTGTATCTCGAGGCTGGTTCGGGCGCGCCGGCACCGGTGCCGACGCCGATGGTCCACGCCGTCCGGGAAGCGATCCGAATCCCGCTGATCGTGGGTGGGGGGATCCGCTCGGGGGCCGAAGCGCGAGCGCTCATCGAGGCGGGGGCGAACGTGCTCGTCACCGGCACCATCACGGAGGAGGAAGGCCTCGGGGCGGCGTTCCACGGGATTCTCGAAGAGGTGGTCCGTGCCCGACGCCGCTGAACCCGGGTCGCTGGGCAGCGAGTCCCGTACGCAGGTTCGTCGGGGACACGTGCTGTTCCGGGCGCCCTCCCCACCGGTGGGCCTCGCCTTAATCGTTCTCGCTTGCGCGGCCTTGGCGGGCCTCCTGTGGTGGCCGAGTTTCTCCCGGTTCGTGGAAGGGTTTCTGCTCGCCGGAGTCGTCCCGGCGCTCCTGTGCGTAGGCCTCACCCCCCCGCTCTGCCGGGCCCTGGGAGGACGGCTCGAGTTCCATCGGAGTGTCTTCCTCGCTCTGACGGTCCTCGTGCTCATGGTGCCGCTCGGCGGCCTCTGGAGGCTCGCGGCGGCGATCGACCCGGCGGTCGTTCCCGGTCTCGCCTACCTCGGGGTGTTCCTAGCGGGTCCGGCGTTCTGGTTCCGCCACTCGAGCCTTTACGGCGTCGCGCGGCCCAGTCACGCGCGCATGCTCCTCCCGTCGCTGCTTCAACCGATCCTCTACCTTGCGGGATTCTTCGTGCTCGACGCGCCGACGGTCGCGCTGGTCGGTGCGGCGGCCGCCTTCCTCGCGCTCGGATTCGTTCTCTCGGTCGCCCTCGTTCGTGCGTCCGACCGCCCCATTCGACGCGAGTTCGGAATATCGGGCGTGTCCCTCATTCGGCCGATGCTCGACCACGTGAGCGAGCGTGACCCCGAGGCGACGCTCGCGCTCGAGTCGTTCTTCCGCCGAGGTGCGATCCCGGGGAACCTCATGGCCCGGAGCATCGTCTTCTCGCAGGGCGGTTCGGTGGTCGCGACGCTCGCGCTGCCCACGGTTCATCCCGGGCCGTTCGCGGCCCTCGGGTCGAGCGACCTCCCCCGGAAGCTATCGGAGAAGCTGGGTCCTTCGGCCGGGGTGGTGTTCGTTCCTCACACCCCCTGCGACCACGACCTCGACCTTCCCGGGGACGAAGACGTCGACCGGGTCGCCGAGGCGCTCCGGCGATTGATTGCTTCGCCCGATCCATCGGCACCCTCCCGCGCGAGTCCGCTTGTGTCGCCGTACGAGGGGAGCTTCGCGCGGGCCCAGCTGCTTGGCGACGTCGTGCTCGTGCTCGTCTCTCAAGCACCGGCGCCGACCGACGATATCGCCTACAGCGTCGCGGACCGGATCACTCGGGAGATCGCTCAGGAAGGCGGTCCTCGGGTCGTACTCGTGGACGCCCACAATTCGTACGTGGAAGGAAAGGGCGACATCCTCTACGGAACGCCGAGCGCCGAGAAGCTGGTCGTGGACACGAAGGCGGCCGTCCGGGCAGCCATCGCGGCCGCGAAGGACGGTCCGATTGAAGTGGGGACCGCCGTCCGGAAAGGGTACTCGATCGGTCGGGACGGGATCGGTCCCGAAGGGTTCCGCGCGCTCGTCGTGCGCACCGCCGGTACGACGAGCGCCTACGTCATCATCGACGGGAATAACCTTCTGATCGGTGTGCGCGACCCGATCGTCCGGGCGTTGGGGGCCCGAGTCGATGCGGCGGAGGTCCTGACCACCGACAACCACGTCGTGCACGAGGTCGATGGGGGTATCAATCCGGTCGGGGAGCGATACCCGCTCGAGTCGCTGGTCCGAGAATCTCAGGGCACCCTCGACGAGGCGCTCCGCACCCTCCGAACGGTGTCGGTGCGGTTCGGGGAGCGCCCGGTCCCGGACGTACCCATCCTGGGTCCCGGCTACACCGCTCGCCTTTTGACCTCTCTCGGCGACACGCTCTCCATGTTTACCCATATGTTCGTGGCGACGCTCCTCCTCCTCCTCACAAGTTCACTCGTGATCCTGCTCGCCCTGCGCTGAGGTCGATATGTCGGGAGAACCCACCCGTCCCGCGTCCCGTTCGGCCGCCGAGGCGATGGGCGGCGCGGAGAATCTCCGCCTACTCACCCAGCTCGTGTCGATCGCTCCGACCAACCTCGAGGACATCGGCCGCGGCCGCTGGGAGAAGCCGAACTATTTACGGGCCTCGGAGGCGATCGTGCGCGCCGCCCGGAGCGCCGGTCTCACGACACGCATCTACGACCCGACCGTCGCGGGGGATATCGGAGGTGAATGGCACGGCGCGCCGCGTCCGAACGTGGTCGCCGAGCTCAACGTAGGCGCTTCGGAGACCGTCCTCATTCTCGCCCACTACGACGTCGTGCCGGTGCCGGCCGAGCAACTGGGCCGGTGGAAGAGCCCTCCCCACACCCTCACGCTGCGCCCGGACGGGCGGCTCTACGGCCGCGGGTCGAGCGACGACCTCGGAAGCGGAGTGGTCGCCTCGATCGCCGCGCTCCGCCACCTCTCCCAGGCGACCGACCTACGACGTAACGTGCGATTGATCGTCTGCTGCGACGAGGAGACCGGGGGCGAGGGCGGTGTCGAGGCCATCAAGGCGCACGACGCGAAACTTCCCCCGAACGACCCGGAACGGATCCTGCGGGGGGACGTCGCGCTCATCCCGGACGGCAGCCCCGAGGCTACGGCCGGGTCGAGCGGCGTCGCGTTCCTCGAAGGGACATTCACCGGGCCGATCGGGCTGCGCGAGGCGCTCGACTACGGACGCGCCCTCGTCGACCTGCATGAAATCGCGCGGCAGTGGCGCTCCGTGTATGCTTCGCCCGACTGGCCGAATCGGCATGCCCCGGAACCCGTGATCACCGGGCGCGCGACGGTGACGCGTTTCGATGTCGGCGGCGTCGCTTCTTCCGGCCGCGGCGTCCGACTGACCGTGGCCCACGCGGAGACCGAGGCGGCGAACCAGTCGGCCGCGTCCGTCACGCTCCTGTTCACGGGAGAGGCGGAAAAGCTCCGTACCCTGGCTTCGGAGCTCGGCTCGCTCCTCGCGCCGCCATTCCGGCTGGAACCCGCCGGCGCGACGGCACTTACCGTCCCGCCGGGCGTCCTCGCGCTTCAGGTGGCGGGGGTGGCGGTGCACGGGGGATACCCGCACCTCTGCCACAACCCGGTTCCGGCGGCCCTCGCGCTGCTTCGGGCCGCGGTCGACCGGGGACTCGTCGAGGGAAGCGCGAAGGGGACGGCGATGTTCACGGTCGACCTGCGCCTCATCCCGGAGATGGAGCTCGCGGACGGCCTGAGGGCGGCCTTGCGCTACGTTCGGGCCTATATCGACGGCCAGGCCCCGACCGCTCGGATCGAGGCGCCGCCCGCTCGATGCCGGGCCGGATACGCATTGCCGGTCGACCACCCGGCCCTGCTACGGCTTGCCCGGATCCTCGGCGAGACACTCGGGGCGAAAGGGGTGCACGGGGAGTACGGTGGGACCGACGCGAGCGCGCTTCGGGACCTCACGACGCCGAAGGGGGCCCCGCTTCCCGCGCTCGTCTTCGGCAGCATGGACCACGAGTCGCACATTCACGACGCCGAGGAAAACGCCGAGCCCGCGAAGATCGCCGCGGTCGCGACCACGATCGAGCGATTCGTCCGCGAACCGTAATTCGGGGGACCGCGCGTGGTGGACCCCTGGCTCGCCTCCCTGATGGCCGTCCTCTGGCTCCTGACCCCCGCGTACATCGCCAGCGCGCTCGCCACCCTGCCCCGGGGGCGCGGACCACCGATGGACTTTGGACGAAGCTGGCGCCGGGATGGCCGACGTGTGCTGGGACCCTCGAAGACCTGGTCCGGCTTCTTCACCGGAGGCTTCGCCGCGATGCCGTTCGGTCTTATCGAGGCGGGCCTCATTCTGGCCGCACCACCGAACTGGAAGCTGGTGCCGGTGATGGCACCGACCCTGCTCGCCGCCGTTCCGTTCGTGGCGATGCTCACGTTCGGGGCGATGACGGGCGACGCCCTCGGCTCGTTTGTGAAGCGTCGGCTGGACCGCGAGAGTGGCTCCCGGGCCATCCTCCTCGACCAGCTACCGTTCGTGCTCGTGCCGATCGGACTCGGGTTCGCCCTCTACCCGAGCGTCTTCGTGCCGGTATTTGTGAACGGCTGGGGACTCCTCTGGCTGCTCGTGTTCACGCTCGGCCTCCACACGCTTTTCAACTGGATTGGCTACCGGGCCGGGTTGAAGAAGGTGCCCTGGTGACGCCCTCCGAGAACGAGCCCGCGCCCGGTCACACCGAGATCGTGCGCACCCTCCTCGATGCGGGGGCGGTCCGGTTCGGCGACTTCACGCTCACCTCCGGGGAGAAGAGCGACGTCTACGTCGATGTCAAGCGCGCGTGGACCGACCCGAAGCGCCTCAATCTTCTGGCGCGGGCGCTCGCCGAGCGGGTCGGCAGCGTCGACCGGCTCGCCGGCATGGAGCTCGGTGCGGTTCCGCTCGTCGTCGCGACCGCGCTCAGGACCGGCCATCCGTACGTGGTGTTGCGGAAGGCCGCGAAAGAGCACGGCACCCGTCAATCGTTCGAGGGGGACATCTCCCCCGGACTCAAGGTGCTCCTGATCGAGGACGTCACGACCACCGGCGGGAGCACGCTCCGCTCGGTCGAGATCGTGCGCGGGGCGGGTGGGCTCGTCGACCGAGCGCTCGTGGTCGTCGACCGGGAAGCCGGCGCCGCTGCCCGGCTCGCCTCGGCCGGCGTGCGGGTCGAGCCGCTCGTCACGATGTCGGAGCTCCGCGGGGCTCGTCCGTGAGTGGATCGCTGCTCGCGGACGGTACGGTCCGGTTCGACGAGCCCAACGAGGCGGGGCAGGTTTACGGCAAAGGGTTCTTCGGCACGCCGCTTTCCGGCGGCGGGCTGACCCTCGACCGCTACGAGGCGGTCTACCTCGCCGAAATGGGCCGGGTCGAGCTCCGGGGACCGGCGGGGCGGCCGGTCGCTTGGCCCACCGTGTTCCGTCGTGCGGTGCGCTCGGACCCTGGATTCGCGGTCCGGTACCTCGTCTTCCGGGACCTCCGTCAGCGCGGCTACGTCGTACGGGCGAGCCCGCCGCCGGTCGCCTTCACGGTCCTCCCGCGCGGGGGTACGCTCCACAAGACACCATCCCGCTATTGGGTCGAGGCGATCAGCGAGCGAGTGCCGTTCGACCTCGCGCGCCTGTTCGATTTGGCCGAACGCGCCCAGTCGGCGAAGAAGCTCCTCCTCCTCGGGCTCGTCGACGAGGAGTCCGACCTCACGTACTACCGCGTCCGCCGCCCGAGTCCGACGGGGGCCCTTCCCACGCGCCCCCTCGGGTCGCCGGCCGAGGGGTGGCTTTCCGAGGACCGCGTCACGGTGCTCGACCTCGACCGGGCCGCGGAACTCGGGAAAGAGCTCGCCTACGGTAGCCGCGTCGGTGACCGGCTGGAGTTGAGCTTGCTCGAGGCGGCGTATCTCTGCGCGTCGGGCCAGCTCACGCTTCGGGATTCGAAAAGCGGCCGAAGCGTCCCGCTCGCGACCCTCGAGCGACGCGCGCGGCGACTGGACCGCAGGTTCTTCGAGCGGCTCGCGGCGTACCGGGAACTGCGGAGTCGCGCGTTGGTGGTTAAGACGGGATTCAAGTACGGAGCCCATTTCCGCGCTTACCCGCGGAGCCCGGAGCATTCCCACGCCCGCTATCTCGTCCAGGCGGCGCCCGCGACGCATGTGGCCTCGTGGATCGAGATCGCCGGCGGAGTGCGCGTCGCGCAGGGCGTCCGCAAGGAGTTTCTGGTCGCGGGAGTGCGGCCGGACGCTGCGGTGAGGTTCCTTTCGCTCGAACGGATGCGGCCCTAGCGGTGGGATCCCCCGGCGCCCGCCCGGGGTTGCGCCGCGGTGGCGATCGTGCCCAGCCAACGGCGGAGGCCATCGGGTGGGACCCCCGCTTCCATCCGCTCTTCGAGCGCCGTCCCGACGACCACTCCATCCGCGCCGCTCGCCAAGGCGATGGACGCGGTGGCACGGTCCCGGACCCCGAACCCCACCAGCACCGGAAGCGCGGGCGCCGCGTCGTGGGCTGTGCGAACGATCGGCCGAAGGTTGACCGAAGGTTCGTGGCCACCGGCGCCGGTGGTGCCGTATCGGGAAACGAGGTACAGGAATCCCCGGCTGGCGCGCGCCAACGCGCGGGTGCGTCGCCGGGGGCTACCCGGTGCCGCGAGCAATACGAGGTCGAGCCCGGCGGCCTTGGCCGCGGAACGGAACGGCAGGGATTCCTCCAGCGAGAGGTCCGGGATGATGAGCCCGGAAGCGCCCGCCCGGGCGAGCTCGTGGAGCCCGTCCGCGAGGCCTTCCTGCCACACCGGGTTCGCGTAGGTCATCACCGCCGTCGGAAGGATGGGACTTGCGAGCCGGCACGCTTTAACGAGGTCCCGCCATCCCGTCCCATGACGAAGAGCTCGGCCGGCGGCCGCCTCGAGCACCGGGCCGTCGGCGATCGGGTCCGAGAACGGGAACCCGAGCTCGAGCGCGCTCGCACCGCCGTCCTCCAACGCGCGCACGATGCGCCTGAGTCGCCCGAGGCGAGCTCGGTCGACCATCAGGTACGGCACGACGATGGGGGCGCCGGCACCGCGCAGCTCCCGCAGGCGGTCAGCTAGTCGCACGGAGGACCACCTCGAGGTCCTTGTCCCCTCGCCCGGAGAGGGTGACGACGATATTCTCCGCAGCCGGCCGGCGCCGGGCTTCCCGCACGGCCGCGTAGACCGCGTGCGACGGCTCGAGCGCGGGGAGGATTCCTTCGTGCTTCGCGAGCCAACGGAACGCGCTTAACGCTCCTCGGTCGGAGACCGACATGTATCGGACACGTCCCGAATCACGAAGGAACGCGTGCTCCGGGCCCACGCCCGCGTAGTCGAGGCCGGCGGAGACGCTCTCCGTATCGAGCACCTGCCCCTCGCGATCCTGCAGAACGTAGGAGTACGACCCGTGCAAGATTCCCGGCCGCCCTCGCGTGAGCGAAGCAGCGCCGCGCGAGCCGGGGCGGCCGCCGGCCTCGACCCCGAGAAGTTCGACCGGGGTGCGGAGCAGCGGTCGGAACGTGCCGATGGCGTTCGACCCACCTCCGACGCACGCCACGGCTAGGTCGGGAAGCCGGCCGAACGCCCGGCGGGATTGCGTCCGGATCTCTCGGCCGATCACGCTCTGGAAATCGGCGACGATGGAGGGGAACGGGTGCGGACCGACCGCCGAGCCCAACAGGTAGTGGGTCGTGCGGACGTTCGCGATCCAGTCGCGCAGCGCGGCGTTGATCGCATCTTTCAGCGTGCGACTGCCCGAGCGGACCGGAACGACCCGAGCGCCGAGCAGCCGCATCCGGTCGACGTTCGGCTTTTGGCGGGCGATATCGACCTCGCCCATGTAGACCGTCGTATCGAGACCCAGCGCCGCGCCGATCATCGCCGTGGCGACCCCGTGCTGTCCGGCGCCGGTTTCCGCGATCAGGCGGGGTTTTCCCATGCGCTGAGCGAGCAGGCCCTGGCCGAGGGTGTTGTTGAACTTGTGCGCGCCCCCGTGCACGAGGTCTTCTCGTTTCAGCCAGATCTGCGCGCCGCCCGCCCGCTCGGAAAGACGACGCGCGTGATAGAGGGGGGTCGGTCGACCGCCGAACGTTCTCGACAGCCGAGCGAGCTCGGCGCGGAACGACGGGTCCCGGCGCGCGTTCCGCCACGTCGATTCGAGCTCCCGAAGCGCGGGCACCAGCGTCTCGGGGACGTACGCCCCGCCGTACGGGCCGAACCGCCTAGGCATGCCCCGATTCGAACGCCTCCACCGCTCGAACGAACGCCCTCATGCGGGCGACGTCCTTGACTCCCGGAGTGCTCTCGATCCCCGAGGATACATCGACCCCCCACGGCCGGACAGAGGCCAGGGCGTCCGCGACGTTCTCGGGGGTGAGACCTCCTGCGAGGACGAATTTGCGACCCGGATGAGCGTCCACGATCCGCGCGCACCTCTCCCAATCCGGGCGGACGCCGCTCCCGCCGGGCAGCGGTTGACCGGCCACGTCCAGGTGAACCCGGGGGTAATGCTCGGCGGGCGGGACCTTGGGTTCCTCCCCTTCGGTCGCCCCGGGGGGAATCGGCATGGACGGCACCAGGTGGTGCACCTCGAGGAACTCGAGCCCCTCGGGGATCTGCCCGTACACTTGTACTCGGTCGACGCCCACCTCGTCGAACAGCCGGTGGATGAGTTCGGCGGGCGGGTCGACCACCACGGCCCATGCCTCCGCCTCGGTCGGCACATCGGCGACCAACTCGGCAGCACGGGCCGGGGAAAGGTTCCGAAGAGAGGAGGGAACCCCGATGACGAAGCCTGCCGCCCCGCCTGCTGGCACCTCTTTCGTCGCTTCGCTGTCTCGAAGACCGCAGAACTTCACGAACGTCTTCATTCGGACTCCTTCGAAGCCGGGCGGACGAGCGTCGACAGAAACGCGGCTGGGTCGGAGGACCTCGCGACCGCGGTCCCGACGAGGATGCCGTCGGCACCGTGGTCCCAAAACCGGCGAGCGTCCGCCACGCTTGCGACGCCGCTGAGCCCGAGCAGCGGGTGGAGCCCTTCGGCGGCCGCACGGTCCAAGGTCGCATCGGCGGTCGCTCGGCTCATCGCGAGCGTTCCGAGGTCGCGCGCGTTCACGCCATACACGTCCGCCGCCACGTCCGTTCCCCGACTTAATTCTGACCGGTGATGGAATTCGAGTACCACCTCTAGACCGAGCCGGTGCGCCGTGGTGGCGAGCGAGGCGAGCTCCTCCACCGGGACGCCGACGTCCGCGAGGCGGGCGATGAGGAGGACCGCGCTCGCTCCCGTCCGGGCGGCCACCTCGAGCTGACGCGGGTCGACCACGATGTCCTTGAACAGGACCGGCCGGTCGGTCGCTTTCGCGAGCTCGGCGACATCGCTGGGGCTTCCGCTGAATCGCGGCGGGGTAGCTAGACAGCTGTACCCCGCGGCCCTCGACCGGGTGGCCTCGACCAAGGCGCGCACGGGCCGGTACGGCAGCACCGGTTCCGACTGCCCGGGGGAGACTCGCTTGTATTCGACCAATAGGGCGCCAGTTGCGCGGGCGGCGAGGAGGGCCTGCCGTAACGATGGCCGTGGTCGGGTTGCTGCATGCTCGGGGATGTCCGCTCCGTATCGGGGGTCCACGACGGCGCGGCGAATTTCCGGGATAATCTCCTCCAGGAACGACATTTCGTCCTAACCCCTCCTCCGACCAGAGTACCGTCGAGCCATCGACACCATCTCCTCGAGGATCGCTTCGGCCCGGCCGGAATCCAAAGCGGCGCGGGCCTGTTCGATGCCGTCGGACAGGCGGTCGGCCTTGCCCGCGATCCAGAGCGCCGCGGCCGCAGTCAGGAGCACCGAGCCCCGGCGAGCACCACCGCCACCCGCCAGCACCCGCCGAGCCTCTTCCGCGGCGGAGTTCGGCGGCAAGGCACCCCAGCCTCCCCGCCGATCCTCGGGCGGCAAGAAGTCGCGTGCGTGGATCGTGCGTGAATGAAGCCGGCGGCCGTCCCAGATGTCGGTGTACGTGTCGAGCTGGGGGGAGAACTCGTCACACCCTTCCTCGGAGGTCATCGTGAGCGCGCGACGACGTCCGAGGTTCCGGAGTACTTCGGCCGCGCACCGAGCCGTCCAACGGTCGGCGACTCCGACGATCTGATAGGAAACGCGCGCGGGATTGGAGAGCGGTCCGAGCTTGTTGAAGACCGTGGGAATCCCGACCGCCCGCCGAGCGGCCGCCACGGCTCGGGTGGCCGGGTGGTACAGCGGTGCGTGCAGAAAGGCGAGTCCGAGTTTCCGATAGGTGGCCCGTCCGTACGCGAGGCTCTCGACGACCGGTAGTCCGAGAGCCTCGAGAAGGTCGCTCGACCCGCACAAACCGCGGGAGGTCCGGTTGCCGTGCTTCACCACCCGCGCCCCGGCGGCGGCGACCACGAACGAGCTGACCGTGGAGACATTGAACGACGGCGTCCGGGCTCCCCCCGAACCACAGAGGTCGATCGGTCGGTCGCCGGGCGGCACCGGGAACGGTCGCGCGCGCCGCTGCATCTCGACGACAAAGCGCGTCAGCTCTCCCGCGTCGGTGGGCCGGCGGGCGAGGGCGAGGAGGATCGCCACGCGCCCGACGTCGGTCGACCCGGCCGAGACCAAGGCGTCGTACGTTGTGCGCACGTCGTGGGGGCCGAGCGGTCGGGGGTCTTCGAGACGCTTCACGAGACGTCGGGTCATCGACGGGCCTCCCGCAGGAAGTTACGGAGCACGAGCGGCCCGCACGGGGTCAGGTACGACTCCGGGTGGAACTGAACCGAGGTCACCGGTCGGTCATGGTGCCGGAGCGCCATCACAAGCCCGCGGCTACCCCGGGCCGTCACCTCGAGGGTCGCCGGGACCGAATCAGGACGTACGACCAGCGAGTGGTAGCGAGCCACCCAGGTCGGCGAAGGCACCCCGGCGAACAACCCCTCGCCGTCGTGCGTGACGCGAGCGACGTCCCCGTGGACGGGTTCGGGAGCTCGCACCACTTCCGCGCCGTAGTGCTCCGCGATGATCTGGTGGCCGAGACAAACGCCCAGGAACGGCCGGTGGCGGTCCCACCGGCGGAGGAGGGTTCGGGCAAGACCGGTCAAGCGCCGGTCGGATGGATGTCCCGGACCGGGGGAGAGCACCACCGCATCGGGGTCGACGCGCAGGGCGTCGCGCGGGGACGCGGTGGCTCGAAGACAATGCACGCGCACCCCTTCGGCGGCGAGCGCCTGCTCGATGTTGTGGACGAACGAGTCTTCGTGGTCGACCAGCAGGACTTTCAACCCGGTTCCCCCACGAGGGTCGCCTCGACGTGCTCGAGCTTGGAAAGGGTCTCGTCGAACTCGCGCTCGGGGTCGGAACGGTGAACGATGCCCGCTCCCGCCGCCGTGTAGAGTCGGCGACCCGTGGCGAACGCGGAGCGGATCGCGAGCGCGAAGTCGGCCTGGCGGTGCGGCCGCAGCCAGGCGACCGTCCCGGCGTACGGTCCGCGCCACGTTCTCTCCTCCTCCCGCAACAGTTCGGTCGCGCGGATCTTCGGCGCGCCGCTCACGGTGCCCGCCGGGAACGTAGCTGCGAGAGCGCGCCACGGGCCGACCTCCCTCCGAAGGCGACCGTGCACGCGGCTCACGAGGTGTTCGAGGCGCGCGAACCGCTGGCGTCGCTCCTCCCAAACAAGCTGGACGCTTCCGGGCCGCGACACCGCTCCGAGGTCGTTCCGGGCGAGGTCCACCAGCATCCGGTGCTCGGCGAGCTCCTTCGGGTCGCGCGCGAGGGGTAAGCGCGAACGGCCGGAGGACCGGGCCGGCAGCGTGCCCGCGATCGGGTTGACGTAGGCGTGTTCGCCGCGGACCTCGACGACCGACTCGGGCGAGGCTCCCACGATCTCGCGGTCCCCGAACTTGAGGTAGTAGAAGAAGGCGAAGCGCTCCGTGGCACGGAGGCGGTCGGCCCGCTCCAACAGGTCGGAGGGGCGCGGCCAGTCGCGACGGTGCGCGAGAACGACCTGAAACGCCTCGCCCGCACGAATCGCCTCGACGAGCCGCCGAACTGACCGGCCGAACGGACCTGCGGGAAGGGAGTCACGGGTCGGTCGGCGGACGAGACCTGCGCTGAATGACCGCGGGGAGGCTCGCGGCACTTTCCCTACACGGGCGTTTCGAACGAAGGCGAGTTCGCCGAGCGGGAACGGGCTATGGTCCATGTTCTGATCGAGGGCCGGCTCGAACAACCCGACGGCGTCGAATCCAACGTATCCCACGACGGCCGACCTCGGGTCCGCGAGAAAGCGATCGGTCGCTCGGCCCAGGTCAGCGAGCCCACCTTTCCGGTCGATGGTGACGAGCTCTTCCGCCCGGTCGAAGGCGACCGCAACGCCCACCTCACCGCCATCGTCGGGCGCCCGTTCGAAGTACCCGGCCACGTCGCGGTCCGCCGCCGTGCGCAAGAACTGCTTCCACAAGGTCATCGACGTCCCTCTGGGTCGACGAGCGCGTGGTGCAACGCGCGGAGAACCTCGGACCCCCGAACTTCGGGGACCGCGAGGGACAACGCCCTCGGCGTGGCACTGAACCCCTCCGCGCCGAGCACCGCGGCGGAGGGGAGATGGTCGAGGTCGTCGAGGACTCCGTCACCGATGACGGTCACGAGCGCGACGCGATACGGTCCGTCCACCATGGCCGCGGCGGCGCGGGTGATGGGCGCGAGGGCCCGAATCGCGGCCACGACCTGCGGTGGCTCCACGACCACACAGAGGAGGGCGGAGGAGGTGTACAGCTGGACGAGATTGACTCCGGCGCCCGCGAGTTGGTGCGACACCTCGGCGACGATACCCGGTCGCTGCCGCCCTCCGGGCACCCGGATGCGTAGGAGACGAAGGTGCCGCAGCATCGTCAGAGCGCGGTTGCGCCGGCCCGGTTGCGCCGGAGCAATGGTGGTGACGACGGTGGGGTCGTCGAGCGACCGCACGCGTAGCACCATGCCTTCCGCACGTGCCGGCTCGATGGTAAGGGGATGGAGGACGCGGGCGCCGAATTGCGCGAGCTCCTCGGCTTCCTCGTAGGAGAGTTCGGGGATCGGTCGCGCCGTAGGGACCTCTCGCGGGTCGGCGGAGAGCACTGCCACATGTCGCTTGACGAGCTCCACCCGCGATGCGCCGAGGAGCGCTCCGATCGCCGACGCAGCGTAGTCGGAGCCGCCGCGACCCAGGGTCGCGACCCGTCCCTCGAGACTGCGGCCGAAATATCCGGTCACGACCGGCACGTCGCCGCGGGCGAGGAGTCGGCCCAGCCCCCGCCGCACCGCGGCACGAGACCGGTCGAACAGGATGCAGGAAGCGCCGTAGGCGTTGTCGGTGATCAGGCCAAGGTGGTCGGACTCCACGGGCACCGCCGGCAAGTGAGCCTCCCGCATTCGCGCCGCGAGCCAGTGAACCGCCAGCCGCTCTCCCTGACTCAGCACCCGGTCCGCGAGCGCTGCGTCCACGTGGCCCTCGCGCTCGATCTGCGCGAAAAGGCGGCCAAGGCGCTCGACGTGGCGCTTCCCGGCGACCGTGAGGTTGGGGTGATCGCGACGAAGGGCCTCGACGGCTCTACGGTGCCGTGGACGGGAGCGGGGATGGGCGAGCGCGTCGGACAAGATGTCCGTCACCCCTTCTCGGGCGGACGCTACCACGACGACTGGGGTTGCTTCCTTCCGGACGGTACGCACGTCGGCGAGGACCTGGGCTGGGTCGGCGAGCGATGCTCCGCCAAACTTGAGCACGACCGGCGCGCGGGTCGGGTTCACCGCCGGCTCCCCCCGTCCAAACCCAGGAGGCCGCGGGCGAACGCCAACTCCGCGTTCAACACCGACGCTCCCGCTCCTCCCCGGACCGCGTTGTGGGAGAGGACAAAGAAGCGAAGGAACGGAGGGGTCCAGCGAATCCGCCCTACGACCGCCGCCATGCCTCGGGCCCGGGCCGGGTGCCCGGACCACCGGTCCCTCAGCGGTTGGGGTCGGTCAACCTCGCGGCGCAGCTCGATCGGTGGGCAGGGGGCAGTCGGCAGGGCGAGCCGGTGCAAAGGGTCGAACGACCTCCACGCCTCTTCGAGCTGGGTGAGACTCGGTCGGCGCGTCGCCTCGATCGTGACGGCTTCGAGGTGCCCTTCTCGAGTCGCGACCCGGACGCAGTGGGCCAGGAACGGCACTGGTGAGGGAACGATCATGCGGTCCCTTCGTCGCCCCAGAATGCGCGCGCTCTCCTCGCGGATTTTCTCTTCCTCGTCCCGGATGAACGGCACGACGTTATCCGTGATGGCGAGCGACGGTACCCCGGGATAGCCGGCCCCGGATAGCGACTGGTAGGTGGCGACGTGGACGGCGCGCGGCTTGAGCAATTCCCGCACCGGGGCGACCGCCAGCACCAGCCCCGTCGCGGAGCAGTTCGGGTTCGTCACCAGGACCGAGCGCGCGGTTCCACGCGCCTTCACGAGGCCGAGGTGGTCCGCGTTCACCTCGGGAACCAAGAGCGGCACATGGGGGTCCATGCGATGGTCGGCGGCGTTCGAGAACACCGCTACCCCACGTCGTGCGAGTTCCGACTCGATTTGACCGGCGGTGCCCGATGGGAGTGCCGAGAAGGCCACCCGTACGCCATGGCGCGCGAGCGAACCGGCGCTGGCTTTGGTCAGTTTCGTCTCCGCGAGAGCGGTCGGCGGGGCTTCGGCGAGTTGCCAGACGTCCGACAGCGTCCGCCCCTCGGATCGTTCGGTCGCGACGAGGGTCGGCGTGGCGAAGACCGGGTGGTCGGTCAGCAACCGCGCGAAGTGCTGACCGATGTAACCGCTCGCGCCGAGAATGACCGACGGGATCCGATCGTCGCTCAGGGGAGGAACCCCCCTCGGAGACCTAGGTCCGTGAGCGCGATCGCGGTGACGGCTTCGAGAACGACCACCGCGCGCGGGACGATGCACGGGTCGTGTCGTCCGGTGACGGCGAGCGTGGCCGGGGTCCCGTCGGCCAGGTTCACCGTGCGCTGAGGCCGAGCGATCGAGGAGGTCGGCTTGACAGCCACGCGAAGGACGAGCGGCATCCCGGTCGCCAGCCCGCCAAGAATGCCCCCCGCGTGATTGCTTTCGGTGCGCACTCGGCCGTCGACCCACACGAACGGGTCGTTGTGCTCGCTGCCCCTCATGCGCGCCGCTTGGAACCCCGCGCCGAACTCGACCGCCTTCACGGCCGGGACCGAGAAAGCCAGATGCGCCACGGAGCTCTCGATCGAGTCGAAGAACGGCTCGCCGAGACCGACGGGAAGCCCGGTCGCCCGCACCTCGATGATACCCCCCAGGCTGTCGCCGTCGCGACGGGCCGCCGCTATCGCCTCCTCCATGCGAGCCGCGGCGTCGAGGTCCGGGCACCCGACTTCGTTGTGGCGCGCCCGTTCGCGAATCGCCACGAGGTCCTCGTCCTGCGGCACGGCCGCGTCGATCGGGCCGATCGTGCGCGTGAACGCGACCACTTCGACCCCCTTCGTCCCGAGAAGCGATTTAGCGATTGCTCCGGCGATCACGAGACCGACCGTCATCCGGCCGGAAAAGATTCCGCCCCCCGACAGATCCGCGTCGGGACCGTAGCGAACCCGCGCGGGATAATCGGCGTGACCCGGTCGCGGGGTATCCCGCATGCGGTCGTAGGGGGCTCGTCGCACGTCCTCGTTCGCGACGTGCGCCCGGAACGTCGAACCATCCGCGCGACCATCGTGAAGACCGGCGTCTACGATCAGCTGGTCGTCTTCCTGCCGGCGGGTCGCGAGCCTCCGTCCCACGGGCCGGCGCCGGTCGAGGTCGCCCTGGACCGAGGCGAGGTCCACCTTCGTGCCGGCAGGGATCCCGTCCACTTCCACCCCGACTTCGGGCCCGTGGCTCGAGCCGAAGAGAGTCACCCGAAACCGCTCGCCGAATCGCATTACCATCGTTGCCTCCCCCGGGAAAGCTCCGTCAGCGCGTCCCAGAATCCGGGGTAGGACTTTCGCACGGACTCCGCCCGGCCGACGTGCGACGGAAGCCCGGCCGCGAGCGCGCCGACCGCGGCGCTCATCACCATTCGGTGGTCGGTCTCGTGGGTCAACGAGATCGCCCGGGGCGACGCCGTGCCGTCGATCACCAGCCCGGCGCGCGAGCTCCGGACACGAGCCCCGAGCTGGCGGGCCAGCCGGACGGTGCCGGCGCGCCGGTCGGACTCTTTCGCGACAACATGGCTTGCGCCGAGCACGTTGCTCCTTCCGGGAACCGTGGCGGCCAGCACGCCGGCGAGAGGGTAAAGGTCGGGAGCGTCCGTGAGGTCAATGCGGAACGGCCGACGATTCCCCCCCGTCACGGTCGCGCCGTCCGGGTGAGGGCGCACCGCGGCCCCGGTCTTCTCGATGAGGTCCAGAACCCGTAGGTCGGCCTGAGGCCACGTGCGCGGAACGCCCCGCACCCGTACCGTCCCGCCACCCAGGGTCGCCGCGGCCCAAAGATATGCCGCGGATGACGCGTCGCCGGGAACCCGGAACCGCGAGCCGCGGAACTCCTGCCGTCCGGGAATCCGGAACCTGAGGCCCTTTCGTTCGATCGCAATTCCGTGGAAGGCCAGTAGTGCGACGGTCGCATCGAGATAAGGCTCCGAGACCACGGGTCCCTGAAGCTCTAACGTCGAGTCGTCGTCGAGCGTGGGGAGGACGAGGAGCAGCGCGGAAGCGAACTGCGAACTTTGCGAAGCTACGAGCGAGACCGTCCCCCCGTGGATCGGGCCCCGGACCTCGATCGGAAGCCCACCCGGGCGGATGTGACGGCACCGTGCCCCGAGGTCGGTCAGGGCGCGGAGCAGCTCGTCGATCGGGCGCTGCGCTAGACGAGGTGAGCCGGTGAGGATTACCGGTTGGTCCTCGAGCGCGGATACGGCCGTCAGGAAGCGGAAGGTGGTGCCCGACTCCCGGCAGTCGAGCCGCGCTGGCCCGCGGCGACGGCTGGACATGGGCCGAAGTCGCCACGCGTCGGTGCTCCGGACAATGCTCGAGCCCAGGCGGGCGAGCGCGGTCGCGGTGGTGCGAGTATCTTCGGCGGGGAGCGGGTGGTCGACGGTGAACGGTCGACCGGCGAGATGAGCCACCACGAGAGCTCGATGGGTGTAGCTCTTGGAAGGCGGTGCCCGCAATGTTCCGAGAACCGGGCCCGGCCGGATGCGCACGACCGTCATCGCGGCCGTCCTCCGTTCGAGGAATTCCGACAGAATGGGACCAACCGTTTCTCGGCCCGGTCCTTCGGCAGCAGCTCAGCCAGATCCGGGAGGCGAGCCGTCGGAGCAATCACCGCGAGCGTTGGCCCTAGACCGCTCACCCCACTGGCGATCGCGCCGCGCCGCACGAGTCGCTCTCGGAGCGACCGGTAGGAGTAGTTCATGGTCCGCTCGACGAGCTCGGTGTTGATCCGCATCGCGGTTGCCCAGTCCCCGTCGAGCGCCGCTCGACCGGCCCGCTCGCCCGCGTCGCGCTCGCGAGAGAACGCTTGGACCAGTCCGGGCGAGGGTGGGTGCGGATCCGGTGGGATGTAGAGGAGCACCCCCCACGCGGGGTCGATGTCCGAGCGACGCAGGACCGAATCCCGCCCATTGTCGGTCACGACGAATCCTGGTTCAAGGCCGGCGAGCGCATCGTCGAACGCCCCGGTCGCGCTGAGGCCCGTGCGCCGCCCGACGTCGGCGGCGTGGCGGCCAACTTCTAGGGGACCGGGTTCTCGGCCCGCCGCTCGGGCGACCGCCAAGATGAAGGCCGTGCTCACCGCGCTCGAGCTCTTGAGACCTCGGGCGGTGGGAATCTCCGACTGAAGCGACACCGAGGCGACGACGCCGGTCCCCGGGTAGTAGTGTGCCAATCCGGCCCGTACCGACTCGTCGACGACCGGGCTTCGGCTCATTGGTGACCCCCTCAACTTGGGTGGGTCGCTCGACCCGTCGGACGTGATGGAGACCTCGGCGTCCACCGGGAGCGCGATGCCCGCCGCACAGCCGACCCCCGCCGGGAGCGCATTCGTGATGGTGATGGCCCCGAAGGTCCGGGCCGACCCTCTCATCGGAAGCTCTCCAGCGTGGCCGCGATACGCTCGGCGGAAGGTTCGGCTCCCCACCAGAGACCATAGCTGGCCGCCGCTTGATAGGCGAGGAGGCGCGTACCGTCCTCGTACGTTGCGTGCGTCCGTTCGGCCGTCCGCCGAACGACGGGGTCATCGGGAGCGTAGACCCAGTCTACGACGTGAACCCCGGCCCGGATCCAATCGAGGTCCGGAAGGCGCGCGCCCGTCCCGGCGACTCGTCCGACCGTGGTCGCGTGCACCACGAGCGTGGGGCGCGCGGAGCCCGCGCTCTCCACGCCGTGCGCACCGAACTCGCGTTCCAGCACCTCCCGCGCCTCGCGGCGACGAGCCCAGACAAACGCGGTGGTCCCGAGGGATCGCGCGGCGGCGAGCGTGGCCCGGGCGGCGCCCCCGGCTCCCACCACCCCGATCGACGTACCATCCCAAGCCTCGGAGGCTCGAAGTTCTTCGAGCCGACGCATGATCGCGACGAGGTCGGTGTTCTCGGCCGAAGCTCCGTCCGGCCCGAAGGTGAGGACGTTCGCCACGCCGCACGCGTTCGCCCCCGGGCCGACCTCGTCGGCGAGTTCGGCGGCCACGGTCTTGAACGGGTGCGTCACGCTCAATCCGCGCAGGCCGCCCTCGAGGAGCGCGGGAATCGAATCGGTGAACTCCCGATCGTCCGCGAAATCGAGGGCCACGTAAAGACCCGGGCGACGGTCGTCGCGCATCCAGCGGGTGAATATGGAAGGACTGCGGGAGTGGGCGACCGGATGTCCCACGACCGCGAATATCGGCGGCGTCCCTTCCGCGTCCAGGAATGGCCGGAGGCGGTCGACCGGAATCTGGCTCGGCTCAACCGGAGCCGGTGAGGAACCTTCCGAAGTCTCGGGTAGTGCCGCATACACGAACGGGAAACCCAGTCGCTTCGACCAGGCCCGGAGCAGCGGTCCGGAGGGCCCCGTCGTGTGCGCGACGAACGGTCGCTCCCCCGGCGGCGGGAGGGCGGGAAGAATCTCATGGAGCAGCCGACCGACCGTGGCCGCCCCGACGACCTTGACGATGGCGCCCGAAGGGGCCGGTTCACGCACCAGATGGCCCCAGACCGACCCCGCGGCGTCGCTTGGAAGGTGGGTCGAAACGATCAGCTCCTGGAGTCCGGGGCGGACCAGCGTTTCGGCCCAAGGAAAGTCTCGGGAGCGCTCGACATCGAGATATCGGAAGGGAAGCGGGGCCGCGAACTGCAGCAGGCGCATCCGGCCGGTCGGGTCGTCGGGACCTTCGCCGCCCTCGGCGCGCGAGCGAAGAGTGGCGACGAGGGGCAGGGGGCTCGGGAAGAGTTCCGCCAACCGATCCACCTCTCCCGCCGCCCACCGGTCGATGCGGACCTCGGCGACCTCCGCGCCCGCGGCCCCTGCTCGAACGATCTCCCGCCGGGCGTCCGCCACGGTGCGTGCCGGCAACGACACCACGATCGACGGTCGGCCGGGGCTCATCGTTCTTGGATCTTCTCCTCGACTTCCCGTCCCATGTGGCGGGCCGACGCCAATCGCACGCCGTGGACCCGAACACCGGGGGTGAGCTCCGTCGTCGCCACGCGCCCGGATTCGGAGGATAGACGGACCGACTCGGCTTCCTGGAGAAAGACCGTACGGCTCGATTCGCCCTCGCGCACGGTCACCACGACCAGGGGGCGACGTTCGACCTTCAGGCGCCCTACACGGAGGGAGCGGACCGACCCGGCCGGGCATGACCCCAACACCGCGTCGCCGGGTTCGAGTTCCGCGAGGTAGCGCGTCGAACCATCGGCCATCAGCACGTAGGAGTGAGCCGCTCCGGCATTCACGCGGAACGGGCGGGGTCGGCTGAACTGGGAACCGACCGCCTCGCTCGCCACGTGGAGCAGGAACCCCGCGGCGCTGCCGACCAGGAGGCCCTCTTCCGGCGCCAGGATCGACGTCGTATCGACGATCACCCGGTCGCCGATTCCCACCGGGCGGACGGAGACCACCGGCACCAGTGACCAGTCGAGAGCGGTGGGGAGCGGACCCTCGAGCAGCGCCTCCAGCTCGTCCACCTCGGCGGGCGAACGGATTGCTACGATCACCCGGTGTGCGCCGTGTTCCAGAGCTCCGAGCGACGCCGGGACCTCGGCGGGTTGACGGGCATCGACCCATAGATGGAATCCGCGTCCCGCGACCGAGATTGCGTTCTCGAGAGGGATAATGCGGTCCCCGGTCCATTCGACCGCCAGCTGCCCACCCGCCGGCGGGTGTCGTAGCAGTTCGTCCAGGTGATGCGGGTCGCCGACCTTCACGACCGGAATGCGAACTGGCGATGGAGCCTCGAGCGCGAGATAGTCCGAGCCTCGCCGCACGACCTCATCGCCCGGTCGCGCCTCGAACGCTTCACCCTCGAGGACGACGAACCGCGAGAAGCCTCGCTGACGTGCCCGTTCCACGATGGCCCGGCGTTCCTCCGCCGACTCGGCGGCCGGAGCGATCAGCACCCGCTCGCGCGTCACGGCCGAACCCTACTCCACTCCGTGGAGGAGACTCGCGACGCGTCGGGCCATCGGGCCCACCGGGGGCCGCTGGAAGAGATTCCGTCCGATGCAGATCCCCGCGCCACCGGCGCGGACGCTCTCCCGCACGATGGCGAGGAACGCCTCCGGGTCGTCCAGGCGAACACCGCCTCCAATCAACACGGGGGCTGGCGTGGTCCGGCACAATTTCGCGAACTCCTCGGGGGAGCCGGGGTAGCTCGTCTTGACGATGTCCGCCCCGGTATCGGCCGCGGCCCGGGCGGCGTGACGCAGCTCGTCCGGGCTCACGGCGCCCGGCTTCTTCACGTAGGCCATGCAGAGGAGCGGCAATCCGAGCTTCCGACATTGGTCGACGGCGACTCCGAGGTCGCGCAGCATGTCCGGCTCGTCGGGAATCCCGAAGTTCACCTGGACGCTCAGCAGGTCAGCGCCGAGACTGACGGCCTCTTCGGCCGTCCCCACGAGCACTTTGCGATTCGACGTCGTTCCGAGGCTGGTGGATGCGGAGACATGGATTCCGAGCTTCGTGGTGGGCGCGAGGATCGGAGCGATCTCCCGGACCGCGCCCTTCGTCACGATCAGGAGGTCGGCGCCGGCCTCCTGGAGCTCCGCCGCGAGCGGAGCGATCTCTTCGAGCCCGTCGATCGGGCCCATCGACACCGGATGGTCCAGCGGGACGGAGAAGAGCTTCCGCTGGGGATTCGGGAACAGCCGTTTCAGTCGTATCGTTCTGCCTTCCATGGTCCTTCCTTGCTTCCTTGTTGTTCGAGGAAGGCCCGAGACGACGCGGTCCGAGAACGTGCGCAGCACGTTGGGACGGCGCCCTCCCGGCGCCTTCCCATCACCAGAGCCAAGCCACGGCAACCCCACCGGCCACGCGACCGCTCGGCGGGCCACGGAACGAGGCTGCCATCGGTTCGACCACCCACCCGGTCCTATTTAGCCTTCGTCGGGGCCGAACCGTCGTTCGCCGCGGTGAGCACGCCGTCGACGAGGAGGGCGTGCAGCGAGAACCCCCGGAGCATCTGGTCCCACATCTGCTTGCGGACCTCGGGGGTTGACGCGAACGCGGCGACGATCTGTCCGACCCACTCACTGTGCTCCACATCGGCCGTGACGTGCAGTGAGTAGTACTCGAGGTGTGCTTCGTCCACGCCGTAGTGCTTGCGAAACGCGGGCAGGAGTCGAGCGCAGAGCTCCACGTTGGGGGGCTCGCTCGACCCGGCGGCGGAGACGTAGAACGTGTTGACTCGATTGGTGTAGAGGAAATCGTCGATCGCGACCATGGTGCTCGGGAGCAGGGGCGTCGACAGCACCTCGTGGCGCGGGACTCCGAGTCCCTCGCAGAACCGGAGCCAAAGCTCCGGGTGGCCCGGCGCCTTGCCCTTCGGGTCGCCCGCCTCTTCCACGAGCTGGTCGAGGATCATCCTCCGGTACGGGTCGTTGGTGGTCTCCCACGAGCAGTTCGCAAACCGCTCGGCCATGGCGATCGGCACCGACGCGAGCCAGGGGTAGAACTGCTTGACCCACGCCCGGACGAGAGGACGGGGAGCGTCCCCGCGCTCGATGCGTTGAAAGAACGGATGGGTCTTGAAGGGATGGTTCGCCATCTTGTATTTCGTGAGTTCGTCGCGGAACTTCGCGCCTTCAAAACGGAGCCAGGGCGCCTCGACCATCGTCGCGCCGAGCGGGGAACCGTATTTGGTCGCCGAGGTTCCGTTCTGAACCTCCCGGGTTATCGAGGTTCGCCCGGCTCGGGGAGCGTGACCACCTCGCCGGGCGTCGCTTCGCTCGTCCCTTTGTTCGGACCGCTCGAGGGGATCCGGGTCCTCGAGTCGGCGCGATTCGTCGCCGGACCCTGGGCGGCGACCTATCTCGGGGAGTTCGGCGCGCGGGTGATTCACGTCGAGGGTCCACCGTTCGAACCACCGTACGCCGACCCGACGCGTACGCTGCGGCCCGTGCTGGAAGGGAGCGTGCCGGGGGAGGAAGTCTCCGAGTCTTGGGTCCAATACTCTCGGAACAAGCTTTCCGTCGGCCTCGACATCCGTCGTCCGGAGGGCAGGTCGGTCTTCCTGCGCCTTGCGGGAGTATCGGACATCTGGATCGAGTCGTCCCGCCCCGGAACCTACGACCGGCTGGGCCTATCGGACGAAGCGATGTGGCGGGCGAACCCTCGCCTCACGATCGTCCATGTCTCGGGCTATGGCCGGACCGGGCAACCGGACCGGCTTGCCGCGCCCTCCTACGACCTCACGGCCCAGGCCTACAGTGGGTACCTCTCGCTTCAAGGGAATCCGGACCCGGACCCCCCGATGCGCTCGGGGACGGCGCTCAACGACACGGTCACGGGCCTCGCGGCCGCGACGGCCGGCCTCATGGGCTACGTGCACGCGAGCCGGACGGGGCGGGGACAATCGGTCGACGTGGCGCAGTACGAGACCTTCTTCATTCTTCTAGAGAACCTCGCGCTCGATTACTTCATGCGAGGAGTGGTGCGCGCGCGGCATGGCTCGGCGCACGCGCGCCTGCATCCGTACGACGTGCATCGCGCCCGCGACGGCTGGGTCGTCGTGGCCGCGCCAACCCCGGAGGCTTGGGACCGGTTGAAGCAGCTGATCGGATTCTCCGACCCGGCGTTCGACGATCGAGACTACCGGCTCGCGCATCGGGCTCCGGTCGACCGAGCGGTCGCGGAGTTCTGCCGGACCCGTTCGCGCGAGGAGCTCGAAGAGCTGGGCCGGTCGAACGACGTCGCGATCACACGGGTGTTCGATATCGCCGACATCGCACGCGACCCGCACTTCCGCGAACGTGAGATGTTCGTAGAGTGGAACGATCCCGTGGCCGGCCGTGTGAAGGGCGCCGGCGTCGCCCCAAAGTTCTCGGAGACGCCGGGCGGGGTTTGGCGAGGGGCGCCCTGGCTCGGCCAGGACAATCACCGCGTCCTCGGTGAGCTGCTCGGGCTGCCCGATCCCGAGATTGAGGCCCTCCGGACCTCGGGGGTGGTGGGGGAGCGGCCGCCGAAAGGTCCGCCCAACACCCGGCCCGCGTTCTTTGACCGAGAGGGGCTGTAACCCGCATGCCGGTGCTTCCCCCGCACTCGGAAGACCCGATCGTCCGGGAAGTGACGGAGTTCGCGCTGCGCCACGACCTTTCTCGGCGGTACCGGGAGCTCGACCGCCGCCCCACGTTCCCGCGGGAGGAGTACCGCGCGATGGGCGAGGCGGGGTTGCTGGGTCTTAGGACCTCGCCGGCGTTGGGGGGCCGCGGGCTCGCACTCCCGGTGGTAGGTCGGGCGCTGTTCCATCTGTCGTATCGCTCGGGCACGGCCTTCGGGAAGCTCAGCCTCCAGCCGGAGTTTTCCTCGGTCCTCGCGGATCACGGGTCACCTGAGCTGATTGACGAGTGGTTCCGTCCGATGGTCCGCGGGGAAAAATTGGTGGGCAACCAAGTCACCGAGCCCGGGGCGGGGTCCGATGCCCAGGGAATCGCTCTCACCGCGGCTCGGGAGGGTGATGACTACGTGCTGGACGGGGAGAAGAGCGAGATCGCGTTCTGCGTCGATGCGGACGCGGCAATCGTCTACGGCCGGGTTCCGGGTTCGGACCCCCGAGGGGGGATTACCGCCTTCCTCATTCCCCAAGACCTCTCGGGCGTCGACCGTCGGCCGTCGTCCGGCGACCTCGGAGAGCGCTGGCAACGGAGGGGGTCCGTACGATACGAGCACGTGAGAGTTCCGGCGGCGAACCGGATCGGCGAGGAGGGCCGGGGGTTCGACTACCTGCGGCACGAGCTGACCCAAGAACGGGCGTTGCTCGCGGCCATCTACCTCGGGACCTCGTTTACGTCTTGGGAGGCGACGGTCGCTTTCGCTCGAGAGCGTTCCGTGTTCGGAAAGCCGCTCGTGCGTCAGGAGGGCGTCTCCTTCCCGCTGGCCCAGGACCTCGCCCGACTCTCGGCGGACTGGCTGTTCACCGAAGAGGCTCTCGCGCAGCTCGACCGGGGCCGGGAGGCGGCCGCCGAGGCCGCCCTCGCGAAGTGGTTGGCGGTGGAAGACGGTTTGAAGGCGATCGACCACGCGATCCAATTCCACGGGGGACGGGGCTACTCGCAGGACCTCCCGCACGAGCAGCGCTGGCGGGATGTTCGGAGCGGAGCTATTGCGCACGGGCCCGCGGAGATCATGCTGCTCGTAGCGGCGCACGAGTTGCGAAACCGCCGTAGGGAGTGACCCGGGAGCTCCGGGGACCTAGGATTCCGGACCGACCGGACCCCTCGTGCGAACGCACTTCATATAATACCAGCGCTAACTTACGACCCCGTGTCGGAGCCTCGCTACTCCCCTTCCCTTCTTCGAACCCTCCTCCTGACCGAGGTCCGGGGATATCTTCGCCGGTCGCACGCGCGGGGACTCGCAGCCTTCGTCGCGGTCGCCTACGCCCTGGGCTCGATGCTGCTCGGAGGCATGCTCGTGCTCGCGCGCTACCCCGGGGGGTACACGGTCCTCTTCCTCTGGGGAAACGCGCTCGGTCTGCAGCCATGGAACTATCCGGGCCTGCTGATCGAGGCGCCGTGGGGGTTCGTGGTGCTTCCGGCCTTCGCGACGGCTTCGATGATCGCGGTCTCGGTGGGGGTCGGACTCGGCATGACCGTCGCGGTCCTGCTGAGCATCCGCCTCCTTCGGGGTCGGCGCGCGGGGGCCGGGCGTACGACCGCTTCCGGCGCCATTGCGGGTCTCACCCCGGCGATGATCGCCCTCGTTACCCTTGGTGCTTGTTGCTCGACGACCGCCGCCGCGACCGCAGGGGTCGGCCTCGTGGCCCAAGCGAGTGGGTCGTCGACCACGAACCTCTTGCTCAACAACTGGTACCTCGGGCTGTTCCAGGTGGTCGTCGTCTACGTCGCGCTCATCGCCCAGGAACTCCTCCTCTCGGTGTACGGCACTCTCTTCGCCGCCGGTGACCCGGGCTTCGCGCACTCTGCCGATTCGCCGTCGCCGGCCCCCTTGGACCGACGGGTTGTCGCCACGGCCGCCCTGCGCGTCGCGCTCATCGCCGCGGGCGTGACCTGGGTCCTCACGGTGTTCGCGGACTGGACGACCGTCGGCCCCGGTGCCGCCGGGGCCGGCCTATGGTTCAATTGGCTGGTGGAACACTGGCTCGTGGGGGGCTTCGTGGTGTACGTCGGCCTGGCCCCCGCAAATGCCCGCCGCTGGTTTGCCTCGGCGGCAGGGACACTCGGAGACCGAGCGGTACGCGCCGCGTTGCTGGTCGGAGCTTGGACCCTCGGAGCGTGGGTCCCGCCGCCGTTCGCCGGTGCGGGTATCGAGGGATTCGGAAACGAGCTGATGGGCCTTTTCGGATGTCCGGGGTCGTGGGGAGCAGTGGCGCCGGTATTCGGTCCGGGCTGGTCGCTCGGATTCCAGTGGGCCTTCCAGTATCTGTTGCTCGCGGGGTTTGCCGGCCTTGTAGCCGCGCGTCCTCAGCCGATGCTGGATTGGTTGGCGGGAACCGCCGAGGTAGCCTCGGGGAATCGACCGGTCGCGGATCTCGCCGCGCCCCCGGGCTCTCCGGTCGGTGCAGGGCGATGACGAAAACAAATTCGGTTCCCCAAGGAACGCGACCGTGATAGAGCCGCTCGTCGTCCTCGCCCCCCTCTCCGCCGGCATGGCGGTTTCGGTCGCGTATCTCGTCAAATGGTCGAGTGAAGCGCGTTCTCCGCTGCGGGTCGGCACGGTGGTGTTTCTCTTCTTGATGATGGTCGCCATGCTGGCGGGAGGAGTCGTCTACTTCGCCCATCCATCGGCGACGTCGCTCGTCGAGGCCGTCTGGGCGGCTAGCGCTTGGATGTCCATCAGCGTGGTCGTGGTCTTCGTATCGTTCGTGCGAGAAGTCCGGCTGCGGGCCGACGGCGCGGTCGCCTCCGGCTTCTTTGCCGGCGCGGGAGGGGGCTTCCTCGGCCTCGTCATCGCCCTCGTCCTCGCGAACGAACTCCTGATGGGATGGACCTTCCAGGCCGCGTACGGACTGACACCGACCCTGGCCGGCGCGCCGCTCGTCGCGCTCGTCCAGTTGCTGGTGGCCTCGGTGAATTCGCCGTGGTTCCTGTTCACGATGGCGGCCGAGATGCTACTGACGTCGTTCTTCCTGCGGGCTCGCCTCCCGCGACCCGCGCTGGTGGTGCTCACCGCTCAATCGGTGATCATGCTGTGTTCGCCACCGGCCCTCGGGCTCGCAAGCTGGTCACTCATCGCGGTCTGCAGCTCGAGCGTCGCCATGATTGTTCTGTTCGTTTACCTGATGGAGCACCTCTACCGTCACCCGCAGCTCACCACCGGCTTCTCGACCTACTTGATCGAACTGCTCGCCATCTACGGACTCATGATGGCGGGCTTGTTCTTCTGGCTCTACTACGGTAATGGGACCGCGTTCGCGGTCTCGATCGTCCTCGAAATGATCGTGTTCTTCGCGGCGGTCGTACGGCCGGAACGACTCTCGGACCGCCTAGACAAGCCCTGGCAGTTGCGGCCGAACTGGGCGTTCGCGGTCCTCGCCTTCGTCTTCGTCGCCGAAATCTTCATGGGAGCGGTCCTCGACGTACAGATCGAACCGTCGAGCTATCTCGGTGCTTTTCCGGCGCTCGCCCTGAGCGGCAGCGCCTCGACGATTCTCCTGAACGCCCTATCGAACGGGTTCTGGTTCCTCGCGACGGTCACGGCGTCCACGTGGTTCCTTGCGATGATGGGCGCCGAGATGGGCATGCTGGTCGTGTTCAAGTACCGTGAGACGCGCCATGTCGAAAACCGTATCCGGCTTATCCTGATGATGGGTTGCTACTCGGCTTTCGCGGTGTTCTATCCCAGCATCTACTTCAGCCTCTACTTCCCGAACGCGCCGAACCCGAGTCGGGTCCCCGTCCTCGGCTGGAGCATGGGCATCGGGTCGTACCCGCTCGCGATCGGCATCTTTACGACGGTGCTGCTCACTTACCTCGTCACCGGCGCTCTGGTCGTCCTGTTCGGCCGCCGGGTGATCTGTTCGGTCTTCTGTACCGCCCCCCTCATGTACCAGGGCACCACGATCGACGCGATGAAGTCGTTCAACCGATCGGGTCGAGTCGGCCGGAAGTACCTCTCGAGCCGTCTCTCTTCGGTCTATGCCGCCACGACTGGCGTTGTGATGAGCTCGCTCGTGGTCACCTCGGTGCTGTCGTATCTCGACACAATCGGCGCGGCCAACATCTTCATCGATGGGACCGACCCGACCGTGTTCTTCTTCACCTTCTACTTCGCCATCCTGTGGTATCTGATGTTCGTGACGATTCCCTACATGGGCAACTACAACTGCGTCACGATGGGTTGGTGTTACACCGGAACCTTCGCCCAAGCGTTCCAGAAGATTGGGTTCTTCAAGCTCAAAGTCCGCAGTAAGCAAGTCTGCCGCGACTGTACCACGCTCGATTGCGCGAAAGGCTGCCCGGTGGCGCTGGTGGATATGCCGGGCCACTTCCGCACGAAGGGTGAGTTCCGCAGCTCGAAGTGTTGCGGCGTCGGCGATTGCGTCGAGGCGTGCCCGTACGACAACCTCTACATCTCCGACGTTCGGCATTGGATCCGAGAGCGCCTCGGAATTCCTCAGCGCCCTCCCCGAACCGTGCGGCTGCCGATGGTGCGGACCTCTCCGACCTCGACGTCCTCCGGTCCCCGACCGTTGGCCGCTCCCACAAGCACGGAGTCGTAGCGCCGACTCAGGGGCGAGCTCCGTTCATCCTCCGGCACCGTCGGCCGGAGCGAATATCACGCCCTCGGCGACCTTCGGAAGGAACATCGTGGACTTGGGCGCCATCAGCTGTCCGCAGCCGAACGCCCGTTCCTCTACGCCGCGTTCGGTGATCCCCGGCAGGAGAAATGCCGTCCCGGCCGGTGTTGAAACAGTCGCCGCCGCCTCTTGCAGTGCGATTCGAGGTGAACGCACGAACACGAGCGAATGGGGGTCGAGCCCCAGTGCGCCCTCGAGGAACGTATGCAGTAGGTCGAAGTCGGCCCCTACATCATCGCTGGTCGGGCCCGGGACTTCGATCGTGGCGTCGGGAGTCGCCACGAGAAAGCCCCGACGTCGGGACGTGCCCATCTCGTTGAGGTGGTCGATGACACGCTCGACGGCGATCCCCGTACCCAGTCGACGGTAGTTGGGGAAGGTCCGCTCCATCATCCCGACCACGCTGTGGGGGGCCACGACGTCTCCGTCCAGCACCCGATGCCAGGGCAACAGCTGGAGAGCCCGGTCGCCTCCCTCGACGAGCATTACGAGCGGCCTGGTACGACGACCGGCCTGGTGCCGTTGCATCGCCGCCGTAAAGCGGTGGTGGCCGTCGAGGACCAGGAGGCGGGTCCCTTCGAGCTCGCGCTGTATCGACCGGACCGCTCCCGGCTCGTCGAGCTTCCAGAGGAGGTGGCTCGTCCCGTTGAGCTCCGCCGTCACGACCGGAGGAACCGAGCTATCGAACGCCAGCAACCTCCGGTCGAGTCCCAACAGCTCCTCGAGTCGGTCGTTGAGTCGGTGCTCCGGGAGATTGTATCCCATCATGATCGGAGCGAAATTCATCCCGGTGGCATCCGCGAGGGCGACCCGCTCCTCGATTCGGTCCGAGAACGTCCGCTCGTGGAGGGCCACTTCGCGGGGAGTCGTGCCGTCGAGGTCCAGGACGCCTACGAGTCCGAGCAGCAAGTACTCGTTCCGTCGCTTCGCCGGCTCAATCGCCTCCGCGACATCCGGGGGAGGGTGGTAGCGGATCCCGTAGACGTAGAGGGCGGGGGTCGGGTCTTGGGTGAAGGCGCGAGCAAGAAGCGCTTCCCGAAGGTTGTCGGCGGACCTGTGGAGGAACTGCGAGAGCTCCATCCCATGGGGTCGCGGTACGAACCTCGCGGCATTGAACGGCCGGTGCGAGAAGCGGGTCTCCTCTTCCTCGGAGATGGTGTCGTAGACCGGGCAGAGAACCGAGCTCGGGTCAACGCTTCCCGGGTTGGCGTGCCAAGCACGAACAGGGTGTACAAGGACCACGGTTGCACTCGAGCCGCCGTCCGCGAGCCGGGGACGGATATAAGCGGAGTCCGGCCGGCCTCCGGGAGAGCTCCCCGGTCGGCGGACGTTAAACTGACGGCAATGGGCTCTCCCGCCCTGGTGGGTTGAGGAGCAGGGTCGTTAGGCAACCGGGGTACACCCCCCGGAATCCCGGAAACTCATATCCGAGGATATTGTTCGGCATTCCCCGTGCACGTTCTCGGGATTGATTGGTCGCTCGCGGTCCACTATCGGGAGAAGTCCTTCGCCGGGAAGGTCACGATCCAGTTCGAGAACGCCTCCGAATCACTGACCATCGACGCCGCTCGTCTCGAGATCGTGTCGGCAACCCTCGATGGCGGGCCGGTCGCGTGGCGTAAGGATGCCGCCCGGGGTGAGCTCATCTTTGAGGGGGTTTCGTCCGATTCCCACCGACTCGAGATCGCCTACCGGGGCAAGGTTGACCCTGAGGGGCTCGTGGGATTTTATGCGGCGCCGGCCGGCCCGCAGTACGTGCTCACGACGATGTTCTTTCCGACGGGGAGCCGATGCTTGCTCCCGGCCTTCGAAGACCCAGCGGTGAAAACGGTGTACCGGCTGGTCCTCTCGATCGACCCTGACGTTACCGCCGTGTTCAACACGGCGCCCGTTTCCGAGCACCTCGAGGGCGGCCGACGCGTGATCACGTATGGCCCGACCCCTCCGATGTCCGCCTACCTTCTCTATCTCGGCGTCGGACCGTTCGACACGCTGACGATTCCGGGGCATCCCTGGTCGGTGACCGTCGCGACGTCCCCGGGTCGGGCCTCCGCCGGGCGCTTCGCCGCGGAACGGGCGTCCGAACTGCTCGCGGCGTACGAGGAGTATTACGGGCTCCCCTATCCCCTGCCGAAGCTCGACCTGGTCGCTCTTGAGAATTTCGGGGCGGGAGCGATGGAGAACTGGGGCGCGATTGCGTTTCGTGAGAGCTTGCTGCTGGTCGACCCCACGACGACCGTCCGTGAGCGGCGCATCACCCTCGATGTCCTCGCCCACGAGATCGCCCATCAGTGGTTTGGCAACCTGGTCACTCCCGCCGCGTGGGATGATTTCTGGCTCAACGAAAGTTTCGCAACGTTCGTGGGCCATCAGGTCGTAGCCCGGAAATTTCCCTCGGACCGGCCGTGGAACTACTACATGCTCCGTTTCTACAACCCCGCGCTCGAGGAGGACGCCTGTGCCGTGACACGGCCGGTGAAGACTCGAGTCGCGTCCCCGGAACAGTTGAACGAGATCGTCGACGACATCACCTACGGGAAGGGCGCCGCCGTCATCCGCATGATCGAATCGTACCTCGGGGAGGCGGTATTCCGTCAAGGACTCGCTCGATACCTCGGCCGCCATCGCTACGCGAACGCTCGGGCCGAGGACCTTTGGGGTTCGCTCGACGAAGCGTCGGACCGGCCGGTGAGCCGGATCATGGCCTCGTGGATCACCCGTCCGGGATACCCGGTGCTGCACGCGGCCTGGTCGAACGGCACTCTCACGCTGCGGCAGGAAAGGTTCTGGTCGAGCGGAGAACGTTCTTCGGAAACTTGGCCGATCCCCCTTCGGATCCGGACCGCCGAAAGCGACGTCCGGCGATTGTTCGAAGCCCCCTCGGCGGAAATCGCCCTGCCGTCCTCCCGCGGGCTGCGGATCAACCCCGACCGCACCACCTTTCTCCGGGTCTCGTACGACGACCGACTGTTCGACGAGCGGCTCGAAGAGTTCGCTTCTTTGTCGCCGATCGACCAGGGCTCGCTCGCGATCGACACGGTCGCTTTCGTCTATGCGCAGCAGCACTCGCTCGACCGGTTCCTTCGGCTGGTCCGGGTGGCCGAGACGACTTCCGACGAGCTAACGGTCCTGAGCATCGTGGAGGCGCTCAACGACCTACGGGTCCCCTTGCACGACGTCCCCGATTTCTCCGAGGTCGACCGGCGGTTCCTGCGCGCCCAGCTCGCCCGGGTCGGCGTCGACCGTGCGCCGGGGGAGGACGAGCCCCACTCGCTGGTGCGAGAGGTCGTCGCGGACGCGCTCGTCCGGGCCGATCCCTCGTTCGCCCAGGAACTGGCCGACCGGTTCTTCGACATCGACCGGGGGGTCCCTGAGGTCCGAGCCGCGATCGCGCTCGGATTCGCCGCCGCCAAGGGGGCTGAGGCGTTTGAACCGCTCGTGGAGCGGTTGCGCTCGAGCGCCTCGGACAATGATCGGATGCTGATCCTCCGAGCTCTTTCCGGATTCCGTCAGCCCGAGCTCTTGCGCCGGGCGTTGGACCTCATTCCGAGCCCGGGTGTGACGACGGCCGGTTCGCTCGACCTGTTCGTGGGGATGAGGTTCAACCCCCACGGCGGAGCGCCGTTCTTCGACTGGTATCGGGAGCGTACGGCCGATATCGCGAAGTGGTGGGCGGGGACGCCGCTGTTGGGCGTGATGTTCATGTTCTTGCTGCCGACTGTTACGAGCGACTTAGGTCCGAGCGTGGAGCAGTATTTTCAGGACCACCCGCCACCGCCTGGGACGCACGCTGGTCTGGCCCGCGGAATCGAGAAGATGCGGCTGAGGGCTCGGCTACGACGCGAAGTGTTGGGGACCGCCCCGCGATAACCCGGGTTCGAACCCGACCTTGCGCGATGTACGGGCGTCGTCCACGAACCTCCCTCGGTCGCCGTGCCGAACGGTCAGCGAGTGGCGGCATCGCCAATTCGAGGCAACCCCCAATTCGTGAACGGGCGGCGTCGCTGGCGTCGTTTAAACACTAGAGGTGGTACATCCTGTGATGTCGCTCGTCGAGGTTTCCGATCGTGATGGGGTGGGAACCCTCACCCTCAATGACCCGGCGTCCCGCAATGCGCTGAGTTCGGCCTTGGTCAAGGAACTCGTTCAGGGATTGGCGCTCCTTCGGGAACGCCAGGTCCGGATGGTGGTCCTGCGGGCGGCCAAAGGGGCGACGACCTGGTCCTCGGGTCACGACGTGCGGGAGCTCCCAACCGGCGGTCGCGACCCGCTCACGTACAGCGACCCGATGCGGAGCGCGATCCGGCAGATCCAGGAGTTTCCCGCGCCCGTCATCGCCCTGGTGGAAGGGGGGGTCTGGGGTGGGGCGTTCGAACTGGTCACCTCGTGCGACGTCGTGATAGCGACCGAGACGTCCACGTTCGCGATCACGCCGGCCAAGATCGGTCTGCCCTACGATATTGTCGGGGTCCTGAACCTCATGCAGTCGGTCAGCATGGTGTTCATCAAGGAGATGCTGTTCCGCGCCCAGCCCGTCCCGGCGGTCCGGGCGATGGCCGCCGGGGTCGTGAATCGCGTGGTCCCCGCCGAGGAACTCGACTCGGCCCTGGCCGAGATCGCCGCCGACATCCGACGGAACTCTCCTCTCGTGATCTCCCTGCTCAAGCAGGAGCTGCGGGAACTCGCGGCGGCGCGCCCCCTCGGTGCCGGCACCTACGAGCGACTCCAGTCGATCCGCCGGCAGATCTACGACAGTGAGGATTACAAGGAGGGCCTTCGAGCCTTCTTCGAGAAGCGCGCTCCGAAGTTCACGGGTCGGTAGATGGATCCGTAGGAGGCTCCAGCCCGGGCGAAGCCTCGAAAAACGGCGTATTCGCATATACGAGAAGACGGATTCCCAACCCGCGGGGGTTTTTCGGCGTGGAGGAGACTCGAACCGACCGGCCTCAGCGGGCTTCGATCGCCCGGTACATCGTTGCGGTAGGGTTCGCAATCGTCGCTCTCATGATAATTTACGAGGCCGTGCGTGCCCAAGGCACGCCCTTCGCGAACGTCCTCAGCCTGCTGTTCGTGGTCGTACTGGTCACCGTCCTGATCCTTTTTGCCATCTTGAGCCGCAACTCCAACCGCCGAGACGAGTAGTCCGGCGAAGCCCCCTCGGTCCGAGGGGTTTGATAGATGGTAGAACCACCCTCTCGAAGGAAGCGCCTCCGAAGTTGAGCTAATGGCGCTCGCCCGCGTATTCGCGGGAGGTCGCTTCCCACTCGAGGCCGGCGTTCGAATGGCCGAGTGCGAGCGCAATTTCCCGCACTCTCATGCGGAACGCACTACTTTGGGATTTGATCGAGGGCTCAAGCCAACCCACGCAGGGACGGCTGCAACTGAGCCATCGTGAAACCTCGACTTCCCCGCGCCAACTGCAGATGCCGTTCGAAGGGCACCCTTTCCGCGAGGCGCATGGTTAAGTAGCGTGGCGCGCCGAAGGGCTCGATATGCCGACTAAGAAGCCTGCCGGACGATTCACCGATGAGGAACGCGCCGCGATGCGGGAGCGAGCCAAGGAGTTGAGGGCGCGCGCGCGTGCTGGTACCGGAGACGGAGAACGCGATGTGCTTGCGAAGATTGCCGCGATGCCTGAGCCGTATCGGGCTATGGGCGAGCGGCTTCATGCGGTCATCAAGGCGAGCGCGCCGACCCTCTCGCCGAAGACATGGTACGGTATGCCCGCGTATGCCAAGGGGGGCGAGGTTGTCTGCTTCTTCCGCGATGGGGCGAAGTTCAAAGAGCGGTACATGACGCTCGGATTCAACGACGCCGCGAGCCTCGACGAAGGCCACATGTGGCCGATCTACTTCGCGCTGACGGAGCTGACGCCCAGCGACGAGGCAAGAATCGCCGAACTCGTTAGGAAGGCGGTGAGCTGAGACCGCCGAACCAACAAAGCAGGGTTCCGCGCGCGGATTGCGTTCGTGGTGGCGGCCGCTTGCGTCCTCGCCGCGGGCCCACCCTCACAAGTCCTGAACGAGAAAGCCAGCCGCCCGGAGACGCTCTCCGAGCACCGCTCGGTGGCACCGTGCCGGGTCGCGCTCGAGGCAGAGGAGGAGACTCTTCGAAGCCTCAGCCCAGTGAATCAGTTCGGCGAGGGCTTCGGGATGCTCAGCGAGTTTCTGACGATACTCGGTGAGAAACCCATCGGTCGGACCCCCGTGCCAGAGTGCGTGCCGCGACGCCCTCGTACACCCGAGTCCGGGCAGAGGCGTGTAATGTATCCCAACCGCGGCAAGAGCTTCCCCTAGCTCCCCAGAGGAGAATCCACCCTTCCGGCTCCAGGGGTTCTGCCGAACGTCGATCACACGGTTGACTCGGCTCCGCTCGACGATCTCCAGCACTTCACTCAACGAACGTCCCTGGTACCCTAGGGTGAGCACGCGAACACCGGCGCTTCCGTTCGGACCAAGAGAATCGTTCGCGGTACGGGCCGGGGACTCCCCGCCCATTGGAGGCCGCTCCTCGACCGCGCGGGTCGCACTTAGAGCTCGCCTCAGCGCCTTGACTTGCTACTGTGGGGCTTCGTCGACGGAGCTTCGAACTCGTCCTCGCGTTCGTGCTGAATGTACGACGCCTCGCTCGCGCGCTTGAGGGCCGCTCCATCTCGGTCGCACTTTGGGTGAGGGATAGCCGGCTCGATCACGTAGCCACCACCGCAGGTCGGACACTCGTAGTACGGCATACTCGTCGAAACCCAAGGTCACTCCAAGGCTAAAGCAAGCGCGGTTGTCAACTCCCCCGCATGGATGCGGGTCGGGAACCTCGATAGTATGTGGTCCTCGGCTGGGAATCCTCTTTGAACGGGAAATGAAGAAGTTCGCTACGCCGGGACAGAGTACGGTCGCTCACGCTGAGGACGTGGCTAGTTAGCGCTCTTACCGTCAGGCTTTGCGGGTGGAACTCGGGGCGCCATTCGGGAAGATGGTGGCGCGGCCGCGTCAACCGCCTGATCTTCAAGGACCACAGAATCGCCGAACGCGCCAACATCATCGCGAGCTCGAGCAGCGCGGCGAGCAGTACCTGTCGGACCGTCGTGGAGTGACCTCCGCGGACGCAGGCGCGTCAAGGGGCATCCAAGCCGCGGTCGTGGGATGGGTGACGTTCCACGATTCAAGTCATGGAGGAGAAGCTTGCGAGCGTAGTTGACTCGGTGAAGAGGATGAAGGGAGGCTCTACAACACCTTCAAGGAGTTCCACGGAAGTTCCCAGGTATGCGCCTGGCTGGTTGGAGCGTTATCGGAGGGGTCCTTCTGGTGATCGGCGTCGGGTGGGCTTTCTACTACGCCTACGTCATCTATCCGGTTGCCGCAAACTGTCCCCCGGGGGCATTGTGCGCATCGCTACTCCCACTCGGGGACCAACCGGCGCTCTGGCTCGGGATTTTTGCGGCGAGCGTCGGTGTACTGATCCTTATTGCGACGATCGCTTGGTGGCTAACCCACCCCAGGTTCAATCAACGCCAGTCGACGGCGCGCAGCTGAGACAGGCGGCTCGGCGCTATTTGGATTAATTCGCCGCGCTCATGGTCCGTGCTTGTCGCGGTGGGTCAAACAACCTGGTGCACCATTCTCCTCACCACGGCTTAACTATCCCGGTGTTTCCGTGGCTTGGAGCTCTATGATTCGGGCTTACTTGATTGCTGAGAGCATCAAACCCGGTTCCCGATTGGAGAGCCTACGGCTCAACTTGGTCAAAGTCGAACGTAAGCCACAGGGGAACGCTGCTCCTCATCAACCCAAAGTCTGGACGTTCATCGAGTTCGAGGCGGACGAAGACCCGGACCGACTCGCAAAGGCCCTTTCTGGGGTTCTCGATGACACACCATTGGGCGGCAAGCCTCACAGCTGGTACTCGGATTTCATCTGTCAGGACGAGAAGTTTGTCATCTTTCCTCACCGAGTAATCCGCTATCGACTTGGGGACGGGGAAGGGCTCAAAGAAGCACGCGAGTATGCCCGGTCGGTCGGCGTTCCGCCCCCGCAAGCAGATTGGCAAGAGTGAGCCGGGTTCGGGTCGCAGCAATACATTTCGCTTTCGCGCGGGCCCGTGACTTTCCCAAATCGACCCGGCGAGTCCCTCTTGGGAACTCGCGGCTCGCTCCTCAGGGTGTGGTCGGTGTCAGAGAACCCTTTCTGACCACGGCTTTTCCACCGACGTCAAGATCAGCGGATTGGGTCGTCCCCTGGAACATTCCGAACAACGTTATTGCGCCCTCCGCGAGCCGGTCCTGGCCGTATCCGTCGCGTAGAATGGGGTTCAACCCGATGACAACAGCCCCGAATGCCCGGCGGTCCTTAGGAGTCGTTCGGACCAGTTCATCCAGCCATTGCTGGTTTGTCTCGCTCTGCCATTTCACGAGGCGTCCCCGACGAAACTCCAATCGAAGATCACCGGTGGCCCCAATCCGGGGGACAGGTGCGTACACCCGGACGGTCCCATTGAGCGAGGAGGCCACGATCTCCCGGGCATAGTAGCCCGGCGGCACGTTCGTCATGTTGCTCCCCGTAGCAACATCATGTCGACTCACCACGCCATCGTCGAGCCCCTCCTCCGCACCCAGCTCGAAGCTCAGGCTCTCCCCTCCGGCTCTCAGAGTTGCTCTCGCCCCCGGTCGCAGGCGCCTTGAAAGATGCAGGCCCGTGTGCCGAACTTGTTGAAAGTCAATCAGGGCAGCTTTGAACTGGTGCTCGACGATTTGGTCGACAGGCTTGCACAAGATTCCGGCCAGCTCAGGTCCCACGTAACCGAAGAGCATTCGGACCCCTCGCAGGTGGGCTTTCTTCGCCGCGCTGTACCAGGACGAGTTGTAAGCCGTCGACGCGGCGACCTCTTTCTGCGACAGCCTCGACGAGCCCCCTAGCACCGGGCCGGGGACGAAGACATAGGCATCGGACTTCGAGAGTAGCGCGCGCTCGTGCTTTCCCATCCCACCGACACGTTCCTTGGGAGTCTGTCGAAGGCCCTCCACGAATGTATCCTCGTCCTCGAGGAGGAGAAGGGGTACCGCGCCCACGCGTCGAGCTCGGACCGCGACTCTCTTCGCGAACTCGAGCCCGGTGTTCCAGGTCTCGATGGTGACGGTCTCGCCTGCCCGCACGCGGAGCGATTCACGAAGAACCTTGTCCGCTACCTGGTCCAGAAGCGACGCGTCCATTGGAACCTCGGGATTGTCGCGGGCGATATTGAACTCTCGCGCGCTGATGGCGGCCAGGTCGTCATCCTCGCGCGTAGTTCATGACGGCGTCGTGGTCATTGCCGCCGGCGTAGCCGTTGTCGCGGCACGACCGTGCGCTGTGGTTGGGGTTTCGTTCTCGGGCTCATCAGTTCGATGTGGATTCCATCCGGATCCAGCACGAAGGCGCCCTGACCCTTGAACCTTCGCTGCTTTGGGACCGGCCAACCCGGAGGAACCGGCCAAGTTGCGTCAAACGGCTTCCACTTCACTCTGCCCCCAGCCTGGACAAGGCGGCGCGCCCACCGGTCCACATCATCGACCCAGAATCCGAGGTGGTCCAGCTCCTCACCGGACTTGTACGGCTTGAAGTGGGATTTCCCGCGTCGATATTGATTCAGTTCGATCGTGAAGTGCCGGAAGGGGTGGTCGAGCAACACAAACTCTCCCAGAGAAGTTCGGTGTCGGATTCTCTGCCGGAACCCCAAGACGTTAAAGAAACGGATTGAGCGGTCCAGGTTCCGAACGCGAAGACCCGTATAGAGCGGTCGTGCGCGCGCATTTCTCGGAGCCACGAGGGGCGGATTCCCTCGGTTCGGTTAAACGTTGGTTCGACCCGCCGCCCCGCGCTGGTCGGTCGACCAGGACGAGACGACCCAAGGATTCGCTGAGTTCGGCCAACTCAGACGGGCTGGCCTCGAAAACCCAATGTGCCGGTACGAACGGCAAACGGCGCTTTGAAAATAGACGAATTTTCTGACGTGAGGTGGGCCCGGCCGGATTTGAACCGGCGATCTTCCGGTTATCAGCCCGCACGTCAGAGAAAATGCCGTTGGGCGCGGCTTTACCCGACCTGGGACCCCGACGATCCGCCCACGGATGCCCTCGACCGTTCGTTCGCCTGGTTCGCCGAGACTTCGGGCGCGTCGAAGGACATACCATGCGATAGCTTGGCTCAACAAGACGGCCGGTCCTGCTGAGAAATGCGCTGTCTGAACCTCGCCTCAAGACCTGTTGGTCTGAGCACGAACGACACACCGTCTAGGTATTCCGGCCAGCCCACATCCTCGTTCCGAACCCCCAGAAACCCTTCGCGAAGCACCGACACGTTCCAGTCGTGGGTGACGAGGACTTCTAGGCGTGGCCCCAGGCCCGTTGAGCCGAGCCTTTCTTTCATGAGGTCCAGATGGATTCGGAGCGACTCCGACAGCGAAAGCATCAGGCCTGGTTCAAGCCTTCCTGAGAACCATTCTCGAATGAACGAGGTTCCGAGTGTATCCGCCTTCCTCAGTGCGGAGTCACGATCGATTAAGTAGGAACCGCCCAACCTCCGCTCGCTCCGGATTTCGAACACGGTTGACCCGGCCGTCCTCGCGCCTGAGCTCAACGCGAGCGCGGTCTGTTCGCACCGGGCTACGGGGCTGTGAAGAATTCTGATTCCCGCGTACCGGGCAAGCTGACGACCCATTTCCTCGGCGGCAATTACGCCGGAGTCAGTAAGTCCGACATAGTTTAGATCGCGCGCATGTGGGATCGGGAGCCGTTCTGCATGACGGATGACGATGGCCGCGACGTCGGGCCATCCCCAGTCTTGCAGGTCGTCAATCACAGGAAACACAGCATTCGGTGCCATGCCGATGATGGGAGGCAATTAGAGGCCGTTACCGTAGCGGGAGGTCGGTCCCTTCATAGATGGAGCGATATAAATCGACGGACTGAGTCTCACGAACCCGACACAAACCTCCGCGATTGGGATCTACCCAGAGGGGGCGTTAGATTCTTTCGACCGACCGAGCAATATCGTTGCCCCCGGTCCTTTGAGGATAAACATCGGCCGTCAGTCGAACCAGACGGCCTCCCGCCACGACGAACCACAGCAAGATGGAGGCTAGGGCCAAACGCTCCATCCCGCCGAAGCCGAGGGGGCCATACGGTGGACCCGCTAGCTCGACGATGGCCGCTCCTAAGACGAGGAGGCCCGATGTGATTGAATAGGCTCGATATCGAACCCATCGCACGTCCCGAATCATAGAGGTGCCCAGAAGTAGGATTCCAACGCCGCCACCGACCAGTCCAAGGATTGACCCCAAGTAGTGCATCACACCCGGGACATCTTCGGGGAACGCGCCGGCGAGAATCGCCCCAAACCCCAGGAGGCCCAGGCACGCGAGACCACCTGAGGCGGACGGACGCGATGGGAATGCCGAACTCACCGCCAGCGAGCCCCCGAGAATAAGGAGACCAAATACAACTGCGGAAAGGTCGAAGGCGATGTGCCACGGTGAACATACGTAAAGTCCTTCTTTCACGTTCGTCTGGCAATACGCCGCGCCAAGGTCGCTGATGACGTTGTTAGCAAGACTGTACGGGGTGGTCCAGGCCAATTGGACGACGATCATCGCGATGACGAACTGGATCGGACCGACGATCCAGAGTACCGCACCGAGCCGGACCGATCGCGTTCTCGGAACGCGTTCCGAAGAGGGCCCCCCCGTCTCTGAGGCCATCTGACTCGCCGCTTCGAGATTCGGTCGTGCGGTAATAAACCGCCCGACGTCGGGCGTCGTGAGGGGGAGAACGTCAGTCAATGTGGTATCGCGGGCGCTCCACGCGAAGCTACGCGACCTGGACGCGGGCGACAACTTCGGGGAGGTGGTCGTGCAATCGCGGCCAGAAGCATCAGGATTTGAGGGCCGCGGGTGATGCCTTCGAGGGATCCTACGCGCCTGTCCCGACCGTTCCGGGACGGGCTAGGGGAGAGGGACCCGAGGGGGAGCCTCTGACAGAGTCTCCCCCGAGCGAAAGATTCGATGCTCAACAAACTTCTCGGACTTCCCAGCGTCCCGTTTCAGCCTGCCCTTCGAAGGGTGGCCTTCCAGCGGAGGTCAATAGAGATGATATCTTGACCTGCGATGAGAGATTGATGGCGAACCCCCCGCCGATTGCGAACTTACCTTGGTGCCCGAACTGCAAGCAACCCCTTGGTCCGCCAGACATCGGCCAGATGCAGGTGGCCGGGGCCGGGTTCTCATCGGCGGGCCTGAGCATCGTCTTCTGCCGAAGATGTGGTGTGATTCTCGGGCCGGCCACGGGAAGGCTCTAAGTCGTCCGGTTAGGAACACACGGGCCGCGTCTCCTTTTCGAGGGACCCCACGTCGATTTTCGGTCAGGGAAGCCGAAGGGGCCAGCGCGACCGCGTCACCGTACCACCAGCTCCCACCACACCCACAGCCCCGTGGACATTGAGCCCATCATCGCGAGCGCGAGGCTAACGCCGGCGCAGCCAGAGAACAAGGAAGATACCGGACCCGACGAATTCGACCGCAGCAAGCAGGAATGCTAGGATGAAGAGGCAGATTACTCCCAATGCTAGAAGTGTCACGGCGACAATGAGGTGCCGAGTGCTGCGTTCCATCTAGTGGGCCATGTCAGCCTTTATCGCGAAATGAGCTTGATGCTCTCGTTGTCTTCGGAAGGTTTGAGGGAGGAACACGCATCCGACTAGCGCACCGCGATCCCCCACCACAGCCACAGCCCCGCGGACATCGAGCCCATCATCGCAAGCGCGAGCAGCGCGACGAGCAGTCCCTGTCGTGGAGTTATTGAGAGGCCTCGGCGCCCGCAGAGCCAGCAAGGGCTTCTAAACCGCGAGCGGCTGTCGAAAAGTGAAAAGTGTCGTCGGTGAGCCACAAGGCTCGCTCGATTCCTCGGTCAGGTCCCACGACCGCGGAGCATGACCGGCACCATCTTCGAGCGTCCGGGAGATTCGAGGGCGTGCGGCACATTCGAGGGGATGCGGACTATGATGCCGGAAGTAGCACGAACTTGTGTGCCTCCAACCGTGATTAGCAACGTGCCTTCGATGACCTCTACGAGCGCCTCGTACGGGGACGCGTGCTCGCTCAGTTCCTGACCTTCATCGAAGGCAAAGAGGGTTACATTCCCTCCCCCAGACTGAGCGATAACACGGCTAGAGATTCCTTGCTCGGCGTAGGAGATCAAAGCGTTCAACTCAAGGGCTTCCGCGGAGGGAATCGTGGCTTTGGCGGGCATAGCGCGTTCTCGCACTCCCCGTTCTTAACATTTCGTTGCGGCGACCCGCGCCTCGAGCACGGCGATCGAGATTACCTCGCCGCACGCTCATTACGATTGGTCAGCGAACGCGCGGTCTTCTCATGAAAGTTACGTGATATCGTCAACGCCGTCGGGTTAGCGAGTAGATCTCCAGCACGTTGTTGTCGGGATCCCTCCAAGCGTTGGAGACGTACCACCGATTACCGTGGGCATCCTGCCAATCCGTCGAGTACACCGGGCGGAAACCCCTGCGACGAAGGGCCGCCTCCAAGTCCGCGACGCGTTTCCCGGACGGAACCGCGAACGCGATGTGGTCGGAGATCGGGTCCTTGACCCCGTCGATTGGAACGTGGGGGGCCTTACGGCGGACTCTCGGAGGTCGACTGACGGTGACCCAAATCGCGGTACGCCCCTTTCGGTATCCCAGCCAATAGGGATCGTTCGACATCTCGCGCCGGAAGCCAAGGACGGAAAGGAATCGGTCGTAAAACTGGCGTGCTCGCCGTAGGTCACTGACCTCGAGATTGACGTGTCCGAGTCGCACGCCTTCCGACAGGGGCATGTCGTAACGGAATCCGAGGCACGCCTTGAGCATTCGCCGAGCACCCCTCGAGTTCGCGCCCGCGCTTGTCGCGATCTTCCATCGGCCGGTCGCCCCCTTTTTGAAGTTCGCGGCGAGCAGTCTCTATTGTACGCTCACTGAAAGACAGTCCTACGCGCGCTTCAGAGTCGCGGAAGCGGCCTCATGAGCGCGCGTTTTTCGTTCAGAGTGTGTCCGTCACGGTAAATTCGACCAACTTGTACTCTCCACCGCACACAGTAACGGATTGCGTAGACACCGCGCGGCTCTGAGGATTTGGTCCGACGTTGAGAAACAAGGAAATGGAATGGCTCTGGCAGGCCGCTCCTGCCGCAGGGAAGACGATCACTTCACTCCCGCCGGAGGGGATTTGCAGAGTCGCCATGTGGGGGTTCTGCAGCTGATTGGCAGGCCCATCCATCGTAACCCAGAGCTGCGCCATCCCAGATTCGTTTGACGGAGAGGCGTTCTGGACTTGCACCTGAATTCCTCCAGCATTTGGCATTTGGTAAAAGTACCACCAACCAGCCAATCCCACCAGAGCCACGCACAGGGCTGCTACCGCAATCCTGAGAGCAAGGGTTCTCCTGGATGCGTGCTTCGGACGCGCGCTGTCCGATTCGTTCATGGTCGGCCTCCTCTACGAAGCCACGGTTTCGGTATTAGAAGCGATGGGCCACGGTCGCCGTGCGTAGGTGATTACGGTCCTCCATCTACCACGAACGTCACCGCACGGCGAAGTACCACCAAACTCACAGCCCCGCGGACATCGAGCACATCATCGCGAGCGCGAGCAACGCGGCGATTAGTCCCTGGCGTGGCGTCATTGATTCGGTGACCTCCGCGGACGACGGCGCGTCGCGTGGCATTTAAGGCGCGGACGTGGGACACGTCACATTTCTCCCTCCGATCCGGAGGCATGGTCTGGATTGGGCGCGGATCCGCTCATCGAGGCAGAACGCGATACTCAGTTTGCACCAGCCCCTTTCGATACACCTTGGTCCTGATATGTTTCAGCCGAACGTCGTGGGGAAGGGCCCCGAACAGGGGGATGCCCTCGCCGATCAGCACGGGGACTCTCGTGACGATAAGACGGTCGACGCGACCGGCTCGCAGGAAACCCTGAATCGTTTTGCCTCCGTCCACGTACAGGTGACGGAAGCCGCGTCGGCCCAAGTGCGAGACCACCTGCTGCGGGGTTCCATTGAGGACCTCGCAAGTGACGCCATTCGGGATACTGAGCCGCTGGGGGTGGCGCGTGAGGACGAACAGGGGTTTCTCGAAAGGCCACTGGCCCGGATGTCCTCGCAACCAACCGCGTGCCCAATCGAAAGTCTTCCGCCCGATCACCTGAGCGTCGATCGTTGCCACGAAAGCTTCGAACCCATTGTCCAGGTTCTCGCCCATCATCAGGAAGTCCAGGCTTCCGTTCTCCCGCGCGATGAACCCGTCGACGCTGGCGCCCACAAACACGGAGGTTTTCATCGTTCTGCGGAACGAATGGGGCTAGTTGATTCTTCGCGAGTCGGCACTCCGCTCTGATTGCGGTCCTCCATCGGCCGCGCGCGTCCTTCACGGGGCCCGTGAGTCCCGTGTTCCCTAAATCGCATGTGACGCCGCCTAGTGAAATCCTGCCGCAGGTCTCATGACCCTCGTTCCAAATCACGTTTCTGTCCTGGTATGGCCGCTGTCCGTCCGCGGATTAGCGCGGTCCTCTTTGACGTCGGAGGGACCCTTGTCCGCGAGCCGGATGTAGACGCGTGGGTAGAGCGGGCGCGCTTCCTCTGTCTCAACGTGGATCCGTACGGACTCGCACGGGCGTACGTGGAGACCCTCTCCGAGGTCGACAAGGTCGGTGCGCTTCGAGATGCCGAGACGTTGAGTATAGAGTTCTGGCGACGTGTCATGTCGAGAACGCTCGAGTCGCGATTCCCGCCCAGCCCGACCCCGAAGAGAGGTTCGCGACACCCACTCGGAGGTTCGCCCTCGCTGAGATCAGGTCGGGCCTACCCGACGACAGCCGCGAAGCCGACGAACGGGTCGCGGAGCGTCGACTCCGTGAACTTCGGGGACGCGTAAAGCGCGCTCGTACGGTGGTAGCGACTACCCCAGGCCTAGCGGAACTCCTCAAAGCCGATTGGCAGCGCGCTGCCCGGTTCTACGCCCGGTTCGGGGTCGGCGAGGCGTTGTTCCGCTTTGGGGTCCCGCGCCAAGACTGATGCGAGAAACTCGAATCACTGTCCCCATGCACGCCGCCCGAGGAATATTGAAGGTCCTGCCGAGCCTTGCGTGATTCTCGGGAAGTCCCTACGACCGCGGCTAACGCCGAATCCGGCCACCGGGTGACCACGGCTGCGAAGAAGCCGAGACGACGGTTGCTCCTGCTCGCAATCGTCGCCGTGGTCGTCGTAGTCCTATTGCTGGTGCTCCCACTGTTTGGAACCTGGGGGCTGCCATACCATTGGGGGTGCGAGCGCGGGAGCCTTGTGGCGGTCGGCAATCTGTGGACTCCAGTTGTTCTGGTCAACGCGCCCTACCACGCGACGGCGTACGCCGCCGGCGTCCTGATGTCGGGCGGCGAGCCGATTGGCGGGGGCGGAGGTTCGATTCAGGCCGCGAACGGCTCGTCGGAGGGATTGTTTGCCCTCGGGAAGTGGTGGATCTACTCGACCTCCACCCAACTACAGTTCGGTCCGGGGTCATCAGTCCCTTGTAGCAGTTCGCTGACCCCAGTGTTGGTCGGTCTTGAGGTTGTTTTACCGGCGGCGGCTTACGTCACACCCGTTCAACTGGCCGGTCCCGGCAATACTACCACGCACGGGGTCCAGACGAACTTCACGTTGCGCGGATATCCTTCTGTCAAGTGGAATACGAACTATGACATTACAGATCAGCTCAGCGCCAACCAAACCGCGTGTCCCGGTGGGTCCGCCTGGGACTCGCCAGTCGCCCACCAGCTCAACGTAACGGTCCCGTACCAGAACGTCAGCCTCGCCGCAACTCTCTCATCGGAACAAGTCTTCGTCTACGATCTTTTGCCGCCCGGGAACTGGCTAATTCAGACCTCACCCAGCGGCACATGGGCGTTCGATTACCATCCTGCCGATTGTTCCTCTTGATCAGCACCGTTCAGGAAGCATCACTTCGCATCGCGGACGCGCTTCGAGCCACACCTCGCGTTCGGGGGCGCAGACGAGGACGAATCCGAGGTGATCGTCACCCCAATCCGACAGTTCACCATCTCGGTCACGACGAGCGGCCTCCCCGACGACTCTCGCGAGCAGGACGAGTGGACCGAGCCGCGGCACCTGCGCGATTTGCGCGGGCGAATGAAGGCCGCGCGGGAGGTCGTGTCCAACACGCCCAGGCTCGCAGAGACTCTCGCCGCGAAATGGCGGCGGGCTGCCGGATTCTACGCCCGGTTCGGAATTACCGAGGCGATTTTTCGAAACCGAGTGTCAGCAGACGACTGCTATATCGAGCCCTTACCACTCGCTGGCTAATGAGTCGAAGGCGACGACAAACCTAGTAGCTGCGTAATATCGCCCCTATCATGGAGCAATCAACACAAGGAGCTCCCGCCGCCACCACCTCTGTCCCTAGAAAGTCCCCGATGACTTTTCCGGCCTGGAGCGTAGCGCTCATCGCGGGGATCGCCGTCGTTGCCCTTGCGTTCGCGGTGATCCTGCAAATCGAGGTTACTTCACTTCAGTCGGCCGAAACGACCCCGGGCAGCACTCAGTTGTTCGCTGGTACGGTCAACGTCAGTCAGGAGCTGGCCCCGGGAAACGCAAGTTACGGATACTATGGTGGCGCGTCGTTCTCCGCGCCCATAGGAAACGGGAATCCTCTTGCCATGCAAATGACGTTTCGCGAACCTGGCGGAGTTCCCGTGACCTTGGTGTTCGATGTCTGTTCAGAAGTCGGTATCTGCGGCATCCGGGACGGGAACCTGCATTTGGTCTCACTCACGCCTCAACTGTCCGAATCCGCAATCGTTCTGGTGCCCGCGACAGGGTACTACAACCTCTTTTTGCTCAATCTGGCGGGATACACGAGCGGTGCTCCGGTGGCGCCTTTTTCCGTGCAGGTCAACGTGACCCTGCTGGGCCACGTGGATCTCCACTAGTGAAGATCTAGCAACTCCTCGCGGAAACCTTCGCTCGCGACGGGCCGAAGGCCGGTCGGGGGAAACTCGGCTCAGAAGTCACGCAGGTCGCGGCCCAGCTGCCGGAGGGAAGAGCTGTCCCACTTGGCGTCGGCGATTACCCGGGCTACCATGTCGGACACGTCCGGCACGGTTCCGAGTTTCCTGAGCACGTCGAGCGTTGCGCCGTCGAGGGCTTCCACCGCAAGCTGAAACTGCTCGTTACGGGCCCTTCGCGCGAGCTCTCGAGCTTCCGCGAGGTCCAGCAGCAGCCGGGACAACCACTCATCGGCGTCACGTTGAGTCAGTCGGCGGTCGGACGTGCAACAGCGACGCTCGCGGGTTGTACTTAGTCCTCGCGTTCGAGTGGACGGGGGTCCCTCCCACTCGCTTCGCTCGTCGGCCCCTCCCGCGCCACGCGCTCCGCCGCTACGGGTAAACACGGACGCGCCATTCTAGGGGCGTGCACCGAAAGGTGATTGGAGCACTCCTCGCGGTCGCGGGGATCGTGTTAATCGGGCTCGCCATCGGGACAACCCACCAGAATTGTCCGGCGTCGACCTACAATGGGACAGGACCCCCACCGCCCACGGCCCCCTGCGCTGCGAATTCATGGACTGCACTTGCACTCTCGACCCTCGCTCTCGGCATCGTGCTTGTGCCGTCGGGCGGGTTCGTCGCGCTCTACCGTCGCTCCTGAGACGCGGTCTCGCCCATTCTCCCTCTCCCTGCGAGGGGGAAGGATGCGAGACAATCATGGCGTCTCGGACCCATCGGCGAGTGACCCGCGGATCGTCTGGACCGGCGCGATTCTGGTGACCATCGGGCTGTCACTCATCCTGTTCGCGTGCGAATGGTTAGCCACGTACGATGCGTGCGTCGGGAACCCAGCATACAACGCGGGGGCCCCGACCGGCACGATGGGTCCCTCGAAGTCCCTATGTGCCGTTCCCAACGGCAAACGGCGCTTTGAAAATAGACGGATTTTCTGACGTGAAGTGGGCCCGGCCGGATTTGAACCGGCGACCTTCCGGTTATCAGCCGGATGCTCCAGCCAAACTAAGCTACGGGCCCCACCGATAGGACGGATACGGGTCTAAAACCGTGTCGGGTGTCCCCGGGCGTGCCGGCCGTCAGGGCGCGTCGTTTTGCACGGGGCCGCACAGAGACTTTACGTTCGCAGAGCGGTTGACTCCCGAGTTATGGCAGGAGACCTCCCTGCGAGCCCGGCCGAGCCGATGCCAGTTTGGACCGTCTGGGCCATCCTTGGTGGCGCCTGCCTCTTCGCGGGTGGTCTCGAGCTTATTCTTGATTGGCTTTATTCTGGGGGATCGCGGCTCGGAGCCTCGATCGGGTCTACTCTCTCGCTGGCGGGATTCATTCTGGTAGCTTTGGGAGCCAACGCTCGCAGGCGGAGCCTCCCGCGACCGTAGATTAGGCCCGGATGCGGTCTTCGAGGCTAGCCCGAAAAGGGCACCTTCTTACTGGTAGGGAAACCTCAGGTGCATCTTCATTGCACGCATTGCGGGACCCGGAACCCGGCCGGAACTGCTCGTGGCACAAGTTGCGGCGCGGCACTCTCAGTCACCATAGCCCGGGCCCGGGTTCCCTTGAACCCAGCTCGCATGGAGAGCGGCAACGCTCGATTCAAGTGTTTGGAAGCGCATCCGGACACGGTGGGAAACATGGGCACTCCTGCCGGGACAGACTCGCCCGCGTCCCCCACGACGCCGTCCCGCAAATCGCGCCGGTGGCTCTACGTGACCGCAGCCGTTGTCGTGATCGCTGGGTCTGTTTTGGGCGTCGTTCTGAACTATGAATACCAGCCCGGTAACGCTCTCAACCCTTACACCGAGAGGGTAACGCAGTTCGACTGGTACTATCTTCTCACCAGGACCCCCGGTGACAGTCCAGTCTACTTCGGGCAATTGCCGGGGTGTACTACACACAATGGAGGCGAGTGCAACACCTCCATCAGCGTCACCGCGTACAACTTCGGATATAGCCAAGTGACAGTCACAAATGTCAGCGTCTACTCGGAGAATTCAACGGGACCAGCTCCGCAGCTGGTCAGCAGTAACGCTCCGCTCACGATTGGCAGTGACCTGCCGCAGACGATCGTCGTTACTGTGGGCTTGCCGGACTCCAATTTCGTTGGCGCTGTCTCCATCGTCTTGAATATCCCTCTCTGGTCCTACTAGGGGGCATGCGGGGGCCGGGCCTCGAGAAATCGGGGCTCGTCTTTCGGCGCTGATGAGTCGGGAAAAAAATCCGCATCGTATCCCTGGTTTCATGCGAGTGGCTCGGTTGGTGCCTGGGCATCGGAGCCCGCTGGAGAAGCCGGGGTCCGCCTCTCACCGAAGTATGCGAGCAGCAACCCCACCACAACGAGCAATATGCCGAAACCTGCGAGCGCGTGGGTCTCGGAGCAAGCTGGCCCTCCGGGGCCGCATGCCAAGAGCAACCCCGGGGTCGAAAGAACCACACCGACCACGATGAGGGCTAGCCACGCGATACCCCCCGCCCGCTCCCCCGTTGTTCCGCGCGCGGGGGAGGGTGTTGGCGGGACTACTGTCCCACAAGTGGGGCACGACGTGGCCTGGGCGTGAAGAGGCTGACCGCATCGTTCGCACGTTTTTATCGGGCCGTCGATTAGACCCCGGAACACCTGTGCCACCACTAACAATAACGCACGCGAGCGCTTGAACCAAACGTTGACCTAGCCCGTGATCGGGGCGGGTGGAACCTCCGGCGCTCGGGGATCGCGACCGGGGGGGCCGCCGATTCTATCGTTCTCTCGCCGAAGGCGTCCGGTTTGCTGGTCCTCCCCACGGGACAAAGGGCGACGCAGACGACCCTTGTGTGCCCCGGTGCGTCGGAGCCATCCCTCTTCTATATCGGGCCCCTTCGGGAAACGGAAGGGTACCCACTGTTCTCCGAAGCCACAGGACGTTCCCCTACCGGAAGGGTGAGGCTAGATACCGTGACCGCGCTCCGCGATACTTCGGAAGAGGCGGTCGAGCGGAAAAAAACCGCCGCCTTCATACTTGGAGTAGGAGTCATCGGCTTCTGGTTCCTCGGTTTGATCGCCTTTCTCGCGAGCCCTCGCTACCACGGCAGCTTTACTGGGAACGAGCTGGTCGTGGCGGGCGGTCTGGCGACGGCCACCGGAATCTTCCTGTGTGTGGCCCTGGTGGCGGTTTGGTTCGACAAACCCTGGGTCGGCCAGTGGCATGATTAGCTCCCTTGCATCCAAAGAACGTCGCTGAGGGCGGCTGGAGACCGACCCGTGGGCGGTCCAATACAGTCGGGGGATCCGTCCGGTCGAGGTAGATTCCCTTACCTCACGTTTGGGTAGTGGGAGTGACTCCCGTGCCGGCCCCGGCCTGGCGACGCGAGGAGCGGTTCGTGCCGAACACCCGCTTCGTGTAACTCACCTCGGGAATCGGGGTGCCGAGGCCGGGAATACGGCGAACCTTCTCGACATAGGTCATCACACGGCTCAGGGTGACGTTGATGCCGAGGTAGAAGATCGTCAGTAAGACGAACGCCTCGATGGGGCGCGCGTCGAGCAGTGCGATGTTGACACTCGACCAGTCGTAGAGCTCGAAGATTGAGATATAGCTCAGAATGGTCGCCGTTTTGAAGTTCGAAATCCACTCGTTCGTGAGCGGCAGGCTGATCAGCCGCAAGGTCTGCGGCATGGTGACCCGGAAGAAGGTCTGAACCCTGGAGAGGCCGACCGCTTTGGCGCCTTCGATCTGCCCCGCTTCCACGGACTGAATGCCGCCGCGGATGGCTTCGGCCTGGTATCCCGTTGTGTTCAGAAGCAACGCGATGAACCCAATCCAGTAGAACTGGTCCCACCCAAACACGTTGAACAACGGAGCCGTCAGCGTCACCGCAAAGAACACCACGTAGAGCTGGACGAGGAACGGAGTGCCCCGGATCGCTTGCACGTACCCGGTGGCGAACCCGTAGAGGGGCCAACGCCACAGGAACGAGAACCGGCCTCGAGCATGGGCCCGACGGGGGCCTCGCTGCCGCCTCGGAGGATGAGCTCGAACCATGCCGAGACCCATCGCGAAGCCCAGCCCCAGGACGAACGTATAGGTGGTGAACTCGAGCGAAGTCTCGCACGGACCGACGCCGGCGGGCAGGTTTTGGATGATGAACGGGATGCTGTAGTACCCCAACCACCCCATCACGAAGAAGAACGCTAGGGCAGCGGCAACTCCGATCGGAAGGTAATAGGTGGAAATCCGGCGCCAGCGGCTCACCCGGGCGGAGCTTCCGGAAGGAACGAGGTTCGGCCCGGTGGTCACCGGTGGGGGCAGCGGTCCGGTCGGCCGACGCGTCGGAGGTGCGTCGCCGGGGAGCATCCGGGTGTCCGGAAGTGGAGGACCGCCTTCGCCTTCCATCCCTGCCTACCTCAGGATTTTCTTCATGAACGCTTGGGTACGTTCGTGGCCCGCGCGCTCGAAGATCTCCTCCGGGGAGCCTTCCTCGACCACGCGCCCCGCGTCGAAGAACACCACCCGGTCCGCGACTTCTTTCGCGAACCCCATCTCGTGGGTGACTACCGCCATCGTCATTCCTTCGTGGCCGAGACGAGTCATGACAGCGAGGACCTCGTGAATCGACTCGGGGTCGAGGGCGGAGGTCGGTTCGTCGAAGAGGATGGCCTTCGGGTCCATGGCGAGCGCCCGGGCAATCGCGACCCGTTGCTGCTGCCCACCGGAAAGCTGGGCCGGATACGCATTCAATTTGTCCGCGAGGCCGACCCGGGTGAGCTGTTCGACGGCGATCCTTTCCGCATTCGCCCGCGGGATATGCTTGACGTGACGCAAGGCGAGCATCACGTTCTTCTTGACGGTGAGATGCGTGAAGAGATTGAACTGTTGGAACACCATGCCGATCTGTTGTCGCACCCATTCCGGTCGGATCCTCGGGTCGGTGAGGGCTACCGAGTCGAGGTAGACCTCTCCTTCGTCGGGAGTCACGAGGAGGTTGATGCACCGGAGCAGCGTTGACTTTCCCGAACCGGACGGTCCTACGATGCACAGGACCTCCCCGGGATTCACATCGACGTCGACGCCCCTCAGCACTTCGAGATCGCCGAACGACTTTCGCACTCCTCGCACTCGTATCGAGCTCATCAGCGGGCCACCTCGAGGCCGGGGACCTTGTAGAGGTCCTCGATGCCTCTCACCAATCGCGTGGCGATGTAGGTCACCACGAAGTAGAGGAACGCCGCCTCGATCCAAACCACGAGCGAGCCCTGTAGATAATGCGCGTAGGTGATCGAGTTCGACGCGAGCGCGAGGGAGATACCCCCGAGCTCGGCCCAGCCGATCACGTTCAACAGGGACGTATCCTTGATCGACGAGGAGAACTCGTTACCGAGAGCGGGCAGCGAGAGCCGGAAGGCCTGGGGCAGCACCACGAGAAACATCGACGTCAGTCGGGAGATTCCGAGGGCGTCCGCCGCATCGGTCTGTCCGGAAGGGACCGACAGGATCCCGGCCCGCACGATCTCCGCCTGATAGGCCCCCGTGTGAAACGCGAGCGCGACAACCCCCATCCACATCGTGATCTGCTCTTTGGTGTACGGATTGATGTTCGAAGTTCGCAGCTCGACGCCCGTGATCAGCGCGAAAAAGAAGATCAGCGCGATGGGGGGCATGCTCCGGAAGAAATCCACGTAGACGGAACCGAACCCCCGGAGGATCACAAATCGGGTGGTTCGCGCCCAGCCGATGAGAAACCCTAGACCGAACCCGATCGGGAGGATTACCGCGACGACTTCAAGACTGAGATAGAAGCCCTGGATTAGCGAGTGCAGCGCGCCAAGCGCGAACGACAGTCGATAGACCTTGAGATAGCCAAGCTCGAGGAGGAACAGGATGCCCCCAATCACCCCCGCGGCGCCGTAGATGATCCGGGACCAGATTCTCCAGGGGAAGAATCGCTTGACCACGGAACGCCGCGGCTGCTGGGGAGCGAGTGCGGAAAGAGTTGGGGGGAGGGCGGGACCACCCGTCACGGGGTTCCGAAGACCCTCCCCAATTTCAGGTTAGGGGAAACCGTGACCGTTTCGGTTTCGTTGGGCCACGCGCGACGCCGCCCTCCTCATGATCCCGTCTTGATGCGGGGAATCGACTCGGGGTTACGAGGACCCGAACCACTCCTTGACCAGGTAAGCGTACGTGCCGTTCTGCATTGCCTGCGAGATCACCGAGTTGATCACCGGGAGGATATGCTCCGGGTCACCGTGGGCCACCGCAAACCCGTACAGCTCGTTCGTCAGGACCTCGCCGGCCACCTTCAGAAGACCGCCGGAGCCGGCTGCGATCGAAGTCGCGGGTCCGAGGTCGATCATGACCGCCTGCAAGGACTTCGTGAGCAGGGCATCAATCTCTAGGTCAACCGTCGTAAACGGTAGCACACTCCCACCCTTGGTCTCGTTACCGATCAGGTACTGCTGACACCAGCTCTGGCTCGAAGTGCCGGTCTGGACCCCGATGGTCAGCCCCGCCAGTTGGGCAACACCGCAACCTCCCGCGGCCACGGAAGGGCAGGTGATGGAGCTGCCGCTGGGGACGAGGATTGCCTGATTGGCGTCATAATAGGGGCTCGAGAACGACATCGTAGCGTTCCGTGCCGCACCAACGGTTCCCGATTCCGTGATGGCCGACGCGGCCATGTCCACCACGCCGGCACCGACGTCCGCCAGCAACACCGCAAAGTTCGCGTAATTGTCGATCACGAGCTGCCGGTGCAGGGCGTTCGCGATCAGCTGCGAGAAATTCATGTCGAAACCGACGTACGTCCCGGTCGTGTTGTTGAAGGTCTCAAACGGCGGGAATGGCACATTGGTTCCCACGACGAAATAGTGGGAACTCGACGATGAGCTACTCGAGGCTAGTACGGTCTTTCCGACATACAATCCCGCCGCCAAAGCGATGATCGCGACGAGCACCACCGTCGCGACGAACACGCCTCGGCTTATCCCGCGTCGCATCGCCTCAGTAGGTGGCGACGCCGCTCCCCCTGCGGCCATCGGCCCGTCACCGTAGTTTCCGTATTTGAAGCTCCCTCAGACGTGGCCAGTGAGCCCGCGGATTCGCTCTCCGGTCGCTGCTATCGCGACAGGTAGAGTTTCGTGACAATGAAAAAAATGAGATAGTGTCGACCCCGGCATCCGCTCCGAGGAGTCCGTCGGTCCGCAATCCTCAATCTTATATCGGGGGGGTTCGTCGCCGGCGTCGCGTCACGCTATGGCCGAGCCCGAAGCGCTCTCCGTTCCACCCTCCCAATCCGGAGCCGCAGCGTTCCCAGAAGGAGCGCTGGTCGACACTTACCGTTTGATGGTGCTCGCTCGCGCGACCGACGAGCGATGCCTCTCGCTGCAACGGCAAGGTCGGATCGGGTTCTACGCGCCGCTGATGGGGCAGGAAGCCGCTCAGGTAGGCGCGAGTCGCGCGCTCTCGCCCGAAGACTGGGTGTTCCCGGCCTACCGGGAGCTGGCCGTCGCCCTCGCACGAGGGGTATCGCTCCGGGCGATTTTCGACCAATTGCTGGGGAACGCGGACGACCGAATCAAGGGGCGACAGATGCCGAACCATTTCGGATTTCGGGACGTGAACTTCGTGGTCGCCTCGAGCCCGATCGGCACGCAGATCACCCAGGCTGTCGGAGCGGCTATGGCGGCCCAGCGCCGCGGAGACCCGATCGTCACGATCGCGTTCTTCGGCGATGGAGCCACCAGCTCGAACGACTTTCACGCCGGCCTCAACTTCGCCGGCGTGTTCCGCACGCCCACGATTTTCTTTTGCCAGAACAATCAGTGGGCGATCTCCCTGCCGCGCGAGCGGCAGACCCGAAGCGCGACGCTAGCGGAGAAAGCCTCGGCCTATGGGTTCCCCGGCGTCCTCATCGACGGGAATGACGTGCGCGCGGTGTACGGCTCGGTGCGAGAGGCGAGGGCGCGCGCCGTCGCCGGGGGCGGCCCGACCCTCATCGAGGCCGAGGTGTACCGATTTGGGCCGCACTCTACGTCCGACGACCCGCAACGGTACCGGACCGAAGCCCAGCTCACCGCGGCGAAGCAACGGGACCCGCTCGGTCGTCTGAAGGGCGAGCTCGTTGCGGCCGGAACGTGGTCGGAAGAAGCCGACAAGACGCTCTGGGAGAAATGCCGGGCCCAGGTCGCCGAGACATTCGAGGCGGCCGAGAAGGCCGCCCCGCTCGACCCCCGCTCGGTGTTCGACGATGTCTTCGAGCGTCTCACCCCCCGGCTCGCGGAGGAACGGGAGGAGTACGATGCCCTCGTGCGCAACGGAGTGCTGAAGCTTTGACCGAAATGAACCTCGTCCAGGCGATCAACCGTACCCTGCGGGACGCCATGCGCGCCGACCCGAACGTCCTTCTGCTCGGCGAGGACATCGGCGTCAACGGTGGAGTGTTCCGCGCGACGGACGGCCTCATCAAGGAGTTCGGCGCCGATCGGGTGATCGACACCCCGCTCTCCGAGACCGGTATCGTGGGGACGGCGATCGGCATGGCCCTCTATGGTCTCAAACCCGTCGCCGAGATCCAGTTCCTCGATTTCATTTATCCGGCGTTCGACCAAATCGTGAGCGAACTCGCGAAGTTCCGCTACCGGTCGGGCGGTCAATACCCGGCGCACGTTGTGATCCGCTCGCCGTACGGCGGTGGCATCAAAGGAGGGCTCTACCACTCACAGAGCACGGAGGCGTACTTCTGCCACACGCCCGGCATCAAGGTCGTCGTGCCGTCCACGCCCGCCGACGCCCGAGGCCTGCTGTTCAGCGCGATCGACGACCCCGACCCCGTGCTGTTCCTCGAGCCGAAGCGCATCTACCGATCGCTGACCGGAGAGGTTCCCGACGGGAGTGAACGAATCCCGTTCGGACGGGCCCGGCTCATGCGCGACGGCTCGGACGTCTCCTTATTCGCCTACGGAGCGATGGTCCCCCCGACCATGGACGCAGCCGAAACCCTCGCAAAGACGGGCATCTCCGCGGAGGTGGTCGACCTTCGCTCGCTCGTCCCGCTCGACGAGGCCGCGGTGATCGAGTCGGTGGAAAAGACGGGACGGGCGGTGATCGTCCATGAGGCCGCGCGATTCTGCGGGTTTGGGGCCGAGCTCGCCGCCCTCCTTTCCGAAAAGGCGCTCTACTCACTCAAGGCACCGATCGCTCGCGTGACCGGTTTTGACACGCCCTTCCCGTATGCGCTGGAGAACGTCTACCTCCCGAACGCCGAACGCATCGCCCACGCCGCGCAGAACGCGGTACGGGCGTCCTAGTCAAGAGGCTCCTATGCCGTACGAGTTCCGCCTGCCGGACATCGGCGAGGGGGTGGCCGAAGGAGAAGTCGTTCGCTGGTTCGTCAAGGAAGGTGATCAGATCCGCTCCGACGAACCCCTGGTCAGCGTGCTGACCGACAAGGCGAACGTCGAGATTCCCTCGCCCAAGACCGGTCGGGTAATCGGGATTCACGCTCAGGTGGGCGAGAAAGTGAAAGTCGGTGGCCTGCTCGTCACGATCGAGACCGAAGGCGGTTCGCCCGGGGCGCCGCCCTCGAAGGCCACGGCTCCTCCTCCCACGGCGCCGCCCACGCCCGTCCCTTCTCCCCCGGCGCAAGCGCCGAGCCCTTCCTCGTCCGGACCCGCTGCCGTGCTCGCCTCGCCGTTCATTCGACGTCGGGCCGCTGAGCTCGGCATCGACCTCGCCCAGGTTGTGGGGACCGGCCCCAACGGCCGGATCACGGACGCCGACCTCGAGGGCGCCCGCGCCGGCCCGGCAGAATCGACCTCCTCGCCAATGTGGCCCGCGCTTTCGTCGCCCGCGGTCACACCCGCCGTGGTCCATCCACCTCCATCCGCCCCGACGAAGACCGAGGACGTGCTCGAACGAGTGCCGATCCGTGGAATTCGTCGGGTAATCGCCGAGCACATGACGGAATCGAAGCACCGGGCGGCTCACTTCACCTACGTCGAGGATGTCGACATGAGCGAGCTCGTAGCCCTGCGCGACCGGATGGCGAAACACGTGGAGAAGCAAGGGGTTCGACTGAGCTATCTCCCGTTCATCGTGAAGGCGGTAGTCGCCGGGCTGAAGGCGTACCCGCGTCTCAACGCCACGGTCGACGACGCTCGGCAAGAGCTCCTCGTCCGGTCGCACTATCACATCGGGATCGCCACCGCCGCACCGGACGGTCTCCTCGTCCCGGTCGTCCGTGACGCCGACCGAAAGAGCGTGGTCGCCCTCGCTCGGGAGATTCAGGACCTCGCGGAGCGGGGCCGAGCCGGCACGTTGCGCCGGGACGAGCTCGCCGGGAGCACCTTCACGATCTCGAGTCTGGGGGCGCTCGGCGGGGTCCTTGCCACCCCCATCCTGAACTACCCGGAGGTCGCGATCCTAGGGGTCCACAAGATCCAACGTCGTCCCGTCTATCGCTCCGACGGCTCGCTCGGCGCCGCGGACATGATGAACCTATCCATCTCGCTCGACCACCGCGTCGTGGATGGGTTTGAGGGCGCGCAGTTCGTCGCGAAGGTGAAGTCGTACCTCGAGGACCCGCACCAGCTGTTCGCCGAGCTTGCATGACCCCACCGCCGACGGTCGAACCCCTGACGTACGCCCCTGAGGACGTCGCGAACCTCGTCGGCCCGGGGTGGGAAGAGCTCCTCGCCTCCGCGTTTCGCTGGATGCTGCTCGGGCGAGCCCTCGACGCCCGGATGCAGGGACTTCAACGTCAGGGGCGAGTGGGCTTCTACGGCGCCGCGACCGGACATGAGGCGGTGAACGTAGCCGCGGGACTCGCATCCGCCCGGGACGATTGGGTATTTCCGGGCCTGCGGGAGCAGCTCGTCGCGCTCGTGCGGGGCCATCCTCTGTCGGCCTACGCTCATCATCTGTTCGCCGACGCGAACGACCCAGCGCGCGGACGGAACATGCCGTGCCATCCCACCGCCTCCGAGGTCCACTACGTGTCGATGTCCTCCGTGGTGGGCACCCAGGTCTCCCATGCGGTAGGGGTTGCCTACGGGCAGAAGCTCCGGGGAGAGACGGCCGCAACACTCGCGTTCTTCGGGGACGGGGCGACGAGCGCGAACGACTTTCACGCGGGGCTCAACTTCGCCGGAGTCTTCCAACTCCCGGTGGTATTCTGTTGCGCGAATAATCAGTGGGCGATCTCGACGCCGGTCGCCCGTCAGTCCGCGAGCGGGTCGCTCGCATCCAAGGCGGCGGCGTACGGCTTCTCGGGTCGCGCTATCGACGGGACCGATTTCGTCGCGAGCTATGCCGCGCTTGCGACCGCACTCAAAGAGGCCCGGGCCGGCCATGGCCCGACGCTCCTCGAATTCGTCGTCTACCGGATGGTCCCCCATTCGAGCTCGGACGACCCGGGACGGTACCAGCCGGCCGACTGGATGGCCCGCGCGGCGGCCCACGACCCGGTGGACCGTCTCAGGTCCTGGTTGGTCGCCCAGCGGCTGATGAACGACATCGAACTCGCTCGTTGGAGCTCCGAGGTCGATCGCGAGGTCCGCACTGCCGTGGAGGAGGCCGAGAGGGCGCCGGCGCCGGCCGCGGAATCGTTGACCGAAGACGTCTATGCCTCCCACTCGTACCCCCCTCCTGGACCGCGAGAGTAATCGGGCGTATCATGGCCGGAACGTTTGCGAGGTCGACGCAGTTGCTGGTCGTGGGCGGTGGCCCGGGCGGCTACATGGCCGCGATACGCTCGGGACAGCTCGGCCGGAAGGTCCTCGTCGTGGAGCGCCAGGACCTTGGCGGGGAGTGCCTCAACCGCGGTTGCATACCCTCGAAGGCGCTGATCCACGCCTCTCTCCTCTACCACGCCCTACGGACCGAGGGGCCGGATATCGGGGTGACCGCCGCCGAAGCGAAGTTCGACCTTGGCCAGACCATGCGCTGGAAGGAAGAGGTGGTGGCAAAGGAGCGGCAAGGCGTGGCCGGCCTGCTCAAGTCCGCGGGGGCCACGGTGCTCCTCGGGAACGCCCGCTTCACCGGTCCCAACTCGGTCGACGTCACCGCCCCGGACGGAGGCCACGAGCGGGTCGATTTCGAGCAGGCGATCATCGCGGTCGGGGCCCACCACTCCACGATTCCGGGATTCGAAACCGACGGGGAACGCGTCGTGAACGCCTGGGACCTCCTGTCGATCAAGAGCCTGCCGCGTTCGATGCTGATCCTGGGGGGCGGAGTCTCGGGCTGCGAGCTGGGAGAGTTCTTGGCTCGGGTAGGGGTGGATGTCACGATCGTCGAGATGATGCCCCAGCTGTTGCCGGGCCTGGAAGCCGACCTCGCCCGGGAGCTCACCGGGGCGCTCGAACGCCTGGGGGTGAAAGTCCGGGTCGGAACCCGCGCCGTCGCTCTCCGGAAGGAGGACGACCGCATCACCATGACGGTCGAAACCGCCGGTGGGAAGGACGACCTCTTCGGTGAGCGACTCTTTGTGACGATCGGCAAGCGCCCGAACACTCGAGAGCTCGGCCTTGAGGACGCCGGGGTTCGGTTCGATGCGAAATCCGGATTCATCTCGGCGGACGACCAGATGCGGACGAACCAGCCCCATATCTTCGCCGTCGGGGACGTCGCGCGTCCCCCGATGCTCGCGCACAAAGCCTACCGGGAAGGCGTGGTGGCGGCCGAGGCGGCGGCCGGTCAAGCGACGCGATTCCAATTCCAAGCGATGCCGTCGGTCGTCTTCACCACGCCCGAGCTCGCCACCGTTGGCCTGACGAAACCCGAGGCCGAGGCCAAGGGGTATGTCGTGCGCGAGGCACGATTCCCGTACATCGCCCTCGGGCGAGCGCACGCCAACCATGCGGTCCAGGGGTGGGTGAAACTGGTCGGGGACGACCGAACCGGACGCCTCCTGGGTGTCCATGCCGCGGGCGAGAGCGTCGGTGAGTTCGTCGCGGAAGCCGCCCATGCGATCGAGATGGGAGCAACGGTCCGCGACCTCGCACTGACCATCCATCCTCACCCGACCTTCTCCGAGACCCTGCAGGAAGCCGCGTTCGTTTGGCTTGGGGAACCGATGCACGTGGCCCGACGGAGGACGGATGCCGGCGGTCGTTGAGTGGGGATTACGCGAATATACCGACTCGCTCGCCGCGATGCGAGCTCTCGTGCGGGCTCGCCGTGACGGCGAGGTCGAAGACACTCTGATCCTCGTCGAACACCCTCCGGTGGTGACGGTGGGCGTCGAAGGGGACGATGGCTCGGCCGCGGCGTCCGGCCTTCCAGTCATCTCGGTGGAGCGCGGCGGACGGGCGACCTTTCACGGCCCGGGACAGCTGGTCGGCTATCCCATCGTCGACCTTTCGGCGCGGGGTCGGGATGTCCGCCGGTTCGTTCACGAGGTCGAGGAGTTGATGGTCCGCTCGTTGACACCGTTCGGAGTTACCTCGGGCCATGTGCACGGCCGTCGCGGCGTGTGGGTGGATGGCGAGCGTAAGATTGGGTCGGTGGGGATCGCCGTCGACCACTGGGTCACGTTGCACGGGTTCGCCCTGAACGTCGACCCGGAGTTGGCCGCGTTCGAGCGGTTCCACCCTTGCGGATTTTCCGGCTCGGTCATGACCTCGCTCGCGCACGAGCTGGGTCGGCCGGTTCGAGTGTCGGAGGTCGTCCCTCACACCGTCGCGGCGTGGCGAGAGCTGTTCGCCGCTCCGGTTGAGTCCCCGATACCTTCCCCCGAGATGGTCTCCCCGTCACCTGGCCCGGCATGAGCGGTTCCGACCGCCGGCCCCGCCTCCTCCTGGTGGGCGGAGGGTCCGGTCTCGTGGGCCGTCATCTGCTCGCGGAATTTTCTACGGATTGGGACATCCTCTCGGTTCATCGGCACCCGTCGCCCGCCGAGCGAGCGGCCGGCGCGAAGTTCCACCCGGCGGACATCGCGCAGGTGACGGATTGGACTTCGCTCCTCGACGGCGTGGACCTCGTAGTAAACGTGGCGTGGTACCGGGCCGGGCAACTGCGTCGGTTCCGTCCCCTGGCGGAAGGGATCCTGCGTCTCGTGGCCGAGGCGGACCGTCGGCACACCCCCCGGTTCGTTCACGTAAGCGTTCCGGACTCCCCGGCGTCGCTCGAGACCGGCCTTCCGTACATGTTTGAGAAGCGACGCATCGACCGAGCGATCGAGGCGAGCGGCCTATCGTACGCTATCGTGCGGCCGACGATGCTGTTCGCTCCGCGCGACAAGCTCGTCACGGTGATGCTTCGGACGATGCACCGGTACCATCGATTCCCGATGTTCGGAAGCGGTGACTACCACATCAGTCCCCTCGCCGCATCCGATTTCGCACGGGTCGTCCGGGTCGAGGCCGCGCGCTCCGACCGCCGGAACGTGATGATCGGCGGCCCGAAGCGATGGCGTTACCGGGACCTTACGGACGCGATGTTCGGCGCGCTCCGCCTCCGACCCAGGTATTTCTCGCTCTCGCCCCGGAGTGCCGTCCGCCTGGCCCGGCTCCTCGAGATGATGGGCTCAACCCTACTCTATGTGTACGAAGTGGAGTGGCTGTTGTCGGACATGCTCGGTCTGCCTCCGTATCCGGGTCTTCCCTCCCCACTGAGACCGGTGGAACCGTTCCTCGCTGAGGAGGCCGCACGTCTCCGCGGAACCCAGCATTCCAGCCGAGGGTAATTTTAAGCCCGACAGTAGCCATCGGTGAGGCAATGGAAGCTGTCGACCTCAGCCGGAGGCTCGCCGATTTCGCTCAAGTCGCCGGAGAAGTACTGCGGGACGTCCAGGACGTCACCGAGCAACAAATTCGGCACTGGATCGTGAACCCGTTTCTGGTCGCCCTCGGATGGGACCCGCACGACAAAAAGCAGGTCTATTTCGACTACCCGTCGGCGGGCACGGACGGTCACATCGACTACGCCCTCCTGAACACCGAGGGCAAACCCGGGCTGTTCCTCGATGTCCGCGAGAGGACGGCGAACGTCACGGAACCCGGGTCGATCGTCGAAGCGGCGAAAGGCGCCAAGGTCCCGCTGGTCGTCCTCACCAACGGACGGGAGTTCTCCCTGTGGTACGTGCCGGCGAACGAACCCGCCGCGCCCCTGTTCGTCCTGCCCCTGAAGGACCTCGCTGATAACTCCGAGAGCCTGCTCGGGCTGACAGTGGAGTACCGCCTCAGCGAGACGGGGACCCAGCAGCTGCGTCGCAGCGCGATCCGACTCGCCGTCCTCCAGATGCTGGAGGACAATGCCGAGAAGACCTTCGACGCGCTGGTCGACTGGGTTCAAGCGCAGGTCGCGCCGGGCGCCCTCGACGACACCACCCAGCAAGCCATCCGCGACGCCACGCTGATCTGGCTCACCGAGGAGCACCTCTCCATGCCCGCGTTCCAGCCGACCGAGGGAAAGCGGACGCACGAACTCACCCCTACCACTCCCCGTGACTGGGACGCATTCCCTCGCGGTCCCTCGGGGACGTTCCAGTACAAGTACGACTCTTCGAAGACGCTCGACCTCCGGCAGAGCGCGAAGGAAGTACGGGAACAGATGCGGTTGCAGGGTCTTCGGACCCCGACGGCGACCAGCTTCGGCGGGTTCTACCACGCGCTTCGGGCCCGGGCGGGCCTATCGAAGTAAACCGCCGGAAGGCGCCCTCGAAGCGGACCGGCACCGGCTAGAGTTCCCGGTCCGGTAGCACCAAGTGGCTATCACCGAACTCGTGCCAAAGGTATCCGTTCCGGGCGGCGACCTGGTACGCCTGCCGGAGCCGAGCCTCTCCCACGAACGCCTCCAAAAGCGCGAGGTGGGTCGACCGTGCTTCGTGGAATCCGGTGATCAGCCCGTCGATCGAGCGGATGGGGCTCTGGGGGCGGAGATAGAGACGCGTGAACCCGCGGGTGGGCCGGAGACCGCACGAGTCGGTCGCCGACTCGAGCGCCCGTACGACCGTGGTACCCACCGCAACGACCCGGCCTCCGCGCGAACGTGTACGGAGAATCGCCTCGACGGTGGCGGCGGGAACCTCGAACGGCTCGGGGTAGACGGGGACGGCGCCCGGTGGGAAGTCCGTGGTTTCCAAACTCGAGACTCCGGCGTGCAGCAGGATCGGAGCGATTCCGACGCCTCGCTCCCGGAGACGATTCACGAGCCGGTGAGAAAATGGCCGGGCGGCGCTCGGCATCTCGGCGCTTCCCGGGACTCGCGCGAACACGGTCTGGTATTCCTCGAGAGGGAATTCGGAGGCTGCGTAACCGTAGCGGATCGGCACCCCGACCTGGCCCATTGCGGCTCGGAGGTCTCCCCTGGCCCGCAGGAACACGAGCCGGGGAATCCCCGGGAACTCGGCAACGAGGGTGCACGGCACACCCCCCACCTCCACGAGAGAACCCCCGTCGAGCGGGAGCGGGCCGGGTTGACCGAATCCCCATCGGGGCTCACCGACCCAAAGGTCGCCCCCGTACGGCGTAGAGAGATTCAGTCGAAAATCACCCAACGACGCGTGGGCGGGCAAGCTCGCTGGTACGGTGGCGCTCTCGTTGACGACCAGGAGGTCTCCGCACCGGAGCAGCGACGGAAGGTCGGAGAATAGGTGCCCGCGCTCCTCATCGGCCGCGCTCACGAGGAGCCGGACCTCGTCGCGGGCCACCCCCCTCGCTTCCGGGGGTCGGTCGGCCCCGGTACCCACGGGGATCTCGGGACGGCGGGAGACGTCCGTCATGGCTCCGGGATCTCCCACCGGTCCGACTGAGCTCGAAAGCGGTGACCGGAAACCTGTTCGTGGTCTTGATTCAGCAGCCACGCCCAGAACGGCAGGGTGACCTCGGGCAGAGGACGATCGGAGATGTCCTCGCCGGGATAGGCCGCCTGGTGCATCGAAGTCCGCATGTCGCCGGGGTCGACACTGACGACCGACACTCCGGAACCTTTCAATTCGTGCGCCAGGGTGAGCGAGACGAGGTCGAGGGCGGCCTTGCTGGCGCCGTAGCCGCCCCAGCCCGGATACCCTCCTACCGCCGCGTCGCTCGAGATGTTGACGACACAGCCTTGTGCCAACGTCAACAGCGGTAGCAGCCGTTGCGTCAACACGAGCGGTGCGAGCACGTTGACGCGGAGGATTCGCTCGAAGTCGTCGGCCCGGAGCTCCGAAAGGCGGGGCAGAGGTGACGGACCGAGCTCGCTCGCATTGTTCACGAGAAGGTCGAGCCGGCCGAACCGGGAGGCAGCCTGCTCAAGGGCAGACTGGGTGGCGCCATCGGTCACGTCTCCCGGCACCGCGAGGACCGTTGCCCCAGAGTTCGCGATAGCGGCAACCGCCTTCGAGAGGGCCGCGGGGTCGCGCGCGTTCACGATCACAAAGTGGCCCTGACGGGCGAGGAATTGAGCGAGGGCCGCCCCCAGACCACGGCTCGCCCCGGTGACGAGCGCAACGCGGGCCGAGGGTGAGTCACGGCCGCTCATCGGCCCTCCCTCCGCTCGCGGATCAGGAACCGACAAACTGAGTCTCCGGCCACCACTCGATGCGAGACCGCGACTCGGGCCTTGAGGAGCGACTCGAACATCCGACGCTCGGTTTCGCAAGCCTCCGGGTACTGGCGGGCGAGCGCGAGGATCGGGCAATTGTGCTCGCGCAGCTCGACCGAGCCTCGCCGCCGGCCGGTGACCTCGGCCATGTACCCTCCCTCGGTCCGGACCCGAGCTAGCTCCGCCACCCGGGAGGGGAGCGGACCCGAGCGAACGCGAGACCAATTCCGGTCGGAGACTTCGCCCGCCCGTTGGGTGAGGAGCTCCCCGACCGCCGCCCGACCGAGACGCCGTTCGATGAAATTGAGGGCGCAGATCGACATCTCCGTGTACGCCTGGGGAAAGAGGGTGACGCCCTTTTCGGTCAAACGGAACAAAACGCGGGGTCGTCCCACATGTCCCGCCTGATAGGAACGCTCGACGAGTCCGTCGGTTTCGAGGCGTTGCATGTGACCGAGCGCGGCGACCTTCGAGATCCCGAGACCCTCGGCGACTTGGTCGAGCGACGCGTTCGGGGTCCGCTTGAGGAGCGTGAGAGCCGCGGAGCGGGAAGTGGAGGGAGCGGGAAAGGGATGGGTCTCGGGCGGGTCTGCCATGAAGGGCGGAACGTCCCCTTGATTTATACACTATTTCCTTAACAAATTAAATTAAGTCGAATACCGACGGCGTCGCGCGTGAGCTCTCTTCGACGGAAAATCGCAGCTTTTAATACGCATCGATGCGCATATATTTTCCGATGACGGCCGATCGCCGAACGCACCCGTGCCTCCGGCGGGGGTGCCGCCATCCTGATTCCGAGCACGTGGTCACACCCGAGCTCGCGGGCCCGGCCGAAATCGTCGTCTGGTGCTTCGTCTGCCAGCGCCATGAGACCCGCAGCCCTCGCCGGTGGTTTTTGGGCCGCTCGAATCGGTCGCCACCGGGCCCGGCGACTTTGGTCGGCCGTTCGGCATAGCCTCGCCGGGCCCTTCCCAGCGGTGAGCCCTCGACCGAGTTCAGAGTAACGCTGCGAAGTGGCCGATCAGCAATCCCGCCAGCCCCGACGCGAGACCGATCACCGTGATCCGCAGCCCGCTCCGCCAGATGGAGCCGGCGGTGACCCGGGCCTCGTACAGGCCAATCCCGAACAGCATGATGGCGCTCAGCACGGTCGCCACGATTGCCGACTGAACGAGCGAGAGTTCGGAGAAAAAGAACGGTACGAGCGGGACGAAGTGGCCGAGCACCGTGGCGAAACCCACCAACACGGCGCTCCGCCGCGGCGCCTCGGGCGGTACGTAGGAGAGATTCAACTCGAACGCCATCATGAGGTCGAGCCAGGCCTTCGGCTTCGCCTCGATCCGCCGGAGCATCTCCTCGAGTTCGTCGCCCGCGTACCCCCAGTCCCGGAGGATCGTCCGGACCTCCTCCCGTTCGAGCTCGGGGACCTCCCGCATCTCGCGGATCTCCCGCTCCCGCTCCGACCGATAGAGCTGCATCCGAGAGTAGGTGGAGGTGTAGGCGACGGCCCCCATCGAGAGGGATTCGGCCCCGAGAGCGGAGAGGCCCGCGATGATCACGATTTCGGAGGTGACGTGCGAGCCCGGCGTCAAGCTGGCCGCAACGAGACCGAGGAGAATACCCAGGACGTTGACGAGACCGTCCTGGCTCCCGAGGATGAAGTCCGAGAGCAACGTCGGATGCGGATGTTGCTCGCCGGCGGAATGCATGGGAGGGAAGGGTCACTCAGCGAGCCCGATAAGAGACTACCGATAGCGGGTGGCGGTTTGTGGGAACGTCACTTTCGACGGTGCCGCCGCCACACGCGAAACCCGTCCGCGAGGATCCTCGCGTGGTCGAACGCCAGCGGCCGAGCCTTCCGGAGGGCCACCCAGGTCGCTGAGGAAGCATCATCCGCGCCCCTGGGAACTCCGCCCCGACCGGCCATCAAGAAGGCCACGCTGGTGGTGGGCTTCCGCGGGTCCCGGTCGGGTCCTGAGTAAACTCCGACGAGCCTTACCGGGCGGGCGGAGAGTCCAGTTTCTTCTCGAAGCTCACGAACGACGGCAGCTTCGACGGTCTCCCGCTGTTCTACGAAACCGCCCGGGAGCGCCCACATCCCCCGAAACGGCGGGCGGGCCCGTCGGACGAGAAGCACCTTGCCGCCTCGGATCCACACCGCGTCGACCGTGAGAGCGGGGTTGGCGTACCGGGGAGACACGCCGGCGGCAATACCATCCCGTATTAGGGGTCGACCGACAGAAGCCGATTCCCCGGACCGAGGGTTACGATGTCCGGAATTGTCCCCGGGCAGGGCACGGATAAGCGTTAAGGGTGGGAGCTCCGGTCTCGGGTTCGATGCGCATCCTCCGCAGCAAGGCGCCCCTGCGGATCAGTTTCGCGGGCGGAGGGACCGACGTTTCCCCGTATCCCGAGGAGAAAGGGGGCGCCGTACTGAACTGCACGATCGACAAGTTTGCCTACGTGACCCTCGAGGGCTCGCCGGATGGGGCCGGGTCAATCTCCGTCGAGTCCTTGGATTACGGTCTCACCCTCAACTTCGCCCGGCCCTCGGACATGGTGTACAACGGCGACCTCGACGTCGTCAAAGCCGCCGTCAAGGTGCTGCGGCCGGACGTCGGCGACGGGAGGACCAAGGACTCGTTCCACCTTTTCCTGCATTCCGACGCACCCCCCGGCACCGGCCTCGGCACATCGTCCACCATGTGCGTGGCGCTCGTGGGGGCCTTCCAACATTACCGGCGCGAGCCCTGGACGTCGTACGACGTAGCGGAGCTCGCCTACCGGATCGAGCGGGAGGAGCTGGGACTCAAGGGGGGCCGCCAAGACCAGTACGCGGCCGCGTTTGGCGGGTTCAACTTCATGGAGTTCAGCGGCACGCGGACGATCGTGAATCCGCTCCGGATCGACCCGGAGGTGGTGAACGAGCTCGCCTACCGGTTGTTGCTCTGCTATACCGGCTCGGGGCACTACTCGAACGACATCATCGAACGCCAGCAGCGGAGCTACTCCGAAAAACGGGGCGACACCGTCGCCGCGCTCGACGCCACGAAGCAACTTGCGATCGACATGAAGAACGAGCTGCTGCGAGGGAATCTCGACGAGATGGGCCGACTCCTCGACGAAGGGTGGCAGCAAAAGAAACGGTTCACCGAGGGCATCTCGAACGAACGGATCGACGCGTTCTACAACCGGGCCCGGGAGGCGGGGGCGATCGGCGGTAAGTTGCTCGGGGCCGGGGGTGGCGGATACATCCTACTGTTCTGCGACGTCGCCCGGCGCGCGAAAGTCGCGAAGGCGGTGCAGACCGCCGGGGGCCGAGTGACCGACTTTGCCCTAGAAACCGAGGGCCTTCAGACTTGGTCCGTGATGTCGGCCCGGTGAGCGGGAGCCGCGACGATGACCTCCGGCGCGGCGGAGCTCCCTCCGCCCGAACTCTCGATCGTCCTCGCGACGTTCAACGAGCGGGAGAACCTTCCCAGGTTGCTCGACCGTATCCGCGCGGTATCCCTCCCTCCGTGCGAAGTGCTCATCGTCGACGACGGCAGCACGGACGGAACCCGCGAGTACCTTGAATCGGCGGCTCGCTCCGACGCTCGGCTGCGGCCGATCTGGCACGAGGGCAAGCAAACCACCCTCCGAGCGCAGTGCCAGGGCATTTCGGACTCGCGCGGTCGTTTCATCATCATCATGGACGCGGACCTCCAGCATCCCCCGGAGGTGCTGCCCGCGATGGTCCGCGCCCTCGAGGACGGGGCCGCGCTCGTCGTGGGCAGCCGCTATGCGCCCGGTGGCTCCGCCGGACCCCGAACATGGATACGGGCGGCGATCTCTCGGGGCGCGGAGTGGACGGCTAAAGTCGTCCTCCCCGAGGCGCGCGCAGTGAGCGACCCGGTTTCCGGGTTGTTCGGATTCCGTCGTGCGATTTTTCGGCCGATTCCTACCGACTGGAGGGGCTACAAGCTTCTCCTCGTGCTTCTCGTGATGGGCCGCGGACAGCGCGTCGCTGAGGTCGGTTATCCGTTCGAGCCACGTGCGAGCGGGTCGAGCAAGGTCACCGAGAACAGCCGGTTCGTTCGGTTCTTCCTGATGGAAGTCGCCCACGCTCGCCGATTCCGTCGCATCCTGGCGACGCTCCCGTCGACGGTCCCCGAGCCGGGGCAACGACTATAACACACCACCGGCGTCCGGTGCCGACCCGTTGCGTTTCAGCGCCACGGGGTCCCACCCCGGAGCGAAACGAACCATGCGAATCTTGGTCACGGGAGGCTCCGGCTTCATCGGTCGATTCCTGCTCCGATCCGCGCTCGAGCGAGGACACGAAGTGGTAGGCACGTGCCTCGGCGAGGGGGAGCTCCACAAGATTCCCGACGTTCCCGCCGGAGTCCGCTGGGAAACGCTCAACCTACGCGACCGCCCCGCCGTGGACCGGGTCGTGGACGCGGTCCGGCCCGAAGCGGTGTTCCACCTCGGCGCCCAGGCCTACGCCGGACGCGCTTGGCAGGCGCCCGTCGAAACGTTCGAGACCAACGTGCTCGGAACGGTTTACCTCTACGAAGCCCTGCGGCGTCGGCCACCGTCGCACGGCACCTTCGTAGCGTCCTCGGCGGCCGCGTACGGGGTCGTCGAGCGGCAGCCCACGACGGAAGAGGCCCTCCTGCGGCCGGTCAACCCCTACGGAGTCTCCAAGGCTTGCCAGGACATGCTATCGTTGCAGTATTCGTTGAACTTCGGCCTACGGATCGTACGGGGACGACTGTTCATTACCACCGGACCCGGCAAGACCGGCGATGCGCTCAACGACTTCGCGCAACGGGTCGCCGCCATCGAGCGAACCGGCCGACCGGGCAAACTCCGGGTGGGTAACCTCGAGGTCCGACGCGATATCTCCGACGTCCGGGACATCGTTCGGGCTATCTGGGCCGTCTTCGAACAGGGCGACCCCGCGCAAGCGGTCAATATCGGGGCGGGTCAGAGTTACTCGATTCGCGCGGTCGCGGAGACCCTCGTACGGCTGGCCCGGGTCCCGGTGGCCCTCGAACCGGACCCGGCGCTCATCCGTCCCACGGACGAGGCGGAAATCCGCTCCGACATCACGCGGCTTCGAGCCCTGGGCTACAGCCCCACGATTCCGCTCGAGACGACCATCGAGGATTCGCTCGACTACTGGCGCAAGTTCGGCTCGGACCCCGCTTGAGGCCTTCGAAACTCCTCCTTCGAGCTCCCACGGGGGAACGATAGGTTCTAAAGCTCCGAGCGGCCCTTCCTCGCTCGATGTCGACCAACCAGCGACCGAACGCTTTGACTCGACCTCGCGGGCCAATCCTACCCCCACCGGGCTCGAGAGGGGGACTCGCGCTCATCGGGGCGATCTTCTTCGGCGTGGTCTACCTGATCGTACTCGTCTCGCAGTACTCCGCGCTCAGCGCGGAGGCGCCGTGGGTGGTCGGACTGAACTTGGTAATCTCCGTGATCGTCACTTTCTTTCTCGTCTCGATGATTGCCTCCGACCGCGCTCGGGCCGCGGATTTCGAGCTTGAGTTCGCCCGGACCGTGCAGGCTCACCTCGCGGCGGAGGAGACCCTCGTCCAGTCGAGCCCTCTGGGTGGGATCCTCTCCGAATACGCTCGCGTGGCGCACGAACAGCGCCGCGCCGCCCGGGAGCACACGTACGCCGCCGGCCCAGCAATCTACAGCGCCGGGTTCGCCACGTTGGCCGCGTGCCTCGTGGGCCTCGCGTATGCGATTGGCGCCGACGCGAACACGCTCGGTGTCGCGATGCTGGTGGAACTGGGCGGTTTCTTCTTCCTGGTCCTGGCGACCGCCATCCTCGTGCTGTCGGTGGGCCGCGGGGCCGATGTCCCCGAATTCCACGCGCTCGTGCCACGCCGGTGGGCGAAGGTGACCGAACCGTCGTTCCCGTTCACCTACTCGCTCGGCGAGGTGCCCTGGGCCGCTCAGGCCCCGGTCCCGGTCAACCCACCGCTCTGGCAAGAATCCGGCGGGATGAGCCCCGCGCGCTCCTGAGCCCACGGGCCGTCAACTCGAGTTAACTCGGGACTGAAATAACCCCCGGAGAAACTCCGGCGCAGTCGGTGTCCCGATGTGGGTGTACGTGGTGGTGGCGTCCCCATGCGGTGTAACCGATACCGTGGCGCGAGCGGTCGCGCGCGCCGTCGATTGGTCGTACGAGCATTACGCACGACCGGCGAACGAGGTCGACCCGGTCGAGATCCGCACACCCTCGGTCGTTTTCCTCGGTGGACCGACTCATCGCCGTGAGATGGGCGAGTCGCTCCGGGCCTTTGTCGAGCACATGCCCGACCGGATGATCGCCCAGTCCCTCTTCGCAGCGTTCGACACGCGTTTCCACGACTCCCCCATCGTGACCGGTTCGAGCGCTCGCCACATTCAGAGGGCCGTCGAGGGTCGGGGAGGTCGGAATCTCGTCCCGGGCGAGAGCTTCTTCGTCATTCGACGGGACGGTCCGCTGCGGGAAGGCGAGGTGGAACGCGCCCGGATGTGGGCGAGCGGGGTCATCGCCTCCGCGGTTCGCGAACTTCACGATGTCGAGGTCCGCCCCGGGACCCTTAGCTCATCCGCCCCCCACACGTGGGTTGAGTCGCTCGCGCCGGTTCCTTCCTGAACGGCATTCCCCGTACGCGCTCGGTCCTCGGTCGGTGGACCGGCCGTCGACACAGGATTGGTGTTGCGCAGGCTCGTTAGGGCCGGAGCTGAGACTCCGAGGGAATGAGGTCAAGGGCCGGACGCAACGGCGGCTTCCAACCGCCGACGGTCGGCCCTCCAGTTTGCGATGAACAGCACCGCCAGCGAACCGAAGAGCGCGACGGCCGCCAGAGCGGAGAACGGGATTGGGTGGTAAAAGCCCAGATAACCGAAAAACAGGAACGCTACGAACGCGACGAACAGGATGAACGTGGCAGCGTCCAAGACGACCTCGGTGGCGAGCGAGGATCCGAGAATCGATGTCAAGGGTGCCCTTTCCACTATCGCGAGTCGAGCAGGTAACGGTTCCGCTCCTCAGGGAATGACCGGTCTTCCGACCCGCGGTAGTCGGGGTGCGGAACCTGTCGAGGGTTCCGTTTCCTCGGCGGCCGGGGTAAAGCCCTATTGACCCCGCCTAGAAGACCGCCCCCGGAGTTCACCGGCCCATGGAAGCCGCGAGCCAGCCTGTTGTGCAGCCCGGTCACGGGGGAGCCAGGGTCTCCAAGGCCCCCCGGTTGAAAGGCATGGACCTCCTCGATACTCCGCTGCTCAACAAAGGGACCGCGTTCTCCTTCGAGGAGCGGACGCTGTTCCATCTCCACGCGCTCCTTCCCCCTCAGGTGGAGACGCTCGAGCAACAGGTGGTCCGCGCGTACGAAGCGTACCAGCGTAAGACGGAGGACCTCGAGCGCCACATCTACCTCCGGGCGCTCCAGGACCGAAACGAGGTGTTGTTCTACCGGCTGTTGGTCGACCATCTCGAGGAGATGACCCCGATCGTCTACACCCCGGTGGTCGGTGAGGCCTGCCAACAGTTCAGCCACATCTACCGCAGGCCCCGTGGCCTGTTCATCTCCTACCCGATGCGCGACTCGATCGTGGAGCTACTCCGCCACCGGCCGAATCCTGAGGTGGACGTAATCGTCGCGACCGACGGAGAACGCATCCTCGGAATCGGTGACCAAGGCGCGGGGGGCCTTGGCATCCCGATCGGTAAGCTCTCCCTGTACACCGTCTTCGGCGGGATCGCCCCCGAGCGGACGCTCCCGATCGTACTCGACGTCGGGACCAACAACCAGGACCGCCTGAAGGACCCCGAATATCTCGGTTGGCGACACGAACGCATCACGGGCGACGAGTACTATGCCTTCATCGAGCAGTTCGTCCGCGCCGTGAAGCAAGAACTCCCCGGGACCCTCCTCCAGTGGGAGGATTTCGGGGTCGCCCATGCCCGTCCAATCCTCGAGAAGTATCGGGAACAGCTCCTGACCTTCAACGACGATATCCAAGGAACGGGGTCGATTTCCCTCGCGGTGATCCTCGCGGCCTCCGAGCTCACCGGGCTACCGCCGCGCGACCAGCGGTTCGCGATCCTCGGCGCGGGCTCGGCGGGGGTCGGCGTGGCCGACCTGCTGACCGCGGCGCTCGTGGAGGCGGGAATACCCGCGCCGGAAGCGCGACGGCGGACCTGGATCGTCAACCGGGGCGGGCTCATCCACTCGGGCCGCACCGACCTCAAGGACGAGCAGCGCGTCTACGCCCATCCGTGGGACGACGTGAAGAGCTGGGCGTCGACCGGGGACGGGAAAATCGGCCTCGAGGACGTCGTCCGCGAGGCCCGTCCCACCGTCCTCATCGGGCTCTCGACCCTCAAGGGCGCCTTCACCGAGTCGATGATCCGGACCATGGCCCGGTGGGTCGCTCGGCCGGTCATCCTGCCCCTGTCGAACCCGACCGCCAAATCGGAGGCAATCCCCGCGGACCTTCTCGCCTGGACGAACGGACACGCCATCATCGCGACGGGCTCGCCGTTCACGCCGGTGAGATACCAGGACACAATCTATCCGATCGCCCAGTGCAACAACGCGTACATCTTCCCGGCGCTCGGCCTCGGCCTGGTCGCGGGGCGATGCCGCATGGTGACCGATTCGATGCTGTTGGCGGCCGCCCGGGCGCTCGCCGACCGTTCTCCAGCTCGGCAGAACCCCCACGCCCCGTTGCTGCCGTCGCTTCGGGACCTCCGTGAGGTCGCTATCGAGATCGCTCTCGCGGTGGCGATGGAAGGACAGCGCAAGGGCCTCGCGCCGAAGACGTCGAAGGACGAGCTTCGCGAACGCATTCGCCAAGCGCGTTGGGTTCCGGACTACCCCGTCTACGCCTGAGGGCCGAACGCAGTCGCCCCGGCGAACTACCGGGGTCCTGCCGGCTCCGAGGGTCCGGGCGTCACGAGCGCGCTCGGGGTCGTGCGCAAGGCTAAGTGCCGGTCCTTGGTGCGGCGACGTTGGGGATTCACACGGCGGCCCGGACTCGGCGTTCCCGTCACCGACCGCATCCTCACCGGCCGAAACGTCGCGTGATTCGGCATCGACGCGGCCCTGCGGCCGTGGCCGCGAGCCCACCCTCGAGGTACGTCCGACTCGACATCGACCTCGTCCACGAGATGTTCCAACGGCGAGGAGTACCGCTGCTGCGCTCCCTCGAAGCGATTTTCCGCGAGCGCGAGGTCGTCGAGGTCGAGGGGCTTCTGCGGCTGACGGCCGCGACCTTCAGAGCGCTCCAGCGGCGAGGGTTTTCGCGCGTCGACCACTGGGAGGTCCGGCCCGGCGGCTGGTTGCCGCTCCCCGAGCCCGCCCACGAACGCCTCGCCGAACCGGTGGGCCACCTCCTGAACGCGCTCCGGAGCGACGCCTGGCGACGGGTGGCCCACGCCCGCGCCTTCTCCGCCCGACTCTCCACCGGCGGGGACCTGCGTGCGGACGTCACGATCCGCCAAGTCCACCGAGAGCGCGGTCACGCGATCACCCTCGAACTGTTCGGCACCGTAGCCCCGAAAGATCTGCTCGGCATCGAGCGCGGCCTTCGGGACGAGCTCACGATCGTACGTCTGCGTCGAACACGCACGCGGCCCCTCTCGGCGACATCCGAGTGACGTCTTCGCTCGCTCCGAACGCGCAGCCGAGCTTGATGTAGTTCGTACGCTACCGAGGAGAGGGCATGCTCGCGCTCTACCTGCCGGCGCTCCTGGCGGCGTTCCTGATCACCGTTCTCGAGATGACCGAGGTGGTCGCGCTCGTGTTCGCTCTCGCCGCCGACCACTCGACCGTTCGTCACGGTGCGCTCGGGGCGGTCGGAGGGACAGCCGTGGTCGCTGCGATCGCACTCGGGTTTGGCGCCGTGATCATCGCCTTCCCTCGGGCGTACCTGCTCTGGGGCTCCGCGGTCGTCCTGGCCGGCTTCGGAGTGTTCCTGTTTCGGAGCACCCTCCGGACCTATCAACGGCGGCGCGACCCGTCCGCCAGCCCGGGAGCGCCGACCTCTGGCCAGACCGTGGCTCAGTTCGCCGGAGGGTTCTCCGTCGGCGCCGTGGAGTCGACCGAGACGGTGATCGTCCTGCTCGCCCTCGCGGCGGCCGGATACGGGCTTTCCGCTCTGGTGGGTGCGGTCCTGGGGGGGGCTCTCCTCGTCATCGTGGCCCTGGTCGTACACGACCGGATCCGCCGGATCAAGGTGCCATGGCTGAAGGTCGGCGCGACCGCGGTGGTATTCTCGTTCGCGTTGTTCTGGGGCGGCGAAGCCGCCGGAGTGGTCTGGCCGGGTGGGGACCTGATCCTCCTGCTCTTCGTGTTCCTTGGCGTGCTGGCCGTCCGCGGCGGTGTGGGTATTGTAGTGGGACCGACTCTTCCTTCCTCCTCCCCTCCGGCCTGACACCCCGGGGCCCCCGGCAGGCCGAGCGCCACGTGGAAGGAGAGGGGGCTATTCCCGTGCGGCCGACCGTAGTTCGAACTCGTGCGTTCGAGGTAACAGCATGACGCCTTCGGAGGGGTCGCCAATCAGCACGCCCTCGCCCTTGAGGTGGTTCCATCCGACCCACGCGATCGTCACGGCATCGAGCTCGTCGTGGGTCAACGGACGTCGAGCAAGGTCGCCGCCCAGGCCCAGCGCCCGCAGTCGGCGTTGGAGCCCGGTCACACCGGCCTTCTTCCGGGGAATCCCCCATAGGTCCTGCGACCCGCCGGGGTACCCTTCCACCACGGTGGTGCCGTCCCGCGTGAGATACCGGGCGAGGCGCATCCCACGCACCGTGAGCATCCGCATCGGTCCGAGGGTGAGCGGAAAGAACGGTAGCCGGAGCCGTAGAAGGGTCCGGTCGCACTCCCGCAAGTGAGGACCGGACCGGTTTTCGATCGTTCGCCGACCGCGGGGGAGCGAGAGAGGAGCATCGATCACGACCAGGTCCGGCTGGGCCGAACGAACGAACTCTCGGAGCTCCGCATCGGAGTGGAGGACTTGCGCCCGCACTCGCCGGGGGCCCTCGAGAAGGCAGACCCCGCTGTCGCGATGCGTCGAACCGGCGAGGTCGATGCCGATAACCCGCGGGCTCCTTGGGCGGGTCGGCACGCGGGCGCCCGTCCGAGAACTCCGCGTCGACACGGGAAAAGAGCGGAGGAAAGGGTTGGTCAGGGAGGGTCTCGGCCCGACGGACTATTCGGGCAGCACCTTGCGCCCGTAGTTCCAGTTCGTCAGGATCGCCGTGGCGACGTACCAGGCGATGAACCCGGTGAAGATGATGATCCCACCGACCGCCCAATTATCGACCCCGGAGCCGAGAAACGGAGAGGTCGTCGGGTTCGCCGCGAGGCTCCAGAACTTGACGACGAGCAGGATGAACGCGATCAGCAGGAACAGGAAGACCATCGTGATTCCCCATCCGTGCTTGAACGAATTGATGAAGAACGTAAAGGTGAACATCATCCAGATGAACGCGAACCCGGCGACTCCGTAGTAGATCGGAGCGGCCACGGCCGGGGCCGTACCGGGGATTGTTCCGGCGTATCCGGCAAAGCTCGTGAGCATCAGGGTGAAAGCGATCCAGAACGCCCCGTAGCCGACGAACGCCGACCCGGCGAACAGATTGCCCTTGCGGAGGGCGATGAGCCCCGCGATCAGTTGCGCGGCGCCGCCGAACGCCATCGCCATGCCGAAGACGACCCAGTTGTTGTTGAACCCGTTCACGTAGGGTGCGGGGAGGTTCGACAGACCCGCGATCATGGTCGTCGTGCCGAATCCCATCAGGCCCACGACGGCCGGGTTCGACCACCACTCGGACTTTTCCCCCGACGGAGGCGGGGAAGGTGCTGCCCCGGCTCCGGCCTCTGTTTGCATGCTTTCCGTGGCTGCTGGCATGTTGGGCGGTCGACGCTGTCCAAGTAGATAAAAGCCGTTTTTGATGAGGACTCGCCGTCCCGGTCGCCGGCGGCCGAGGGCCCAGCGACCGGCCGGTGTCGCCATCGAACCCCCGGACATCATTAAGTCCGACGAAGGGTCGTGGGCCGGCGCTATGGAGGACCGCACCGAGCTCGACCGGGTCGTGTTCGGCCAAACGCGGGTCGTGCTCAACCGGGACCTTTCGACGATGAATCCGAATCTCGTCGCGGGTTCCCAGGGGCTGGTCGTCGGCAAGATCGCGAACTACACGTTGAAGATCGCGTTCCCGAAGGTCACGATCGGCATCAACTGGCGCGACTGTGACATCGTCCCCGGCAAAACCGGCATGCCGACCGACGCCGACCAGCCCAAGGTAGTGCCGAAGCCCCGGCACATGGGTGAGGAATAGTGGTCGTCCCGGCGACCGGTCAGTCCGGGGGGAGTAGCTTTCCCACGAGGGGTGCCACCTCCGAAAGGCGGTCGGTGCGATAGTCCGCCTCCGGAACGCCGGGAACACCGGGCAAGAAGAGCCGACGGTAACTCTCCCCGTACTCATGGAGACCGGTGAACAGAATCGCTCCACGGTACCCCGCGCGACGGGCGCCCTCGAGGTCGGACCAGCCGTCGCCCACGTGCACCGCCGACGACGGCTCCTCGGAGAGCTGGGAGAGCGCTATCCGGAAGATCTCGGGCGCCGGCTTCGTCCATGGAAGCTCGTCGCTGAAGACGAACGTCTCGACGTACCGGTCGAACTCCATCGACGCAAGGATGGGTCGAAGGAAGGCGCCCGGCTCACCGACCGTGTTCGAGATCACGCCGACTCGGTAGCCTTGGGCCCGCAGGCCCCGGAGGAGCTCGAGCGCTCCGGGCGCCCGCAGAAACCGCGTATGGCGAATCTCGTCATGGAGGCCTCGGAGGTAGTCGCGGGCGTCGGCGTCCCGCCCGACTTCTTTCGCGGCGCTCATAAGCTGTTCCGCGGGCGTCACCGTCCTCCCTTCCGCGGATTGGGTGACCGCGTCGAGGTACGCCCGCTCGAAGGCTTTGCCGATCTCCTCGTCCGAAAGGTTGGGTGCGCCCGGAAGCGCGCGGGACGACCGAAGGACCGTCGCCCCGAGCGCGAGTTGATGCGCCATGTAGCGCTCTTCGTCCTCGGGCGGCAGGTAGATCAACGTGTGCCAGAGGTCGAGGGTGACCGCCGCCATCGCCCTGAACTCTAGCGCCTCGTGCCTATAAGCGAAGGACCGGACCCGAACGGACTTGGCCCGCCCGGAGGTTTCGTGGGTCGCGGTCCGGTTCCCCCGGAACGTCAAAAGCTCGCCTCGATTCGGGAAGGCCCTTCCATGAGCGACCCACGCCTGCTCGTCGCGCTGCGCGGGCGCGAAGAGATCGACCGAGTCCTGAAGGAGGAGCTCCCGGGGGTCCCATGGCAGTATGCCGGGCGGGAACCGCGGCCGGGCATGGAGCGGGCCGAGGCCCTCCTCCTCGGGTCGGTCGAGCGGGAACTCGGGGACCTCGACCTTCGCCAGCTTCCCCGGCTGACGTTCGTCCAACGGGTCTACACGGGGATGGACGGGGTCCCCCTCGACCGGTTCCCCCCGGACGTGCGCCTCGCGGGGAACGTCGGGGCCTACGCTCCGTTCGTCTCGGAGCATGCTGTCGCTCTGGCCCTGGACGCCGCGCGGGAGCTCCCGCGCGCCGATGCCCTGGTGCGAGCGGGCACCCTCCGCCCTCCTCCCGACCAACGACTGCTGTGGGGTCGCACGGCGGTTATCCTCGGCTACGGCGAAATCGGACGGGCCATCGCCGATCGCCTCGCCGGATTCGAGGTTCGGGTGATCGGCCTCAACCGCACGGGGTCGATGGCTCCAGGATGTGCCGCGATGTTTGCCGCGGACCATTTGTCCGATGCGGTGCGAATGGGGGATTTCGTCTTCGACACCCGACCGTTGACTCGTCGCACTCGGGCGACGATCGATGCGGCCGTGCTTGGTTCGATGAAATCAGAGGCCGTGTTCATCAATGTCGGCCGCGCGGGGACCGTCGATGAGGGGGCTCTCTACCGACACCTCCTCGACCACACGGGGTTCCGCGCTGCGCTCGACGTCTGGTGGGACGAGGACTTCTCGGGGGGCCGCATCGGCCACCGGTTCCCGTTCGGCTCGCTGCCGAACGTCGTCGGGACCCCCCACTGTGCCGGCTTCGGGCCCGGGGTCGAGGAGCACGTGCTTCGTCGCGCGGTCGTGAACCTGCGCCGGTTCTTTTCCGGCGAGCCCCCGCTCTACATCATCGACCGCTCGGAGTACGAGGAACCGAAGACCGACCGGTGAGGTCGACCTCCTCCGCCGCGGGAGGGAGCGCTAACGGATCCGTTCGAGCGCGAACGAGCCGATGATCAACGCCCGATTGGTCGCGCGACACTCGACCCAGTCCCGCGTCTCCACCTCGCCGATCCCCTTCACCGCAAGGAACGTCTTGTCGCGTTCCTGACGGAACACGATCGCGCCGTCCATCCGACCGAGCAGGCTCTCGACCGCCGCTTCGGAGAGCGCCCCGGCTTCGAGGGCGTACATCGCGAGCGCGGACCGGGGCTTGAGGATCCCGACCACGTTCTGGAGGAACGAGAAACCCGCTCGCTCGTCGCCGTGGGCCAGCACGGCCGAAAGACCGAGAAACGCGACCCGGAAGGCCGCCGTATGCGACGACTCGAACTCGCGCGAAATCGAACCGACGGAGGTGAGGATGCCGGCTTGGTCGTTCGCTCCCTTCACCGCGGTACGGTACTTGGACGAAGACTTGCCGCCGCCGGCGGCGTCGACCCAGCGGACCATGCCCATCTGCTCGTACTCGCGGAACTGCGGCAGCACGACGCCGATCGCTTCCGCGATCTCCTCGGGCGATCGTGCGGCCGTGACGATGAGCGCGGGCTCGCCCCGCTTGAGTCCCTCCGCGACGAACGAATAGAGCACGACCTCCTTTCCGACGAACGCATCGCCCAGCACCACCACGTGGGAGTGCGGGGGGATCCCTCCCAGCAGAAGGTCATCGAGCCGGCCAATGCCGCTCGGAAGCCGGTCTGCGAACCGGCGACCCGCGCGGACCGACAGCGTGTCGGGCTCCTGGGCCGGGGTCGCCGCCATGTCGCGAATTCCCTCCGCGCGTCCCGTTCGGGCGGCCCGGCGCGAGGTGGGCCCCACCGGCTGGTCCATCTGACCGGCGGCGGCCACGGCGGCGAGTCCGGCAATGGGAAGGTCACGGCCCCGCTCCATCGCCTGACGCCGGAGACTTACTTCGGCCTCCATCGCTTCGAGCGACCGGGTCCTTTCGTGGAGGGATTGCTCCCGCTGTTCGAGCTGGGCGGCGAGCGCCTTCAATCGGGTCTCGCGTTCGGTGATCGTGGTTTCTCGGTCTGTGAGCGACTTTAGCCCGCGCTCGAGGTCCGAGCCTCTTTGGGCGAGCGACACCTGGTCGCGGCCGAACGACGCGAGCCGAGTCTCATAGTCCTTGACCGCGGCGTCATACTGGGTCCGGCGCCCGTCGGCGGCCTTGAGAAGGTCGGCGAGTTCGGCCTCCCGTTGCTTCAGGGCGGCCTCGCGCGATGCGATGTCCGCCTCCTTGCGGGCGGCGCGCGAGAGCGACTCCTCCGCGGCCCGAACCCGCTCGCTCACTTCCCGGGATTTGCGCCCGAGAGCCACGTTCGCCTCGTCGAGCGTCGCCTTGAACTGCTGGAGACGAACCTCCCGCGCAACGAGGTCCTGGGTCGCTGCCGAGGGAGCTCCGCTCGGCCCTTTCGAGCCCGCCTCGCGAGCGGCGACTTCGCCCTCGCGTCGAAGGAGCTCGGCGGTCTTCTGGTCAAGATCCGTCTTGCGGGACGCGAGGCGCGTCTCGGAATCCTTGAGGTCCTGCTCCCGTCGGCCCACGGACTGCTGTAGTTGCGTGAGTTCCACGTCCCGGCGGGTGAGAGCGCCTTCCTGCTCGATCAGCCGGGCCTCCCGCGTCGAAATCTGGGGGACGAGACGGGCGATCTCCTGCTCGCGGAGCTCGAGGGCCTTCGTCTTGTCCTCGACCTGTCGCTCCCGGCCGTCCATCTCGGCGATGCGACCCGCCCAGGCCCGCTCCTGCTCGACCAGGGCATCCGACCGCTTGCGGTAATCCTCCTCGAGGCCGTCCAACTGGCCCCGGGCCTCCTTCAGCGAATCGTACTGCCGCCGGACCGAAAGGTCCGAATTCTCGACGCCCGCCTCGCGCTTCACCAAGGCGGCTTCCCGGAAGTGGAGCGCCTCCTCCTTCTTGCCAAGCTCGTCGGCGAAGCGGAACATCCGGCTCTGACCCGAGGTGATGAGCTCCCGCTCGTGCACCCGGGTCCCGGACGAGATGAGGTGGAGGAGTGAGCCCGAGGTTTGGTAGAAGATCGCGGACAGGAACAGGCTCACCGCGAGCGCGTCCGAAGTACCTCCCGACGTCGATGGGCGGAAGTAAACGAGAAGGGCCGAAGCGACCGGAAGGACGGCCGAAATCGCACTGATCCATTGACGACCGCTCCACGCGGTCCAGGTGAGGACCAGACCGACCAGCGCGACGCTGATCGCGGCGAGCTCCGCCGGGTAGAACCAGGGCCACAGGGTGAGGTGGGCAAACGGCCCCCCCGCACCCGCCATCCGGAGACCGTAGACCACGGCGAGCAGGGCGTTGAGCGCGAGCGCGCCCACGGTAGCCGAGAAGTGCTTCTCCCAGGGCCAGAGCTGGTACGCCTCCCATTTCGCTACGAGGCCCACGGCTGAGAGCGCCAGGCCCGCGACGAGCGGGATGAGCAGGTAGAACGAGTCAACGACCGCAGGCAGCCCGACAGTCCCGGACGCGAGGGTCGGTAATGTCGGGTAGAACAGGAGCAGGAGGACCCCGTCGAGGGCAAGTAGGGCGGACGCCAGGATCGTGTAGAGGTGGGCCGACCGCCCGATCCGGAGTTGGAGGAGGGCGTCCTCCTTCGCGAGCTCGAGGTCCTCCGGGCCCGGAACGGTGACGGCCCGAGTCGCCGGGGCGGGCGCCTTGGCCCCCGCATCTTTCGGCATAATCTGAACGCTATGAGATGGGGGAGGCCCGTTACTTAATCATGCGCATCGAGGAAGGGCGGCGGGCCGCGACGAGCACGGCAGCCGCCCTGGGCCACCGATCCGGGCGATGTCCGACCTCTTCCTCCAGGTCCAGCAGCCGCGCCCACGACTTTGGGTCCTTGCGGACCGCCGCAATGCGCTCGGCGTCCGGCCCTAGGGCGGGCGCCACCGCCATCGTCTCGCGAACCTCCCAGCCCCGCGCCGTCAGCCGTTCTTCGAGCTCCCCCACCATGAAGCGGCGAAAAGCACGGGGGGTCTCGTGACGGGAAGGCTCCGACCGGAACGGCTCACGGTCGAGCCGGCTAAGGACCGCGGCGAGCGGAGCGTGCAGCAGCCGGACGATCGCTGTCTTGGGGAGCCTGGCGAAGTACTGGGAGCGCTCGCCGAAGGAGGGGGCCAGCTCAATCAGCAGGACGCCGCCCGGCATGACGAGCTGCTGGGACTCCTCCAGCAAAAGACCGGCGAAGCGACCCGCGAATCCGAGGGTGTTGCCCAACACCGCGACCTCGGCCCAAGCGCTCCGCGCGAGCGGCGGGCGTACCGCATTTCCCAGGATTCGTTCCGGTATCGGCCCTCGGCCGCCACCTTCGTGCCACGTTTCTGGCAGGAGGCCCAGCATCTCTCGGGAAACATCCAGGGCCACTCGGCGGGCGCGCGGACCTCCGACCCATGCCAGGAAACGGCCGGGTCCGGAACCGACGTCGAGCACCCAACCCTCCGCCATGGCGTGTCGCGCCAGGAACCGCTCACGGAGTTCCCGGAAGAGATCCCGCTGGCCAGTGCCCTCGTACCGCAGCCACTCCCTCCGGGCTCGGTAGGCATCGGCGCCTCGGAATCGCTCGAACGCGGACTCGTCCCGTGGCTCGCGCCGGGCCGGCCCTACCCGCCCGGGAGAATTCGGCACGGCCAACGCCGGGGAACCCGGGCCGATAGCCTTTCCGTCGATTCGTCACGGGGTCGACTCCTTTATAGGCGCGCCCTCTTCGGCCTCTCGGAGCCGAGATGCCGTACTACGAGTGTCCCAAGTGCGGTGGGGGATACGTCATCGACGTCCCCCCGAGCGCCCGTCCGATGTGCGACCGTGACGGGGCCCGCCTGAAGCGAGCCAGCGACGCGTCCTACGAGCGGGACGCTCGTCAGGATTAATTCCGGGCGTCGTGCCGTGGCCGAGAACGAGCCACCCCCGGTCGACGTTGCGGCTTCCGAGCGGTACGGACCGCTCGTGCACCGGTCCGTCCATCACGCCGCGATAGCCCTGATCGCCGGCGCGGTCGAGTTCATCGTCGGGATGGCCATCACGCAGATTGGGTATGGGGCTACCTTCGATTGGGGTTCGTCGTACAGCCTGAGCCACAACTACATCTCGGACCTCGGGGCGACGCAATGCGGATGGTTCCACACGGGTTCGCTCGGGAGCGGCAACGCCTACGCTTGCTCGCCGTGGCATCTGGTCTTCAACATCTCGATTGTCGTCATGGGCCTTTTGATTATTCTCGCGGTCGCGTTGCTCCGAACCGCCTTCCCCGCCCGGCGTTCGCGCACGATCGGTCTCGGGCTGCTGGCGGTCGCCGGCGTCGGGGCGATCGGAGTGGGTCTCTTTCCGGAAAACGTCAACATCACCGCGCACAGCTTGTCCGCCCTCCTCGCCTTCCTCGCAAGCGGGCTCTCCCTCGTGGTGCTCGGTTTCGCGATGTTCCGGGACACTCGATGGGACGGCTTCCGGGCGTACTCGATCCTCTCGGGCCTGGTGACGATCGTCGCGTTGGTGCTCTTCATCTCCAAGGTCTATGTGGGTCTCGGGGTCGGAGGCATGGAACGCCTCATCGTCGCGCCGGTCCTCCTCTGGGCGATCGTGGTCGGGGTCCACCTCGCCCGGATCCCGACGTTCGCCCCGTCCGGGCTCCCGAAGAGCGCCGAGACGTAGGCCCTCGGCCCAATCCTACTCGGCCAGCCTCGGGTCGTCGAGCTGGAACCTCCTACCGCGATGGTCGCACTCACGAAAGCAGAGCACCGGACCGCTGACCGGTTCCGACAGAGGGCCGCTACATTCCGGACAGTTCACGGGACGTAGCCCAGCGGGGCGGTCATCTGGGACCGTGGTGGGCCGGGGGGAACCGGACTGGCCCGGTGGCCCGCCCCGGCCCTGCGGGCTCATTCCTGTTTGCCGCCGAAGTCCTTGATGTCCGAGGGGCCGGTCTTCGTCGCCACCTGGCCCTTGCCCTGGACCTGGAGCCGGATTTGCTCGACGACATCCGGGTTCGCGAGCGTGGTGATGTCGCCGACGTCCATCGTGTTCGAGATCGATGCGAGGATGCGCCGCATGATCTTCCCGGACCGAGTCTTCGGCATGTCGGGGACGATCCGCACTGCGCTCGGGCGGGCGATCTTGCCGATCTCGGTCTCGATCGCGTGAATCACCTTGTCTTCGATCGCCTTCGACGGCTGGATGCCCGGCTTTAAGGCGACGTAGACCTCGGGCACCCGGCCCTTCACCTCGTCCACGACGGGAACCACCGCGGCCTCGGCGACCTCGGTGACGGTGAGACACGCCGACTCGATCTCCTTGGTCCCGAGCCGGTGACCCGCGACGTTGATCACGTCGTCAATCCGGCCGAGGACGCGGAAGTAGCCGTCGGCCGCGAGCGTCGCCCCATCACCGGCGAAGTACGGCCAGTCCCGCCAATCCTTGCTGTTCGGGTTCTTGTTGTACTTCGTGAAATACTGGCGCTTGAACCGCTCGGCGTCGCCCCAAATCGTCTGCATGAGGCCGGGCCACGGGTTACGTATGCAGATGTTCCCTGCCTTGTTCGAGCCCGGAGGGATTTCGTTCCCATTCTCATCCAAGATGAACGCGTGAATTCCCGGAGCTCCCGGCCCCGCACTTCCCGGCTTCATCCGGTCGATCGCTGGTTTCGTCGTGCAGAGGAAACCTCCGGTCTCGGTCTGCCACCAGGTGTCGGTGATCGACGCCTTGTGCTTTCCGACGGTTTCGTAATACCAGCGCCACGCCGCGGGCTCGATCGGCTCGCCGACCGTGGTCATCGTCTTGAATTTCGTTTTGTAGTTCTGGGCGCCGTCCGGACCCATCTTTCGGAGCTGCCGGATCGCCGTCGGGGAGGTGTGGAAGATCGTGACCCCGAGTCGCTCGGAGATGCGCCAGGGACGGTGAGCGTCCGGATACGTCGGGACGCCTTC
>DASPOD010000042.1:0-16342 GCA_035626215.1 Thermoplasmata archaeon
GCGTTCCGTCTTCTGCAGAACAACCTCGACCCCGAAGTCGCCCGAGATCCGAAGCACCTGATCATCTACGGAGGTCGCGGTAAGGCGGCCCGGGACTGGGAATCCTATGACCGGATCATAGCGGCCCTGAAGTCGCTTGGAAACGACGAGACCCTGCTAATCCAATCTGGGAAGCCCGTCGGGGTATTTCCCACGACGCTCGACGCTCCTCGGGTTCTGATCGCGAATGCCCTCGTCGTGCCGCGGTGGGCTACGGATGAGGTGTTCTGGGACCTCGAGAGTCGTGGCCTCACGATGTACGGCCAAATGACGGCGGGGAGTTGGATCTATATCGGTACTCAGGGAATCCTCCAGGGAACCTACGAGACGCTTGCTTCCCTCGCGCGGATCGAGTTCGGAACTCCCGGGCTTGTCGGTCGTTGGACCCTGACTTCCGGCTTGGGTGAAATGGGTGGAGCGCAGCCCCTCGCGATTACGATGCTCGGGGGCGTCGGTCTCATCGTCGATGTCGACCCGCGTGCGATCGAACGTCGGTTGCGGCATCGCTACCTAGACGAGCAGGCCCGGGACCTCGATGACGCGCTCGCTCGCGTGGAGAGTGCGGTGCTTGAGCGACGGCCGCTTTCGGTCGGCCTCCTTGGGAACGCCGCGGACGTCTACCCGGAGATCGCGCGGCGGAGCAGGTTGCCGGACGTCATCAGCGACCAGACGGCGGCTCATGACCTCCGCGTGGGCTACATCCCCCAGGGCATGACGGTCGAACAGGCGGCTGCGGCTCGTGAGAGGGATCTTCCGGGCTACCTCACCCGGGTCCAGGCTTCCATCGCGGTGGAGGCACGGGCCATCCTTGACATGTGCGGTCGCGGTGCCAGAGCGTTCGACTACGGCAACAACTTCCGGACCCAGGCGCTCGACGCCGGAGTGACCAACGCGTTCGACATCGCAGGGTACGTGCCGAGATACATCCGACCTCTTTTCGCCGTCGGTAGTGGCCCGTTCCGTTGGCTCGCTTTGAGCGGGGAGCCCGAGGACATTTACCGGATCGACCGAATGATCCTATCGGAGTACGCCTCCAACGAACACCTCTGCCGGTGGATCCGGCTGGCCCACGACCGCGTGAAGTTTCAAGGACTGCCCGCTCGAATCTGTTACATGGGCTACGGCGAGCGGGAGCGATTTGGTCATCTCGTGAACGCGCTTGTCCACGACGGGCAACTGCAGGCTCCGGTCGCCATCGGCCGCGACCATCACGACACCGGTAGCGTGGCGAGCCCGTTCCGCGAGACTGAAGCGATGCGCGACGGGTCCGACGCGATTGCCGACTGGCCGATTCTGAACGCGCTCCTCAACGCGGTGAGCGGGGCGACCTGGGTCTCGGTGCACCATGGAGGCGGAGTAGGGATCGGCAACTCGATCCACGCGGGCCTCGTCGTGGTCGCGGACGGTACCGAGGATGCCGATCGACGCATGAGCCGGGTCCTACACAACGATCCCGGGCTCGGCGTGGCTCGACATGCGGACGCGGGGTACGATGCTTCTCTCGCTCTCCTCTCCGGAGCCCGGTTCCGCATTCCGGGCGCGGAGCCGGGCCCATCGTCGAAGGGCAAAGGGAATTGAACCCCCGCCCGTTCAGCCGGGCATGTTCGAGCCATCGCCTCGCGAAGCCGACCGTCTCGCTCGCCGGGTGCTCACGACCCGCCTCGGTGTGAAGGCCGGAGAGAACGTCACAATCGAAGTTTTCCCGTCCTCCCTTCCCTGGGCGACAGGTTTCGTACGTGAGGCTCGGCGGCTCGGGGCTAGTCCGCTCGTGCATTACGAGGACGAGGATTCTTACTGGGCGGCCGTCGACGACGGGAAGGCGGACTTGATCGGGAATCCCGGTTCCCACGAGTGGGCCACGCTCGACGAAACGGACGCTTACGTCTTCTTCTGGGGTCCGGAGGACGAGAGCCGGATGCGCCAGCTCCCCGACCAGCTGCAGGAACGTCTCACCGCGTACAACATGAAATGGTACGAGCGCGCCCGCAAAGCCGGCGTACGTGGAGTGCGCATGGCAATTGCCCGGGTGACCCCGGAAAACGCCCGCCGGTGGGGCGTCTCGCTGGACGCGTGGAGGAAGGAGCTCCTCGCGTCGTCGTCGCTTGACCCAAGGGCCATGGCGCGCGACGCCGAGCGAATCCGCAAGGCAATGGAAGGCGGCGGCGAGGTGCGAGTTCGCCACCCCAACGGAACCGACCTCCGTCTCCGGCTGAAACGACGGAACGCCATGGTCGTCACGGGGTCGGCGACGCCCGAGGCGATCCGAAAGCGGCCGGGGGGATTCGGGTTCATGGCCAACGTGCCGGACGGCAGCGTGTTCGTCGCCCCGGACGAGAAAGTCGCCGACGGTACCGTGGTTTCGAACCGGAATGTGGCGGGGTTCCCGCATCCCGTCAAGGGTGGCCGCTGGACGTTCCGTGGGGGCCGTCTCGTCGCGCAAAGTTACGGGTCCGGAAGCGCCCTCCTCAAGCGGGCGTACTCGGAAGGAAAGAAAGGTCGGGACCTTCCCGCCATGGTGGAGGTCGGTCTCGACCCCACGACCCACATGGCCCCCGGCATGCAGGAAAACGAGCGGGGCGCCGTGAGCATCGGGATCGGTTCCAACATGGCATTCGGTGGGTCCACCGAGGCGAACTTCAACGCGATCCTGACCGTCCCCGGAGCGGAGCTATCGGTCGACGGCCGGATCATCGTTCGAAACGGTCGGATCCTCTGACGAGCCAGGGACCCCGTGCGACGCTGTGGCATGGGGTCTAACGAACGGCGGGCCGCGCGAAACACCGCCTTATCTCGTGGATTCCCGAGTAGGACTTCTGACGGAATGAAGTCCGTCAGGAAACAAACCATGGCGAAAATCGGCGGAAAGAAAGGATGGGCCGCGACGGCGGGCGTCGCGCTTCTCCTGGCCTTCGTGGCACTCCCTGCGCTCACGGGCGCGGCGAGCGCCGCGCCGGTCGCGAGCGCGGTGTCGGCCGATTCGTCGACCCCTTGGGCCTACGGTGGGCAGGGATGGTTCAACGGTACCTTGCAGACCGATCTTGGGAATCTAACGTGGACCTCGTCGTTCGGCTGGACCGTCGTGTTCACCGTAACGCCCGAGGGAACCGGAGTTTGGATGGTGGAGGAGCAGCGGACGGTCGGCGTCACCATCGATGCCACGTTCACCGGTTCCGCGGTGACGATCACGTACCACTATCACGCGGCCGAGGCGGACACGGGATTCGCGAACGTAACGAACCAGTCGGTCGTTTACGTGAATGGGCAACCCGTACCGGCGCTCGGTATCGACAACGCCTCGGCGTCGATCACCGCGACGATCGCGGAGTCGATCGGCAAGACGCTCGGCGGCCACACCGCGAGCGCCTCGCTGAATGTGCTCGCGACCGGTCAGGCGTCGACCTCGTTCAGTCCCTCCCTCGGCCTGATCCCCCTCAACCTGTCGGGGATCACCATGTGGAACTCTTCGGCCACGGGAAGCCCCTCGGCATCCTGGACCGTGAGTTACTCCTGGAACGACCAGGGGTACAACGGGACCACGGCCTCCGGATCGGGCTCGAAATCCGGCTCGCTGAGCGGTTCGGGCACCGTGAACCTCACGGGGTACAAGATTCACCCCGTGACGCCCCCGGTGTTCCGTGACGGCAAGAGCCGCACGGCGGTCGTCCTGGTCGTTCAGGGCGTCTTCGACAACTACGACGGGTTCATCTGGGTCCCGCACGCGTTCGACATCTTCGGCACGGCGGCCCACGACTACGACTCCGTGTCGCTGGGCTCGGCCGGCATCTCGGCCGAGACGCTCTACCTGAGCTCGGGCGGACCCGGCGGCCTGGGCGTGACGGCCGCCGCGACCACGTTCGGCTCGTCCGACAGCTCGGTGAACGCCCTCGCGACCCCGGTGAGCGAAACCGTCCCGGCGGCCGCCCCCGCTTCGCCGGGCGGCAGTGTCCTCGCCCAGCCGATGTCCCCGGCGGCGGCGAACGCCGAAGCCAACTGCCTCATGAACGGTTGCGGAGGCGCGGCTGCGTCACCGGGACTGTTCGGCGGCATGCTCGTGGCGCTCGTCGGCGTCGCGGTCGCGGTCGTGGTCGGAACGGTCGGTGTGATCGAGTGGCGCTCCTACGCCCGGCGCAAGTCCCGAAAGGAGCTCGTGGGTGGATACGGCGAGAGCTGGCCGAACGGCGTTCCCCCCGCCTCGGCCGTCGCGCCGCCCACGATGGGTCCGTCCGACGGGGTCAACCCGCCCGAGGGCCCGCAGCTTCGACCCTGACGGGAACGTAGCGCCCCACGGTGGGCCCCTCGGGGGGCCCACCCAACCCTTTCCTTCCTCTTTTTCGGGTCTTCGCTTCCCCAAAAAATTCCGCGGACTAGCGCCGGGCCCGGGCCTGAGCACCCAGAGCCTCGAGGACATGACGGTCGGTATCGAACTTCACCAGCTTTCGGGCAAGTCTCAGGCCGACCCACTCGGCGCGGTCGAACATCGGCTCGGGACGCGCCGGCCGCTCTCGAGTGCGGGCGACGAAGTAGACAACGGTCTTGTACACATTCGTTTTCGAGCTGGGTCGATAGAACCGGTACGAGACGACGTCGACCTCCGGACCAAGACGTACGCCGGAGAGCCCGGTCTCCTCTCTGATTTCCCGGAGGGCGGCCGCCGAAAGCGATTCGCCCGGGTCCACATGACCTTTCGGAAAGCACCAACGGTCCTCGTCCCGCTGGTGCAGGAGAAGCGTCCTCGTGCCGGTCCTCGAGAGCAACACCGCTCCCGCGGCAAGTTCCGCGACGATCGGCGCCGACGGACGATACGGAGCGCTGCGCGCGGGCACGAACCGCGGCAGCTCGCTCCCGGCTAAGAAAGCTTCTCCCCACGAAGCTTATGGACCGACGAACGTCGTGGGAGGCTCGTGCTCGACCCGGAGGAGTCGTACGGAACTCTGGCGGAGCTGGTTCGCGGAAAGGCCCGCAAGAACGGGAGCCGGGTCGCGTTTCGGTTCGCGAACCGTGAGCTCACGTACGCCGAACTCGACCGGGAGTCCGAACGGGTGGCGAACGGTCTCGCCGACGCAGGGATCGGCGTAGGGGATCGGGTCGCGGTCCTCCTGTTCAACACGCCGGAGTTTCCGCTCCTCTGGTTCGGGACGGCGAAGCGGGGCGCGACGCTCGTTCCGCTCAACACCGGACTTAAAGGCGAGATCCTACGGTACGAGCTCGCCGACAGCGCGCCCTCCGGCCTCGTGATCGACCGACGACTCTGGGAGGCGTACGCCCCCTACCGGGAGGCGCTCCACATCGGCCGTGAGTGGGTGGTGAACCCCGAAGAGAGCGGGGCGGAACCGCCGAACGGAGCGGCCCCGTTCACCGACCTTCGCGGCAGGCCGGAGGTCGCCGGCCTGCCCGCTGTCCGGCCGAGCGACCCCGCCTCGATCATGTACACGAGCGGCACGACCGGCCCGCCGAAAGGCGCGATCATCCCGCACCAAAAGCTGATCACCACGCCATACGAGATCGGCCTACGGAGCCGACTCACCCCGAAATCGGTCTTGTACACCGGGCTCCCCCTCTTCCATTGCAACGCGCAGGAAATGACGGCGCTGAACGCCCTCCTGAACGACCTCACCGCGGCGTTCGACGAGCGGTTCCACGCGAGCACCTACTGGGAGACGGCGGCGAAGTTCGGGGCCACCCATATCTCGCTCCTGATCGCGATGATCAACGTGCTCTACAAGCAGCCCGAGAAGCCGACGGACCGGACCCACACGGTCCGAACCGCACTCACGGCCGGCACGACCCGTGCGGTTTGGCCGGAGTTCGAGCGCCGTTTTGGCCTCACGATCATCGAGCTCTACGGCATGACCGAGTGCGGCTGCACGACCACGATGAACCCACCCGAGGCGATCCGGCTCGGCTCGATCGGGACGCCGCTCGGTTTTGTCGAGGCGGACGTCGTGGACGACGACGACCGGCCGGTGCCGCCGAACACCCGAGGCGAGCTCGTCGTCCGGCCGAAAGCTCCGTACACGATGTTCTCGGGGTATCTCAACAAGCCCGAAAAGACGGTCGAATCGTGGCGGAACCTCTGGTTTCACACCGGCGACTACGTCACCCGCGACGAGGCGGGCTACTACTACTTCATCGACCGGAAGAAGGATGTCATCCGGCGACGAGGGGAAAACCTCGCACCGTACGACGTCGAGTCGGTCCTGAATCGTCACCCGGCCGTCTTTGAGTCGGTGGTGGTCGGGGTCCCGGCGGAGCTCGGCGAGGAGGATGTGAAGGCCTTCATCCAACTCCAGCCCGGGAGCCGGGTCACGCCGAAGGAGCTGTTCGAGTTCTGCGCTGCCAACCTTCCGTTCTTCATGGTCCCGAAGTACATCGAGTTCCTCGACGAAATCCCGAAGACCGCGAACCAGAAGGCCCAACGCTACCTCCTCAAAGGGCGTCGGGGGGAGGCCGAACATGACCGCGACAAGCTCGGGGTCGTCCTCACGCGCCCCTAGCTCGACGCGGTCCCTTCCGGCGAGCTCGGTGTTGCTTGACACGAACGCACTTTTTTTGCCGGTGCACTCGCGCTTCCCCCTGGAAGCCGAAGTCGACCGCCTCTGCCCCGGGGCGAAGTTGGCGGTCCCTTCCTCGGCGCTGGAAGAGCTCGAGCGCTTGGTCGCTCGCGGCGTCCCCGGCGCGCCCGCCGCATGGCGGTTCGCGCTCCGGTACCCGGTCGTGCCGGTCGAAGGTCGCGGGGACGCGGCCCTGCTCCGGAGCGCGATCCGCCATCGTGTGTCGGTCGTCACGGCCGACCGTGCCCTCGCCGCCCGGCTCCAACGCGCCGGACTTTCGGTCTTGGTCCCGCGCGACCGACACCGGCTCGAGCTGCGCCCCGCACGGCCTCCGAGCGTTCGCGCGCCTCGCGTCCTCGCCGCGCGGAGGCCCGTCGGCCGTCGGCAACGGTTATGAATTGGCCCCGACTCGTGTCGATGTTCTAGGTCACGAGCGATGCGCGACGATGACCGGATGCTCAATCTCACCGACGCGCAGTTCGGGAGCGGCATCGTGGGTGTCTGCGACATCTGCGGTGAGCGCCAGGCGGTCGTCGTCCTGACGAAGGAGCGGTTCAAGCTCTGCGTTCTCGATTTCCTCAACAAGACCTGGCTCAAGACCGACAAGAAGCCTGGCGTACCCCCGCCGCTCTACCGGAGCGAACGCGCCACCTTCGAGACCGGGGTCGCTCGGGCCGACAAGGCGCAGGCGATCGTCCTCTCGCCCACGAAGAAGGTCAAGCACCCGGTCGTCCTGATCACTCCCGACACCTTTGGAATCACGACCACGCTGCTGGACGCCGCGATCCGGTTCGCCCGCGAAGGGTTCGAGGTGCTGATCCCCGACCTGGTCAAGTCGGACCAGTCGGTGCCGAGCCTGCACCTCGCGATGCGCTCGAGCGCTCAGTTCCGTGGCGGGGTGGCCGTGAGTTCTCCGAGGGTGGCCGCCTTGGTGCGGCTCTACGCGGATGCCCTCGACTACCTTCGGTCGCGGGAGATGGTGGACCCGGCGAAGGCGGCAGTGTTCGGGACTTCGTACGGGGGCAGTCTCGCGCTCGCGCTCGCCGCCCAAGAAACTCGACTCGCCGCGGTCGCCCTCGCCTATCCGATGCCCGTCCGGCCACCGGACCTCGCGAACCTCGTCACCGCTCCGTTGCTCTACGTCCGCGGCTCGGCCGACCGCGCGACGATGAAAGCCTGGGACCAGCTCGTGGCCGCCCAGTCGGCGACCCGGACGACGTTCGAGTTCGTCGAGGTGCCCGGAGCGCGCCACAACTTCCTCTCGCGGGACCTCCCGTCGTACAAAGTGGGTGCGGCGGAGGCGGGCTGGTCCCGCATCCTGGCGTTCCTCACGAAGAACCTCATCCCGCCCCCTCCCAAGCCTCCCGTCATGCCGCCGAAGCCCGCCGCCGCGGCGGCCCCTCCGCCCGCGGCGCCGAAGGCTCCAATCGCTCCCGCGACGCCCACCTCGACCCCGAAACCCGCGGCACCGCCCGCTCCTTCGAGCGGCTCCGCCCCCGCGTAGGGCCCCGGATTTTCTACGGCCCGGTCGGGACCTTCGAGGCGGTCTCGACGAGTTCTTTCGCCGCCTTGGTGAACCGCATCGCCTTGGCGAGGTTCCCTCGGATCCGGAACGTGCCGTCGAGGATCGCCTTCACCGGGTCGACGTCGCCCTTGAGCAGCTTCTGCCAGTTCTCCGGGCTCCCTTCGTAGATGAACTCGCTCGACACCGAACGGGCGTCCGCATGATACGTCGCCTCGGAACACTGGCCGTGGGCGAGCGCGAGGTGGACGCCGGGCGCCGCCGCGTTCGTATCGGCGCCCTTCACGAGGAACAAGATGTCGCCTTGCCAAGCCTGGGCCGCGGCCCGGTACGCTTCGTTCGCGTTAATGGCGGCCATGAAGGCGGTCGCCCATTCCTGCGAGGGGAACTGCATGGGGATTGCGATGTCCTCCCCGACTAAGAACGTATCCTGAAGCTACCGGCCGGAGGTTCACGCCGAGTACTCGTAGAATCCCTTCCCGGTCTTCCGGCCAAGATGGCCCGCGTCCACCAGCCGGCGGAGGAGCGGTGCGGGTCGATACTTTGAGTCCCCGTACTCGCGGAAGAGGGTCTCGGCAACCTCGAGGCAAACGTCAAGCCCGATCATGTCCGCGAGCTCGAACGGTCCCTGGGGCCAGCCGGCCCCCGATTTCACGGCGAGGTCGATGTCGCGGGACGAGGCGACGTTCTCGTCGAGCGCGAAGCACGCCTCGTTCAGACCCGGGATGAGGAGGCGGTTCACCAGGAAAGCTGGCGTTTCTTTGACCCGGATGGGCACGAGCGGGTAGCGGTGATTTCGGAGTCCCTGCAGAAAATCGATCGTGTCGGCGATCACGTCCTCGCGTGTGTCGACGCCCCCCGAGACCTCGACCAGGGGGAGGGTGATAGGGGGGTTGAAGAAGTGCGTGACCAGCGTTTCGCGTACGTGCTTCAGACCGCGAGCGAGACGGGTGATCGAAAGGGAGGAAGTGTTCGAGCCGATGACGGCATAGTCGGGGAGAATGCGGTCGAGCTCCTCGAGAACCGGTCGCTTTACGTCCATCCGCTCGAAGACGGCCTCGACCACGAAGTCGACGTCGGAGAACGGGCCGTAGTCCGTCGTACCACGAACGCGGCCGACCACCTCGTCTCCCCGGGCCCGGGAGAACTTGGGGGCGAGTTTGGTCTGCACCTTGGTGCGCTGCTCCTCCGTTAGGTCCCCGGCGAGCTCGGAAATCCGGACGACCTCTTTCTTGGACCGGTTTTCGTTGAACTGAATGAGCTCCTCCACGTACCCGCGAACGCGGGCGAGGCCCTTGTCGACGAGTTCTTGATTGACGTCCTTGAGGACGACCTCGATTCCGTTGAGCGCGAGGATTTCGGCAATCTGGGCGCCCATCGTTCCCGCGCCGACGACCCCCGCCTTGGCAACCCGCATAATGCGCTCCCGGCGGCGCACCGCGGAGCGCTACATAACCCCCCGGGAGCGAAAGGCCATTGTGTACGAGCCGATGGGCCGCCGACCGACCCCAATTACGGCGCGCGGGACCGGCCCCCTCCGAACGGCAGACGCGAACGAATTTCCCGCAGTATAGTCGCGACGTCTCGAGTAGCGTCGATCGGGGTACCGTACTCAAACCGAGTGACCTTCCGGTAGACCTGCTCCGCCGCCTCGGGACCAAAGACGACTTCGCGACGGGAGTCCCGACGTATGCAGATGGAAAGAGGAGCCGTCAGCGTAACCACCTCGTGAGGGAAGGGAAGTCGTCGCTCGAGGTCCCTGATCTGGGTCATCCAGTAGAAACACCCATCGAACACGACCGGACTGCCGCCAGCAAGCGCCCTTCGGGCCCTTCGGGTTGCGACTCCATTAGCCCTGAGGTATAGACCGACCGAGCCACCATCCCATTCCTTGTCCGCAATCTTGTCGATGGAGACGACAACCGCGCCGATCGATTTCGCGAGGGCCCTGGAGATAGTCGTTTTGCCGACACCCAGCGGCCCGCGGACGACAACGTAGTAACTCATGGGGAACCCCGCTCATCGAGCGGCCGTTAATCACCCCCACCGGCGACGAGTGCGACTGAGCGGACCATCGCCGGGAGCTTGGGGAAGTGGCCGCGCGGTCGGTCACCTGCCGCGATTATCGCGCGCGACGAGCCCCTCCACTGACCGTGGCCATCGACCCCGCAACCTCGGACGTCCTTTTGGCGACGGCTCGCATTCACGTCGAGACATGGAAGACCGGATACCGCGGAATCCCGCCGGACCGAAACGTAGCTGGGTTAACCTACGAGAGCGACATCGTGGGGGACTCGGAGGCTCGCTCCGAGGGCTCCCTACGACTTCGACCCACGGCTTCGCGATGGGTCAAGGTGACGAGATGGAAGACAAGTGTGTGCGACCCCGGTGCCTTCGCGGCGTCCCATGCTATCCGAAGGTTTAAGGCGCGGTCACCGCTCGCCCGCCTCGCGCGGGGATAGCCCAGCCCGGTAAGGCGCTGGATTGCTAATCCAGTGGTGGTTTCACCTCGGGGGTTCAAAAGGGGGGTCGGACGGACCGGTCCCTCGGGACGTCCCCCTCCCCGCGTCCTTACCTAGACGGCTCCGGCCGCGCGCGATAGACTTCGTGGTCGTGACGGACTTCGACGAGCGCCCCAGCCGCCGGGAGCGGCCCATCGCCGATCGCAAGGACACGGACCCCGTCGGAAAGTTCGACCAGGATCAACGGATGGGGCGCGGTCCATCCCGTGGCGGGATACTGGAGCTCGGTGGCAACTAGCACCCTGCCCACCGCCGAGGTCGAGTACGCAACGCAGTCCCGTGAGCCGCACTTCGGGCAAGGACCATCCGAGGGTAGGAAACGGGAGTGGCACGCCTCGCATCGGGCGAGCTCGAGGCCGGCCACCTCGATCATGCGGCCTCCCGGCCGAGGATCGTCACGAAATTGTGGGACCCGATCCCGCTGATCGTCTGGGCGAGACCAATTCGGGGAAGCGACCCAATCGCATGAGCCCCGGCTTCTCCCCGAAGCTGAAGCGCCACCTCGGCGATCTCGGCGAGTCCCGAGGCCGCCACCGGGTGCCCACGGCCGACGACACCGCCGCTCGGGTTCACCGGCAGACGGCCATTGAGGCCGACCCACCCTTTCTCGAACCACTCGAGGGCTTCCCCGGGTCCGCACATGCCGAGGTCTTCGAACGAGATCATCGAGAACGGCGAGAAAGCGTCGTGCAGCTCGATCACGTTCACCTCCTTCCGTGTGAGGTGGGCGTCCTCGTACGCTCGCTTGGCCGCCACGCGCGTCGCGACGAAGCTCGTAAGGTCCTCGCGGTCGACGATCCGGAGCGCGTCGAACCCCTGGCCGAGTCCGAGCACCGTCGCGGGCCCCGCGCCCTTCTCGAGGACTACCGCGGTCGCACCGTCGGAGATCGCCGAGCAGTGGAGCAGGCGGAGCGGAAGCGCCACCGGTTTGCTCGACGCAGCCTCCTCGAGCGTCACCGGCTTCTGGAAGTGAGCGTTGGGGTTCGCAGCCGCCATCGCCCGCGCATGGACCGTCGACACGTCACACAGGTGGCTCGTGAGATGGTACCGATCCAGGTAGCGGGCGGCGACGATGGCGGCGAGCCCAGGCATGGTCGCGCCCGCCGCCACCTCGCTCATGTGAAGGGAAGCCGAGAGGTCCTTCGTGTTCTCCGCGGTGGTCCGGTCCGTCATCTTCTCGGCGCCGACCACGAGAGCTCGCTCGAACCGGCCGGTCTCGAGGGCATGCGCCGCCACGTGAAACGCCATCCCTCCGGTCCCGCTGGACGAATCCACGCGAAAGCCGGACGCCGACTCGAGTCCGAGGATCCCCGCGAGTCGGGGGAGGAAGGCCTCCCGACCGTGGGGCCCGTGAGCGAACATCGTTCCGACGACGAGCAGGTCGATCGGCTTGCGGCCGACGCCCTCCAGAGCGAACTGCGCCGCTTCCGTGGCGAGGGCGACGAGACTCTCGGGGCGCTTTCCGAAACGCCCCATGCCGACCGAGGCGATGTGCACGGTCATTCGCGCGGGCGAGCCCCCCGTTCCATAAGGAACCACGCCTGATAGAGAAACCGCGAGAGCGGCATCCCCTCCTCCCAGCGGAGGACGCCGTTCCCTTCGGGCGTTCGGCCGACGGGCGGTAGACGGCGGCAAACGAGCCGAAGGATCCCGCTCTCGGGAAGGTCGCCCGCGACGAATAGCCGCCAGGTCTCGGCGCTCCGCAGTCCGATTCTCCGGTACGCGTACAGCACCGTGAGCCCGACACGTTCGACCGCCTTGCGATGCGCCTGCAATTGTTCGTTCGCGCGCCCGCTCGCGGCGGAGAATCGGATCACCGACTCGGAGGACGCCTTCACTTCGATCGGAAAGGCGAACTCCCGACGCAGCGCGACCAGGTCGAACCCGAGAGATCCCGCCGCTCGGATGATCAGGAACGGCTGCTCGATCAGACGCTCGAATTCGGAACGCTCGGTCGGCGAAAGGCATCGAGCGTAAGAACGAACAGCCTCGGGCTGGCCCTCGAGCAGACTTCGGAACTCCCGCTCGTAGCCCGACGAGCTTCGCCCGACCACGTTCGGGGACTCTTTCAGTGGGATAATATAAGTCGGTCGGGAGACTCGCGGCGGAAAGTGGCAGCGCCCGCCGGCCTCGAAATCCTCGCCTCGGACCTGCCCGTGGCGCGGGTTCTCGCGGTGGTCATTGCCGACGCCGACCGTCGAAGAACAGTTCGGGGTCTCGCCGCCCAGCCCGCCCGGTTCCGGCTATCGGAGCTCCGCACCCGGCTGTTGAGGGATCGGGTATTCGAGGACTCGTCGCGGCTCGTCTCTCGCCTCAAACGACGGGGCCTTCTCGTCGAGCTGCCGGAGGGCCGCGGTGAGAAGGTCTACCAGGTGCCGTATCCCGAAGAGCTTCGCCAACTCCTGCTGGACGAGGTCGAGCGGTCGGAAGTTGTCGAAACCTCGGCGCTGGGTCCGGTCCCCGATGAGCGGACCGAAATCCGCGCCATGGACGGGGAGTTCCTGGACCGCCTGCGCGACGTGCTTCGGGACCGCCTCGATGCCACCCTCGAATTCGGGAAGGCGTTCAGCGTTCAGAAGTTAGCCGCCTACCTGAAGGGATTGTTCGGGGAGGAGCTCTACTTTGATTCTCTGATCTCCATCCTGCAGCAGTACGCCCTCGCCGACACTCCGCTGCTCGCCCCCACCGGCCGGCCGACGGGCACGACTGGCTTCCACCTCGCCTTGTTCGGACCGCCGGGCACCGGCAAGACGTTCTCGATCGACGACCTGATCCGAGGCAATCCTCGCAGCGGTGTCCCCGCCCATGGCCTGCCGGGGCGAAACCGGTATTGCGGCGGGATCACCCCGGTGCAGTTCCTGCGGGTCGGCGCCGCGTACACGGGACGAACGTTCAACTTCATTGTCCCCGAGTTCAACGACTGGTTCAAGTACCGCGGAATGGTCGAGCCGCTCAAGCTGGTCATGGAGCAGCGCGAAGTGAAGTGGGAGACCACCTTCGGCACCGTCGGCCCATACACGTTCCACTCGTTCTTCTCCGTCAACTACAACGTCCGCACCGCGGGAGCTCAGGACTACTGGACCACGATCGCCGACCCCAACTTCGCGGCGCTCGAGGACCGGATGCTGCTCCGGTTCCACCCGATGACCCGCGCCCGGTTCCGGGCGGTCGAAGCCGCGTCCGAACGGCTCGAGCTCGGAGAGCTCGACTTCGCCTTGGCGCAGAAACTCCGCGACCACCTCACCCTCGTCTACGCGATCGAGACCGGACATCCGCTCGTGGCGGCGAGGTTCCGGGCGAGGCCGGTGCGGCTCGAGCGAGCGCTCTACGAGCAACTCCGCGAGGTCTCGGAGCGGGCGCTCAAGACCACCGACTTTCCGAAGTTCTCGCCCCGGCTCAAGGCTCGCGCGGTCCGGCTCGCGGCGGCCGCTTCGCTTCTCACCTACTTTGCCGGCCCGCTCAGCGAGCCGGTCCGGATCGGCGCCGAAGAGTCCGAGTTCGCCCGACGCTTTTACGAGGAGGAGATCCGTGCCCGCGAAGGACGACACGGACGCACGGCCGGGTAAGCGGACGCGAGCGGTCCGTTTCCGCCGTCCGCCCGCGGAACTCGTACAGCGGGCCGCCCGCCGGGTCCTGCGGGGCGGCAAGGCGTCGTTCTCCTCCCAAGCCGAGTTCCGAGAAGCCCTGCTCCGACAGGTCCGCCGCGAGGAACCGCTCGCGGCGATTGGCGGTCCGAGAATCCGTCGGCTCCTGGTCGACGTACCTGGCGTGCGGATGACGGTCCGGTTCACCGAGCGCTCAACCGCGCGTCCGCTCGTCGCCTGCCCGGTGTGTGGTTCGCCCCTATCCCCGATCCACAACCGTACCCTCACGGGCGACACCGTGGTGCTCGGACAACGGTGCACGCGCTGCGACTATTGGACCCACGGAACCCGACGGGTGCCCGTGCGCTATCTGTTCTCCGAGGCCGGAATCGACGGACGCGCCAAGCAGACGGAATAATCCGCGCTGCCGATCGCCGGGTCCGCTTAGGGCGGCACGTACGGCGTGGGGGGAGCCGGCGTCCGCTCTTTCTTTCGAGGACCGGCGAAGAACAGAATCACTGCGGCGAGAACCCCGCCGAGGACGAGCCCGAGGAAGAGTCCGGTCGCGAAACCGCCCCCGGGCGCAAAAATGGCGCTGCTCGACGTGGGGGCCTCAGTGACCACCACAGTCAGGTTACTTTGGACGGCAGCCCCGACGGAGTCAGCGAGGGTCACGGCCACTTGGTACGTCCCCGCGGCGGCGTAGCGGTGGTCGACCGAAGCACCAAAGGCCATCGAGCCATCGCCGAACGTCCACGCCACCGAGTAGGGTGGGGTTCCTCCGGATGCGGTGGAGGAGAACGGCACGGGTGAGCCCATCGTGATGGGGCTCGCGGACGATCCGTTCCCCGAGGCGAACGTCGCCGAAAGCGACGGATGCACCGTGACGTTCACGAAGCTGTTTGCCGTAACCCCGAGCGCGTCGACGTACTCCACCGTGACCGAGTACGTCCCCGGGCGAGTCCACGCGTGGGTCACGTTGGCGCCGACCGCTTCCGTGCCATCGCCGAACCCCCACGTTTCGCTGACCGCTCCCGTCCCACCCGTCGTGGAGCTGGTGAGCTGCACCGGGAAGTCCACGTCGGTCGCGTTGCCAGGGCGCAAGGAGATGTGGACCAGCGGCCGAGGCACAACGACCACTTCCACGGAGGAATTCGCGGTGGCCCCGGTGGCATCCTGCGCTTGGGCGCTGATCACGTAGGCGCCGGGAGTCGAATAGGCGTGGGAGACATTCGAGCCCCCCAAGACCGCGCCGTCCCCGAACGACCAGGAGTAGTGGTACGGTGGCAACCCGTTGGACGCGGCGGCCGATGCGACCACGGCGACGCCAGCGTCGATCTCCGGCAACGTTGACGGTGAGAGCGTGAGTTGGACGGACAACGTCTTCATCACCACCAGCGTCGCGCTCGCGTTCGCGGTTTCCCCGAAGGAATCGGTGAGGTTGACGACGAGGTCGAACTTACCGGCAACCGCGGGGGTGCAATTCAGCTCGGGCGCATTGGACGACAAACAGCCGTCCGGCAGACCTTCGTAGGAAATGGTGACCGTTCCGGTACCGTCGGTGAAGTCCACCTGGATCGAAATGGCATGTCCGAGGTCGATCGTCGCGGGAGTGGCGGCAAAATAGGTCACCTCGGGCGGGGTCGAGAGAACACTGATCGTCCCCGACAGCTCGTTCGCCACCCATATCGCTGCAAGCCCGGAGGCGCCCGCACCCTCGGTCGGAACGACCGCGATGGCTGCCGGCTCCTCCCCGACGGGGACTTCCATGGTCGTCCCCTCACCCGAAGTCACCGAGGCCCCGCCAATCACCGAGACCGTGCCCTGATTTCCCGAAAGGAGACCCACCGAGGCGACGTACACTGCCTCACGGGAAGCGTCGTACGCCTCGGTGAGAACTCGGTGGGGGCCCCCGAATGGCGCCACACTACCATCGACGGCCAACGTTGCCCCGTCGATGAAATTGACAATGTCGCCGGCGGCGTAGACTTGGTCGTCGGCCGGATCAAAGACGACACTCGTGACATTGGTACCGACGGCGAGACCGGACACTATCACTTCCCCCGTCGCCGAGTTCAACACGGTCACGGAACTCGAGGAAACCAGAACGAACACTTCAGAATC
>DASPOD010000043.1:0-20998 GCA_035626215.1 Thermoplasmata archaeon
GACGGAGGTTGGTTGAAGGTCATGGGCGTCGAGGATTTCGCGGGCGGCATGGTCGTGCACACGACGGCCGGCGTGAGCGCCCTCGCCGCGGCCCTCGTGATCGGGCAGGGGATGGACTTCGGCAAGGAGAGCCGCCCCAACAACGTGCCGTACGTCATCCTGGGCACGGCGATCCTCTGGTTCGGTTGGTTCGGGTTCAACGCGGGCAGCTCGCTCGCGGCGGACGGTATCGCCGTGAACGCGCTCGTGGTCACCAACCTTGCCGCGGCTGCCGCCGGGACGAGCTGGATGCTGATGGATTGGATCTTCAAAGGCAAGCCGTCCGCCGTCGGTATGTGCGTCGGCTTTGTCTGCGGGCTCGCCGCGGTGACTCCGGCCTCCGGGTACGTCGGGCCCCAGTTCTCGCTGGTGATCGGGATCGTCGCGGGCGTGGGTTGCAACCTCGTGGCCGGCTGGCGGGCCCGTTCCAAGCTCGACGACTCGCTCGACGTCTTTGCCTGCCATGGGGTCGGCGGGATGTGGGGCACGGTGGCCACCGGCCTCTTTGCCTCGGTCGCGATCAACGCGGCCGGCCAGAACGGACTCGTCTACGGCAACGTTCACTTCGCGCTGCTGCAGATGTTCGCGGTCGCGGTGGTCGCCACCTACGCGTTCTTCGGCTCGTACCTCATTCTGAAGATCATCAACTTTTTCTCGCCCCTGCGGACGAGCACGGACGAGGAAAAGGCGGGTCTCGACGAGGTTCACTTCGGCGAGGAAGCTTACTACCCGGTCTCGGAGTAGTCGAGGCCAGGTTCCTCGCGTCGTTCCGGTCCCCAATCCCGCTCGGGAGCGAGCGGGCCACCGGTACGGAAGGCGGGGCTGGGGGGCCCCTCGCTCAGAGCGGCACCGTACCGTGGATCGAAGAACCACTCGCCTCTCCCACGACGGCGAGCCCATACCCCTTCCCGGCGATCTCGGGGTCGACGACCACGACCAACGAGGTCGCGTTCGCGATCGGCAGGTTCACGGGGCCGTGGTCGACCGACGTCCATCCCTGGTCGAACGTGTAACTGAGCTCGATGGTCCCGTTCGGGGAGGTTAGGACGACGTACCACGAGATGAGGCCGCCGCCGCTCGGCGGGTCGCCCGCGCACAGGCTCGTGGAACTCACGTTCGCGCTAACACCGTTATCCGTAACGATGTCGCCATCGAACAATTCGTAGACGCGGGGGCTCACCTCGTTGGTCGTCACCGGGGAGGTCGAGCTCGCCCAGACGACCCGCTCGGTAAAGGCAGTGCCGCCGTTACCGCAGGTAACCTGCCCGACGACCGGGCTCGTGAAATTGACCGTGATCGGGGGGCCGGGCGTCGGCGGACCGGGGCCGGAGGACGGTACGAAAGGGCGGGCGGAAACGATCGCATAGATTCCGAGGACGATGATCGCCACCACCAGCATCTGACCGATGAGTTCCCGACGCCGCCCGCGACGTTGGACCTCGTGCTCCCGGAACGAACGCGCCCGGCCCTCGGATGAGCCCGGGGGCGCGGGCTCGCCAGCGCGCGTCGAGGGCGGTCGCGGTACGGCTGCGGGCGCGGTGAGCCCGTTTTCGTTAGACGGAGTCGGGGAGGTCGATTGCTCCGGGCCGGTCATACTCCGGAAGCGCTCTTAGGCATCAGCTCGAGGTACGCCTCCTCGAGCACGAGTGTGCTGTTGGCAAACTGTGTCACGGGTCCTGCCTGCTGGCACAGGGCCAGTAGGCGGACCCTCGCGTCATCGCTTCCGTCGAATCGAACCCGCCATCGTCGCTCGGAGAGGAGAATGACCTCGGAGGCGACCCCCCGCAGGAGCGTCATCGGGTCCGCGCGAACGGCGTGCTCGAACTCCACGTCGACCGTTCGGGGCCGGATCCGTTCGGCGACCTGGTCGGCCCGGTCCTCGAGGAGCACCCGGCCCTGGTGCAGGAAGATCAGCCGGTCACAGACCTCCGTCACCTCCAGCATCTGGTGGGAGCTCATCAGAATGAGATGGTCGCGCTTCAACCCGTTCAGAAGCTGCCGGACGAGGACCCGCTCGGCCGGGTCGAGGCCGCTCGTCGGCTCGTCGAGCAGGAGCACCGTCGGGTCCCCCATCAACGTCGAGGCGAGCGCGACGCGCTGGCGCTGCCCCTTCGACAACCATCCGACGCGGCGGCCTAGGGGCGGCAGGTCGAGGAGTTCATGGCACCGGTCGATTTCCCGGTCAACCTCGTCGCGGGACAGACCCCGAACCCGTCCGACGGCATCGAGCGCTTCGTGGACGTTCAGGGTGGGATAGGGTTCCGGCGTCTCGATGAGGGCGCCAACGTCCCACAGCGCCGCTTTCCGGCGCTCCATCGGGTCGATGCCGTTGACGTACGCGCGTCCGGCCGACGGGCGGAGAAGACCCACGAGCAGTTTGAGGGTGGTCGTCTTGCCGGCTCCGTTCGGCCCCAGGTATCCGATCGCGCCGGACCCTTCATACCGGAACGAGACGTCCTTGAGAGCCGGCGGCCCCGACGCGAACTGTTTGGAAAGCGCCGCGACTTCGAGCGAGCCCATGGTCACCCCGTCGACTCCTTTCGCTGGTAGAGGAAAGCGCTGAGCGGTAGGAACACCGCGATGTACGCCGCCATGATCTCGAGGCCCTCAATCACGGTCGCCGACCAGATGTAGTAATACTGGTCTTCCCCGACGGGAATGGTCTGGACGTGGACGAAATCGGTGTCCAGGATTGCGGCCATCGCACCTCCTGCGTAGGTGAGGGAGAACCAAGGCTCAATCTGCGCGAGCTCGACGACTTGCTCGAGCGTGGTGAACGCAACGTAAAGGGCGACCAGCGTGAACAGCACCCCCGCCGCCGGCGTCCGAATGAACGAGCTCACGCAGAAGGCCACGCTCAGCGCGGCGAGGGAAAACACCGCGGCGACCCCGAGCGACTCGAAGAGCAACAGCCAGGGGACGGCGCGAAGACCGAAGAAGTAGGAGGCGCCGACCGCCCCGAACGCGTAGGTCGTTCCGACGACGGCAATCGTCACCAGCGTGGCGGCGGCGTACCGGCCCGCCAACAGCACCGGTCGGCGTATCGGCAGCACGAGCATGTAGTATCCCGCACCCGTCGAGAAATCGACGCTGAGGGCATCCCCGCCGAACAGGGCTGCGGCGAGCACCACCCAGAGACCCGTGTAGACGAGGTAATTGCTCAGGTATTCCGAGCTCCGATAGAGCTGCTGAAACTGGACCGTGGCGACCCCCGCGTCCAGCTGGAAGGCGAGGGTCAACGACGAAACGAAGACCGCGAACGCGAACAGCCCGTAGAAACGGTTGGTCCGCAGGTAGTGCCCCAGCTGATGGAAGGTGATGATCCGCCATTGCTCAAAGTCGGAGACGCGACGGCGCTGCGCCGGCCGGGTCGCCGTGGAGGCGGCCGGTCCTGAAACAGCTTCCGTCATCCTCCCCGACCCCTTGAATACCGGGTGCTCGTCCCCCTGGGTTGTCGCACGGATAGGTAGACGGCGGACGTGGTGCTCTCCCGATACCGGTGAGAAAACAGCCCCGGACACGAGCTTAAACCTTTCTTGGCACGCATCTCGGGCCGGACGGCCCGGCCGGCGGTCGGGACCCGCGCTCGGCCGGTCCCACGAAGGGGTTATCTGGGCCGGACGACGTTTTTTTCGTTGGCCATTGTCCGGAGGACGCGATGAGCGTACAGTCTGGGGTAGCGCTCGTGGTGGTGGTTCTCGCGGTCGCCGGAGTTCTGGTTCCGGCGAGCCCCGGGGCCGGTGCGGCACCTATGGTTCCTGCCTCGGGACCCCCCGTCGGGTGGATCAACATCTCGGCGTCCGGAAATTATGGCTACACGCCACCGTATTTCCAACAGGAACCCACCAACGCCACGATTACGGTGCGGTTCACCGACGGGTCGGACCTCGCCCATACGTTCACGATCATCAACAAAGAAGGTTGGGTCGTCCCGACCAGCTATTCGCCGGCGCAGATCGACACCCTCGCCTACGGAACTCCTTCGTCCAATCTCGATAACGCGAATGTGAGCGGGCCGGGGGTTGTCAACGTGACCACGTTCACCTCTCCGGGCCCCGGCTGGTACGAGTTTGTCTGCACGGTGTCGGGACACTTCCAGCTCGGCATGTACGGGTTCATCGCGTTCGGCATGAACCTCCCCTCCAATCTCACAGGCTCCGGCCGCACCGGGGTGGGTGGGCATCTGACCTTCAACGTAGTGGACGCGGGGATCGTCGTCGTTCTGATCGCGATCATTGCGGGCGGCTACCTCTACATTCAGCGCCGTCGTCAGCGCGCACGGTTCCCGCCGTAGTCCGTCGTCCGGTCGCGCCCATCGATCGGCGCGGCAGAGTTGCCCGCCCGCGGGGCGTCAACCCCAAGTGGTCCGGAAACGCTCCCCGGGGGATGGGTGCTCCGACCGACGCGACTCTCCTCGGTTCCGAGCAGGACACGCTCGAACGAGCGGACCTCTCCTCGTGGTTCAATCCGTTCCTCGCGTACTTCGTGCGCGATACCCGTCGCTCGGGCGGGCAGGTCCAACTGCTGCGCCTTGGGAATGAACTGCGAGGCATCGTTCTCGCCGACCCTGCCGAACGCGTAGCCACGGTCTTCACCCGCTCCGCCGAGGTCGCGGCGGTGGCGGTGGGCGACCGCGGGGCGCTCGGCATGTTCGCGGAATTCCCGGTGGAGCCGGACGCGGAACCGTTTGACATCTTTCAGCGAGACCTGGGCGAGGAGACCGCCATGTTCCGATTCACGCACCCGGTGCGAGCGATCGTCCCGGAGGACCTTCCCTCGGTTCGGGGGTTGATGCGCGAGGTCTACCGGCTCGTGAACGACCGATGGTTTGACGGTCTACCGAACCGTTTCGAGAGCGGCTTCGTCGCCGAGGTCGAGGGCCGACTCGCCGGCGCGGGCTGGGTCACTCAGGTCGGACCCCACGCGCGGCTCCACTCTCTGACAGTGCGGGTCCCGTTCCGGCGGATGGGCGTCGGTTCCGACCTGCTCCGGGCGCGCCTTTGGTGGGTCCAGCGGAACGGTGCCCGCACGGTGCTCTCGGAGATCGCCCGCGGGAACACGGACTCCCAGGGGGTCGCCGAACGGGGCGGGATGCGGCGGGTTGGGACGATCTACTTCCACCGGCCGCGCTGAGACGACCGACCCGTTCTTAGGTCCGCGTCGCCCCGCAGAACGGGCACGTCTCGGCGGTCGCGTCGATGAGCGACCCGCAGTACCGACAAGTCACCTTAACGGTCTCCTTGATGATGATCTGCTGCACCGGAGGCTGGCCGGTGGCAGTGAGGTTGACCGGCGGAGGTGGCGGCCCCGTGGGCGACGGTGCCATGGGGACCCAGCCCGTGGGCGAGTGTCTGGGAAGTCGCCGGCGTCGTCGGCTCGCGAGGACCGCGATCACCACCACCACGAGGATGACCACGGCCACGACCGCGCCGACGAGCGCGTAGAGGAGGACGTTCGAGGGTTGGCTCCCGGTCCCCGGCACCGAGACGCTTCCGGTCCCGGGCGTGAGCGAATAGCTCGTCGCGGTCACGGTCAGGGTGTCGGTGAGGGTGAAGCCGTCCCCGGCTCCATCCGTGTCCTGCTCGGTATAGAGGTAACCGATGATGTAGCCGGTCGTCGGGTCGAAGTACGACTTCCAATTGTACTGCGCCGAGAAGACCCCATAGGCGTCGTTCCGCTCGTACGAGCCGTTCCCCTCGGTGAAGACCGCGTCGACGTGGCCGCCCGCCGCGGTCCCCAGGTCGTAGTCGAACGACGTCGAAACGACCTGCATCGGCGAGTTCAGGAGGGAGAAGGTCGCCCCGACGGGCAGCGAGTTGTCGATGTAGAACCAGACGGTCGGTTTCACGTAGCCGGTCTGGTTGTCGGTCCCGTTCACGTAGAGGAAGGTCTGCGGCGAGAAGACGAAGACGCCCGAGGAGGTCCAGCTCTCGCTCTGACCCTCGCTGTTCTGGTAGTGGTCGACGTTGTAGTAGTAGGCCTGGTCGGTCCCGTTGGGGAGCACCGAGGTCACACCGAGCGAGCCGTTGATCACCGTGGATTCGGTGTAACCGGAGTAATTTCCCAAGCCGTTGCTGACGGAAATCGTCTCGTCGTACGCGAACCGGTCGTGGGCGGCGGGAACGTAGTGCGCCGGGCTCACGGAGGCCGCAGGGGCGAGCAGGAGGAGCGCTAAGGCGAGGACGAGCGCGTGCCCGGTCAACCGACGAACCCTCCCCCACCGCCCCCGAATCCGTGGATGTGACCGGGGTGAACCCCGCTGATGCCGCTGTAGGTGGAGTAGTACGCGTTGTGGGCCACGATGATCGGCACGAAGTAGAAGTGCGGCCCGTACATGCCCGTTCTCATCGGCGGCGCCGAGGGCCGGACCGCCGCGGTCGCGTCGAGCGGGCGGAGTAGGTCATCCCGGATGCCGTGCAGCATCCGCACCGCGAGGCAGATCAGCTCCGGTTGTCCGAGCCCAACCGCCCTACGCCCGATGATGTCGTACGCTTGACCGAGGAGGTTGAGGGTCTCGTTCGCCTCGAGCGTGCCGAGCGAGGCAAGGACGGAGGCCGCGACCAAGGGATACTCGAGGTACGTCGAGAGCCCTTTGGCGAGAATTCCCAACTTCGTGCCGACCCCCTCCGCCGGCAGCTCGGAGACCGCGAGGTACGCTGAGGCGAGCTCGACATCCTCGGACGGCTGGTACCCCCAGCCCGCGAACATCGAGCGCAGCGACTGGAACTTCCCGGCGAGCTCTTCCACCGGCACGTTCACGATCGAGAGCAGCGCGGCGGACTCGTAGGAACGCGTCAGGCCGAGATACGACGAGAGATTCGAGGTCGCGAGGGTGCCATCGGCCCGTTGACCCACCCAGAGGATGGAGGCTACGCCCAGGGAGGATTCTCCGGGGATGTTGAGGCCCCGGAGCTGCGAAAGGAGAGAGCCCAGCGCTTGGACCGAGGGCTCGACCGGGTCACCCTTGGAGACGAGAATCTCGGCGGACATGAGCCGGTTCTCCACGTTGCTCGAGAGCCCGCTAAGCGCGTCGTACGCCTCGACGAAGGTCGGCACCCCCTGCGTTGGGTCGGGCTGGGCTTTCCCGAGCCCGACCGCGATGCCCCAGAGCTGGGTCGGGTCGGCATTCGCGATCTGCGTCGACATCCGGGGGTAATAGCCGGCGGCGCTGGTCGCGAGGTCGTTCATCTCCTGCTGGACTTGGTGCGCCTGGTTCCAGTAGGCGGTAAAGTCGGAGTCACCCGCCCGGTACAGCGCGAGGCCGAGGTTGCGGGTCTCGACCACGCCGAGCGCGGTGAACCCGATGTACCCGCTCCCGCAGGGCGTGAGCGTGTCCCGGAGCGATCGTTGGGCGACCAGTTCCGCGAAGTCCTGTTGCTTCTTCGCGAGGTCCTCGTCCAGCGAACGAAGGCGCGCCTCGTCCTGCTGCTCTTTCTGTACCTCACCCGACTGCTTCTCCTTCGACTCGAAGTGGAACAGCACGGAGTGGGTGCGACGCTCCTCGTTCTGCACGTCGAGCGTGAGGCCGACCCGTTGCGCCGTCTCTTGGTCGAGGGCCTGTTGAGCGGTCTCAAGGGCGGCGACGTTCGACTCGAGATTGTGGTACATGTCCTGGGTGACCAACTGGATGATCCCGTACTGCTTCAGGAGCGCGATGTCCGAATCGGCAAGGGGGGCCGTGACGTTGCGGGCACCGATTTGGCCCAGGAACTGGTAGACCGCCTGACACGTCGTCATGTTAGTCGTCGACCAGAGGGAATTCGAGCCATAATGCTTCCTCGCCCAAGCGGTTACGGACCTGCAGCGTGAGCGTGCGGGCCTCTTCACGCGGCCGAGCGAACGGGTCGTCGCGCAGCGCCTCGTGCAGGAGGGCCTGGAACCGTCGCTTGCGACTTCCGAGCGGCCCGAAGCGGCGGGCCCGCTCCGTTTCGATCTGCTCGTACGCGAACATGAACTCGTAGAGGGACCGGTAGATCTGGTCTTCGAGCTTCTCGACGACCTGTTCGCGCTCCACCGAGACGGTATCGATCCCTTCGAGGTCGACGAAGAACACGGTCCCGTCCGGCGCAAGCACCGCGTCCTTGTCCAGCCAGACGTCTTGGAAGTCGAGTCCCGAGTAGCGATGGTGCGCGGAGTCGAACGACAATGTTCGGGCGTAGAGCGTCAGTAAAGCGATGGCGCTGCGTACGAAATTCACCTCAAAGGCATGGGCCTTCGCGGGAGAATCGACGGCGAACTGGTCGAATACTCGTCGAGGGTCCTGGCCGACCGTACTACGCGCGTGGAAGTAGACCCGGACGTTCGACGGCACGAAGCGGAGTTCCTGGACGAGTCGCCCCCGGTACTTGCGATACCAGTGGATGCTCGCGAGGCGGGCCTCGAGCTCCTTCGGCAACAGCGCGATCTTCACGACCGGAGCGATTCGGAAACCGTGGATGCTGGTCAGGTCGGCGAGCTCCGAAACCCGCAGGGCGGTCATCGCGTGCGGCAACCCCTGGCCCCCGTACGGCGACCCCCGAAGCCAGAGTTCTCCCGTGATGACGCCGCCCGACCGGTCCCCCGAAGACTGCACGAAGCGTCTCCGTACCTCGGGGTCGTCGGTCAGGTCGCCCGCGTACGTCCCGTCGAGCCGTCGCAGGGAGAACGGGTCGACGCTGGAGCCGACGCCCTTGATCGAAAGGTAAAACGGGAGTCCGTCGAGGGTCGCGAAGGGAACGGGGACGATCGCGCCGCGGTTGTCATCTTCGATCGCCTCGACGGATTCTCGCGCTGCTCCCTCCACGAGCGGGACCAGCATCGGCGGCAGGTAGTACCGGTCCAATCGTGCGAGGTCGAATCGGGCGAACTGCCGGTTCGTCAGTGTCTCCGCGGGAAACGCCCGCAAGGATACCGGTGGTCCGCTCAGCCGGAGCGCTTTCCCGTCCGGGGCTGAAAGGGACAACTCCTCCGCGACCTTCTTCAGCGGTTCGGATGACGTGCGACGGCCACGATATCGAAAGTCATAGCTTCCGCCCGCCCCTGTGCACCCCGGTCGACGGCGTGCGAATCCCGTCCGGTGAACGCTCCCGGGCCGACGGACCTCTTGGGCCTTCGGCGTGCGGAACGGACCGCGACGAGAACGAGGACGGCGCCGACGATCGTCAGACCACCAGGAAAATCGCGGCGGGCCTGAACAGCTCCACTTCGAAGTGACCACCCAACCGCCGTGTCCCGACGGCGACCTCGAGGTAGCCGAGGACCGCGTACACAGGATACCCCGGGATCGGCCAGCCGTCGTTTGGACCGGACGGCTCCCCCGGACCTAGCGAGAATCCGGTCGGCGAGAGGAGGAGGGAGGCCCCGCACGAGAATCAGACGGCGCTCTGAGCGATCGTCGGCGTTCCGCAAAGGGGGCAGAACTGTACGGTCATCCCATTCGACTGGGGCTCCGATGAGATGAAGCTCATCCCGGCCCGGTTGAACGCAACCGTCCCGGCAGCCGGGGGTTCGCTCATTTTTTCTGTTCGGGCGCCTTAATGTACATGATGGCCGAACCGGACGGTTGCGAGTTTCATGAGGTAGCGCTGTTGGCCGACAAAGGCGAGGCGGAGAGCCTCCTCCGACTCGCACGGAGTCCGATCGGCGACGAGTGCCAGATCTGTCCGGTCTGCCGCGCCGCCCGGGAGTATGTGGAGCGTCTCGTGGCGGAGCGCTCCGGCTATGTCCCTCCGCCGGGTGAGAACGCCAACGCCTCGTGGCAGAAGTTACAGCGAGCGATCCAAGGCGCGAAGACGTCGATCCACCACCCGGGGTAAGGCGTTCCGCGGGCGAGCCCCGACCGTGGCTCGGCCGCGACGGTGGGCCGAGCTATGGCGAAGCGGCGGCTTGGTCAGCCGCGTGCCGTGCGAGGTAGCTGCGTCCGAGCGCCCATCCGATAAGGCCCCCGAAGACTCCCCCGACCACGATGCCGATCGCGAGGTACTCGATCGTCGGGACGATGTCGCTCAGGTTGAGATAGCCGAACTGCTGAAAGAGCACCACGAGACAGATCCCGAGGACCACGCCGCAACCGGCGCCATGGGTGGCGGAGCTCATGAGCTACCTCCCGTCGGGGGCGCGTTTCCCCCAGCATCTTCGGCCGGCGCACCTGGTTCGGCCTCACCGGTCGTCGGCGCGGTCGAGGGAGGCGGCGGTGTCGAGGGGGTGCTCGGCGGAGGCGCCGCCGGTGGCGGGGTCTCGGCCTTCTGGCCGATGGCCGCATACCGGCCCGAACGTGCCAGGCCGTAGACCTCGTAGATGATGATGAGCAACAGGACGATCGGAAGGATGGCGAGGAAGCCGTAGGGCGCTGTCCCGCGGACCCAGAAGTTCTCGCTCCACATCGTGGTCCCGTTCGGCGCGATGAAGCTCGCGGTGAGCCGGTACAACCCTTCTACGAGATAGGAGACCGAGATCGGGGTCCAGCTGAGGGGGATGTGGCCCGAGCCCGGGATCGGCGACGTGAGGACTTGGTCGCGAGTGGAGACGGCAAAGCCGAGATAGTACATCTGTAACCGCGCGTCGCTGATCGTCACGGGCGACGTACCGGTGCTGACGTTCCAGTAATAGACGAGATTCGCAGAGGAAGAGAGGCCGATGGAGAGCGCTGAGGAGGAACTGCTCGCGCTGCTCACGTCGACGTTGTTCCAGGTCACGGTGTAGGCCACGCCCCCGCTCGTTTGAGCGGGGGATGCCAGGGTAGAGGGCTGGGCCCTCGTCGGCGCCGGGACGCTCACGAGGAGCGCGGCGACCACGAACGTGGCGAGGGCGGCGGACAGACCTATCGGGCGAAACCGGCCGTGCGGCGAACGCATACCCCTCCGACCGGCGTTTGCTATATGAACCCGCGGTCCGGAGAAAAATTCGTCCCGGGGGACGCCGACGGCCCTAAGGCGACGGACTGGGCCCGAAGGTAAACCGGAACCGCTCGAGGTCCGACGGTTTCATGAGCGCCGGCGTGAGACAGACCCAGACCCGGGCGTCGTGCTCTCGGGCGAGTCGGTCGAATTCGACCAACCCGGTGAGCACGGCGTCGGCGCCGTGCATCCGGATCAAGTACTCCATCCCCTCGAGGAAGAACGCGGTGGCGTGTTCCTCGGTCAGCTTTCGCGCGAGGACCGTCCAGAGACCCTCGAGGTCCGCGGGTCGTATCGACGGTCCGCGGCCAAGGTTGGAGAGCCAGAACACCTCGATGGGCCGGATGCCGACCCGGGCCCGGATCCGCTCCGGCGACTCGCGCACGACGCAGACCCCGCGGTGGCCCGCGGACGTCGAGTCGAGGAATCCCCCCAACGCCACGAATAACGAGTCGCCGATCGTAAGCTCAACGCCGGACGGAGGCAGCGGAGGTTCCGGCTCCGGAGGTGCGGGCGCCGGGGGTGGCGGGGGGAGCACGACCGGCGCGCTGACCGGCGGGACCGTCAGGACCGGTGTCGGCACCGGGGCCACGGACTCCGTCAAGGGAGTTCGCTCCGGAACGATCTCGGATGGGGCAACCGGCGTCTCGGTCGGAGGGACCTCCGGCGGCCGGGGAGTTGCCTCGGCGCTGGGAGCGGGCGGCAATGTTGTTTCCGGCGCCGCAGCGCCGGGGGGCGCCTCTAGCGGAGCCTCCACAGGCCGGCTCGCCCCTTCGGTCGGGGACGGCGTGGGGGCGGGAGGCGCTTCGACGGCGGGCTCCGTCGCGGGACCCGGGGCGCCCAGCGGAGGGAGGAGTTCGGGGGGATTTTCGGTAGCCTCGAGGGTGAGGGGAACCGGTTCCGGGAGAACCGTCTCGGTGGGTGGAGTCTCCTCGGGGGGAGCCTCGGGCTCCCCCGGCACGACTTCGGCTGCCGGCGGCGAAGTTGTCTCACCGACCCGCTCGATCTCGGAGGGTTCGACCGTCGATATCTCCGCCGAGGCCGCCGGCATCTCGGTCGGTGGAGGTTCGAGGGAAACGACCGGCTCGGGACCTTCAGGTTCCGGTGACGTCGACTCGGGCAACGGGCTCTCCGAGCCTTCCGGCTCGACTACCTGCTCGATCGGAGCAGGCGGAGGGACCGCGGCGTCCGGAGCCGGGGTCGGTTCCTCCGAGGGGAGCGGGGTTTCCAAAATGGGTTCTTCGGGCGCAGGGGCGACGATCTCGGCCGGAAGAGCCGCCTGAGGCGGGGGAGACACGGCCAGCGTCTCGACGGGCGGCGCCTCGGCCCCCACCTCTCTTTCCGGGAGCGGCTCCGGGACGACCGGGGGGACGGGGCCTTCCACTCCCTCGACCACCGGGGCGCCGACAGGTTCCGAAGGCGCCTTCGGTTCCGGGGTCAGCATCGCTGCGGGAGGGGACGGGGGAGCGGTCGGTCCCGTCGGCGGTGCGAAGGACGGCAGGATGGAGGGGGGCGGAATCGTCGGAGGAACCGCTGTCACCGGGGTGGATAGAACGGGGTAATCGACCACGTGCGCCGGAGCGCTCGGACCGGCCTCCCGGCGATGCCGGACGCGGGGCCGGCGAGGCACCGGGGTTCCCCCGATTCTCTCGAATACCACCTCCGCGACCGGACCGCCAAAGCCCGGAAGCGCGGAAACGACGTCGAACGGCGCCTGTCGAAGGTCCTGCACACTCCGCAGTCCTTGGTCCCAGGCCGCCGCGATTTTGGACGGGCCGAGAAGCGGCACGCCAACGATTTCGTCCAACTCCTGCCCGAGCGCGCGGACCGCTTCCTCGCGCGCCACCACCTTCTCGTCGGCGTAATCGACCTCCCCGGAGGGCGATGGGGGCGGCGGGGTCGCGACCCGCGGAAGCCGGGTGCCCGGTCGCGACTTCTTCGACCGAGGCGGGGGTGTCGGCATCCCCGGTACATGGACCCACCATCGGTCACCGGTCCGGGTGCGGCCGGTCATGGCCGACGGCGGAACCGCTTCCTCCGCCTTGTCGACGATCCGCAGCTCGCCGAGACCGAGGGCCTGGGCGACCGGTCCCGCGACCGCTCGCAGTTCCGAAGAGAGCGGTTCCTTCACCGTGACAATGGCGACCCGCGACGGCGGGCCTACCGCCGGTGGCGATGACCGGAGCCGGCGCTCGAGCCGCCGAACGAGCCAGAACGCGTCCGGCGAGAGCGGCGGGAACGAGGGCCGGTTGGTTCGGGCGTCCGTCGGGAATTCCACGTACATTTCCCCCCGCGACCAGGGCACCGGGACGACGCGGTTCGGCAACGTGTCGACCACCGAGATCATCGACGGATAGATCCGCACCGGGTACCCATCGATCACAACGCTCAGTTCCGCTTCGCCGGCCGCGTCCGAGGCGCGACGCGGAGCCATCCGCTGCAGGAGGTGGACGATCTGTTTCGCTTGGGTCGGGTAGGCCTTTTGGACTTCCGCCTCGACGGGATGGAGCACCCGTTGCCGTCCTTTCCACGGCTCCCGAGGCGACCCAACCTCGACCCGCCTGACCCCGGCGAGGCGGGCGAGGACCTCCTTCTCCGACCGGAAGCGGTCGGCGACGTCGTCGGCCGGAGTGGAGAGTACCAGCAGTGGGAGGTGAGTGGAACGAGTCACCCCGATCGACCGGCGGAACCGTTCGACGCTCCGCAGGACCGTTCGCCAACGGTCCCACGCGGCCACCAGCTCGTCGTTTTGGAGGGCCCGGTCCGGGCCTTGGATCGTTCGCTCGAAGAGACTCGCTCGTTCCGAGGAGAGCGAGCGATGGACCGACTCCATCGTGAACGGCGCAATGGGCGAGAGCAGTTCGGCCGCGCTCCGGAGCAGGTAGACGAGCGTTCGGAGAGCCGCCCGCTTCTTGGGCGAGCTCTCCGAAAGGGCGAGCCGGGGACCGACCATCTGGCGGTAAGCGACGAGGTCGTTGTCGAGGAAGTGGCCGACGCGACGGTGCACGATCCCCGGGGCCGATCGGTCGTACTGGGCGAGGGCCATCACTCGGGTGCGCTCCCATCGAGCGACGATCGCGCGGTCTTCCGGTTCGAGTTCCCCGAGGAACCCTTCGATCGGCCGCCCGAACTCCGCGATCATGGCCGGGTCGCACTCCGAGAGGGTCGCGCGGGCGACCGTCCAGAACCGGCGCAGCCGGTCGAACTCGCGGCGGCACCGGTCGACAAAACGGCCTCCCGCGGTCTCCGAGAGGTCGCTGCGGACGATCGCCGCCCGTACCACGTCCGCTCCGTAGTCGCGCACGAGGTCCGCGACGTCCGCAGCGCCGACGGTGGGGACCACGGTGAGGGTCACGTCGTTGACCGCACCCTCTACACCGCACAGGGCGACGAGATGGTGGAGCAGCACCGACACCCGCCGGCGCTGACCGACATAGAGGTGGACCGAATCCCCCTCGGGGAATGGGTCCACCCGGGCCCATGCCGACAGCGCGGACCCGATCGACGGTAGCAACTTCCGTCGAACGAGCGTGCGCTGGCCGCCGCACGGGCACTGCTTCGGCCCGTCGGGTGCGTCCAGTCGCTCGCATCGTTTGCATTCGAGCAGCGCGACCGCTTTCGGGTCCTCGCTGGTCGACGCCTCACTGACGGGCCACGGGGCGACCTCCGAAGGCCCGGGCAGCGATTCTTTGGGAAGAAGGCGGGCGAACAGCCTCCGCACATCCGGGGGGAGTCGCGCCGGTTCGAGGCACCATGCGCGAGCGGGAACCCACAACAAGGACGTCCCGCAGAGGGCGCAGTACGGCACCCCCCGCTTCACGCGCAGGTGGGCGAGCAGCGCGCCCGCTTCCGCCAGGTCCCGGAGAACGAACTCGTTGGCGGTGTCGAGGTCGAGGCCAGCGTACTTGTGCATCAAGGTGAGGTCGAACCTCCCTTTCGGGGTCAGTAGCGGCCAGCCGCTGACGCCGAGCCGGTCGGCGATGCGAGCGTCGGTGGGACCGTGACCCGGTACGAGCGGCACGATTCCGGTGCCGCTGTCCCCGACGTCCGTCGCCCCGAGGAGCGTCCCGGCGGGCGCCGTGAGGTCTCCGCCCATCGGGAACTCGTGGCGGAGGGGGTAACTGTACGCGAGCCCTTGGAACTCCTTGCCCGCGCGCTCCTCGAGGACCTCGAGGACGACCTCGGGGATCCATCGGCGCAGCCGGTCGAGCGATGACTTCGACGTGAGGACGAGCTCCCGGGCCTCGCGGAAACGGTATTCGGCGACAACGTAGTGAAGGCCCGGGTTCAGAAGGAGGGCGCTCGCGCCGAGGAGCTTCCACGGGACGTCGACCCACACGAGCGCATGCACCGTACGGTCCCCGATCCGGACCGGAAATCGGACGAGGTACGTGTCGCCCTCTTGCTCGTCGTAGACCGTGCGTTCGGGGCTCCGGAGCGTACCGCAGGAAGGGCACACGCGAAACGCCTCATCCCGGGTGACGAATACCTCCTTCGCGGCGAGACGGGCCACCATCGCCTGGACTTGGCCGGGCCGGTCCTCGGCGTCCCACGGCGTCCGGCCGTCGCCGCCCACCCAGATGCCGAGGCTCGCGAGGAGCGACGGGACGTTGGAGGGCGGCAACGGACCCGAAGAGAGGCCCTGGCGTAGCGTGCCCGAGACGCGGCGGCCCGAGAGGGCGAGGGAGCGAGCGGCGACGTCGGCGATGACGGCGCGGTGCGCGACCAATCCGGGAAAGTCTCCCTGGGCCCAGCTTCCGAGGAACTGATGGACCGTGGGTCCGGTGGGGGGCCCCAAGGTCCCGCCAGCGGGGGGCAACCGGCGAGCCTTCCACAGGGCGGCCGCCTCCGACTCGAGCGTATGGGGACTGAACTCAGGAGCGGCTGGAGCCATGGCCACCAAGACGGGTTGGAATCTCGATGTCGGCGCGCGCGAATAAATGCTCCCTCGGAATTCTATCGCCCGGGGGCTCGCGCGCCGGGGTAACTCTTATCCCGTCCGGAATCTGCCCCGCCAATCGAGGAACGAGGATGGCCTGGACCCAGCAGGAGGTTCGCGAGCTCAAGGAGGGGCGCTACATGCTCATCGACGAAGAGCCGTGCCGCATCCTGAGCATCCAGACTTCGAAACCGGGGAAGCACGGCGAAGCGAAGGCCCGGATCGACGCCGTGGGCCTGTTCGACGGCGGCAAGCGCAGCGTCGTGTTCCCCGTGAAGCACAAGGTCCAGGTTCCGCTCATCGGGAAACGCCAGGCCCAAGTGCTGTCGATGACCGACCAGGAGGTCCAGTTGATGGACCTCGAAACGTACGAGACGTTCACCCTCCCGCTCGACGCGGAGACGAAGGGTCAGGTAAGCCCCGGGTCCGAGGTCCAGTACCTCGACGCGATGGGCAAACGGCGGATCACCCGCACGTAGTTCGCCTCTCCCGAAGCCGCCGGTGCGGAGAGCCGGCTCCTCGCTTGATTAATAAGGGAGACGGCGCATGAAACCGATGCCCGAAGTGCGCGAAAGCCACGTTCGGGCCGGCTCGGTTTAGGGGGGGCGTCCACGACAGGTCCGGGAGGTCTTGGGGGAGTCTCGTCATCCCGGCTCACCCGGATTCTGCAAGAGAAAGCCGAGGCGCTGAAGAAACAACGCCAAGCGGCGGAGGCGACCCTCAAGGAGATCGACGACCAGGTCGCCCGGCTCGACCAGCTCGGGATCACACCGCCGGAAGTCCCGGACCGCCAGGCCGCCCTCAAGGAACTCGCCCGTCGTGCCGATTGGAACGGCGTCGAGAGCCAAGCCAAGTCGATGCTCGAGTACCTGTCGAAGACCGTTCCGCTGAGCATCCAGGAGCGTCGGACGCGGACTGCGGAGTCCGTCCGTCGGTTCTCGGGGCTCGGGCTCGTCGCGCCCGCGGAAGTGACGGTGGAACTGGACGCGCTCGCCCATCCCCCCGCCGGGGAGGACTGGTCGACGACCGTGGCTCGTCTCGCGAAGGTGGAGGATGCCCTTCGCTCGAGCGAGGCCTCCCACGTGAACAAGATCCGCGATGAGGCGATTGCCGTCGCGAAATGGGCCGGTCTTACCGAGGAGAGGACGCGCGAGTTCGAATCCAAGCTGGACGCGGCCCTGCTCCCGGCGAAGGAGGACCGCCTCGCCGAGGCCTTCGAGGGCGTCGACCATCTGCTTCGCACCGGACTGCCCGAAGCGGCCGAGCGCCGTCAGCGGGTCCGTGAGGAAGGCACGCGGCTGGTCTCGGCCGCGAAGGAGTTCGGAACCTCCACTTCCCGGCTCGAAGCGGCGCTGGCCGCCGGGGTTGACGCGGCGCCGGACCGCTGGCCCGAGATCGTCCCCGCGACCGAATCCGCCTCCCGGGAGGTCGGGGAGTCGATGCGGGAGCGCGCGCTCCAGCTCCTCGAGGCGCTGCGGGCCTCGCTCACCTCGGCCGCCGAGTACGGGGTCGACCCCACGGCGGCGCGCATGGCGATCGAGGACGCGCTCGCCCGCATCAAGACGCTCCCTCCGCTCGAAATCGGCCCGGTGTTCCTCGACGCCCGCCGGGCCGCGGAAGAGCCGATCGTCACGGTGGTCGCCGGCCTATTGGACGAGGCGCGGCCGAGAATCGCGGACGCCCGTCGCCTCGGGCGGGACCCGAGCGAAGTGTTCGCCGCGATGAATCGGGCGCGCGAAGCGCTTCGACTCAAGATCTACTCCGAGGCGTTCGCGGCGAGCCAAGAAGCGCTCGACAAGGTGAGCCGCCTCACCGAAGAACTGGACATCGCCCGCGACGAGCTCCAAGCGCTCGAGGAGATGGCCGAACGGTTCCGCAAGGCCGGGTTCTCGGTCGACCCGTTCGAGCCGTCCCTCGCACGGGTTCGGTCCCTCCTCGACCGCGTCGATGTAGGGGCCGCGCGCGACCTCCTCAAGGAGACGGTAGTGCACCTCGGACGGGAAGCGCTCCAATTCTTCGGTCAGCGGTACGCGAGCCTCGACAAGGCTCGGGAGTACGCTCGCGAGCGCCAGTTCCTTTCGCCGTCGGCCGACCGTGACCTGAGCGATGCGAGGGATCAGCTCGACAAGGGCGAGATCGCCGACAGCGCCGAACGGATCGCCCGGGCCGAGACCGAGCTCCGTCGGGCCGCGGGGCCGTTCGTGGCGCGGCGGGTCGAGGAGATGGAACAGGGCCTCTCCGACATCCCCGACGAGGCGCTCGTCGCGCCGGTGCGCCGGCTGCTCGCCGATGCCGACGTCACGCTCCGCGTGAAGCAGGACCTCCTGGGTTCGATCGAGAGTCTGCGCCGGGCCGAGCGGGAGTTCGGCGCGGTCGTCGCGGCCCACGCCTCCGCGCTCGTGGAAATGCTCGAGGCCGAACGCCAGACGCTCGAATCGATGGGCGGCCCGAGCGACGAGATCCAGCGCCAGATCGATGAAGTCCAGCAGATCTTCAACATGGGGGATTTCGTCAAAGCCTCCCGAGCGTCCCAGGAGATTCGGACCCGCGCCCAGCAGCAGCAGCTCGTGCGAGGCGAAGAGGCGGTCTCCCACGCGAAGCTCTCCCTGGTCGAACTCGAGACGATGGGCTTCGACCTCGCGCGCTTCCGTGGGCAGCTCGAGGAGGCGCAGTCGGCCTCCCGGGCCGGACGTTTTGCGGACGCCTACCGGATCGCGACCGCCCTCGAGGAGTCCGCGCTCAAAGCGCGCGCCGCCGGCCAGGCGATCCTCGACGGGATCGGCCGGGCGCAAGAGACCCTCGGCCGGCTGCGCGAGACCGGCATGGACCCGAATCCGTTCTACGAGCCCTTGCGCAACGCGCGCCTTGCGTTTCAGGCGCTCGATTTTGACCTCGCCCGCACGACCCTCGAGGGAGTCGAGGAGAAGCTGGCCGGCGAGGCCGCCCGGGGCGAGACGTCCCACCTGCTCGAGGAGGTCGGCCACCTGATCGAAGACGGGCGTCGGCTCTCCTCCCCCGTGGAACAGTTCCAGACCCGTTGGGAGCAGCTGAGGACCGAAGAGGCGACGGCGCCTCCCGAAGCTACGCTCACGGGTGCCCGGTTGCTCCACGAGGAAGTGATCGCGGTACTTCGACCGGTGCTCGAGGAGAATCTGCGCGGACTCGAGCGCGACCTCGACATCGTTCGGTCCTCCGGGGTGGAGATCGATAAGATCCTGTTGCCCCTCGGGGAGGCCCGACGACGAATCGCGCTACCGGTGCCCATCGGCGCCGCCGCGCTCCTCGACGCGGCCCGCGCGGAGTTCGTGGCGACCCGCGGGTTCGTCGAACACGCGGAGCGGGTCGCGAAGCGTGCGCGCGAGGCACTCTCCGAAGCGGACCTCCTCCATGTTCCCACGCCCGCGCTCCGCGAGCAGATGGAGCGGGTCGAGCGTCTGCTCTCCGAACGCCAGTTCGTTCGAGTGGTGGAGCTCGGGAGCCCCCTCGAACGGGAGCTGATTCAGGCGACCTACCAGCATGTGTCGAAGACCCTCGCGGGCTTCCAGGCGACGGTCGCCCGGCTCCGGAAGGAGGGGATCGACACGACGATCGCCGAGAACATGCTCCACCGCGCCCGCATGGCGCTCGACGAGGGACGGTCGGTCGAGGCGCTCCAGCTCGCGGGCCAGAGCGAAGCCGAGCTCGAGCGGGCCGACCTCCAGCGCAAGATCGCCGAGGGGTCGATCGCCGCCGCGGAAGCGTCCGTGCATCGCTCCACCGCCGAGGGGGTCGTGTCGCCGGTCGCTGCGGAGGAGCTCGCGGCCGCCAAGCTCGCGTTCCAGAATCGGGAGTATCCGCCCGTGCTCGAGCACGCTCTGCTCGCGTCCGACGCGCTCGGGATTGCCCGAGAAGGCCACCGACGGGCCCGCGACGCGGTCAGCGCGGCCGAGCGGCAGCTGCGCGAAACGACCGAGGTGGGCGCGGACACCGCCCCCGTCACGGCTCGGCTTGATCAGGCCCGTCACCACCTCGCCTCCGGGCTCTATCCCGACGCTACCCGGCTCGCGCGCGAGGCGACCGAGGAAGCCCGCTGGGCAATCGAACGGTTGTTCGCCGACCCGCTCGGAGAGCTTCGACGGCAGCTCGAATCGACGCGGCGCGAGGGCCTCGGTGCGGAAATCGACCCGGTCGAAGCGATCCTCGCCGAAGCCGAGGCGGCTTTGCGCGCCCGCGAATGGGCGAGGGTCAAGGAGGCGATCGCCCGGGGGGAGGCTGCGAGCGTGCGAATCCTCGACGCGGTGGTGGACGGTCGCTGGCGCGAGGTCGAGGCGGAATACCTCCGAGCCTCCGAGATTCCCCCGGCCGAGACCGAGCGAAGGGCGGAGGTGCGTCAACAGCTCGCCGAGCTCCGGAACCGTCACGATTTCGGGCGCGCCCTCGCCCTCGTGCGGTCCGAGCTCGACCTCGCCCGCCGGCGCCGCCGAGAGGAGGTCGAGCGCCAGATGTCGGAGTTCAAGGACCGGCTATGGGTTGGCGAGCGGCTGTCGCTCGACACCACCCCGGTGATGCAGACGTTCAGCGAGGCTCGGGTGGCCCTCGATGCGGGGCGCCCGGACGAAGCCGAGGCGCTCCTCGCTCGGGCGATGAGCGCGCTCGAACCCGCGGTGCGCGAACCGTTCGTGCGCCGGTGGCGCGACCTCCAGACCGAAGTGAACTTCGCGCAGGAGGGACTGCACGTCCGCGTCGGCCCGATCCGAGAGAAGCTCCTTCAGGTCGAATCGCTCGACCGCTCGGGCCAGTTGCTCGATGCCGCGCGGCTGCTCTTGAAGACCGAAGAGGACCTCAATCTGAGGAAGTCGCTCCACCGGGAGCTCACGAACCTCCACTACCTCATCGACACCGCGCTCACCCGCGCGCACGAGCTCCGGGTCGACACGTCCGAAGCCCGGGCCCTGCTCGCGGAGTCGCTCCGACTGCGCGAGACCGACTACGCGGCGGCGCTCGAGAAGGCGCGGGAAGCGCTCCGCAAACTCCAGCAGGCCGGGGTCGGCACCACCGAGGGTGCCGTTCCGAGCCCGGCGCCGGCCGCGAACCCGTTCTGGCCGTTCCGCCGGCCGCCGACCGAACCGTAGCGGACTACGACGGCGGCAGGAAGCTCAGTCCCGAG
>DASPOD010000044.1:0-7577 GCA_035626215.1 Thermoplasmata archaeon
TGTCGGAGGGGGGATTTGAACCCCCGACCCCAGGATGTCTCCCGGGACGCGGGACACGTCCCGCTATGAGTCCCGTGCTCTACCAGGCTGAGCCACTCCGACAGGAATAGAGGGCGGACGCGTCATCTCGCGCCCTGGGAAGCTAGGCCGAAGGTGCCTCGCCCCCGCCCGAGACGGGGGCGACCTCGGGGGGAGGTACCGTCGGCTCGGTCACGGCCGCGGGCTCCGGGGCCGGGAGTTCGTCCGAGATCACGCCGAGGACCTCGGAGCGCCGGATTTCAATTTTCTTGAGCGGGTAGAGGGTCTTCACGCCGTGGGCGAGGACCTTGGAGAGGTCACCCTGGATCATCTCCCGCACGAACTCGGGGGAGGTGCGGAGCTGCGCTTCCTCCGTGAGGATTTGCACCATCTTGTGACGAAGCTCGGCGCGGAGGCGGGTCTGCAGGCGCTGCTCCCCCACGGCGACCGGCTTCAACGCCACTTGGACGCCGTCCTTCGTGGTGACCGTGAGCGAGAGGTCGATCTTCGAACGCTTGCGACGAGCGAGCCGGCGCACATAGTCACTCGTGAGGTCGTGCCCGACGAACCGGGCCTCGGCCACCCCGTCCCCGGAGATTCGCTCGACCCGGAACCGCAGCTTCACATGGGCTTTCCCGGCGTCGCCGGACCCGGAAAGTTCGGGCAGGGTCGCCTCGAGCGTCCGGCCGATCACCTGCTCGGGCTCGCTCGCCACCGTCTCGCCGAGCTCGACGTGTTGGAAGAGCCCTGGGGCCCGGACGTGGTACCAGCGCTTCGACCGCCACTTGTCCTTGACCGACCGGGTCAAGGCGGGTTTTTTCGGCGCGGCCTCCTTCTCGGGCATGACTCGCGGGGCGCGGACCCGGGAACGCTACTTAAAAGTGCCGCCTCGGGACCGCCTCGTCCACGGGGGCCGCTCCGCGCCCCCGAGGCCGGGTCGACGCGGGGCGACCAGCCGATTCGGCAAAGTACATAACCCGACCCCAACTGCGCGCGCCATGGCGGCTTCGCCCCGAATGGCGGTGCGACCGGGAACCCGAGCGACCGCCGCGGACCTGAAGGCAGCCGGGGTCGCGGTCGAGAGCCCCGCCGAACGGTACCGGGAGGAGGTCCTCCGCACGCTCGACGGACTCCACCAGAAGGGGCTCAACCGGGCCGAGGCGCTCCGGGCCCTGTTCCCGCGCACCGTGCTCCCGGACGCCACGTACGACGACGTTGTCGCATCGATCGTCTCGGGCGCCCACCTCCTCTTCTTCGGCCCGTCGGGCGCCGGGAAGACGAGCCTCGCGAAGGAACTCTGGAACCTCTTCCCGAAGGGCGTCTGGGTCGTGGACGGCTGTCCGGTGCTCGACCATCCGCTCTCCCTCGTCGACCCGGCGGCCGCGGCGCGCTTCCCTCCGTGTCCCATTTGCGTCCGACGTTTCGCCCCGGGCGGGGACCCGGCACGGTTCGACTCGGCCTCGGTCGACCCGACGAAGGTTCCGGCCGAGTTCCTCCTCCTGCGCGAAGGCTTCGGGTTCGCCCGGCTGCAAGGGAGCTCCGAGGTGTTCCCGGACCATCTCACCGGCAACATCAACCTGCGGAAGCTCGAGGAGGTCGGCGACCCGATGAGCCCGCTCGTCCTCGAGCCCGGTAAGCTCCTCCAGGCGAACCGGGGATTCCTGCTCGTGGATGAGATCGGGAAGCTGCCGCTCGGCACGCAGAACGTGTTGCTCCAAGCTCTCCAAGAGGGTACCGTGACGCCGTCGAAGTCGCGGGAGAGCTTCCCGGGGTCGTTTGTCGCCGTGAGCACCTCGAACCTCTCCGACCTCGACAACATCAACGACCCGCTCTCCGACCGCCTCACGAGCCTGCACATCGGCTATAACTCGCGCCACGCCGATAACCGCCAGATCGTCACGCTCGCCCGGACCGACCTCCCGGCGGTCTACGTGCCCGAACTGCTCGTCGACGCGGGGGTCCGGGTGATCGAGACGTGGCGGCTCAAGACGAGCGAGGACAACCCGGACATCGGGGAGGTCGGCTCGAACCGGACCCTGATCGACGTCGCGGCGCGCACCGCGGCGATGGCAACGCTCTCGGGTCGCATCCCCCCCTCGAGCGACGACCTCAAGGCCGGCCTTCTCCACGCCATGCGCGGCCGCATCCGGGCGAGGAGCGGTGACTCGTTCCGCCAGAACGAGCGTCGGGTCGGCGAGTTCGTCGACCAGTATCTCGCGGCGTCGCTCAAGCGGAGCGCCGGCGTCTACTGGTGTCGGTTCTACCGGGGCGTGCTCAAGGAGAACGCGAACGAGGCCGAGGCGCTCGTGGGCGAAGGCCGGCGGATCAAGGACGACGCGGGCCTGCGCTCTCAGCTCGAGACGAACGCGGAGATCTTCCCGCGGTTCCGCACCTTCGTGCGCTATGTCGAGGACCGCGAGCGGCCCGGGCCGACCGTTTCCTCCGCGGACGCCGCCGCGAGCGTATTCCGCCTCCTCGAGGAGTTCTCGCTCTTCTCCTGCAAGGAAGGCGAGGGCGACGACGACCCCCTCTAGCGGCGACCTCTTCCGGCTGCCCGACTGCCGCGAGTACGCGGACGACGTCGTCTCGGACGACCTGCTCGACGCGGTCGACGCGGCTGCGCTCGTGCGGGCGCTCGCCGAGGAGGGACTCGAGGGCGCCCGACGCCTCCTCAAGCAACAGTCGGGGGAGGACGAAGCGCTCCGGGAGCGGCTCGAGCGGCTGCGCGAGCGGCTCCGTCGGCAGGGACGCCGTCGGGTCGAACGGGTCATCGCGGAGTACGACCAGCAAGTGGTCGCCCTTGAGGAGGTGCAGCACCGCAGCGACGCGGACGTGGCCCGGCAGATCGCCGAGCTCGAGGAACGGCTCCGAGCCGCTCGGTCGATCGATTGGTCGCGCCTCCCCCGCGTCGACCTGATGGGCGACCTCCAGAGCGCCCTCCTCCTGCCGTCCGCCTCCTGGAATCAGCCCCCCCCGAAGCCCGGGGTCCTCGCGCGGATCCGTGCCGCCTTCGCCCGCTTCTTCGCCTGGCTCAAGCGGCTCTTCTCGAGGAAGAAGGCCCCAGCCCCCACCCCCTCCCGGGGCCGGCGGGTCCTCTTCGCGACCCCGGTGGGGGAGGGACGGACCCTCGGCCCCTCCGAGCTCGGGAATGCCCTCGCCCAACTCACGCCGACCGAGCGCCAAGAGCTGAAGGAGAACGTTTCGGGGGCGCTTCGGTCGCGCGAACGGGGGATCGAGAGGGAGGCCGAGGAAAAGCGGCGGCAAGCGGAAGCGCAACGTCGTCGTCTCGAAGAGGAGCGGGCCGAGGCCCAACGTCGCGCGGAGGCCGAAGCCGACGCGCGGGTCCGACAGGCCGAGGAGCGCCGGCTCGAACGGGAGCTCAAGGAACGCGGGTTCGTCGCCGAGCATCAGGGGGAGCTGACCGTTACCTACGGCCTCGTCGAGCGGTTCGCTCGACTTCTCCTGGAGGAGGAGAGCGAGCGGCTTCCCGGGGACATCCGGATGAGCCTGCGCGGAGGCGGCTCCACGGGGGTCTACGAGAAGGCCCGGCTTCGTCGGCCGGAGGAGGTCGCCCACCTTGACGTCCCGGGGTCCTTGCTCGCGGCCCGCCTCGTCGGATCGCGGCACATCGAGGAGTCGACGAGCTACGTCTTCCGCGAGATCACGAGCGAGCGCGTCCACATCGTGCTCGCGTTCGACCGCTCCGGCAGCATGTCGGAAGAAGGGAAGCTCGAAGCGGCGAAAAAAGCCCTCCTCGCCCTGTATGTGGCGATCCGACGACGGTACCCGGACGCCACGATCGACGTGATCGCCTTCGACAACGAGGTGCAGGTACTCGACCTGGTGGAGCTATGGGAGTGCAAAGCCGGCGCGTTCACGAACACCGCGGAGGCGCTGCGCGCGGCGCACCTGCTCCTGCGGGCCTCCCGGGCCACCCGCCGCGAATTCTACCTCATCACGGACGGACTTCCCGAGGCGTACACGGACGAGGAGAGCCGGGTCCGCAGCGGCCAGCTCGACATCGCGATGGAGCACGCCCTCGAGCGGGCCCGGGAGCTCGCGACCGTGACCGACCTCAAGAGCACGGTCCTCCTCCTCAAGTCCGAGCATCCGGAATACGAGCCAGCCGCCCGCGCGATCGCCCGAACGCTTCGCGGCGAGATGGTCGTGACCGACCCGGCGCGCCTCGGGGTCGAGCTCCTCGTCCGCTGGGCGCACGGCGAGGAGACCGAACGGCGGGTCGTTTCGACCGCGCCGATGGCGCCCCCGGCGCCCTCGCCCGCAGGGACCCGGGGACGACGCCGCAAGGTCGACCGCCGGATGGGCGGCTGAGCGGCGCTGCGCGTGCCCGTCAACCTTTATCTCCCGACCCGACGCTTTCCCGCCGACCGACCATGAGAGATTCCCGCGAAGAGGCTCAGTTCCGGGCCCACCTCGCCGAGATGCGACACGCCGCGGGGGGCCTGGGACGTGATTTCGCCCACGAATTCTCCGACCTCGACAACAAGATCGAGCGGTTCGGCAATGCCACCGCGAAGGAGGCGAAGTACCTGGGGCTCGAGATCCAGGACGACTTCGCGAACCTCGGCAAGGCGATGGACACCGAGATGCGTCGGATCCCGCAACGGATCTCCGACGCCGGGGCCGCCATCGGCGCCGGCACGGTCCGGGCCGCCACGGCGGTCCGCGACGGGGCTGTCGCGACCGGCAAGGCCGTCAAGACGGGCACGAAGAACGCCCTCGCCGTCGCCGCGGGGGTCAAGCGGACCCCGATGCGCGAGTGGTCCCCGCCCACCACCGGGGAGTCCCCACCCGAAGAGAAGGAAGAGTAGACCGGGGCGATTCGTCCCGGCGCCCGCCTAGGCACCGCGCCGGCGGGGGACCCGGCGGACCTCGTCGCGGACCCGCCGCGCCGCGATGCGCAGGTACTCCGCGTCGAGGTCGAAGCCCACGAACGATACGCCGAGCCGCGCCGCGGCGACCGCGCTCGATCCGATCCCGACGAACGGGTCCACGACGAGTCGCGTGCGGGCGAGTCCGTGGAGTCGGACGCACCACTCCGGGAGCTCCGGTGGGAACGTCGCCGGGTGGGGCCGATCGCGGGTGCGGTAGCGGATCGTGGGGTACGGGAGGAACCAGGTGTTGCCCCGGCAACGCCGGTCGGCCCGGCCCGCGCGCCATCGCCGAACGTTCGACTTGTCGCCGTAGGGCACCCCGACCGCGAGTCGGTCGAGGGGGACATCCCCGCGTCGCGTGAAGTGGAAGACGTACTCGTGGGCCCCGTGCACATACCGTCGCGATTGGACCGGTTTATAGTGGCCGAGCGCGAGGTCAGCGGTCATCCCGGAGGCGCGACCAGCGCTCGCCCGGTCGATGGCGATCGACTTCACCCAGTGGAGGACGTTCTGGAGGACAAACCCCCGGGCGACCTCTCGTGCCACGTCCCACGGGAGCCACGGGTCGGACGGGGGGCCACCGACGTTCAAGAAGAACGAGCCCCGCTCCGAGAGCACCGACCGCACCGCGTCACGTACCCCGCCGGTCCAGAGCAGATACTCCTCTCGGGGCCGGTTGTCCTGATACGTAGCGTAGGGGACCCCGAGGTTGTAGGGGGGACTCGTAACGACCACGTCGGCGCGCGACCGGCCCAGTCGAAACGGGAGGCCCGGTACGGCGTCCTCGGCGTAGAGGCGGACCTTGTGCCCCCGGGGAAGTGCGATCTCGTCGTACAGCGACAGGGACACCCCTCCCGCTCCACGAAGCGTCCAGGCGCTTAGGGCTGTCCCATCGAGGCCGCTCCGAACCTTCGGACCCCGACCCGGATGGACGAGGGCCGTGGACCGTACGCCCGGCCCCTGGGCGGAATGGCTATGACGCGCCGTTCATTGTCTCGTTCGTCGGCCCATGTGGGTCCGAGCTCGGTCCCTCGTACTCGTAGCCTCGGTCGCGACGCTGGTACTGGTCGGAGCGAGCGTCGCCGCGGTTCGGTGCGGGAATTCCGCGGTCCTGGCGCAGGGGGCCCCGACCGTGCTTGCCGCTACGCCGTCGGCTTCACCGCCGGACGGTTTCTTCTCGGCCATGGTGTTCGACTGGACCACCGGGAACGTCTACCTCGTCAGCTGGGCCTCAAGTAACCTTACGATCATCAATGGAACCACCGGGACCATTCTCACCAACGTGACCGTCGGGAGCCATCCCGTCGCGCTGGACGTCGACCCGATGTCGAACGACATCTTCGTCGCGAACTTCGGGTCGAACAACGTGAGCGTGGTCTCGGAGAGCACCAACCGGGTGGTCGAGACCGTCAGTGTAGGAACGGCTCCCTGCGCCGTGGCGGACGACCCCGCAGACGGTCTCGTCTATGTGGCGAACTTCTACTCTTCCTTCGTCAGCGTCATCGACCCCGCCAACTGGACGGTCACGTCAATCCCTACGGCCGTGAGCGACGACTCCCTCGCGGTGAACTCGACCACCGGGCTGGTCTACGTGGGGAATTACTTCCAGCTCTACACGGTGATGGTCATCGACATCGACCACGTGGTGGGCACGGTGATCCCCACGCCGGGGAACCCGTGGTCGATGGCCTCGGACCCGGCGAACGGGAGGCTCTACGTCCCCCTCAACGGTTCCGGGTCCGACCGCGTCTCGGTGATCGACGAGGCTTCGAACGAGCTGCTCTCGAACATCCCCGTGGGAGGGGGCCCCCGGGCCATCGCGGTCGACTCGGTCAACGATGACGTCTACGTCCTGAACCTCTTGACCAACAACGTCAGCGTGATCTCGGGGTCGACCGACGCCGTGGTCGCGACCGTCCCCACGGGGCTGGAACCGTGGGCGGTGGCGGTGGACACTTCCACGAACACGGTCTACGTGGCGAACCTCCTCTCCGACAACGTCACCGTGATCAGCGGGACCACCAACTCGCCGACGGCGTCGATCCCCACGGGGCCGGAGCCCTCGGCGCTCGCGTTCGACCCGGTCTCGGGGAGGGTGCTGGTCGACAGCTACGGCTCCGACCGGGTGAGCACGATCGCCTCCCCCGGTGCGAACAGCCCCAGCTCGTCCCCGCTCTCGAACCCGGCCGTCTTCCTCATCCTGGGAGCCGTCGTGGTCGTCACCGTCGTGGTCGTGGTGGTGGCGAAGCGGGTTCCGAAGACGAAGTGACGTGGCCCGAAGGCCCATCGCTCCGGGCCGGGCTAGCTCGGTCGGGGGCCCGACGGGGCCGACGCTTTCAGGCGCTGGAGCTCGGCGCGCGCCTCGGCGAGCGCCTTCTGGGGCTCCTTGTAGTAGAACGCGACGAGCTGGCCCACGTCCCGGTGGGTGTACGGCTTCTGGCGGGTCGCCTGGGCGTCCTTCGCCACCATGTAGTCGAGGAGCTCGACGCGGTTGCGCACCTCGCGCTCCATCTCCTTCATCGTGAGGTTCTTCATCAGCGCGACGTGCTCGTAGATGTACGAGTGGCCCGAGTAGAGGAACGTGTCGTCCGCCGGGTTCCAGGAGTAGACCGAGTTCGTGATCAGCTCGTTCGTCTCGGGGTCGAGACCGACGATCTCGGTGAG
>DASPOD010000045.1:0-31051 GCA_035626215.1 Thermoplasmata archaeon
ACCTTGCGGTAGATCTCGTCGTCCAGCCCGTCGAACTGGAGGTAGAGCGTGTGGAGCCCCGCGTCCCGGCACGCCTGGGCGAAGCCGGGCTCGTTCGCAACGCGAATACCGTTCGTCGCGACCTGGACCTGCTTGAAGCCAAGGTCGCGGGCCATCGAGACCGCGTCCAGGAACAGAGGGGAGAGGGTCGGCTCGCCGCCCGAGAACTGGACCGCGACCGTCCCGACCGGCTTCTGCTCCCGGAGGGTCTTCAGCATGAAGTAGATCTGCTCGCGGGTCGGCTCGAAGACGTAGCCCGCGGCGTTCGCGTTCGCGAAGCAGACCGGGCACTTCAGGTTGCAGCGGTTGGTGAGGTCGACCAGCGCGAGTCCCGTGTGCGACTTGTGGTGGCTGCACATCCCGCACGTGGTCGGGCAGCCGCGGAACTTGTCGTAGTAGGGGTTCTCGTAGCCGACCCCGTCGTGGGCATACGCCTCCATCCGGAGGTAGAAGTCGACGTCGTTCGAGATGATGTCCCAGAAGTACCCATGGGCTCGGCAGGTCTTCTCCATGATGACCCGGCCCTCCTTCTCACGGACGATCGCCGGAATGACCTTGATGCACTCGGGGCAGACCGACGCGGTCTTGCGGGGTAGGCCACGGGGCGCCTGGAACTCCTTCATCACGCGTGCCGGCATTCTCGTTACCTCGGTCGAACCCCCTTGGGGAGTTCGGATTCGAACGGCTCACCCACCCCTGCCTACATAATCCATCTGTCGTCATGGGGACTACAAAAACGGGTCCCCATGACGAAGAGTCGCACGGTTCTCCTCGCTACAATCCCGCGATATACGGCCTGGCCGGTCCCCCGCGGCGGACGCAAGGGACCTATTATGGGGGACCGTGCCTCCCCTCGCTCGGACTCACCATGACGAGCTCGAAGGGTTCGGGCAAGAAGCGCGCATCCACCCGGGCCCGCGGCGCCTCCAAGCCGGCGTCCCGTCCTCGGTTCGTCGGCCGAGACCCAAGTCCGGTGCTCGACCGCTATCCCGCCAAGGACTCCGCTCCTCGACCTCCCAGCGTCGCGTCGGTCGCGACCGGTCCCGCGGGCGGTCCTTCGGCCCCGTCCGCCGGCTCGTCGCCGGCCGGATCCGCGTCCCAGCCTCTCATCACCCTCGACCGGCCGTTCGACGTCGACGAGTTCTCCACCTTGCTCGGCGAGACATCAATCCGGGTCACCGTGCCCCGCGAGGCCCTTGGGGAGGTGCTTCACCGGGTCCTCGAGTTCATGGGGTTCGGAATCTACGTCTACTCGATCTCGGTCCGACCGGCCCCGGCGGAGCTTCTGAAGTCGTTCGTGGTCGAGCTCCAGCGCGTCGACTATTCGGCGGAGAAGGGGACTTGGGCTCCCTTCGTGGAGAAGGGAACGACCGACTCCCCGTTCGGTCCGTCGGGCCAGCGGTCGTGAACTTTCGCCCTACCTCTTGGGGGCGAGCGCCCTCCGCGTGAGTAGGGTCGCGATCGTGAACATCGCGATGGCCCACGCCAGGAGCCCGAGCAGGTAGACCCACGCGGCGTACTTGTAGTAGGTGTCCCCGAAGAAGTTGATCCGCAGCACCCAGACCGCGAGCGTGACCGGGTTGTACGACGCGATCGACTGGAGCCATACCGGCATCGAACCCCACGGGTAGAGGGCGGCGGAGGTGAGCAGTACTGGTAGGTTGATCGCGTTGACGACCGCGAAGTACGTCTGCGGGACCTCGATCGTGAAGCCGAGCGACAGGAACAGCGACGCGAACATCACCGACAGTAGCAGGATGGAGAGCACGACCTCCAGCGCGCCGAGCACCGACACGGAGGCGGTGATGTGAAGACCCGAGAGACCGACGTGTCCGAGGAGGAGAGCGAGGCCGAGCACGAGGAACGCGAGCCCCACGGGCTGGAGCGAACCCGCCACGAGCCGCGCGCCGAAGATGTCGGTCGCGGTCGCAGGCGACGCCGCCGTACGCTTCAGGGTCCCGAACAGCTTGTCGAAGATGACGTTCGCCCCCACGAACAGCGTCGCGGTCACGGCGACGAATCCGACCATTCCCGCCGAGAAGTACGAGAAATAGTCGGGGGCGCCGAGCAGGTCCTGCTGGAGCAGTAGCGCCTGCTCGGTCGGGTTCAGGAACGGCGACGCCTTGAGCAGGCTACTGAAATTGAACCCCTGGCCGAAGAGGAGGAGATAGAGAATCGGCAGGAGCAGCGAGGTCGCGATGGCGGCCGGGTTCCGGGCGAGCTTCAGGAGCTCGCGTCGGGTGAGCGCGGCCCAGCGGCGGACGGCGCTCATCGGCGCCCCCTCCGGTTATCCTGCATGCGGGTTAAGAAGACGGCACGGTCGGTGGCCGTCGGCCCTTCGTCCTCCCGGTACTCGCGGCCGGTGAATTCGAGGAATACCTCGTCCAAGCTCGGTCGACGCAGCGAGACGCCGGCGAGGCCCACGCCGAGCGAGCTCGCTGCGGCGACCGCCTTCGGGATGAGCGATTCCCCGCTCGGGCACTTCACCCGAAGGGTTCCGTCCTGGGTCGTGACGCCGCTCACGTTCGGGAGAGCGCGCAGAGCCGCTTCGAGACCCGGAGCTGCGCCGGAAGGTCGAATGGTCACCACGTCGCCGCCGACCCGATCTTTCAGCTGGGACGGAGTCCCCGTCGCCACGATCTTGCCGTGGTCGATGATGGCGATTCGGTCGCACATACCGTCGGCTTCGTCGAGGTAGTGGGTCGTCAGGAAGACGGTCATGCCGGTCTCCTCGCGGAGCTCTCGAACGATCTTCCAGAACCCCGCCCGCCCTTGGGGGTCGAGGCCGAGCGTCGGCTCGTCGAGGAACAGCACCCGCGGCGAGTGGATGATCCCGACCGCGAGCTCGAGACGGCGGCGCATCCCGCCCGAGAACGTCTTCACGAGCCGGTCCGCCGAATCGGAGAGCGCGAGCCGGTCAAGGAGGTAGGCGACCCGGGTCGGGGTGTCCCGCACGGGAACGTTGAAGAGCGCGGCGGCCAGCTCGAGATTCTCCCGGCCCGTCAGGTCCTGGTCGGCCGTGGACTCCTGAAAGACCAGTCCGATCCGCTGTTTCAGCTCGTGCGGTTGATGGAACACGTCGAGCCCGTCGACCACCGCGCGCCCCGCCGTCGGGCCGAGCACGGCCGTGAGCATCGAGAGGGTGGTCGTCTTTCCGGCTCCGTTCGGACCGAGGAAGCCGTAGACCTCGCCCTCCTGGACAATGAACGAGATCGAGTCGACGGCCTTCACGGAGCCGTTGAACGTCTTCGAGAGACCCTCGGCGACGATAGCGTCCGGCATGCGTTTTCCTACGGTTCCCGGAAAAGCGGGGGTACATCTGCGTTGCGCCGGAGGTTACACGAGGACCACCGGGCGGGCGGCGGGCCGTTGGCCGGGTAGATTTCCTTCGGTTCGCCCATTGTCATCACCATATCGAAATTTCGATACCGTTACTTAACGGTCAGTCACGCTCGGTGGTTACTCGCGTTGTCGCTCGGCCCCACCGCGGTCGACCCGGGCGCTTCGCCGGACGGACGGGCGGTGGTCTCCGGCACAAGGTAATTACCGAGCGACCCTCGGTCGCGCGAGGGATACCCGTGACGAACGGTTCGGGGGATGCTCGGTGGGAGGCGGAGCTGAGGAGCCTGCGCGAGGAGCTCGGAGAGCTACGCGCGGAGCAGAAGGAGATGGCCCAGTCGATTCGACAGCTCCTGCAGACGTTCCGGATACTCGCCGCGCACCTCGGAATCGCCGGAGAGCCGTACGTCCCCAAGGGGTCCGACGGGTCCGACGACCGAGACATGCGCGGGTTCGCGTGAGGGGGGACCCATGGAGGTCCGCTACACCGTCCGCGCGACGGCTCCCCTCGAACATCGGGCGCATTTCACCGTCGAACTCATCGGCGTCGCGTCGCCGACCGTCGACCTCGTGCTCCCATCGTGGGTGCCCGGCTCCTACGTGATTCGCAACTATAGCCGGGGGTTCCGCGATTTTGCCGCCCGCCAAGAGCCCGAAGGGACCCCGCTCCCGGTGGCTCCGGTCGACAAGGCCCGCTGGCGGATCCGGACCGGCGGCGCGGCCCGCATCCGCGTCGAGTACACCGTCTACGGGCACGACCTGATCACCGAGGCATTCGACTTCACGGAAGACCATATGCTCATCAACGCGGCGCTGTGCCTCCCGTACGTCGACGGTGAACTCTCCTCCCCGTCCACCGTAACGCTGGATATCCCTCCCGACTGGACCGTCGTCACGGAGCTCGAGGAGGTCGGCACTCGACCCCCGCAGTTCCGGGCGAAGGATTACGACGAACTCGTGGACAGCCCCATCGACGCCGGACACCCGGTCGTGCTCACCGTGCGCCCCGCGGGGATTCCGCACCGTATCTGTTTGTGCGGGAAGGGTGGGAATTACGAGGCGCGGGCGCTGGAACAGGACATCGGGAAGATCGTGGAGGCGGCGATCGCGCTGGTCGGAGAGTCACCGCTGGACCGGTACACGTTCTTCTTCCATCTGACGGACGCACGGGACGGCGGGCTCGAGCATCTTTCGTCGACGTCGTGTGTGTTCGAGCGGGACGTCTTCCGCCCCGAAGAGTCATATCGTCGGTTCCTCAGCCTGCCGGCGCACGAGTACCTGCACCTGTACAACGTCAAGCGGATCCGGCCGAAGTCACTGATGCCGTTCGACTACACGCACGAAAGTTACACGCGGCTCCTCTGGTGGATGGAGGGGACGACCGACTACCTGACGTACCTCGTCCTGCGCCGGGCGGGTCTTCTCACACCCGCCCAGTTCCTCGAGCAGCGCGCCGGCGTCGTCAAGCAGTACCTCGAGACTCCGGGCCGCAACCGGATCTCGCTCGAGGAGTCGTCCGTCATCACGTGGGTCGACCACTATCTGCCGTTCGAGGAAACGCCGAACCAGTCGGTCTCGTACTACCTGAAAGGCGACCTCGTTTCGATGTGTCTCGACCTGGAGATACTTCACCGCAGCGAGACACGGTCCTCGCTCGTCGACGTCCTGCGGCTCCTGTGGAAGGAGCACGGCCGGACCGGGGTCGGTGTCGAGGAGGATGGGATTCTTCCGGCGGCCGAGCGCGCGACCGGCCTCGACCTCGTGTCGTTCTTCGACCGGTACGTCCGCGGCACGGAGGAGGTCGACCTAGCCGCCTACGCTCGTTGCGCCGGTCTCGCCCTCGCCCCGAAGGCGAAACGCCCGGAGGAACGCGACCGGGCCGAGCCGGGCGACCTCGGCGTCCTCGTGGAGGAGGTCGACGGGCTCGCGCGCGTTCGCCAATCGTTTTCCGGACGACCGGGATTCACCGCCGGCCTCACTCCCGGGGACGAAATCGTGGCCATCAACCGGGAGAAGGTCACCTACGCCAAGCTCGAGAAGACCCTCGAGCGGTACCCGGCCGGTACCCCGATTGAGCTGACCGTGTTCCGCCGGGGGTACCTCGAGCGCGTTCCGCTGGTCACGGGGACTCGGCCCCCGGCCGCGTACGCCTTCACACCGATCGAAGGGGCCTCGGGACTCGCCCGCAAGGTCTACGAGAGCTGGGTCGGGGAGCCGTGGGCCGCGGCCTCGACCTCCGCCTAGACGGGGAGTTCGAGAGGCGGACGGAACGTGGTCGGCACGGCCTTGCGGCCGTACCGCCATTCTCCTTCCATCGGGTAGAGCCGGCGCAACAGGGTGTTGACCCGATCGCCGACCTTCAGCGTTCCGGCGGGGGCGTCGGTCACCTGTAGCGTCACCCGCATGCCGCGCGCGAGCTCGACGAGCGTCACATCGTAGGGACCCTGGGCCGCGACCTGAGCGTCGAACTCGGTCGGCTGTCCACCCTTTCCCACGGTCGTCACCGCGACGACGCGACCCCCGTCGAACGGCAGCGCGACCGTCGTCAGGGCGTCCTTCCGTCCGCATCGCCGGCAGACTCCCCGCGCCGGAAAGGTCGTCCCGCGACACGCCTGGCACGCCTCCGCGAGGAACCTCCAGCGGCTCGGGAGATTTTCGAGGTAGCGTGGCCGGGGAATGTAAGCCCCTTCCGAGACCACCGTCGGATCCGCCTCGAACGGCTCCCGCGGAGCATTCTCGCGGGCCGCCAACCCGGCCTCTCCGATAGGTTCCCAATCCCCGACGAGTACGACCGACGCCGGGAGCTCCCGCGCGCCCTCCCCCACTGTGAGCGCCGTGGCGACGGCCGAGCGACCGACCGTCGTCTTGGGGAACGCGAAGGGCCGGGGCTCCTCGGTAGCCTCGAACCGAAAAGCGACCGCGCCGGCCCCTCGCGGCGCGGCCCGTGCGGACCTCTTCGGGGTCGGCCCGGGGAGCTCGGCGGCGACGAGGAGCGCGGGACGGCCTTCCCCTTCCTCGATAGCGCGGAGGGTCTTCGGAAGCTCGGAAGCCTCCCCGGAATGCCGCACCACTTCCGTCGGCCGGCCCAGGAGCGCGGCGAATCCCCAATCCGCAACCGCTGGGTACTCGCCCAGGAGATGAACGTCGATCGCCCCGGACGCTTCGCGCTCGCCCGTCGACGCGCGCTCCGCGGCGGTCGCGGCGAGCGTGAAAGTATCCTCGTCGAACGACGCGACCGGCGCTCCCTGCGCGAGGCCCTGCGGGCGATATGCGGCGACCCGAGCGACGCGGCGCACGATAATCACCCCACCGAGAACAGCGAGACCGCGGCCGTCGCCCCCGCACCGCCGACGTTGTGGGTGAGGGCGTGTTCCGCGTGCGGGACCTGCCGGGCCCCGGCCGCGCGACGTAGCTGGAGGAACACCTCGTACGCTTGACTCACGCCCGTCGCGCCGATCGGGTGCCCCTTCGCCTTGAGACCCCCGTCGGGATTCACCGGAAGGCGGCCGGTGCGACGAGTCGCTCCCGAGAGGGTGAGCGCCGGGGCCTCTCCGGGAGCCGCGAAGCCGAGGTCTTCGAGGGCGAGCAACTCGGCGATCGTAAAGCAATCATGGACCTCGAGGAACGAGACGTCCGACCGGTTCCATCCGGCGGACCGGAATGCCTCGTGGGCGGCGCGGTGGGTCGCCCGGAACCGGGTGAGGTCCCGGCGCTCCTGCACGGCGAGGTAGTCGGTCCCGGCCCCGGTCGCGTCCACGTAGACGGGCGTGTCGGTGTACCGGCGAGCGAGCTCCGAAGGAGCGAGCAGCAGGGCCGCGGCGCCGTCGCTCACGGGGCAACAATCGTAGAGCCCGAGGGGTCGGGCGACGCGGGGCGCCGCGCGGACCTGCTCCCGCGAGACGACCTTTTGGAAGTGGGCGTTCGGGTTGAGCGCGCCGTTCTCGTGGTTCTTCGTCGCGACCTCGACGAGCGCTTCCGAGGCGTCCCCGTGCTCGGCGAAGTAGCGGGAGGCGATCAGCCCGTACACCCCGGCGAAGGTGAGGCCGGCGGCTCGCTCCCATTCGGTATCCCCCGAGACCCCGAGCCAGTATCGACGGCGGGCGTTCGAGACGTCCGTCATCTTCTCCATGCCGACCACCAGCACGAGGGGGGAGGCGCCTGCCGCGAGCGCGCCCACCGCGGAGCGGAGCGCGAAACCGCCGGAGGCGCACGCGTTCTCCACGCGGGTCACCGGCACCCCCACGAGGCCGGCCTCCTCGGCGAGGGCCGCCGCGGAGTTTCCGATCTGATGGCCCCCGAAGCCGAGGGTGGCGAGAAACGCTTCCCGCACGTCCCGGGGGTCCGCGGAGCGGTCGACGCTCGCGAACGCCGCCTCCACGGCCGAACGGATCAGCGACCGCGGACCCTCGTCCAGCACGCCGAACCGAGTGTGCCCCGCACCGACGATCGCCGCCCGATGTGTCACCACTTCCGCCTCGCGAACCGTCTTATCTTCCCAACCGATTCGTTAGACTCTCTTAAGGGCAGGGACCCGCGATGACGGAGGAGCCGCCGATTGTGGTCGGCGTATCGGGGGCGAGCGGGGCGCCCATCGCCGTCCGCGTCCTCGAGACCCTGCACGCGGCCCACCTCTCGGTGTCGCTCGTGGTCTCGAACGGGGCCGGGACCGTGCTCCGGGAGGAATGTGGTCTCGAGCCCGATGCGCTCTCCGCCTGGGTCTCCCACCGCTACTTGGACACGGACCTTAGCGCGCCGATCGCGAGCGGTTCGGTGCCGACCCGCGGCATGGTGATCGTTCCGTGCTCGTCCAACACCGCCGCCAAGGTGGCGCTGGGCCTTGCCGACACCCTCCTCACTCGGGCGGCGGCGGTGCATCTCAAAGAACGGCGTCGGTTGGTCGTGGTACCCCGCGAGACCCCGCTCCCGACGACGCTTCTGCGCCATCTCACCACGCTCAGCGAGCTCGGGGCGGTCGTGTTGGTGGCCTCGCCCGCGTACTACCTTCGTCCGAAATCCGTGGAGGCGATGACCGACTACCTCGCTGGCAAGGTGCTCGACCACTTGGGGGTCGCCCACCAGCTCTACCAGGGCTGGAAGGCGGACCGGCCATGAGCTCCGCGCTCGAGCCTCTCGGGCCGCGGTACCGTCGACCGCCCGGTCGGCTCGGCGTGTACGCCCCGTGGCCCCTGGTGGGGGTGACATTGCTTCTGCTCGCGCTGATCATCTTCACGCCTCAGCTCGTGTCGAACGGCCGTCAACCTGCGGTCGGGATTCTCACGCAGGCAGAACTGGTGGTCGACAAGGTCGCGGGGAATTCGACCTTCCACTTCTACGTGTGGGCGCTCGGGGAGGAGATCCGTTATAACCAGATTCACGTCGGCATCGCCACCGCGTTCAATTGGGCCGGCAACACGACCGTCGTCTGGGCGAACTTGAGCTGGAGCCGCTGGTACAACGGGACGGATGTGCTATCGGAGATCGTTTCCACCTCAGATAACCCGGTCGCTCTCAACATCTCGGCCTTCTACTACAGCCCATCGACCTCGAGCAGCACCTGGTACGTGGGGGTGTTCGCTTTCTTCGTGGGCAGCACGCCGGCGAGCGGCGAGAGCCTTTATTCGGCGACGGCGACCTCGGGGGTCGCGGTGACATCCCCTCTCGTCGTGTCGAACAGCACGCTACCGGCGGTCATCCTGTTGAGCAACGTCGGTCCGGGGGGTGGGCCGTGAAAGGCAGCCGGATCTCGATGATCATCTGGTTCGCCCTCATCTTCGTCCTTCTGATCGTCGAGGTGGCGGAGATCACCCACGTCTTCACGGTGCCCGTACAGAACGTGATCGGTGACCCGCTCACGCTCGTGATCGCGCTCGTCTTCACCACCATCGTCGCCCTGGTCGGCGCCGTCTTCATCGGCCTCTACCTCTCCCACCGCATCCTGAGCCCGACCGGATTCACTCCGTTCGAGGAAGAGATGCTCCGGATGCGGGCGGATGTTCAGCAGGTGAAGCGGGACGTGGCCGAGCTGCGCGCCCGCTCCGGGACCGACCCCCCGGACTCCCGCTCCTCGCCGGAGCGACCGGAGGAGCCGTGAAGGTCCCGGTTCTCGACAACGGCGGCCAGTGGACGCATCGCGAGTGGCGGGTCCTGCGGGACCTCGGGGCCGAGACCCGCATCGTTCCGAACACCACTCCCTTCGACGAGCTGGACGCCGATGGCGTCGTGCTGTCGGGAGGGGCGCTCAGCTTGGAAGGCAGCGATGCCCCGCTCGGCCGGGTCGACGAGTGGATCGACCTCGGCAAGGTGCCGGTGCTCGCGATCTGCGTCGGCCATCAATTCCTGGCACGGCACTTTGGCGGGCGGGTGGAGCGAGCCTCGGCGCCCGAGTTCGGTTCCGTCGAGCTCACCGTGGACGAAACCGACCACCCTTTGTTCCGGGGCCTTCCCGCGCATCTTAGGGTCTGGTCGAGTCACAACGACCAGGTCGCGGTCCCGCCGCCCGGATGGACGGTACTCGCCCACTCGGCCGCATGCCCGGTCCAGGCGATGGCCCACCCGACGCTCCCGATCTGGGGGGTCCAGTTCCATCCCGAGGTCGAGCACACCGAGGGGGGGCGGGAATTGTTCCGCCATTTCCTCGAGGTCTGCCACCGTTGACCCCCGGGAATAAGTACCGCTGCCTCCTCCCCCGGCGAGGCATCTGGTGGCCCGTATTCACAAGGCGTCCGGCGTCCGCGAGCGCGACCTGATCGCGCGGGCGAAAGTGCTCCGCGGTACGGTCGAACCGCTCCTGCCGCGCTTGGGACCGGATTGTCCGAGCGACCGCTTCGACCGACGTCGCGAGGAGCTCGAGGAAGTACGCTCGGCGCGCGACGACGACCGGCGTCTCGGGCGGCTTTCCCGTTGGGGCGACCCGCTCGCCCGGGCCTATGCGGGCCTCCTCAAGTATTACCTCGACCCGAAGAACCCGAGCGTCGTAACGTTCTCGCTCCCGGCTGGTGAGGTGTCGTTCGCCCCGTTCGCCCGGACCGACCGCGAGGCCGAGGTCGCCGTCCAGCAGTCGGACCACCCCGACCGACTCATGCTCGGCTACCTCGATTGGGCCCGCAAGGGCCTCCACTTCTTCGCGACCAGCAGGTTCCTGTTCTGTTCGGGCCTCACCGCGGACCCGCCGCCCGAGTTCCGCGCCGAGAGGGTGGCGGACCTCCCGTACCGATTGACCGAGAACTCGACCGAGCACCGGTTCGAGTGCGTCCATCTCCAGTCGGGGGAGCCTCGTCCGTTCCTCGAGGTCGGCTGGCCGGGGGCGACCACGCGGTTCCGGGTCTGCCGACGGTGCGTCAAAGACGACCGCCACCTCCTCGCGAACCTGTCCGACGGCGCCGCGGGTCCCGACCCCTCGTCGGACTTCCCGGTCTCCGCGGAGCTGAACATCCGCTGTCGCGGAGGGGCGGACTGCCCGCACGCGAACCTGCCCTCGCTCTCGAAAGGGCTACGGCGCGACTACGAGCTCGGCCGGCTCGCGGACGCGGGACTGCTCGACGCCTACGTCGCGGAGGCGACCCATCGGGTCGAACGGAGCGGGCGGACGACGTTCATCGCGGGCGGCGTCTGCTACGGAAGCGCGGTCGCTCCTTTCCTGGACTCGCTCGCGCCGACGCCCGTCGAACGCCGGGCGCTCGAAGCGGTCCTGGGGACGTGGGCCGGGTCGTTCGAAGTGGACGAGGCGCGCGCGAGCCGCGCCCTCGAGAAACTGTGGAACGAGCATGCGGAGACCATCGTGCGTACGATCGTGCCGGACCCCCAGGAGGCCCGGCAGCTGATCGAGGAGACCCGTTCGTCGCCCGGACGGATCGCGGAGCTCCTCAAGCGGGCCGAGAGGTCCAGCGAGGAGAAGGAGTTGCTCGGGACCCTGCCGCGCTACTCGCGCCTCGCCGCGGAGGCGGCCTGGGTCGACCGGGTCGCCCGGGCGTTCCGTACCCACCACGAGGCCGGGGCCGAACGCACGATCGTGCAGACCCTCCCGAACGTGGGCAAGGAGCGGGGGCTCGCGTTCGCCTTCCTCCTCGCCTTGGGCCGGGACGCGGCCCACGCCTGGCAGTACTCCCCCACGGAACGCGAGTTCGGGGCGTCGCTGAAGCAGCATGCGCACGAGCTCCTGACCGCGCCCGCGTCACACTACCACCAAGCACTCGACCGCTTGCTGCAGGCCGCCGGCGTCGCCGATTGGGGTCAGAGCGAAGGAGGGACGGCCTGAGCGGTCCCGTACCCTATTCCACCCTATTCTGGCGCGAGGGCGCCTCGAGCTCTACCGAGAAATAGGACGAAGTAGTTGGTCGACACCATCCGGATTGTGACAACCGGGTCGATCCGGGTCTGAGGGCCGTGAGCGGCGTCGTAGCGTCCACGTCGAGTGCCATCGTCGTGGCCGGGGACGAAGAGACCCGCGTACTCCTGCGGGGGCTTCTCCGGCTGCATCACTTTCGCGTTGACGGGGAGGCGGAAGGGGTCACTCCGGCGGTCGAGCTCATCGGGGTCCATCGTCCGACCCTGTTGGTCGTGGATGCCAGCTTGGCGGAGGGGAGCGTCGGTCCCTTGATCGGACAGGCCCGCGGCCTCGTCCCGAACCTGCGCGTCATCCTGGTTGCCCCCGCCTCGCGGCCTCCGACCCTTCCGCTGGACGCGAGACAGCGGCCGGACGCCTTACTGCTCCGACCGTTTCGCATTCGCCAGTTCGCGGAGGCCCTGGTACCGGGCCCGGGCGACGCCCCGCACGCGGGCTAGACGGTTAGTCGGACCTCGGTCCCGACCGCGTCCCGGGCACGGCGTAGCGGGCGAGCGCCGCCTCCTCTTCGAAGTGGAGCGTGGGCGCGAGCACGACGATGGCGTGCATCGGGGGACCGAAGTCGACCGAGCGCAGGCGCGCGAACGGTCCCACCCAAGCCCGAGCATCCTCCTGGCCCACGCGGGCGACCACCGCCAGCGTGGCATCGTCCGGGAGGAACGCCTCGAGCGGGTCTCGCTCCCGGATCAGCTCGAGGGCCCGTCGAGCCGATAGGAACTCTCCCTGCTCGGGACGTAGGTCGAGCAGGACGAGCGTATGGAGGTCCCGCGAACGGTTCATCGCGATGTGCTCGAGCGGGGACGTCGGCGCGAACCCTTCGGCCGGAAGCGGCAGCGACACCGTCCGACCGAACCGATAGTGCATGAGCCCGAGCAATCCCGCGGCCGCCGTGAGGATGCTCGCGTTCGGGCAGTAGCTCCACGTGTGGCCGGCCTTCTCGGCGGCCAAACGGAGCGCGACGTGGGTGGTCGCGGCGAACGGGTCGCCGACGACCACGAGCGCCACGAGTTCGTGCTTTCCGAGGGCCTCGAGGATTGGCGCCTCCGACTCGAGGAGGGGCCGGTCGAGCCGAACGATCTCCTTGCCCACGAGCCGGCCGAGCCGCTCGACGGTGCCGGGCGGGGCGACCGCCGTGTACTCCTCGGCGAAGACGACGTCGGCCGCGACCAACACGGCCCGGGCTCGCTCCGAGACGCCCCGCTCGTCCGCGAGGCCGAGTCCGACGAACGCGAGCTCGGCCATCGCCGCACGGCCTCCTAGGTGCGGACGGCGAGGATGGGGCACGGGGCGGCGCGGAATAGCTCTTCGAGGAACCGCCGGGTGAGGAGCGCGCTTCCCCCGTGCTCTTCCTCACTGACCAGAAGGAACCCGTACCGCTCGCGGGCGGCCGCCTGGAGCAACAGGTCGGGAAGCCGACGGCGGCGCCCGAGCATCGACTCGGAGAACACCGAGAGGTGGTGAACGATCCGGATCCCACGGGTGCTCGTCTCCTCGCGCTCCTCGTCCGCGCCCGCCTCGCTCTCCTCCCGCGAGCTCAGGGTCAGCGCGACCACCGACGCTGGAGGGTTCTTCACGGCGATTTCCTCCGCGAGCATCATCGCCTTCGGCGACGGCTGGTCACGGAAGGTGGAGACGAGGATCCGCGGGATCTTCGGTGTGGCGAGCGCGAGCCGGTTCAACACCAGCACGTCGGACCGGGAGTGCTGGAGGATGCCGGTCGCGGTGTGTCCGACGAAGAACCGGGAGCTCCTCCGGCTGCCCGAGAGCGTGAGCAGGATCGCGTCGACGTTGTGGGACTCGGCGCTTTCGAGGATCTCCCCGGGAACGTCGGTCGCCGCCCGCACCTCGGGTTCGACGCGCACGTCGAGCGCCGCCCCGGCCTCGTGCGCCGGGACGACGATGTTGACCGAGGCGCGCCACTCGCGGGTTACCTCGGGGAGCGTCGTGGTCGGGATCACGTGGAGGAGCCGGATCTCCCCGTCCGCGTCGAGGATCATCGAGGCGAACCGGAGCATCGGCTCCACCTCCGAGGCGCGCTGCACGGGCACGAGAACTTGGTGGTACATGCTCACTTCCCGATCAGCGGCAGAAGGGCGATGTCCAGCTTGAGGACGTTCACGAACGGTACTCCGATGTACGGCACGAGGGGGGTCGTGATGTGGGCGTTCACCAGGTGGGTGAGGAACGCGATCGAGAGGTTCGTGTTCTCCGCCACCCGCGGGACCTGGATCAGGACCGCCTGCGGGACAAGGTCCGGGTCGAGGTCGGACGCGGAGGGGGCAATGAACCAGTACGGGAGGCTTCCGCTATGGCTGATATTCCAGTTCCACGCCTGCTCGGTGTAGTTGATCGTCTCGTTGATCAGCTGACCGAGAGCGGGATCGCTCGGGCCCGGAGGCGTATCTGCGCCGAGCGTCGTGTTGTAGTCGGTGAGCGACGGTCGGCTCCAGAACAGGTACGGGGCGCTCGTGTTCTGGGCGATGAGGGTCGAGCCGATAACCGTGCCGTTCGGGTCCTTGAGCAGCGAGCCGGCCGCGCCGGCCGGATTGATCACGTCGGCAATACCCGTGACGACAAGCGGGTAGGCGACTCCGACCAGGAGCAGCGACACGACCAGGAAGATCACGGTGGCGCGGACATGCCGGGCCCCACGGTGGGCCGGTGCCGGCGTGGGCTCGGCCGCGACCGGAACGGCGGCAGGAGCCGGGGGCGCGGACGGACGGCTCATAGACCTCCGAGGGGGAGGAAGTGCGCCACGACCGTGCCGAGGTGCTGGACCCACGGCTGCGTCTCGAGCCACGCGAGCAGCAAGTAGACGAGCTTGATCCCGACGAACGCGCTCACGAGGCCCCCGAAGCCGTAGAGGATCAGGTTGCGCCGCAGGAGGTCGATCGCGCTCCTCGGGCGGAACGGGACGCCGTAGAGGGCGAGCGGGATCAAGAACGGGATGATCACCGCGTTGAAGACGAGGGCGGAGATCACGGCGAGGTCGGGGTTCGACAGACCGAGGAGGTTCATGATCGCGATGCCGGGCAGGTAGCCCGCCCCCGCCGCGATGAACACCGCCGGGATGATCGCGAAGTACTTCGCGACGTCGTTGGTGATCGAGAACGTGGTGAGCCCGCCGCGGGTGATGAGGAGCTGTTTGCCGATCGACACCACCTCAATGAGCTTCGTGGGGTCGCTGTCGAGGTCGACCATGTTGCCAGCCTCCTTCGCCGCGCTCGTTCCGCTGTTCATCGCGAGGCCGACGTCGGCGCGGGCGAGCGCCGGCGCATCGTTCGTCCCGTCCCCGGTCATCGCGACGAGGTGCCCCTGGGCCTTCTCCCGCTGGATCAGGACGAGCTTCGCCTCGGGCTTCGCCTCCGCCACGAAATCGTCGACCCCGCTCTCCTTGGCGATCGCCTCGGCCGTCAGCCGGTTGTCGCCGGTGCACATGATCGTCCGAATGCCCATCGTCTTGAGCTCGCGGAGCCGGTCGCGGATGCCCGGCTTCACCACGTCCTTCAAGCAGACGAGGCCGAGGGTGCGTTTCCCATTCGAAATGATGAGCGGGGTCATCCCCTGACGCGCGACGGCGAGCACCTGGCGCCGGAGCTCGGGCGGCACCAGGGCGCCGTACGTCTCCATCGCCTGGAGCGAGCCCTTCATCAATTCGACCCCGCCCGATAGGACGATCCCGCTCATCCGGCGCTCGGCGGTGAACGGGAGGACCTTGAACGTCCCCGGCTCGAGCTTCCGGGCTTGTGCGCCGCGTCGGGCCGCGAGCCGTACGACCGACCTACCTTCCGGGGTGTCGTCCAAGCTCGAACTGAGCATGGCCGCGTCGGCGAGCTCCGCGGGAGGTACCTCGGGTGCCGGGATGAACTGGACGGCCAGCCGGTTACCGACGGTGATCGTGCCGGTCTTGTCGAGAATCAGGACGTCGAGGTCCCCGGCCGCCTCGACCGCTTTGCCGGACTTCGCGATCACATTCGCCCGGGCGACGCGGTTGATCCCCGAGATGCCGATCGCGGGGAGGAGCGCTCCGATCGTGGTCGGCATCAGGCAGACGAAGAGCGCCACGATCGTCGCGATGTCGATGTAGATGATGTTCGTGAAGTCGGCGAGGAAGATGAACGTCACGACGACGCTGAACAGCGCGATCGTGAACGCGTAGAGGAGAACTCCGAGCGCGAGCTCGTTCGGCGTGCGGTCGCGGCCCTGTCCTTCGACCAGGCGAATCAGCCGGTCGAGGAACGACTCGCCCCGGACCGCGGTGACCCGCATCTGGATGGTCCCCTGCAGAAGGCGGGTCCCGCCGAGCACGCTCGTCTTGTCGCCGCCGCTCTCCCGCGTGACCGGTTCGGATTCGCCGGTCATCATGGATTCGTCGATGAGCGCCGCCCCGTGGGTCACGTCACCATCGATCGGGATCGTCTCCCCGGGGTGCACTTCCACCGTGTCGCCGACCCGAAGGACGTCCGACGCGACCCAAGCGGGAGTCCCGTCGGGCCGAATCTGACGGGCCCGGACCCCGCTGCGGATCTCCCGCAAGCTATCCGCTTGGGCTTTCCCCTGGGCTTCGGCGATCGCGTCGGAAAGGTTCGCGAACCAGAGCGTGAGGAACAGAATGATGGTGACGGCGAGATAGTAGTCCGGGTTGTAGGTGTGGGCAATGTCGGGGAACGCCCTCGGCACGAGGGTGAGCACGACCAAGAACAGGAACAGCAGGTAGACCGAGAACATCACGGGATTGTGAATCTCGCGGCGGGGGTCGAACCCCCGGAACGACGCCGCCATCACCCGACGCCAAGACGTATGGGGGACTCGGCGGACGGAGACCTGAGCCCCCGGTTCGACGGACGGTCCGGCGCTCACGCTACATCCCTCCGAAAATCTGGGCCAACGGACCCATCGCCATGACGGGCAGGAAGAGGAGGGAGGTGACGATCACGAGGAAGAGGGTCATGTAAATCGTGAACGTCCCGCTCGCGGTCCGGAGTGTCCCCGCGCTCGGTGGGAGCGCCTCCTGCTTGGAGAACAGGTCGGCGACCATCAGCATCGCGAGAATCGGGACGTAACGACCGATGAGCATGATCAGCGCGCCGGTCACGTTGAAGAACAGCGTGGTATCCACGACGTCCGCGGTCGAGAGCGCGCTCCCGTTATTGGCCGACTCGCTGGTGAACTCATAGAGCACCGACGTGAAATTGTGCGTCGTGGCGCCGATCGACGAAGTGTCGACCATGACGAAACCCCCCGCCACGGCGACCACGAAGGGGATGAGGATGGTCGCGGGATGAACGAGCAGCGCGAGCGCCGACCACTTCACCTGGGCGGTGCCGATCTTCTTGCCCAGGTACTCGGGGGTACGACCGACCATCAGGCCCCCGACGAAGATCCCCAGGACCGCGAAGAGGAGCAGCTGGCCGAAGCCGGTGCCGACCCCGCCGGGAGTGCTCTGCGTGAACATCCCGAACAGGAGCACGAGCTGGGCCACCGGAGAAACCGAACCGATCTGAAGATTGTTCGCGCCGACGTTACAGTAGACGCTCACGACCTGGAACGAGGCGGCCTCGGGGAGACTGAATCGAGTCTCCTCACCGACCGGGTAGCCGTTCGTTTGGGGGCCGAGGCCGAGGGAGGAGGCAAGCGCAGGGTTGGTCGCCGCCTGGAAGGCGATGAACAGAGCGAGGGCGATGGCGAGGATGATGAGAATCACCCCCACGTAGGGCCACGCCTCGTTCTTCTTCCGGACGATGGTCGCAAACGCGAACGGCGCCGAGAACGGGAACAGGAGCATGAGCGCGATGCCCCACAGGTTGGACACGGCCGACGGGTTGGCAATCGGCGACGCCATGTTCGCCGAGTAGAATCCGCCCCCGTTGGAGCCGAGCAGCGAGATCGACTGGTAGCTCGCGACCGGTCCGAGGTAGAGCGTCTGCGTGCCCCCCGTGAGCGGGTGGAGGGTGACTGACGCCGAGAGGGTCTCGGGGACGTCCATCAAGATGAAGACCACGGCGCCGAGGATCGCAATGGGGATCAGGAGACGGGTGAGGGATCGGGTCATGTCGACGTAGAAGTTCCCGAGGGTTCCGTCCTTGCGGACGAATCCCCGCACCATCGCGGCGAGGACGGCGAGGCCGGTCGCGGGAGAAAGGAACAGCGCAAACGGCCAGGCGATCATCAGCGAGCCGAGGCTCACCTGGGACTCGTTCGTGAAGTGCGTGTAATTCGTGTTCGTGGTGAAGCTCGCCGCGGAGTGGAAAGCGAGGTCCCAACCCATGTTGGGGATTCCTAGCGGGTTGAGAGGCATCGACGCCTGGTAGAAGAACCAGACCCAGAGGAACGCGAGGAGCCCGCCGTTGACCAAGATCAGCGCGAGGAAATACTCGCGCGCCCGCATCGAGTGCCGGGGGGTGGTCCCAAGTAGGCGGTAGAATCCGTTCTCGAGGGGCAGCAGGATGGCGTCCCCGAACAGGGGACGATTCATGTAGACTTTACCGAGATAATCCCCGAAGAACGGGGCGATGGCGAGTGAAAGGCCGATAACTAGAATGATATCCCACAGCGACTGAATTACGAACGCCATCGACCTCCTGCTTCAGAACCGTTCGGGGTGGATCATACAGTAGATCAGGTAGAACGTCAGGGCGACGCAGATTACGCTGAGGGTAACGAGCCCCAAGTGCTGGACTACCCAAGAGAGCGACCCCATTCGACGCCTTGGGGCGTTGGACCCGGGAGTCGGTATTTAGCCTCGATGACCGAGCGGCACCATCGCAGGCGGCGACCGAAGGTTTATACGCTGACCCCACTCGGACCGCCCTCGCGCTTCTCGTCCCGCGAAGCTTCCTTGGCCGAGCGGTTCCGAGCTTCCCGGGAGAGCCTCCGGACAATCCGACGCATCGCTTGCTCCCGACGGACTTCGGCGACTTGGTAGCGGACGTCCCGGGTCTCCCGGGTGAGCAGCACGGTGACCCGCCCGAGCGAGCTGCGCCCGGTTCGCCCGCGGCGCTGGATTGCCCGGATCTCGCTCGGGACCGACTCGAAGAACACCACGAGGTCGACGTCCGGCACGTCGAGTCCCTCCTCCGCGACGCTGCTGGCGACGAGGATGGGGAAGCGGCCCTCGCGGAACTGCGAGAGCACGCGCGCCTGGTCCTTCTGGTTCATCCCCTTGTCGTCGGCGTCCCGGGTCGCCTGCCCGACGAAGCGGCCCGTCGTCCACCCCTGGAGCTCCAGCATCGACTGGATCGTCTGGATCGTGTCCCGGTACTGGGCGAAGACCAGGATCCGCGGCGGATGGTTGCGCGGCTGGGCGAGGGTCTCCCGGACGAGCTCGACAAGCGCGTCCAGCTTCGGGTGGGAGGACTCGCGCGAAGTGCCGAGGAACTCCTCGGCCTCGCGCCGGGCCTGAACGACCTCGGGGAGCTTCAGCACCGCAAGGTCGCCGCGGCTCGGTTTCTCCTTCTCCGCGAGCCGGTCGAGGTAGTGGACGAACGGAGCCAGCCCCTGCGTTTCGAGCCGCTCGAGCGCGTGGTGAAGATGGAGGAGCACGAGCTGATGGAACAGCGGTCCGAACCGCCGGACCATCGGGCCGGGCCGGGCGAAGATCTCGGCGCGCAGGGCGATGAGGTCCTTGACGGAGAGCGAGCGGATCGGCTTTTTCCGTAGGTAGCCCATCTTCTGCAACTTGCGCGCGGTCGCGTGGGCGGCGGTCTCGAGGAGCTCCCGGATGCGCTGGGATTCGGGCGGGAGGTCGACCCACCGGTAGTCCACATCGATCGGCTGGACGTACTCGCGCACCCCGTCGTCCTCGCGCGTCCGGGCCTCGATCCGCTGGAACCCGAGGTTCGCGACGACCTCTTCGATCCGCTCGTCCTTGCCGCCGGGGGAGGCCGTGAGGCCCAAGACCCGCCCTTCCGACGGACGGTCCGAACGGTATCGAGCCGCGACCGGTACGTAGGCGTACTTCCCCACCGCGTGGTGGGCCTCGTCGAAGATGACCAGCTCGACTTCCGCGAGCGAGTACCGCTCGGCCGCAAGGTCGTTCACGACGATCTCGGGCGTCGCGAACACGACGTCCGCCGTCTCCCAGGCTCCCTCGCGAATCGGTCGCTTCACGGTCCCCGTGAATCGGGCCGAGCGCAGCGGGGTGAGCCAGCGGGCGAACGCTTCCGCGTGCTGCTGGACCAGAGGTCGGGTGGGGGCGAGAAAGAGGACCTTCCCGTCCGACCGCCGGAGAACCTCGGCGGCGATCAGCGCCGCGATGACCGTCTTCCCGAGTCCGGTCGGAAGCACCACCAGCAGGTCCTCCGCAAGACCGACCCGGGCCATATCGAGCTGGAACGGGAGCGCCCGGACCGCGCCGGGCTGCAGGAGCGGGTGGACGACGTGTCCCTCGGCCACTTCCCAGATATCCGGTAGTCCGGGGGGATGCGTTCGGCCGACCGGTGCTGGGGGGGTCGCCGGTTCGCCGTCATCCGAGAAGTCGTCGAGCCGTCGTTGCTGGGCCACGGCAAACTACCCCTCCTCGCCCAGCGAACGTCACCGCTTAGTCGCTTTGTCCGGACCCGGGGCGTCAGAGGAAGCGAACGCCGCTCGGCAACTCGCCCGCGTACCGCCGGAACCCTTCCGACCAACCGGAACTTTCGAGGCCTTTCTGCGCGAGGAAAGCGACGAGCCACCGCTCGAGCCCGATGCCGGTGCACCCCGACCAGAGCTCACCTTTCTGGGCCTTGATCGAGAACGCTTTCGTGTACTTCTCACCGACAATCGAAAGGTTCTGGAACTCGAGCCACTCGGACGCCTCCCGCGTACCCCGGTACGGGAGGTACGCCTCGAAATCGATCGTCCCCTTCACGCGGGCCTGGGCGTCTTCCACCCCGACCTTGCCGCTCTGCTGCATGTAGAACGGCGTGACCCACGCCGTCCGCCATTCGAGCTCGAGGACGTCGTCAAAGACGTGGTGGTACTTCTCGAGAAGGCGCTCACGGAGGGCAACGAGGTCGTCCGGAGTTCCGAGGAACACGGGCTCGATCCGGTGGAACTCGTCGACTCGCTCGAGACCGTGGCGGCCCCCGCTCTCGTACCGGTTCGACACCGCCGCGCGGTCGAAGATCTTGAGGGGGAGGCTCTCGGTGGCGAGCGTGCGCCCGGAGAGCCACCAGTACGTGGTGGGGCACTGGGCATAGCAGGAGACCGCCGACGGACGGGAGACCATGCGGGCGAGCTCATCCTCGGGGACCTGCCGGGTGATCTTGACGAGGTCGGTGAAACGCTCCCAGGCCACCGGGTCCCGGGTCTTCGGCTCCGTGACGTAGTAGAACTCGCCCGGCAGGCCTTCGAGGTGCCCGGTCTTGAGCAGGATGTCGAACGAGTCGTGGTGGGGTTGCACGACCTCTTGGAAGCCGAGCGGACGCAGCACTTCCTCGAGCGCGATTCGCTCCATCGTGCGAAGCAGGTGCGCGACGTTCGGACCCAGGAACCACTTGCCCTTCGTCGGGCCGGAGCGCACCCACTGCCGCTTCAGCATCTCCTCCGTGGGGTCGGCGTGGAAACTGTGCTCCCGCGGAGCGCTCTGGGTGAGGAGCGACCAGTACTGCTCCTTGCCCTCGTAGGTCTGCCGGCGAGCCTTCTCCTGCACGAGCGCGACGGCGCGGTCCATCCAGTTGTCCCGGAGCCCCTCCTCGGTGAGTCCGGTGAGGGAGAGCGTGGCGACCGTACCTTCGACCGTGAGATGGTGCGGAAGTGGGAGCGTGATCGATGCCTTGGGAGAAGCGTCGAGCGGGAACTCGGTCTTGTAGCGCGGGGCGGAGAAGGTGCGCACCCCGACGCGGGCCGTTTTGCCGAGCTCGTCGCCGAGCCGTCGCACGAACGCGAGCAGGGTCTGATGAGGTCGTGGCCCGGCGGACTCGAAGACCACCCGCAAGGTCTCTCCCTCGAGCTTCCACTCCGCGAGACGACCCTCGCCGCGTTTTCCGATCGTGTGGGCGATCGCGTCGCTCGCCACGCGCGGGATGACCTCGTCGGGCCGGACGGCCGGAGGCAGGTTCCCGCTGAGCGTCAACTCCGCCTCGAGGCGATGCTCCATCGGCGGGCGGACCGGGACGCGGGTTATAACTCTCGACGGACCCCACCCCTCGGCGAGCCGGCGGGGGTCCCCTCGCGCCACGATGCCTTGAGGCATCCTTTTACCCGTGGCACACTCCTCCGCCCCGGTCGAGGTCCATGGCGGACAAGGTCGAGGAGTTTGGTCACTTCATTGACGGAAAGTGGGTCGTCCCCGCCCGCGCCCGTCGGTTCGAGACCATGAATCCCGCGACCCGCGAGCCGGTCGGCTCGTTCGTCGTTGGGACCGCGCAGGACGTGGACGCCGCCGTTTCGGCCGCGGCGAAGGCGTTCCCCGCCTGGCGCGACACCCCGGCGCCCGTGCGCGGGGAGCTCCTGCTCGAGGTCGCGCGGCGCATGAAGACCGCGAAGCCCGTCCTCGGACGGACCGTCACCGAAGAGATGGGCAAGGTCATCAGCGAGGGACTCGGGGACGTCCAGGAGTCGATTGATTTCATCGAGTACATGGCGGGCGAAGGTCGTCGTCTGGCCGGCGAGACGATCCCGTCCGAGCTCCGGTCGAAGTTCTGTCTCACCGTCCGCCAACCGAAAGGCGTGGTCGCGTGCATCACCCCCTGGAACTTCCCGACGGCGATCCCGAATTGGAAGATCGCGGCCGCGCTCGTCACCGGTAACACCGTGGTGTTCAAACCTGCGAGCGCGACCGCGCGCTGCGGAGCCGAGGTCGTCAAGATCTACGCGGAGGCGGGGCTTCCGCCCGGCGTCCTCAATCTCGTGACCGGGTCGGGGAGCGTGGTGGGCAACTCGCTCGTCGCCGACCCGAGGGTCCGGACCGTCTCGTTCACCGGCGGGGTGGATGCCGGCCGGGACGTCTACGTCCGCGGGGCCCAGGGCCTCAAGATGGTCCATCTCGAGCTTGGGGGGAAGAACCCGGTAATCTTGATGGAGGATGCCGACCTTCCCCTCGCCCTCGACGGGGTGTTGTTCGGCGCTTTCGGCACGGCGGGACAGCGCTGCACCGCCACGAGCCGCCTCCTGGTCCACGCGAAGGTCTACGACGCCTTCCTCGAGATGCTCACCGACCGCCTCGACCACTTCTCGGTCGGCGACCCGCTCGACCCGGCGACCGGAATGGGCCCGGTCGCCTCGGCCGACCAGGAGAAGAAGATCCTCGAATACATCGGCGTCGGCCAAAAGGAAGCGAAGCTGCGCTACGGTGGAACGAAGCTCACCGGGGGGGCCTACGACCGGGGATTTTTCATCGCGCCGACGATCTTCGAGACGAAGCACGGCACCCGGATCTCGAAGGAGGAGATCTTCGGCCCGGTGCTCTCCGTGATCCGCGTGAAGGACTATGCGGAAGCGGTCCGGGTCGCGAACGACGTCGAGTACGGACTTTCCTCCTCGATCTACACTCGGGACGTGAACCGTGCGTTCCAGGCGATCCGCGACCTCGAGGCCGGGATCACCTACATCAACGCCCCCACGATCGGGGCCGAGGTCCAGCTACCGTTCGGCGGCATCAAGAACACCGGCAACGGCGGGCGCGAGGCCGGCAGCGTCGCGATCGAGGAGTTCACCGAGATCAAGAGCGTCTTCATCGACTTCTCGACCCGCCTTCAGAAGGCGCAGATCGATTCCGAGACCGCCGCATGAGCCCGTACCGCGCGACCGACGAGCAGCTCGACCGGGAGATCGCCGCGCTCGAGCGGATCGGACGCGTCCGCTTGCGTCGGGCGAGCGCCGAGCTCAACGAGATCGACCGGGAGCTCCGGGAGCTGCGACGGGAGCGAGCACGGCGGGCGGCGCGCGCGTCCGAGATGACCTCGGTTGAGGTCCCGGTCCCGGAAGAACGTTCGACCGCCCAAGGCTAGCGGACCGCCCGGGGCCGGACCCGCTTAGAACGAATCCGTCCGCGCCGGGTTGTCGAAGTTGGTGAGGAGGAGCTGGCCCCGCGGCTTCGGCCGGCCCACGGGGGCGATGAGCGGGTCCTCCTCGAGCGCGGGCATCGTCTCCGAGATCGGCACGTCCACGATGATCTCCCGGGTCCGCCCGCCGCGGCCGCGGGAGACGATCGTCGCGCGGATGAGACCGAGGGACTCGAGCTCCGAGACGTAGTTCGAGATCGAGCGCGCGTGGAGCGGCTGGAGTCCGAGCCGCTCCGCGAGGCGCCGGTAGCTATCGTAGACCTCGCCCGTCAGCACCCCGTTGCGGCGGCGTTCGAACGACTGGAGAATGGCGTAGAGCAGTACCTTGCAGTGCGGAGGAAGCGTTCGGCAGCAGTCGACGATGATGTCCTGCTCGAGACGGTTCTTCGCCTTTACCACGTGGTCGGGGGTGATCCGCTTCGCCCGGTCGCGCTCCGCCATCTCCGCGGCGAGCCGGAGCAGCGCGAGCGCCCGTCGGGCGTCCCCGTTCTCGAGCGCCGCGTACGCGGCGCAGCGTTCGACAACCCCGGGGTCGACGACGCCTTCATGAAACGCTTCGCGGGCCCGGTCCCGTAGGATGTCCTGGAGTTGGGTCGCATCGTACGGCGGGAACAGGACCTTCTCCTCGTTGAGACGGCTTCGTACCCGGGCGTCGAGGTGGTTCGTGAACTTGAGGTCGTTCGAGATCCCGATGATCGCCAATCGCGCGTTGTCGAGTTCCGTGTTGATCTGGCTGAGGGTGTAGAGGATGTTGTCGCCGCTTCGGGCGACGAGGCGGTCGACCTCGTCGAGGACGAGCAATAGGATGCCGCCCTTGACATCCATCAGGCGACGCATGCCGGCCTGGACCCGGTCGAGCGACCAGCCGGTCGGTATCCGGTCCCCCTCGTTCTTCGCGAGTCCGTTCGCGATCGTCTGAAGCAGGCTGTACGGAGTGTCGATGTTGCCGCAGTTGAGCGTGATGAACGTGACGTTGGAGGCGAGGTCGGTACGCCGTTGCACGTCCTGGCGTACCTGGGCGACGACCGCGGTCTTGCCGGTCCCGATCTTGCCGTAGATCAGCAGATTCGAGGGGAGGTCGCCGCGGAGCGCCGGGGCGAGGACCTCGGCGACCTGGCGGATCTGTTGCTCGCGGTGCGGCAGGCGACTCGGAACGTACGAGTCGCGCAACACTTCGCGGCTGCCCCGGAACAGCTCGCTTTTCGAGGTGAGAATGGCATCCAGGATTCCTCCGGCGGAAGGGGGAGGCGTCCCGGGGGCGGACGATGCGGGCGTCGGCACCGAGCCTCCCGCACCGTCAGCCCCCGGCCGACGGTCGCCGATGGGCGTCGCCGCCGGAGTGGTGGCGGTCGTGGTTTTGAGAGGGTCCGGCGTGTCCACCGGACGGTCCTCGTTAGCAGGTGACACCGTCGGACCCTGCCCTGGCCTCGGGCGGCCGTGCGAGGAATGCGAGCCATATGTACCTTTTGCCGGCTCGACCCTGTTAGCGCGCGTCGAACGCGTCGAAATCGCGTCGAGCGAGCTCGTCAGGCACCGATTCGCTCGACCGAATCCATTTGAAGGGGCGCCGCTGTCGGCCGGGCGATGTCAGAGTACCCGTCCGGAGATCGTCACGAGAGCTCCCCGTCCCTGACGCCGCTCTCGATACCGTACCTCGTGCTCTCGGCCGTGCTCTGCGGCGTTGGTCTCTTCGGGATGGCGCTGTTCCTGGTGACGTTCAAGTGGCTCTTCTTCGCCGCCGTGATTCCGCTCGTCCTGGGGGCGTACATGCTGTTCACCCGAGGAACGGGCCCGGACCACGCGTAACGGGAGCGCGCTCGGGATGACGCCCGACCCGTCGGCCCGCGTGGTCATCGTGAAACTGGGCGGCAGCGTCATCACGCGAAAGCGCGACGTCGAGCGAATCCGGCCGAAGGTGTTGGCGCGGCTCGCACGGGAGGTGGCGAGCGTGCGGGACGTCAAGGTCGTTCTTCTCCACGGCGCGGGATCGTTCGGCCACCCCGGAGCGCACCGGTTCGGGCTCGCCCGTCCTCCGGGCGACGGCGCCGCGGGTGCCGAGAGAGCGCGGGGAGCGGCGATTGTCGCGGCCGAAGTCCGTCGCCTCCATCTCGCGGTCCTGCGCGAACTCGTGAGCGCGGGAGCTTCCCCGGCATCGGTGCCGATGGCGACCCACGCCCGGAACCGAGCGGGCGAGCTCGTTCACCTCGATCCGTCCCCGGTCGCGTCCGCCCTCGAAGGAGGGTTCCTTCCGGTGTCGTTCGGTGACGTGGTGCCGGACGACGCGTGGGGGTCCTCGATCCTGAGCGCCGACACGATCGCGGTCGCGCTCGCGCCCGCGCTCGGCGTCGAGCGCGTGGTCTTCGTGAGCGACGTGGAGGGAATCCTCGAGGGACCGCCCGGCCGGCGTCGGTCCACGGTCCGGGAGGTCACGCCCGAAACGGTCGCCTCGCTGCGACCGCCCTCGGGCGCGCCGGACGTGACCGGAGGCATCCGGGGCAAAGCGACGGCGATGCTCGCCATTGCCGCCGCCGGCGCGGACGCAGGACTTATTAGCGGACTGTCGGATGGAGCGGTCGCCCGTGCCATTCACGGCGCCACGGAGTACGGGAGCTGGGCTCGTGCGAAATCCTCCTGACCCGTCGGAGCCGGGCGGTCTGGACTTGAGCCATCGAAAGGCCGAACACGTCAAGGTCGTGCTGGGGAAGGACGTCGAGGGACGGTACCGGTACTGGGACGACGTCCAACTGATCCACCGGGCCCTGCCCGAGGTCGATTTCGAGGAGATCGACACGTCGGTCTCGCTGCTCGGTCACCGTCTCGCTGCCCCCATCGTCATCACGGGCATGACCGGCGGGTTCCCGGACGCCGCGAAGATCAACGGGAACCTCGCCCGGGCGGCAGCGGAGGTCGGGGTCGCCATGGGCGTTGGGAGCGAGCGCGCCGCGATCCTCAAGGGCCAGTATCCCGAGAGCTACTCGTGCGTGGCAGGCTACGCGGTGCCGCTCAAGTTCGCGAACATCGGAGCTCCCCAGATCGTCCCCCAGAAGCCCGGCGACCCGGTGGTCGGACCCGACGATGTCCGGGCCGCGATGGAGCTGATCCACGCGGACGTTCTCGCGGTCCATCTTAACTTCCTCCAAGAGATGGTCCAACCCGAGGGTGACCGCCGGGCGAGGGGTTGCCTCGACAAGATCGGCGAGCTCGCGTCGAAGTTCCCGGTCCTGGTGAAGGAGACCGGCGCCGGCCTCTCCCGCGAGGTGGCGGAGGACCTGCGGGACCGCTCGGTGAAGGCGTTCGACGTGAGCGGAACCGGTGGCACGTCGTTCGCGGCCGTCGAGCACTATCGCGCGCTCGAACAGGGCGCCGAACGTGAAGCCCGGGTCGGAAAGACGTTCTGGGATTGGGGCATCCCGTCGCCGGTCTCGGTCCTCGAGCTCGTGCCGCTCGGCCTTCCGGTCATCGCGAGCGGGGGGGTGCGCAGCGGCCTCGACGTCGCCCGGGCGATGGTGCTCGGGGCGGCCGCGGCCGGCACCGCGGGCGGCATGCTCCGCGCGGCGGCGACCGATTTTGAGCGGACGAAGAAGGAGCTCGAATACTTCGTCCATGAGCTCAAGGTCGCGATGTTCCTCACGGGGTCGAAGTCGGTGGCGGAACTGCAAAAGGCGCCCTACCTACTCACCGGGGAGAGTCGCCTGTGGCGCGGTCGGTAACCGCGCCCACCCCCGAGGAGATCCATCGGGCGAAGCTGGCGGAACTTCGAACCTCCGGGAGGGGTGGCCCCCTCCTTTCGAACGTCGACTGGATCGCCCGTCTTCCTCCGGAGGAGCGGGCGCCGTTCGCGGGCACGGTGCGCCGCAAGCCGTCCCGGACGCTCTCGGGCGTCGCGACCGTCGCGGTGATGACCGCTCCCGCGCGGTGCCCCCACGGTCGATGCACGTACTGCCCGGGGGGCGTCGAGAACGGGAGCCCCCAGAGCTACACGGGTGAGGAGCCGTCGGCGCTGCGGGGCGCCCAGTTCCACTGGGATGCCCGGGCGATCGCCCGTCAGCGAATCGCAACCCTCGAGGAGATTGGCCACTCCACGTCGAAGGTCGAGGTGATCGTCATGGGCGGCACCTTCCCCGCCCGACCCCGGCCGTACCAGGAGGAGGTACTCCGCGGCATCTACGATGGGCTCAACGGCACGTCTTCCGCATCCCTCACGGACGCCCAATCCCAGAACGAGGTCGCCGAGCACCGTGTGGTCGGACTCACCGTCGAGACCCGCCCGGACTGGTGTGACGAGCGGGTCCTACCGTTCCTCCTCGACGCGGGCGTCACGCGGGTCGAGATCGGTGTCGAATGCCTGCACGATGATGTCCTCGCGGCCGTCGGGCGGGCGCACGCCTCGGACGACGTGGCGCGCGCCACCCAGCACGCGCGGGATCGGGGGCTCAAGGTCTGTTACCACCTCATGCTCGGCCTGCCGGGGATGGACCCGGCCTCGGACCTCGCGGACTTTACTCGGCTGTGGGACGACGACACGTTTTGTCCGGACCTTCTCAAGATCTATCCCACGCTCGTGCTCCCCGGGACCCCGCTGTACGACGACTGGCGCGCCGGTCGGTACACGCCGTACGACACGGGTCAGGCCGTCGAGCTTCTCGCCCGGATGAAGCGCCGCCTTCCTCCATGGGTCCGCATTCAGCGTATCCAGCGGGACATCCCCGCGCGCCTGATTGCGGCCGGGGTTCGGGCGAGCAACCTCCGGGAGAAGGCCCTCGAACGCCTCCGCGCGGAGGGTGCGCACTGTCGTTGCCTCCGGTGCCGGGAGGCCGGTCGCCGTGCCACTCCACCGCCGGACTCGTTCGAGCTCACGGAAACCACGTACTCGGCCGGAGGGGGCCGCGAGCGATTCTTCGCCTGGGAGGATGCCCGCTCCGATACGGTCGCGGGATTCCTGCGCCTCCGATTCCCCTCGGGTCGGACCCCCGGGGGGCTCGATGGACCGGTGGTCCGCGAACTGAAGATCGTCGGGAGTGAGGTCCCGGTCGGCCAGGAGGGCACGCGACCGAGCGAATACCAGCACCGAGGCTTCGGTCGATCGCTCCTCGAAGCCGCCGAGAACGCCGTTCGGTCGGAAGGGTTCCCGCGGGTCTACGTAACGAGCGCTGTAGGCACCCGGGAATACTACCGTCGCTGGGGGTACGAACGGGTCGGCCCGCATATGGCGAAGCGGGTTTTCGCCGGGCACAACCCCTGACGGCCCGGGTCGCGGTTTCCCGCGCCGCCGGTCGCGCAACCCTTAAACCCCACCCCGGCTCCGCCGACCGAAGGAATCCTCATGGCCCCCAACATCCAGGTCGAGCCACTGCGCACCGTCCACATCGAGGACCAAGAGATCGAGCTCGTCGAGCGGAAGGGGCTCGGACACCCCGACTCGATCGCGGACGGGGTCTCGGAATCGGTCAGCCGGGCGCTCTGCCGGCTCTACCTCGACGAATTCGGCCGCATCCTCCATCACAACACCGACGAGACCCAGGTGGTCGGCGGCGGTTCCGAGCCGAAGTTCGGGGGGGGCCGGGTCACGAGTCCGGTCTACATCCTGCTCGTGGGACGGGCGACGACCGAAGTGAACGGGGAGAAGCTCCCGTACCGGGACGTCGCGATTGATGCCGCCCGCAAGTACGTGCAATCGATCTGCGCCCATCTTGACGTCGACAAGAACGTCGATTTCGACTGCAAGATCGGCCAAGGGTCGGTCGACCTGCGGGGGGTGTTCGACCAGAAGGCCGTCCTCTCGAACGACACGTCGTTCGGGGTCGGCTTCGCGCCCCTTTCCGACACGGAGCGGCTCGTCCTCGAGAGCGAGAAGTTCCTCACGCTCAAGCTCAAGAAGAAGCTCCACGCGCTCGGCGAAGACGTCAAAGTGATGGGCTACCGGCAGGAGGAGGACATTCACCTCACGGTCGCCGTCGCGCTCGTCGATAGCGAGGTGAAGGACGCCCGCGAGTACGCCTCGGTCTGCGAGGAGGTCCACGACCAGTTGATGGAGCAGGCGGCGAAGCTCACCCGCCGCAAGGTGACGATCGACGTCAACACCGCCGACGACCCCGAGCTCGGCCGCTACTACCTCACGGTCACCGGCTGCTCGATGGAAGCGGGGGACGACGGCTCGGTCGGCCGCGGCAACCGCGCGAACGGCCTGATCACCCCGTGTCGGCCGATGAGCCTCGAGGCGTCGGCGGGGAAGAACCCGATCAACCACGTCGGGAAGATCTACAACCTGCTCGGCAACCTGATCGCGAACGACGTCGTGAAGGAGGCCGGCGGCGACGTCCGCGAGGTCCACGTTCGCATCCTTTCCCAGATCGGGAAACCGGTGGTCGAGCCGCAGGTCGCGGCGATCCAGATCCTTCCCGCGAACGGCGTGAAGCTCGCGAAGGTGAAGCCGATCGCGCAGGCGGTGACCGAGAAGTGGTTCGGCGAGGTCGACACCATCCCCCGCCTCCTCCTGACCGGCAAGCTTTCGGTCTTCTAGGCGCTGGGGTCGACTAGGTCACCCGTGCGAGTCTACGTCGAATCGTTCGGCTGTTCGCAGAACCAGGGCGAGGGGGCCGAGATCGCCCGCGACCTCGTCGCCCGGGGGCATGACCTCGCCCGAGACCCGAACCGGGCGGACGTCGGGATCCTCGTCACCTGCGGCGTGATCGGTCCGACCGAGGGCCGCATGGTCCGCCGGTGGCAGGCCCTCTCCGCGCGGATCCCGCGGGTGGTCGTCACGGGATGTCTCGTCCCCCTGAGGACCGAGCTACTCCAAGGCCCGGGACGGGAGCGGACCACGTTCGTCCCGATCCGAGAACAGGTGCACCTCCCCGCACTCCTCGATGCTTGGTCGAGCGACGCCCCTCGGGTTCCGCCCGCGGACCGGCCCGAGCCGAGGCTCCCCCTCCCCGTGTCGGAAGAGGTGGTGATCGCCCAGGGCTGCACGAGCGGTTGCACGTACTGCTTCAGTCGGCTCGCCCGCGGACAACTCTCTAGCGTTCCGATGCCGGATGTCCTCGTTCGGGTCCGCGCGGCGGTGGCCCGGGGAATCCGCGAGGTCCGGCTCACCGGGCTCGATACCGCCGCCTGGGGCGAGGACCTGCCGGGTCCCGAGCGACTCCCGGACCTGCTGCGGGAGGTCGTTCGGGCGGCGGGCGACGCTCGGGTCCGGGTCGGGATGATGAGCCCGCAGAGCCTCGAGCCCATCCTCGACGAATACGTCGCCGCGCTCGCGGAGGGTTCGGCGTACCGCTTCCTTCATCTTCCGGTCCAGAGCGGCTCGGACCGGGTCCTCGACGCGATGCGGCGAGGCTACCGTGCCGAC
>DASPOD010000046.1:0-117395 GCA_035626215.1 Thermoplasmata archaeon
ACAGCTACGCGGAGGAGCTCAAGGAGCAGTTCCAGACGTACCGCCTGATCTTCGAGTCGGTCTCGACGCTCAGCGCCTACCTCGACAGCGCGTCGACGTTCCGCTTCCTCCAGCCGTTCGTCGGGCGCCGGAAGATCGACCGGGCGGTCGGCTACTACGTCCTCGAGTCCGGGATGCACACCGACTCGGACCTCGAGACGCTCGAGCACATGGTCGACGGCTCGGTCAACCTCAAGATCGAGCAGATGAAGACGCTCCTCTCCATCAAGGGGATCGGCGAGGCCCAGGCGCGCTCGTGGGTCGGCTACACGTTCACCAAGCGCTCGTTCAACCTCGGGTCGTTCTCCCTCGAGCACATCCGCTAGAGCCCGCGGGACCGATCCTCGGGACCGGGCGAGCGCGCGTCGCCACCCCAAGGGGCTATGTACCCCCCCGGACGTCTTTCCCCCGCTAGGTTAGACCGGGGGGTTGGGCGTCCCCTTACACACCGAAACCGTCCTTAGCGGGGGTGACAGGCAGGAGCGACGTTCGGGCGAGCTGTGCGTCTCGTGGCGCCTCGTAGACGCTCTGTTCCGCCGGGCCACGGGTGTTGCGACGGGCGCTCGGAGGAGCGCCCTAGCGGCTAATCATCACGGGCATCGGGTCAGGTCCTGACGGGAGCAGCCTTACCGTGACCCGTCGACGCTGGCGGGGCGACGGGGCCGAGGGGCACGCGGGGTCTCCGCACGGTCCGCCCGAACGGCAATCCTGCTGGCCTAGCACGCCGGGGCGCCCTCGGGCGGAACGGGATTCATTTAAATAGAGGGTTCTCGCGTTTTCATCCTGCTCGCTCGGCCATGCATAGCTACGTGGACCTCTATTTCACTCCCGAGAGCGCTTCGCCGCTCGAGCTCTCGGAGCGACTGCGCTCGGTCGCGGGGCTCTCGTTCATCATCGGCCCCCACGACCTCGTCTTTGAGTGGGACCTCGAGCACGAGTTCCAGGACCGGCTCGCCAAGATCCACGAGGCGCTCAAGGGGAGCGGCGTGTTCTATCGGGTTGAGACGGTGTCCGAGGATCCGGCCTTCGTCCCACCCATCGCCTGGCCCCCGCCGATGCCCCGCCGGGACCCCGAGCACCCCGGGTTCTAGGCCCCCACCCGCTCCCCCACCCCCCCGTTTCCAGTGGAAGAACGGGCGGGTCAGTGCAGGCTACCAGCCTTCGTCTTTCGGGTCGACCGCGTCCCGCTCGAAGACGGTGCGACGCGCTGCCGGGATCTCCTGCTTCTTGCTGGTGCGGTAGTCGTAGACGACGCTCACGGTGCGTCCCCGGGCGGTGACGGTGGAGGTGTCGGCGAGCGTGAACCGGTAGAGGAGGGTGAAGCTGGTCCGGCCGAGCGGTCGGGCCGGGGCGACCTCGCCGATTAGTTCGGCACCGTACGGGACGGGGGCGAGGTAGCGGCAGGTGGCTTCGGCGATGATGATGTCGATCTGGGTAGGGTCGGTAGAGCGGAGGAGGGGTAGGTAGTAGTCGCAGCGCAAGGTCTCCATGTAGGGAAAGTACGCGGCGTGATTGAGGTGGTTCAGCACGTCCAGGTCGTGGTACGGAACGTAGAAGCGTCGGGAGACCGGCCACGGTCGAGACGCGGTCGACGGAGAGGGTTTGGTCATCGTGACGCGGGGACGTGCACGCTCCATATATGGCATCGAGCCGGTGGGGCCGGCCGGCGGCGATCGCGCCGGGATTGGTGGGGTTCATGGCAGGGGATGGGGCAGGCGCTGGTTCCAGTGGAAACCGGGGGGTGGGTGGGGTCGCTTCGCCTCCCCCGGCACGGGGCGAGATGGCCGCGACCGTCGCGGGGGTCCGGGACGCGGTGCGTCGCCACTCGACCCGGTTCGAGCACGCGATCCCCCTGATCGCGAGCGAGAACCTCCTGTCGCCGTACGCGAAGGAGCTGATGATCAGCGACTTCCACTCGCGGTACGCCGAAGGGCTTCCCGGTGAGCGGTACTACGAGGGGAACGAACAGGTCGACGAGGTGGAGGAGGTCTGCCTCGCGCTCGCGCGTCGCCTCTTCCGCTGCTCGTTCGCGGACGTCCGCCCCACCTCTGGGACGGTGGCGAACATGGCGGTCCTCAAGGCGCTCGCCGAGCCGGGCGACCTCGTCGGCACGAGCCGTCTCGCGGACGGCGCGCACATCTCGAGCGCGTCGTTCGGCGCGTTCGGGCTGCGCGGCGTGAAGCCCGTCTACTACGCGTGGGACGCCGAGCGGATGACGATCGACGTGGGCCGTACCCGCGAGATTCTGCGGGCGGTACGGCCGAAGCTCTGCCTGTTCGGTCTCTCGCTGTTCCTCTTCCCGATGCCGCTCGAGGAGCTCCGGCCGACCCTCGAGGAGGTCGGCGCGCGCGGCTGGTACGACGGGGCGCACGTGCTCGGCCTCATCGGCGGCGGGGAGTTCCAGGACCCGCTCCACGAGGGCTGCGTCGTGATGAGCGCGTCGACCCACAAGACGCTCCCCGGACCCCAGCACGGGATCCTACTCGCCGAGACCGAGGACACCGACCTCGTGAAGCGCCTTCAGGGCGGCGCCTTCCCCGGCGTGACGAGCAACCACCACCTGAACGAGATGGCCGCGCTCGCGGTGAGCCTTGCCGAGCATATCGAGTTCGGGCGGGAGTACGCCCATCAGATCGTCGCGAACGCGCGGGCGCTCGGCCAGGCGCTCCATGATAAGGGGTTCGACGTGCTCGCCGCGGACCTCGGTTTCACGCGCTCCCACACGGTCGCGGTGCGCGTCGAGAACGAGGGCGGAGGCGAGGCGGTGGCTCGTAAGCTCGCCGACCACGGGGTCATCACGAACAAGAACCTGCTCCCCGGCGACAAGAGCCCGAAGCACCCGGGCGGCCTTCGCCTCGGCACCCCCGAGGTGACGCGGGTCGGGATGCGCGAGAAGGAGATGGGTCGCATCGCCGAGCTGTTCGACGACCTCCTCCACCGCGGAAAGCCCGGCGACGAGGTCGCGCGAGCGGCGGCGGAGCTCAAGCGGGAGTTCACGACGCTAAAGTTCTGCTTCGGGGCCGGGGAGGCCGCGTACCGCTACTACGACCTCGTCGGACGGGACCCGACGTAGGCTCGGCCACTACCGCGGCGCGTCTTCCGCGTCGTCCGGCTCGATCGCCGCGTCCCGGCGCGCGATCCCTTTCGCGAGCGCCTCCGCATCGAGCGTCACCCTCGGTTCGTCGGCCCGCCGCTCGGCGAGCGCGAACTTGGCCGTCCCACGGGCGTCCAGCGCGGCCGTGAGGGTGCCGTCCGTGACGAGCGAGGCGACCCAGTCGGCGAGCGCGGGCGGCGCCGGCGGCGGCTCCCAGGCGGCTTCGATCTCGCCGAGGGCGACCGGTCCTTGCGCGCGGACGATCTCCACGACGGTCGCCCGCCCTTCGGCGAGCCGTCGGAGCTCCCCTTCTTCGCCCGAGGGCGAGGCGGCGGTGCGCGGCCGCCCGCCGATCAGGAGAACGCCGACCCCGCCGACCCCGCCCACGGCCAAGAGCGCGACCGCGAGGAGCGCGAGCGGGGCGAGCGACGGGGAGCTCGTCGGGGCGGCGGCCGGCACCGCGGGTACCGACAGCGGTCCCAAGACGGGCGCGCCGGCACCATCGAGGACCGTCACCGAAGCGGCGCTGGTGCCGGGGACGGTCACGTTCACCCAGGCACCGGTCGAACCGCCCGCCGACCAGACGACCGGCACGGCCGTCTGGTGGACGAAGTCGCTCGTGACGCACGCGACGAAGAGCACCGCGCCGGGCACCGGGTCGCCGAAGCGGTCGCGCACGTGCCAGAACGCGGAGTACGACCGCCCCGCGGCGGAAAGGTTGTTCGCGACCTGGACCGCGTCGTATAGCTCGAGGTGGTCGAGGTCGGGAAGGACGGTGAGGGGGATCGCCTCCGGCTCGGAGGGGAGCCCCGGACCGAACAGGTCCACCCGGACCGGGGCGGCGGTCGCCGGGTCGACGGTGAGGTTGAGCGCGCCCCCGCTCCATGCCGCCGCGGGAACGGTGAACGTGCCGTTCCCCGACCGTACGAGCGGTCCGGTGACGGAGGCGTTGACCCAGGCCGGCGCCAGCGACCCATTCCCGCTCTCGGCGACCGTGAGCTCAGCGGCGGCGGCGAAGGAGCTGACCCGAGATCCCTGCGCATCGACCGCCTGCCAGGCGAACAGGGTCGGCCATCCCGCCGTGAGTTCGCTCGGCGACGGTCCGAGCGCGACGATCGATACGGCCGTGTTCGCTCCGTCGAACGCCGAGGTCCCCGAGACGGTAACGGTGGGTGCGCCGGCGGCGCCCGGGGGGAAGAGGCCCACGGTGCTGAAGCACACGAGCCCGACCAGACCGAGCCAGAGCCAGCGCCCGCCCGGCGCGTCCGAGTTGGGTCGAACGGGAGGCAACCGAACCCCACCCCCTCCCGACGGAGAGCCGGCGAGGGAGTCGAGTCGACCCGCTTAACGGTGTCGTCGGCGCCGGCCCGACGCGGTAGCTGACCCGTGCGCGGGGGTCGGTGACCTCTTAGCGATGGGAGATTCCCGGCGCCGTGGTCGCTCCGACCGTTACCTCGATCGTCCCGCCGCGGCTCGCCTCCCTGCCCATCGAGCGGGAGCAACTCGAGTACTCCTCCCGATGGATCGTGTTCGCGTCGGATGGGGAGCGGCTCCTCCGCGCGTGGGGTCCGCCCGACCGTCCCTGGGTCCTCGCGGTCGGGTCGGACGGGGGGCGCTGGCGCGTGGAAGCGTGGGGCGCGGACGGGCCGACCGCGCGCGCCGCCGTCCGGGCGCTCTTCTCGCTCGACCACCCGATCGAGGCGTTCTACCGTCTCGTCCGGCGGGAGAAGGTCCTGCGCGGAACCGAACGACGGTTCCGGGGTCTGCGGATCCCCCGCGACGCCCACCTCTACGAGGCGCTCTTCCATTCGATCCTCGGCCAACAGGTCTCGGTCCGCGCCGCCACGACGATGAAGGAACGGTTGCTCGCGACGACGGGCGCGTTCCTCGCGGTCGACGGGGTCGAGGTCCCGCGGGTACCGACGCCGCGCGAGCTCCGTGCCCTCGGGGTCGAGGGCCTGCGGGCGACCGGCGTGAGCGGCGCGAAGAGTCGCTCGCTCCTCGCCCTCGCCGGGGCCGCGGACGCCGGCACGCTGTCCGAGGACGAGCTCGGCCACCAGCCGCTCGCCGCGGCGGTCGAGTGGTTGGACCGCCTTCCCGGTGTCGGCCGTTGGACGGCGGAGAACGCCCTCTTGCGGGGGGTCGGGCGCCCCGACGTGTTCATCGCGGGCGACCTCGGCATCCGCGTCGCGCTCGAGGAGTACGGCGTGCTCCGGCGGACCGCCTCGGAGGAACGGGCCCGCGCATGGGCCGATCGGCACTATCCGGGCTGGGGGAGCTACGTGACGCTCTACCTCTGGCGCAAGCTGGTCGCCGACCGGTCGGTGGCCGAGTCGGGGTAGCGACCGCGACCTTCCGTACGGCTCCGAGCCTCGGCCCGGCTCACGGCGGTACGGGGGCCCGGCCCGAAAGCGGGAACGTCCGCACGGTCCGGTGGGTCGCCCCTCGGGTGGAGAGTTCGCTCTCCTTGAGCACGAACTCCGCGACGCGGAACCGGCGGGGGGTGGGCAGGGGGATCCGGCCGGCCAAGAGTTCGTGGGCCCGACGAACGTCGTTCGCCGAGCGTACCCGGAAGAGGGTGAGGTGGGGGACGAACGTGGCCTCGCGACGGGTCGGGTCTCCCTCGTGCGCGAGCGCGGCGCGGACGTCGTTCGCGAGGGTCACCAGTTCGGCGCTCCCTTCGGTCGCACCGGTCCAGACGACCCGGGGCCGTGCGGGGGACGGGAAGGCGCCGACCCCCTCGAGCGTGAGGTCGAACGGAGTCGCGTCCGCGGCCACGGGGGAAAGCGCTTCGGCGATCGGCCCGACACGTTCCCGCGGGATTTCGCCCAGGAACAGTAGGGTGAGGTGGTCCGGGGCAGCTCCTCGGTGGGCCTCGCTCGAAGGAGGCGGTACCTCGACGGCGACGAACGCCCGCATGTCGAGGGTCGATCGAACGGGGGCTCTTACGTGTTCGTCGCCGAGGCCGGTCCCGAGGATCCCGGCGGCAGACGTAGGGTCCAGACCTGCGCGCGGTCGACCCCGAGCCCCATCGCTCGGAGGACGGAACGCACCCGGCGAGCGCGATGCGCGTCGCTGACGACGAACAGCACGAAAGCTCCCCGGCGGAGCGCCTTCGCGACCCCGTGGCGGACCCGATCCGGTCGCAGGGCTCCTGTCACTTCCGCTTCCACGTGGACGTCCCGCCCGTGGAAGAATCGCCACGCCCACCCACCGCGTCGGCGCTCGATGTCGGCGGCGAGCTCGGCCGGCGATAGGGCGGCCTCGCGCCCGGGTAGTTGTCGGAACCGGGCGTCGGGGAGTGTCGTGTCGAACCGCCCCTGCCGGAGAATCTCGAGCAGGTACCCCCGAGCGGCGAACCGTCGGAACGTAGCGAGGAGCAACGCGCGGTGCTCCGCGCTCTCGCGCGCCGCCCCGGTCGCGACGGTGAGGCCGAGCCGCCGTTCCCCGGCCGCCGTGAGCCGAAGGCCACCCTCGGTGTCCGAAAGATAGCCGTCCCGCAGAGCGGTGACGAGGCGGTGGGCGAGCCCCGCGGGGTCGGTCGAAGCGCCGGGCAAGCGCATCGCCGCCGCGACCGCCTCGTCGCGCGGCACGGCCGAACCCGTCTCCGCGCCCGAGAGCACCGCGAGCAACAACCGCTCCGTCGTCGCGTCGGGTCCGGCTTCCTCCGCGCTCGCGCACGCCCGGACCTCAAACTCTCGGCGTGTCGCCTCCACGGCCCGGGCCCAGAGGTCGTCGGCCGGGGAAGGGATCCCCGCCTCCGCCGCGGCCGGCCGAAGCCCGTCGGCGTTCCCATCGAGGATCAACCCCTCCCCGGTCGGGAGCGCCGGGAGAAGTTCGGCCGCTTCGTCCGGAGCGAGGCCGAGCCACCGACCGACCTCCACCGCGGTGGGACGCGGCACGCGGAACGCGACGAACCCTCGCAGCGCCCCTCGGGCCGCGCTCGCGAGCTCTTCGGCGAGCCGGTCCGGGTATTGGGACGCGATCACCGCCCGGAACCCGAACTTCCGACCTTCGGTGAGGAGCTCGGCGACCAGGTACGGCGAGAACGCTTGCACCTCATCCAGCACGATGGCGACCGGCCGGGGTGCGCCGGTGCCCTCGGCGGCCGCCGCGACGCCGAAGTAGACTCGACCGAGCACCAGCGTGGCGGCGAATCCGGCCGCCTCCGGCCCGAGGCTCGCGAACGGGAGGCGGATGAGAAGCGGTCGGCCGTCTCGGAGGAGCTCCTCCACCGGTAGCCCCTCCCGGTCCGGCGATAGGAGCTCCCGAAGCGCGGGGACGAGCATCACCTTCGAGAGCCGCGTGGCCGCCGACCAGAGGAACTCGGGGTTGCGGCGGACGACCGGCGCGAGTTCGTCGAGGAAGCGGGCGAGCTCGACGGACCGGGTCGCGAGCCGGGCCGCGTCCCGTCGGTCGGCGTTCGTGACAAGGTCGTACATGTCGGCGAGCGAACCCCCCGACTCGAGGGCGAGGCGGACCACGGTGTCGAAAATGCGCTCGAGCCGGAATCCCCAGTAGAGGTCGGTGCCGTCGGGGGTCAACCGCTTCAGCGCGGCCACCAAGTGCGCGGCGGCCCGGTCCCGGGGCCCCTCGGAGACCACGGCCGCGATCCCGGGCACCGGGGGGCGTCCCGCGTCCACCGCGACGACGGCCCGCCGCGTCGCGGGGGGCAATCGCGCGAGGATCGCCGGGGCGAGGTCCCCGTGCAGGTCGATGACGCAAAGCGGCGTGCCCTCGAGGAACGTCCGGGCGGCCCATCGGGCGAGGTACGTCGTCTTGCCCGCGCCGGAGGCCCCGAGGACGATCGCCGGTGTCTCGACGGGGAGTTCGGGCGACGACCGCCCGGCGGTCTCGGGCAACCGCACCGTGCGCGCGGCGACTTCCGGGGGGCGGTCGAACCAACCGTCGGAAGGAATCGAGCGGAGTCCACCGAGCCGCCAATCGCGCCGGGCGCCGAGCCGGGCCGGTCGGACGGTCGTCGGGACACCGACGGTGCGGGCCCAATCGGCTGCGATCGCCGTACCGAGCCCACGAAACCGCCTCTCGGACTCCTCGTCGGAGCTCGTCGCCACGCGAAACCGGCGCGCGAGCCAGAGCGTGCCCCGCGGGCCGGGAAGCCAGAACGTCTGGAGCCCGAGCCACACGGAGCGGTCGAGGCCGGGCGCGATCCCGACCATGTCCACGCCGGGCCCCGTCCCCCGCGACTCCGGGAATCCGACCCGTCCCGCCCGGACGAGGTCGCCCCGGCATTCGCTCGGGAGGCCCGGCGGAGGCGTGGGGGCTATTCCGAGGTACGGTTCACAGACGACCGAGGCCCCTGCGGCGCTCCTCCGGAGGAGCTCGACAACCTCGGCCGGTCGTACGGTGAGTCGAACGGGAGCTCCGTCCGATGACCCTTCGGCGAGGACCGCGGCGGGGAACGGCGTCGCCGCCATTAGCCGGGCCAGCGCTCCGTACCACTGGTGAAGCTGGACGGGCGGGCCGAGGCAGACGACCGTGGCCGTCGCGGGCGACCTCACGGCCGTTCGTGCGAGGAGGTCGCGCGGTCGACGAGGGCGTCGACCTCGGCCCGCACGTGGGGAAGCCGGTTGATGCGAGCGAACTCGCGCAAGGCGGCCGTCGATAGGAGGTACGGCACGGCCCGGTCGTACTCCCAGAGACGGACGAACCAGAGCAGCCGTCCGTCGGGGTAACGAAATAGTCGCGCGCGAGGCCGGTAGGGTCCCGCGATCGGGAGACGGAGTTCTCCGATCTTCCGGACTTTTCCGGCCGCAGGTTCGAAAAACGTCGGTTCGGGAACGGGTTCGCGGATTGTCGTGACGCCGATGCGTTGCGCATCCAAGGTTCTCTCTAACTCCCCCGTCCCGCCCGCGGGTCCCGGACGGCACGGAGTGGTTCGCGGTCGCCCCGGTGGGGCGGGGATGGGTACCACGCCGCTCCCAGGACCCGCCTCCCGGCCGGAGCGCCGTGAGGCTGGGAGCGACGGGCTCCGGCAAAATGCCGGGAACGGGCTCAGTGTAGGTGCGCCTTCCCGCGGCTAGGACCTCCGGCGCGTCCGGCCGGGCGTCCGCTCACGGGCGGCGTCCTCGAACGACCCCTCGTCCTTCGAGGCGACGCCGGTCACTGGGCGGTTGGAACCTTCACGCGAACCCGGAGTCGGCGGCCGGAAGTTCGGCGGCCCGTCTCGGGGTCGTGGAAGTTCGGGGGTCATGGCGAGGCGCGTCCGGGGCCGTGGAGATTCGCGAAAGGACCGTTGGGTCGAGCGCGGATCGGGGCCGAGGGGACGTTGCGCGACGCCGCATGGGAACGCTCCCCCTAGCCCTTTCCTCGACTACCTGGGTACATCGGTCAACGAACGGTGAACGGTGCACGCGTCGGTCCTGAGTCCCGCCGGACCCCGGCCCCGCGCCGTCGGGCGGAACCGAGAAAATTTCTCTTCCGGAACGGTGGGGACGATTGATGCGTGTCGCGGTGGCCACGACGGACGGTGAACTCGCCGCCGCACGGGTACTGATCCAGGAGTACGCCGCGTCGCTCGACATCGACCTCGGATTCCAGGGATTCGACGAGGAGATTGCCCACTTCCCTCGTGGCTACTCGCCTCCGGAAGGGGCGGTGTACGTGGCCTGGGAAGGGGAGGAACCGGCGGGCGTGGTCGCCCTCCGACGGTACCGTGGGTCCGTCTGCGAAATGAAACGCCTCTACGTCCGACCGAAGCACCGAGGGAAAGGGCTCGGTCGGAATCTATCGGAGGCGGTGATCGCGGCCGCGCGACGCCTCGGCTACGCCAAAATGTGGCTCGACACCTTGCCCACCATGGACGCAGCGATCGGGCTCTACCGGGCCCTCGGATTCCACGATATCCCCGCGTACCGATTCAACCCGGTGGCGGGGGCCCATTACATGGAGCTCGAGCTGGCCCCGCCGTGAGTCGAGGCTCGTCGCGGGGAAAAATCGGACGTAAGGTTTTGGAAGGGTCCCTCGCACGCCTGGGACACGGTGCTGTCCCCTGATGGCGATCTGGAGGGACCCTTCCGGGGTGGTTGCAAGCAAACGATGGCGGACCCGGGTATTTGAGTCGCGGGCGGGGGGTCGTGAAACGGCTCGCCGGCGAGCCGTTCCGCCTATCGAGCTCGGTGCGGCTCCGCTTCGCCGACCACGATGCGGGGAAGTTCGCCCTGAATCGTCGGAGGTCGGTGAGCGGCCGGCGTCGCCGCCCGGCTCGTTTGCGCGGTCCGGGGAAGGAGCCACCGCTCGCCCCACAGACGCAGCTCCCGAGCGGCCGGGGCCAGGCCGAGGCCCATCTCGGTGAGCGAGTAGACGACCGAGAACGGCCGGGTGCTCACCACCGTGCGCTGGACCACGCCCTGGCCTTCCAGGAACTTCAATGTCGCGCTCAGCGTCTTCGCGTTGAGGCGAGGGTTCGACTTCAGGATCTCACTGAACCGCTGCGGCCCCTCGAGGAGCCGGTGGACGATCGCGAGCCGCCACTCCGTGCCGATCACGCCGACGGCCGCGAGGACGGGGCAGAGGTGTTTTCCGTCCGGGGAATCGCAGATGTCGGCGCTGGTCGGATGCGTTGGGTGGGCGCGTCGCGAGCGCTCCGTCTCCATGGCTCTCGCCTCGCCGCACCTAGGGCCGCGGACCCTTTTATAGTTACTGTATGAAATCAAGTGAACGGTGGTAACTCTGCCTCCACCGAATCACGTACCCACGCCCGGGCGTACCTTTTCTCCGCGCTCGCCCGTCCAGCGCCGTGGCCGTCCGTCGTCGGGAGGTCGAGCTCACGGTGGAGCGACCGCTCCGCCCCGACCTACCGGCCGGCGGCACGGTACGCCTATCCGCCAAGTTCGAGGTGGCGTCCGACGGGTCCGGCCCGGACCACGCCGCGCTGGCCCGCGCCCTCGACGAGCTCCAGGCCGACCTCGACGGGATCGTCGGGCCTCTCCTCGCCGCGGCGCCCGCGACGCGACCCGACCGGGACCTCACCGAGCTCGTCGAAACGTACCGCCCTCGTCAGCGTGAGCTGGTCGACCTGCTGCTCGGCGAAGGCGAGCTCACCCCGGGGGAGCACACCCGCCTCGTCGATTACCTGAGCGCTCCACCGGCGCCGGCGGAGGCCGCCGCCCTGCCCCCGAGAGTGGTCGAGACGCCGCTCGCCGCCGTTCCGGCCGTCGTCAACCGAGCGGAGACGGAAGGTCGCCCGGTGCCGGAGCTTCTGCGTCTCTACCAGATCACTTCGCTCAAGCAGGCCGGCGCGGTTCGCGGCCGTCGGGAGATCTCGTTCAGCGAATACATGGCGCTGAAGCGGCACTTCCAGGAAGCCGAGGCGCGTGACGCTCGCCGCGAACCGCCGGGCGGGCGCTAGAACCGATCGAGCTCGCTCGGAGCGACGGTCGACCTAGGCGGCTTCGCGGACCCGGCCTTTCGGTTCCGGGATGGGTACGAGGGCGACCACGAGCATCCCGACGTCGGTGATCCCCCGGCGCATCGGGACCACGCGAGCCCGGTCCGGACGCACCGTGACCTCGCGGTCGGTCGGCGCACCGACCACCGCGCCGGCGGGATAGTCGACCGAGCCGATCGTTCCGGCCGTTCGGAACAGCCCGACGCTCATCTCGCGCCGCCGTAGGTCGGCCCGAGCCCGGGTCAGGAACTCGCCGAACGCCGGGCCCTCGTCCACCCCCTCGGGAAGACCGAGGGTCGTCATCGCGAACGCGCCCAGGCCCTTCGTGCGGCTCTCCGCGGAGAGGCCCTCGGCGACGTACAGCTCCTCGGCCCGCACCATGAACCGGTCGGCCGCCGCCGTGGGGGGGTCCTTGAGGGCGAGATACGCGAGGCGGCTCGTCCATCCTTTGTCGAAAACGGCGTCGGCGGCGGCGCGAAGCGCGTCCGACGGGCTCGCTACGACGACCGGGTGGGCGACCCGCTCGGACAAGGCCATCGGGGTCCCGTCGCCCGCGCCGAGCGCGGTCCGGGCTGACGGGGAAAGCGCGTCGGTGAGACCGAGGCGACCGACGAGGGCTCGGCCCTCCGCGCGTTCGGCCGGCCGAACCGGATGCATCGGGCCGCCGCCGAGGCGGGCGGGACCGTCCCCGCGATCGACGATCAGGGTCGCCACATCTGCGTGAGGGGCGACCTCGACGAGCCGACCGCCCACTCCGCCTTCGGCGAGCACGCGCACGAGCAGGCCGACCTCGGCGCCGGTCGCACCCCGGGCGTACGCCTCGCGAAGGAAACCTCCGAACTCCTCCTCGGTCATGCCGCTCGGCGGGCGTGCGAGCGCCCGGCTCGCGCCCCCCGAGAGCAGCACGAGCAACAGGTCCTGCTCGGAAAGCCCACCCGCGAGCTCGGCCGTCGCCGCCACCAGCGATGCGGCCTCGGACGCACCCCCCCAGCCCGGCCCGACCAACGTGCCGCGGAACGGGATCTCCGGCGTGACCGGCTCCGGTCCGGCGAGGAAGCCTTGGGTCAACCGGTCTCCGACCGCGTGGAGCGCGGCGAGGGCCATCGAATTCGCCGCGTTGCCGAAGGCGACGAACGCGACCTGCCGGTACCGACCGTCCGTGACGAACCGGTTCCCGATGCGCATCATGCCGCTTTCCCGGCGGAGGGCGAGCCGCACGGAGCGGTACGCGTCCGCGGAGGTGACGGCCGCGCGGAACGCAATCGCTTGGACCGGATCCGGGCCCTTCGGGTCCGGCTCCCCCGCCGGAGGAAACGGGTCCCACGGGAACTGTCCGATCACGCCCCGCGAAGCGAGCCCCAGGCTCAAGAGCGTAGCGGGGAGATGGGGAGATTCGGACCGCGACGGGTCCGGTGGTTAGCCGAGCTGGAGCCGCTCCGCGGCCGCCGGCGCCACGGCTCCGAGGAATCGGGCGGGCGAGAACTGGGCCGGGTCGAGGTCGGTTCGCTGGCCGAGCGCGGCCAGCGCGACCCGCCGGGACGTCGCCGGCGCGAGCATGAACCCGTGGCCGCCGAAACCGTTCCCGTGCACGAACCCCGGCAGGCGCGGGTCCTCACCGATGACCGGGAACCCATCCGGCGTGTCGTCGTAGAACCCGGACCAGGCGCGCAGCACCCCGAGCGCGCCGAGCCGGGGGAGAAGTCCGACGAGCGCCCGCGCCATCGCTCCGAGGAACGCCGTCGAGCTACCCTGGCCCCGGGCCGTACCGGGACGGTGCGGGAGGGCGACTCCCCCGATGACCTCCCCGCGCATCGACTGGCTGAAGTAGAGCCCGTCCGAGGCCCGCACGACCATCGGGTCGAGGAACGGCTTCGTCGCCTCGGTCGCGAGGATCTCGTGGCGCGTCGCGACGTTGGGCACGTCGAGGCCCGAACGTCGCGAGAAATCCCCGGACCATCCCCCGGCGGCGTTCACGACGGTCGGCGCTCGCACGGTACCCTTCGAGGTTCGTAGGCCGGCCACGCGACCATCACGCACCTCGGGGCTCAGGGCTTCCACGCCCAGCGCGATGTCCACCCCGAGCGACTTCGCGGCCTCGTAGACGCCCCAGATCGCCGGGAATGGGTAGAGGGTGCCGTCGCTCCCGAGATAGGTTCCGCCGACCACCGCGCCGGGAGCGATTCCCTCCACCAGCCGGGCGACCCCGTCCGCGTCCAGCACTTTCGAGGCGAGTCCCTCGGAAGCGACCAGCGCGTGGACCCCCCTAAGCCGCGCGAGCTCAGCCTCGTTCTCGGCGAGGAAGAGGTAGCCGGTCTGCCGGAACCAGATATTGAACCCGAACTCGCGGCCGAAGCGCCGGTACGCTTGCACGGCCTCGCGGGCGAGGCGGACCGTGCCGCGGGTCTCCCACTGCTGGCGGACCCCGCCGCCGTTGCGGCCCGACGAGCCGCTCGACAGGAACCCTCGGTCCACGACGAGGACCGGACCGCCGCCCTCGCGGGCGAGATGGTAGGCGGTGAAGAGGCCCACGATCCCGGCACCGACCACGACGGTGCGGTAGCCGTCCCGCGCGAACGTCATGGGGCCGCCTCCGCGAGCGGAACGGGAGGCAACGCGGCGAACGCCCCGAGCGGGGTCGGCACCACCGGGGGCCGTTGCGTGATATACCCGACCTCTTGGGGGGGCCGGCCCTCGAGCAACGAGAGGACGAGCAGTGCGTCGGGGAGGCAATAGCGTCCCTGGCAGATCCCGGTGCCGAGGCTCGTGTACCGCTTGATCACCTCGATGCCACGGTACCCGGCGCGCACCGCGTTCTCGACCTCCTTGACGAGCACATCCACGCAGGGGCACGCGGTCCACCGTCCGTGGCCGGGCGTGCGGAGCAGCTCGCGATAGTAGCCCAAGAGCTCGGTGGGAGCGGCCTCGCCCGACGGCGCCGTCGCGCGCTCGTCCACCGAGGAACCGTGGACGATAGCATCGGCGACCGCGGCCGCGAGCCCGGAGGCATCCGAGGGCGGCGCCGCGGCGGCCGACCCGACGGCGAAGAGGCCGGGCACGCTCGTCGCTCCGTGGGCGAACACGCTCGGGCCGTACGCGGCGACGTCGGGTCGCCACGCCATCGCAGCGCCGACCTGGAAGAACAGTTGGGCGTGGGGGATCCGGCGGTGCGCGACGATCACCGCGTCGCAGGCGAGGGCCATTCGAGCACCGTCGCCCCGGGCCCGCAGGTGGACCGACCGGACGTATCGTCGGCCTCCGGTCCGGACGAGCAGGGACCGGGGGTAGAGGGGCACGCCGTGCTCGTTCGCCACCCGCACGAGCTCCGGACGGATGTCTCCCGGCGCGACCACGGCCTCCACGCGGGGACCGTGCGCCTCGAGGACCTCGGCCGCGCGACGCCCGCCTCCTACGACCACCGCTCGCCGGAACGGGGGAGGTCGCGCCGGCCCGGCGAGCGAGAGCGCCGCATCGGCGCTGATCACCCCCGGGCGGTCGTTGCCTCCGAACAGGAGCGTCGCGTCGTAGCTACCGGTCGCGACCACGACCGAGCGCGCGCACACGCGCACCCCTCGCGCCGGCTCCGAGAAGGCGAGCACGGTGAACCGCCGGTCCCCGGTCTCGGCGGGGGGCGGGAGGAAGACGGCGGTCGTGGCCGGCAGGAGGTCCCCATCCACGAGGGCGGTGGGATGGAGCGCGCGGTCGAGCACGAGGGCGCGGACGCCCCGGGCCGCCAATGCCGCGGTCACCGCTCGCCCCGACGTTCCGGCTCCGAGGACGACGACCTCGACGGAGCGGTCGACCCCCGGCGCGGCGAGTGCGCGCGCGGCTAGGTCGGTGGGCGGAGCCCCCGTGCCCGCGAGTCGGCGGACCAGCCGCTGGAACACCGGGGTCGCGAACGCCGGGCGCCGGAGTCCGTGCAGGCTGTCCACGCCGCCGGGGGTGAGGAATCCAATGGTCGCGGTGAGGTCCCAGGTCGGGGACGGCCAGGCGTTCTCCGTCGTGACGACATCGCCGGGGGCGGGCTCGTAGCGGCAGGCCCGCACGTTCGGCCGGCCGTTCACCCGGACCAAGCAGCCGGTGCACTGGCCGAGGCCGCAGAACGGGCCCTGGGGTCGATGGTACTGGATCGACCGATGCAGCAGCGGGAGGCGGCGGTCGGCGAGCGCGGCGAGGAGCGTCTCGCCGTCCCGGGCCGACCGCGCGCGACCTCGGAACGAGAAACGACGCCCCGGCTCGCCCATGCTCAACGGACCGCTCGGCACCCGCCCCCGACGTATTTAGGGTCCGCTCCGGAACGCAACGGACGTGCCAAACGGACGCTGTACGGGCCGGGTTCGACCATGGCTATATAGAGAATGGTGAATCCGCCCAACTACTATCAATGCGTAGCAGCGGTGGGTTCCACGGTCGACGCATCCAGAAGACCGGCGGCTCGACCTTCATCATCAGCCTGCCGAAGAACTGGGTGACGGCCCGGGGGCTCGGCCCCGGGGACGTCCTGTTCTTCACCCCGCGGGCGGACGGCTCGCTCACGCTGTTCCCCGAGTCGGCGAACCCCTCCGAGATGGAACGCCGCGTGGTCGAGGTCCGGAACGACATGAACGAGGAGCATCTGTTCCGACGGCTCATCGGCGAGTACATCGCCGGCTATCCGCTCCTCGAGGTCCGCACCCCCGGCCGGATGGGGCCCCGGACCCGTGAGGTGATCCGCAATTTCGCGCAGCGGATGATCGGCCCCGAGATCCTCGAGGAAACCGCGGAGTCGGTGATCCTTCAGGACGTCGTCGGGCAGAACCCGCTCCCGATTCCCTCAATCATCCGGCGGATGCATCAGATGGTCCGCTCGATGCAGACCGACGCGATGGCGGCGTTCCGCTCGAGGGATAGCGCGATCGCCCGGGACGTGATCGAACGCGACTGGGAGGTCGACCGCCTGCACTGGTTCCTCGAGAAGCAGGTGACGAGCGCGCTACGGGACGCGCGGATCCTCGCCACGGTCGACCTCACGCTCCCCGAGTGCTCCACGTACCTCCTCGCGTCGCGCGTGCTCGAACGGATCGCCGACCACGCGGTCCGGATCGCCGAGACCGTCACGATCCTCGGACGGGAGCGGACGCCCGAGAAGCTCGTCGCCGAGCTCGACCGCATGGCGACGGCCGCGGCGACCGCGCTCTCGGACGCTCTCGACTGCCTCGACTCCCGGGACATCGCGAAGGCGAACCAGGTGATCGATGCGGCTCACATGATTACCCAAGAGCGCGACAGCGTGCTCCACGAGCTCACCTCGAAGCGCGGTCGCCTCGCGGTCGGGCTCGCCTACGTCCTCGAGAGCCTCGAGCGGAGCGCGTTCTACGCGAGCGACCTCGCGGAGATCGCCATCAACCGGGCGGTCGAGTCGCCGCCGGCCGAGACCGCCGCGGCGGCACCGTCCCGCGCCGTCGCGGCTCAGGCCCCGGGCGCGTAGCGGACCTCGAGGTCCTGGAAGACGTCCGTCACGTCCTCGCAGCGGTCGGTGATCACTTCGAGCCGCTCGTAGAAATCCTTCCACTTGAGAATCTCGATCGGGTCCCGTTCGGCGAAGAGCTTCTCGAGGAGGTCGCGGAGCAGGTCGTCCGCCTCGTTCTCGAGCCGGTTGACCTCTACAATCGCGTGGTTGAGGTTCGCGGGAGCGCCGCGGTAGAGCTCGTCCAGGCCGAGGATCCCGTTGCTGACGTCTTCGACCGACTCGACCACGATGTCCGCGAACCGTCGGAGCTCGTCCCGGCTCCGGACGAGACCGTAGGTCTTGACCCGGGCCGAGACCGACTCGATCCCGTCGACGAGATCGTCGAGCGCGCTCGCGAGCCGCCCGACCTCGGTCCGGACGTCCGAGCTCAGGCGCCGGTTGTTGAGCTCGATGAAGATCCGGTGCACCTCCTCGTCGGCCGAGTGCTCGATCGCGGTGATCCGCTCGACCTTCGCGTCCCGGTCGGTGGACGGGTCATCGATCAGCTCCCGGAGCGCGAAGGCCGCCTGCTGCGCGGTGAGGGAAAGTGATCGCAGGTACGTTGAGAAGCGGCGGACGAGGACCGACAGCTCGTCCTCCCCGGAGACGTCCTCGAGGGAGCGCTGCGACGTTTCGGGAAGGAGGGCGATCGTGAGCAACAGCCCGAGGAACGAGACGATGGCGAGAACCCCAAAGAACCACGGGAGGCCGTAGACCGCGTAGAAGCTCGCGAAGACGAAGACGGCGACCACGGCGCCGATCTTGCCGGCGGCGGCCGCGATTCCGTGCCCGGTGGTCCGGTACATCGTCGGGAAAACCTCGCTCGGATAGACGAACGTGGTCGTGTTGGGGCCAAAGTTCGCGAAGAAGAACGTGAGTCCGTACACCGCGAGGAAGGCGGGAAGGATCCCGACCAGCGTTCCCCACCCGAACGAGAGCGTGAGGAACGATGCGGCCATGACGCCAAAGCCGATGTACTGGAGCGGACGTCGGCCGACGCGGTCGATGAGCGCCACCGCGGCCCAGTAGCCGGGCACCGACGCGACCAGGGCGATGAGCACGTTCCCGGTCGCGAGGAGCCGCACCTGTTGCAGCGGCGGGTACGACGCCGCGTTCGCGAACCCAATCTCCTTCAGGATGAGCGGGTTGAAGATGTTCGTCGAGTAGAACGCGACGTCGAGCAGGAACCACGTCGACGCCGTCCCGAAGATGAGGAGCCCGTAGGTCCGGAGAAACTGGCGGACCGGGACGCGCGTCGCCCGGGAGTTCCCGGTCGGGCGCACGGTGACTCCGGTGATGGACCCGATGGTCTTCGCAGCCTCGCCCGCCTGCCCCTGGGCGAGGCTGAACCGCGGGGTCTCCGGCATCCGGATTCGATAGTAGATGGTAACGAGCGCCGGGACGGCCCCGAGGCCGAGGATGAGGCGCCAGGCGATGTTGAGGCTCGGCGCGAGGAACACCACCGCGAGGCTCGTGCCGGCTCCGACCAGGAGGCCGAAACCTTGCATCGCGAAAACGCTCGCGACGAGACGGCCGCGGCTCTGCACGTTCGAATACTCGCTCATGATGGTGGCACTGAGCGGGTAGTCGCCGCCGACCCCGACCCCGAGCACGAACCGCCAGAGGATCAGCACCGTGACGGTGGAGAGCCCGGCGACCGGAACGCTCAGGGCGCTGCCGACCGCCGCGATCGCCATCACGGTCAGTGTGAGCCCGTAGACCTTCCGCCGGCCGAGGCGGTCACCGAGCCACCCAAAGAGCACCTGGCCGACCGCCGCCCCCATCAGGGCCGACGAGCCGAGGAACGCGAGCTCCGTCTTGCCGATGGCACCGCCCGGTGCGAGCGCGACGAGGATCGGGAGAACGAGCGAGATGACGAACAGGTCGTACGCGTCCGAAAAGAACCCCATCCCCGCGACGATGATCGTGCGGAAGTGGAACCGCTGCACCCGCGCACTATCGAGGGCGTTCAGAATCTGCCGAGAGTCCGTCGATGTCCCATCGGCGGTGGGGGCCGGGGGCGAACCACCCGACAACACGCGCCCACGACAAATTCGGATATTTAGGCGGTGACTACGAAACCCCCGTAGCGGGAGAACCCGGGAGGGAGTCGGTCGCCCGGGTCAACCGTCGCTCGGGGAGTGGGCGGTCCCTCCCGTGAGGAGCGAGTCGATGTCGCGCTCCCCGGGTACCCGGGGGTTCGCGAGCACCCCGGGCGAACGAAGCGTGTCGGCGACAATGCGGTCGCGTGCGGCCTCGATCCGAGCGCGGTCGATCCCGGCGGCGTCGAGCGACGCCGGTGCGCGCACGGCCTCGAACAAACGGACCAGTCGAACCTCGAACGGGACCGGGGCCCGGTCCTCGGCGGTATGGACCACGAGCGCGAGCGCCTCGATCCGTTCCCGGGCGGAGGGCCGGTCGAACTCGAGCACCCGGGGCAACAGTATCCCGAGCAGTTGACCGTACGAAAGGCTCGACCGGGGCTCGAGGGCCCGAGCTAGGGCGTGGGTGAGGCCGCGCTGCGCGTTGGAGGCCGCCAGCCCGGCGAGGGTGGCCGCAAAGTGCACGGCCTCCTTCGCGTCCGGGTCGTCGCTCCATTTGAGGGCGTGCGGCAGCCGCTCGAAGACCGTCCGAACGACGGACAGCGCGAGGGCGTCCGAGAACGGATTTGCCCAGGCCGAGAGGTATGCCTCCACGGCCTGCCCCAGCGCCTCGAGGCCGCCATCGCGGCGGAGCTCGTTCGAGAGTGTCCCGGCGAACCCGACGTCGACGACCGCCCAGTCGGGCACGAGGGCCCGGTGAGCGATTTCGACCGGTCGGTCCTCGTCCCGAAGTCGGAGGTCGACCGTCCAGCTCGCCTCACTGCCGCTGCCGCTCGTCGTCGGCACCGCGACGAGCCGGCAGCGGGGCGGCTCGGGAAGCTCGAAAACAGGTGTCAGTCCGTCGAGGGAAAGCTCCGGCTTTTCGAGCAGCAGGCGGGCGGCCTTGGCAGCATCGATCGTTCGTCCGCCGCCGACCGCCACCACCCAGTCCGGCCCGAAGCCGTTCATCCGGGCGGCGAGCGAGGTGACCACGTCGACCCGGTCCGCATCGGCTCCCGCTTCGATCACCTCGACCGCGGTTCCCGACTTCCCCAGCTCTTCGATGACCCGCTGGTGGCCGTGCTGCGTCGCGACCGCAGCGTCGACCACGACGCAGGCGCGCCGTGCGCCGAGCCCGCTCAGCTGCTCGACCGCGCCCGGCCCCCAGGCGATGCGCGGAGCGGTGAAGAAACCGGTCACGCGGGCGCCTCCCCCGAGCGGGACGCGCCTACGGGCGGGGGCCTTCGCGGCACCGTCGGCAGGCTCCCATCAAGGAGAACGCGATCCCGTCCACGCTCCAGCCGTCCGGGTGGTGGCCGGCGAGCTCGGTCAGAAAGTGACGGTCGAGCTCGGTCAGTTCGACACCTTGGATCCGGCCGCAGGCGCGGCAGACGATGTGCGCGTGGGGGTCTTCGATGAGGTCGACCCGGATGATGCGCGGGGTCGGCGCCTCGATTCTCAGCTCCGGGGGGACCATGGGCCGGGCGGGGGGTTTTCGCGCCGAAGGTCGCCGACGGGACGCCATCGTCGGCGGGACCACGCCCCGCTATTTGAGAAGCCGGTGGTCTTCTTTCAGGCCGAGGCACAATCGAGGACGGCCGCGCCCGTGAGGCGACCGTTCTTGAGGTCGGCGAGCGCCTCGTTGGCCTCCTTGAGGGGTCGTACCTCGACCGTGCTTTCGAGATGTAGGCGGTGGGCGAGGTCGAGGAACTCCCGCGCGTCGGCGCGGGTGTTCGCCTCCACGCTGACGATCTTCCGTTCGCCGAAGAGATACCGGTCGTAGTCGATCAACGGGATCGGACTCATGTGGATCGCGGCGATCGATAACGTCCCGCCTTTCTTCAGCTCGCGAAGGGCTTGAATCACCACCTCACCGGTGGGTGCGAACACCACCGCGCTGTCGAGCCTCGGCGGCGGGGCCACCCGGTCGGAGGTGAGTACCGTCTCCGACGCTCCTACCTCCCGCGCGAGCTTGAGATGCTCGGGGTTCCGGGAGTAGGCCACGGTCTCGTAGCCGAGCCGGGCAGCGAGCTGGAGCGTAAGGTGGGCCGAACCTCCGAACCCGAAGAACCCGATCCGACCCCCCGGACGGGGCAATGCGACCTTGAGCGCTCGATATCCGATGATGCCGGCGCACAGGAACGGGGCGAACCGGGCCGCGTCGATGTCGGGCAGCGGGAACGTGTACCCTTCCTCGCCGAGGATGAACTCGGCGTAGCCGCCGTTCACGCTGTAGCCGGTGAACACCTTCTCCGCGCAGAGGTTCTCGCGGCCGGTCGTGCAGTACTCGCATCGACCGCACGTATGGTGCAGCCAGGGGATGCCGACGCGCTCCCCCGGCGCGAGGGTCCGCACCTCCGGTCCCGCGCGAACGACCGTGCCGACCACCTCATGCCCCGGAATGATCGCCGAACGCAGCGGTGGGAGGTCCCCCTCCACCACGTGCAGGTCCGTTCGGCAGACACCGCACTTGTCGACGCGGACGAGCACCTCGGTCGCCGCCGGCTCCGGCGGTGCGACCTCCTCCAGCCGGAGCGGACGGGATTCGACCGGCGCGACCGAATGCAGGACCATCGCCTTCACGTAGAACCTCCGTTCGCGACCGGGCCCGGCCGGGTCAGACGCCTCCGACCGGTCGCTTGGGCCGTTCGTCGACCACCAGGTGGAAGATGTCGGGCCGGGCGTAGTGACCGACAACGTCGAGGTCGTACTTGCCCCGAACCACCTCGGCCCGGTCGATCTCGGCGGTGAGGATCGCCTCACCCTCGCGGTTCGGGCCGGCGAGGAACTTTCCGAACGGGTCCACGATACAGCTCCCGCCGGACGTCACCACGGCGTCCGGCTCCTCCCCGAAGCTCGACCGGTAATCCGGCGGGAAATCCCGACGGCGGTTGAACTGGTTCGCCGAAAGGACAAAGCAGCGGCCCTCGACGGCGATGTGCCGCATGGAGGCGAGCCAAACGTCCCGGGCGTCGGCGGTCGGGGCGCAGTAGATCTCGATGCCCTTCGAATACATCGCGGCCCGGAGCAGGGGGAGGTAGTTCTCCCAGCAGATGACCGCCCCGAGCTTCCCATACGGGGTGTCGTAGACGGGCAGGGTGGAGCCGTCCCCGAAGCCCCAGACCAGCCGTTCCGAGCCGGTCGGCATGATTTTCCGGTGTTTGCCGAGGAACGTCCCGCTGTCGGAGAAGAAGAGGGCCGTGCAGTAGAGGGTGCCTCCGTCGCGCTCCACCACCCCGATCACGAGATAGATTCCGTGGTCCCGCGCCGTGCGCCCGAGCGCGTCCACCACCGGACCGGGGACATCCACGCTGCTCTCCCAGTACCGCCGGAACTCTTCGCGACCCTCGTCCGAGCGCGAGCCGATCACCGCACCGAAGTCCATCCCTCGTGGGTAGGCCGATAGAAACGCTTCCGGGAAGACGACGAGGCGGGCCCCGAGGCCGGCCGCTTCCGCGGCGAGTTTCTGCGCCTTCTCGAGGCTGCGCTCCAGGTCGAACGCCACGGGAGCTGCTTGGACCACGGCCGCGCGGAACCGCCCCCGGCTCGGCGCCGGTACGCCGCCCTCCGAAACCATCGACGTATCTCCCCCTCCTCGAAGGTGCCGACCGGGGGCATCGTCGGCCTCCCTCTAAGAGCCTACTCACCCAGGGGCTCTGCCGGCCGTCGCGAAGCCCCTCGAACGAAGGATGATGAATCCCTGCTGGCGTTCCGACCCGGACGGCCCACGAGATGGGGTCCGCAGGAGCATCGATGTGGTACGTGTCAATCCTGACGCGACGGCTGAAAGAGGGGAAGACCTACGACGACTTCCGGCGTGCCTGGTACCACACGGTCGGGTTCGGAATGCCCGGTCGTCTCTACAGCGCGATCAACGTCTTCGACCCCCGCGAGATTGTCGTGGTCGCGATAGGGGAAGTCCCGCCCGGACTCGACCCCATGACGCTCGTTCGCATCGACGTGAAGGAACGCCTCGACCATCCGCTCGAAGCGGTGATCGAGCCCGAGATCGAGAGGACTTTCGGGGTCGTCGTCGCGGAGGACGACTTCTCCCCGCAGGGACCGATTGCCTACCACCCGGCTACGGTCGATGGGAAGCCGACCGATTTCGGCGAGGTCGACGGTGCATTGGCGATGGCCCAGAGGCTCATCTCCCAGGCGGGGGAAGAGCGCGACCGGGCGCGCAAGGAACGCAAAATCCCCTAACCGGCCGAGTCCCGGCCATTGCTGGCTCCGGGGTTCAAATCCCCGGTGCGGGGAGAGGGATTTGAACCCACGAACCCCTACGGGACCAGACCCTGAATCTGGCGCCTTTGGCCAAGCTTGGCAATCCCCGCGCGCCGCGGCCGAGCGAGGTCGGCCTTATGATGGTTCCGACGAGAACCGTCCGCCCCGAGGTCAGGCCGTTGCAGCTCGCTTCGGTGCCGCCGAGGCGGCCTTCTTCTCGCCGTCGAGCACGTCGAGCGCCTCTTTGACGGTCGCCTTCTCGTGGACGATGGAGCGAAGCGCCTTCAGCATCGCGACCGGGTGGTCGGATTGCCAGATGTTGCGACCCATGTCGAGGCCGTGGGCACCGGCCTGGATCGCGCCGAACGCGAGTTCGAGCGCCGCCCGATCGGTGTCGAGCTTCGGGCCACCGGCGCAGACGATCGGCACCGGGCAGCCTTCGACGACCTTCTCGAAGTTGTCGCAGTAGTAGGTCTTCACCATCCGCGCTCCGAGCTCGGCCGAGACGCGGCAGGCGAGGGCCAGGTAGCGGGCGTCCCGCTTCTCGAGCTCCTTCCCCACGGCCGTGATCGACATCACGGGAATGCCGCAGGCCTCACCGGCGTCGATCAGTTGGGAGAGGTGGACGAGCGACTCGTGCTCGTACGGCGCGCCGACGAAGACGCTTAAGGCGACCGCGCTCACGTTCAAGCGGGCCGCGTCCTCCATCGATGTAACGATCGATTCGTGGGAGAGGTCGTCCTTGAGAACCGTCACCGCGCCCGAGACGCGGAGGAGGATCGGGGTCGCCGCGGTGGGGTCGACTGCGTGGCGTAGGAGCCCCCGAGTGACCCCGAGCGCGTCGGCGTACGGCAGGAGCGGCGCGATCGTCGCCCGGGCGTTCTCGAGACGGCGCGTCGGGCCCATGAAGTAGCCGTGGTCGACCGCCACCATCACCGAGTTTCCACTCACCGGGTTGAACATCCGGTGCATGCGGTTCGCCATTCCCCATTCCATGGCCGTGCTCCGGTCCGCATGGGGGAGCGCCCCCTCTTAGGGGTTTCCCACGGTGGACGGAGCGCGCCCTCAGGCGGCGCTCACGACGGGGCGTCGCCGACAGCCGGACGACGGGTCACGGGAACCCGCCGGTCCTCTTTCACGCGGTTGAGCACGACCTGCGTGTTCGTCCGTTCGACGAACGGGTCTTGGAGAGCGTGCTTCACGAACCGGTCCAGGTCGCGCCGGTCCCGGAACCGGCCGATGAGGAGCGCGTCGTTCTCGCCGGTGACGTCGTAGATCGCGTACGCCCGGGAGTCGCGGGCGAGCCGCTCCTCGACCTCGCGGAGCCGGCCCTTCGAGATGCGGATGCCGATCGCGGCCCACAGGTCGAAACCGAGCTGCTCGTCGTCCAGCACGGGAACATACCCCCGGATCACGCCCTGGCTCTCGAGACGCGATACTCGCGCGCTCACGGTGGTCGGGGAGACCCGGAGCCGATGGGCAATCTCCCGGTGGCTGCGCCGGGCGTCGACGTTGAGCTCTTCGAGGATCGCGCGGTCGAGATCGTCCAATGTGGACGTTTGGCGCATGCCACTTGAAATCAACGGTCGGAAATAAAGGCTTGCTTGAGAAATGTGGAAGCTCGTCCACTATTCCGGCAAAAATCTTGATGTAGCGGCTGCCGTTCGGGGTTTGGGGGAACGTGAGTGGCTCCTCAGCGTAGCAAGCCGAGTCGGTCGCGTGCGAGTGCGGCTCTTGAGAAACTGAAGGCGGACAAGGTCCGGTGGGTCCAGCTGTTCTACACCGACGTCTTGGGCGGGTACAACCAGGTCGACATCCCGGCCAACACCTTGGACGAAGGGTCGTTCGAGTCGGGGGTCCCCAAGCTCGACGGCTCCTCTGTCCGGGGATTCCAGGAGATCTTCGAATCGGACATGAACCTCGTGCCCGACCCGTCGACGCTCGCCACCATCCCGTGGAATCCGGAAGCCGGAGGGACGGCGCGGTTCATCTGCGACGTCCGTCTCGGCGGTTCCCAGGCGCCGTACGCCCACGACCCGCGCTACGTCGCCCGCAAGACCGAGCAGGTCCTCGCGGAGGCAGGGTACGACTGCTCGTACTGGGGCCCAGAGGTCGAGTTCTTCGTCTTCGATTCGGTCGAGCTGATCCCGTCCGCCGCCGGTGTCCGGGACGCCTGGCAGGGCGCGGGCTACCTCGTGAACCACTCCGAGTCCCCGTGGCACGGGGGCCCGGCCACCGGGACCGTGCGGTTCAAGGAAGGGTACCACCGGACCCCGCCGCACGATTCCCTCCTCCCGCTGCGCGCCGAGATGTGCAACATCCTCGCGGACTGCTTCCACATGACGCTCGACGCGCACCATCACGAGGTCGCGACGGCGAGCCAGTCGGAGATCAACATCAAGTTCGACGAGCTCGTCCCGATGGCCGACCACATTCAGGATTTGCGGTACGTCATCCGCAACGTCGCGCGTCGCCACGGGATGATCGGGTGCCTCATGCCGAAGCCGATCTACGGCGACAACGCGATCGGCATGCACACGAACCAGTCGCTCTGGTCGAAGGGGAAGGCGGCGTTCTACGATGCGAGCGACCCGTACGCCGAGTTGAGTCAGGCGTGCCGGTACTACGTCGGGGGCCTCCTCGAGCACGCCCGGGCGATGTGCGCGATCACGAACCCGATCACGAACTCGTACCGCCGCCTCGTGCCGGGCTACGAGGCACCCGTCTTCATCGCGTGGAGCAAGGCGAACCGCTCCGCGAACGTGCGGGTCCCGATGTATCACAAGGGACGGCCGGGGGCGAAGCGACTCGAGTATCGGACGCCGGACTCCGCGGCCAACATCTACCTCACCGAGGCGGCCCTCGCGCTCGCGGGGCTCGACGGGATCCGCCGGAAGGTCGAACCGCCGCCACCGGTCGACGAGAACATCTACAAGCTCACGAAGGCGAAGCGGAAGGAGCTCGGGGTCCGGGAGCTTCCCGGGTCGCTCGGCGAGGCGCTCGACTGCCTCGAATCGGACCGGGCGTTCCTCAAGCCCGCGTTCGCGGATTCGTTGCTCGAGTCGTACATCGCGATCAAGCGCGAGGAGCAACTCGAGCTCAACCTGCGACCGCACCCGTACGAGTTCTACCGGTACTTGGACGTCTAACCGTAACGGCCGAACCGGCCGGGCGGCCAACCCTTTCATCCCCTTCTTCGTCTCGCCTCCGATGGTGCCGTGCCCTCGATGAGCGAAGCGCGCCTCTGGACCAACGGCCGAATCTTCACGGGACGGCGGTACGCCGAGGCGCTGCTGGTCGACGCGGGGACGGTCGTCGCCGTCGGGGCCGAGGACGAGGTCCGAAGGTCCGCGCCGACCGGTGTCGAGCGTGTGTCGCTCGGCGGCCGGCTCGTTCTGCCGGGGCTCATCGATGCCCACCTTCACCTCGGCGACCTCACCCGGTTCCGGGAAGGGCTCAACCTCGCCGAGGTCCGGGATTCGGAGGAGCTCGCAACGCGGCTCCGCGACTGGGCGACGCTCCACCCGGAGGGGCCGATCATCGGACGGGGCCTCGATGTGGAACGCTCGCTCGGCGGCCGATGGCCGGTCCGGGAGGACCTGGATCGGGCGGTCGGAGACCGGCCGGCGGTGATCGTGCACGCGAGCGGCCACGCGGCCATCGCGAACAGCGCCGCGCTCGACGCGGCCGGCCTAGAGTCTCGGCCTCAGGAGGAGACCCGGGACCGGGTCGCCCGGGACCGGGCCGGGCGACCGACCGGGGTCGTCTACGAAGAGGCCGTTCGATGGCTCGGGTCCCTCACCGGGCGGTCGGACGATGCGGACGGTATCGAGCGAACGCTCCGCCACCTCGCCTCGCTCGGGCTTACCACGGTCGCGTCGATGAACCTTTCACCCGAGGAGCTCACCGTCCTTCGGTCGCTCGCCGCGGAGGACCGGCTCCCGATACGGGTCCGCGGGTACGTCCGGCTCCTGCGGGTCCGCGAGTTTCGGACCGCCGACCTCGCCCCCGCAGGGCGACGGGGGAACTTCGCGGTCGTCGGGACGAAAGGCTTCGCCGACGGGGCGTTCGGCCCGCGGACCGCATGGCTCTCGGAGCCGTACGCCGACCGCCCGGAGGCAAGTGGCATCGCGGTCGAGTCCGACGCGACGCTCTCGGAGGCACTCGCGTTCGCGGACGGCCTGGGTCTCGCCCCGGCGATGCACGCGATCGGGGACCGAGCCCTCGTTCGCGCCCTTCGGCTGATCGCGCCGTACGCCCGACGTGAGGGTCCGCCCGCGCGGGTCGAGCACGTCGCTCTGACCCCGCCCGAGGTGCTCTCCATCCTCGACGAGGTTCGACCGGCGCTCGTCGTTCAGCCCGGGTTCGTCTGGAGCGACTCCTGGCTCCCCCAGCGCCTCGGGCGGGAGCGGGTCCGATGGGCGTACGCCTTTCGGACCCTCGCCGACCGGGGCCATCTCCTCGTCGGGTCGAGCGATGCTCCGTACGACCCGGCCGACCCGTGGCGGGGGATTCGGGCCGCGACGACTCGGTGGGACGAACTCGGGCGTTCGGCGAACCCATTTCCCGGCGAGGCGCTCGCGCTCGAGGAGGCGGTGACCTTGTACACCCGTCACGGGGGGCGTGCGTTGGGAGAACCCGCCCTAGGGTCGCTCGAAGTCGGAGGGTCGGGTGACCTCATCGTCCTTGCCGTGCCCCGGCTCTCGGACGTGCTCCGGGCGGGAGCGACCGCGGTCCGGGAGAGCTGGGTCGCTGGGGTGCGGGTTGTCGACGCGCAAGCGGGGCCGACAGCAGTAGGTTAATCCCCGACGGTGGTGGCCCCGTCGTGTCCCCTCCTCCCGACGTGCCCACGATGAAGGAGTTCTCCCCTTCGATGCGGGTCGACCTCTTGGTCTCCGACTGGAAGGCGGTGGCGAATCCCGAGCTCCCGGAAGAGGAACGGGAGCGCGAGCTGTACGGCCGGGCGTGGGACGCCTACCAGGCGGGGGATTACGGGTTCGGGCTCTGGTGCTGGCAGGAGTGCGACCGGCTCACCATCAACCTCGGGGGCAACATCCGGGAAGTGACCCGGATCCTCGGGCCCGGACGGTATTTCGGGTTCTCTCACCGGAAGGCGGTCGCGGAGGCGGTCCCGGTCGACCGGGTCTACCGGCCCCGCAAGGGAGACATGAGCACCCCCCGTCCCGACGCGTTCGTCCTCCCGCGCTACCAGGTGCTGTGCGTCTACTTGGTCCGCGCCGCGACCGGAGACCCGAAGGCGAAGGCGACGCTCGAGATCGCCCTCGGGGAGCTCGAGGAGCAGCGCCGGGCGGACCCGTTCCTGCGGCACTTCGAGACGTTCCGGGACCTTCTCGCACGGACGTCGGCCGCTTCCGGCGCGCCCGCTCCCCCCACTCCCGCCGCTCCCCCGCCGAGCGAGACGGGGACGAAGCCCGCCGGCCGAGGAACGACCGCCCGCCGGCGTAGCTAGCCTCACCCGAAGGCTCGTATAGCCTGCACGGCTCCGAGCGAGGACGGAGGGTTCGGACGATGAAGGCGGTGGTCCTGGGCGGAGGCGGCCTCACGGGACAGAGCACGGTGCGCGACCTCGCGACCGGAGGGTTGTTCGACTCGGTCATCGTCGCCGACCTTGACGAGAACCTCGCGAAAGCGTCGGCGAAAGCGGCCGGCGCCCGGGCCTCACCTGTGACGATCGACGTCCGGAAGAAGCCGGCGGTCGTGAAGCTGCTCAAGGGCGCCGACGTCGTCGTGAACGCCGTTCAGTACACCTTCAACCTCGACGTAATGGCGGCCGCGCTCGAGGCGCACGTTCCGTACCTCGACTTCGGCGGCCTCTTCCACATGACCCACCGCCAGCTCGACCAGGACGCTGAGTTCCGCAAGGCGAAACTGACCGCCATTCCGGGGCTCGGGCAGGTCCCCGGGATTTCGAACGTTCTCGCGATGCAGGCGTGCGACGACCTCGACACCGTCGAGTCGCTGATGATCCGGGACGGCTGGCGCGACCTCACGGTCGGCGCCCCGGAGATTTCGTTCACCTGGTCGCCGAGTACGTTCCTGGACGAGATGGTCCTGCCGGCCCAGGTGTTCGAGAACGGGGCCTACAAGGAGTACCCCGCGATGAGCGGGGCGGAGGAGTTTGAGTTCGGACCCCCTGTCGGCAAGACCCGCATCTACCGAACCCTTCACTCCGAGCCGGCGACGCTTCCCGAGAGCCTCCGGTCGAAGGGGATCCGCCATTGCGAGTGGAAGGAAGGCGGTCCGGGCATCGAGGTTCTGCGGACGATGTCCCTCCTCGGCCTCGCGTCGGATGAGCCGCTCGACGTGAAGGGCCAGAAGGTGACGCCCCGGGAGTTCACGCTCGCGCTACTGCGACGGGGCAAATTGCTCGGCGCCCCCGAGGGGGTCACGGTGAATGACTGGGAGCTCTTCGACATCGAGGTGAAGGGTACGAAGGGCGGGAAGCCGGTCGTCCGCCACGCGATCGGAAGGTTCCCGCCCCGCCCCGACTGGCATCTCACGGCCACCGAGTATGTGGTCGGCATCGCCGGGGCGGTCGGTGCGGAGCTGATCGTGCAGGGAAAGGTCCGCGCCGTCGGCGTTGTGCCGCCCGAGCGGTGCATCCCCCCCGAACCGTTCCGCACCGCCCTCGCCCAGCGCGGGGTCGAGACGACGATCACGCCGCCCGAGCCTCCGCTCCCGCCCCGGAAGACCAATTAGCGGTCCCGCAGGCGAAATCCAACCATTTCCGGCTCAAACATCTGCTATCAGAAGGCGAAATCCATAGGTTGGGCCATCGAAGTATCATTTAGTGTAGCGCTACTTGGTGTTATCGGGGGCAGTTTCCCGCATTCTTGAGCCGAGCCAATTATATATAGCCCCCTCGAGGTGGCTCGCACGCCCGGAAAGCGTAGTTTATGGCGGAGCTGGACCCCGCCCCGGTGTCGAGCGCTCGGAGCCGCGAGGGTGACCCCGGTCCGGAGGATGCCGTTCCGGGGCCGTCCGACCTCGTCCGGCTGACCGCCGAGGGTTCGGCCATCCCTCCTCCGTCGGTCCCGTCGCCTCCCGCGGGCGAGGAAAAGAAGAAGGAAACGCCCAAGGAGACCCCGAAGGAGGCCCCGAAGGAGTCGGCAAAGGAGACGCCGAAGGAAACCACCCCGGCGGCGCCCGAGCCCGAGCCGCTACCGATCCCGATCGCTCGGCTCGTTCCGAAGCTCAAGAAGAGCGCGAAGCTGTTCGAGGAGGCGAAGAAGTACCTTCCCAACGGGTCGAGCTCCCTCATCCGGACCGCGTCGTACGACCCCTGCCCCCCGTTCATTGCCAAGGGAAAAGGTTCCCGACTCTGGGACGAGGACGGCAACGAGTACCTCGACTTCAACCTCGCCTACGGCGTCCTCATCAACGGCCATGCCCCCGAGGCGCAGGTCAAGGCGATCCAGGAGCAGGCGGAGCTAGGCCTCAACTTCGGCGCGACGAGCGAGCTCGAGGTCGAGGTTGCGAAGCTGTTCAAGAAGATGGTGCCGAACGCGGAGCGCGTCGCGTTCTGCACGAGCGGCTCGGACGCGACGATGAACGCGATTCGGATCGCACGCGCAGCCACGGGCAAGGACGCGATCCTGAAGTTCGAAGGCCACTACCACGGCCAGCACGACATCGTGCTGATCAGTGCGGAGGCGCCGCCGATGGTGGCGGGGATTGACGAGTACCCGCGCCCGCTACCGAACTCCGCGGGGATTCCTCCCGGCGTCACCGACTACGTTCTGGTCGCGCCGTACAACTCGATCGACGCCTTCGAACGGATCGTCCGGCGCTACCGGAACCGCCTCGCGTGCGTCATCCTCGAGCCGATCATGGCGAACTCCGGGGTCATCCCGCCGGCGCCGGACTACCTGAAGCGCCTCGTCGAGGTGGCCCACCAGAACGACATGCTCGTCATCTTCGACGAGGTGTTCACCGGCTTCCGGGTCGCACCCGGCGGGGCGCAGCAGCTCTACGGGGTCGAGCCGGACATCTCCTGCTGGGCGAAGGCGCTCGGCGGCGGCGTGCCGGTCTCGGCGGTCTCGGGCAAGGCCGAATACATGGAGCTGATCGCGCCGGGACGGATCAGCTTCGGCGGCACGTACAACGCGAACAACCTCACGATGGCGGGCGCCCTCGCGAACCTGCGGATGCTGAGCCGCGGGGGCGACGAGCTCTACGCCCGGTTCGGGCGGCTCACCGAGAAGCTCCACAAGGGGCTCGAAGAGGCGGGGCACGACGCCAAGATCCCGACCCTCGTGCAGTCCGTGAACGGAATGCTCCAGTTTTTCTTCACGCGCCGGAAGAAGATCGTGAACTACCGCGAGTCGCTCCAGATCGACTGGAATCTGTTCCTCCGCCACCACCAGCTCCTGCTCGACAAGGGGATCTACATTCACCCCGACAACTACGAACGGATCACGCTCTCGAGCGCGCACACGGAGAAGGACATCGAGAAGTTCGTCTCGGTCGCCACCGAGACCATGACGGAACTCAGGACCCTGCCGCGCGATTACCTGCCGTAGTCGCCGAGACGCCGACCGACCTCTCACGAGCGGATTAATATGGGAAGGCGAATCGGGGGGAGATGCTCGGGCTCGGCGTAGGCCTGGGGCCGCCTCCCTGATTCGGAGGGTCGGGGAATGGGACGGAATCTCGAGGACCTTATCATTTTCATCGGGAAGAGATTCCTCCAGCTCCTGCCGGTGCTGCTCGGCGTCATCGTCCTCACGTTTCTGGTCACGCACGTCGCCGCCGTCGACCCCTGTCCCCGCTGGTACCCGAAGGCGTCCCACAACGTGCTCCTCGCCTGCGAGGCGCAGTTCAAACTGCCGTTGTGGACGCAGTTCTGGGACTACTTCTCGCAACTCTTGGTCGGCAACTGGGGAACGTCCCAGCTCGGGACGCCCGTCTTCCCGGTAATCGCGGCCGCGGTGCCGGCGACCCTCGAGCTCGTGATCGCCTCGATGTTCCTCATGATCGTCATCGGCATTCCGCTTGGGGTGATCGCCGCCCAGTACGCGGGCCGCTGGGGCGACCACCTCGTTCGCGTCCTCTACCTGAGCGGCTGGTCGGTCCCGACGTACGTCGGGGCGGTCGTCGCGGCGGTCTACCTGGCCCCGGCGGTGGGATTACCGACGTCGGGCGAGTACAGCGTCTACCCGCCTCCGTTCCCGCAGGTCACCCATATGTCCATCCTGGACGCGATCATCGCCGGAAACTTTCCCTACACGATCGATGCGATCAACCATCTGATCCTCCCGGCGGGGGTCCTCGCGTTCATCAACATGGGTATCGCGACCCGGATGACCCGGGCGACGATGCTCGAGGTGCTCCCGCTCGACTACGTGAAAGCGGCCCGGATGAAGGGGCTCTCGAACTTCATCGTCCTCTACAAGCACGCTCTTCGGAACGCGCTCATCGCCACCGTCACGGTGCTCGGCCTGACCGCCGGCGGCCTCCTCGCGGGGACGGTGGTGATCGAAGAGGTGTTCTCCTGGCCGGGGATCGGGGCGTACGCCTTCGAGGCGCTGGGCGGGGCCGGCGTGCCGAACTTCGACGGCGCGATCGCGGTCGTGGTGGTCTTCTCGATCGGCGTGGTCGTCGCGAACCTCCTCTCGGACATCCTCTACGGCATCCTCGACCCCCGGGTGGAGTGGAGGTAAACCCTCCGGATGGACGCGTACGCATCCCTCCCGGCGCCGCGTCGACTCGCGAGCACCGCCGGACGGACCCTCATCAACTTCTACAAGGTCATGCGGGCGAACCCGCTCTCTTTCGCCGGGTTCGTGCTGGTCTCGATCACGCTCATCCTCTCGGCGATCGTGGTCATCCACCCGGCCCTCATCGTCCCGTACAGCGCGACGCAGAACACGGGCGTCTACAACGAGCCGCCGACCATCCTTCGGTGGCCCCCGTCCTTCGCCCACCCGTTCGGCACCGACGAGGGCGGCCGGGACATCTACTCGGACGTCCTGCTCGCCCTGCCGCTCGACCTCGGCATCGGCATCGGGATCGCGGGGATCTCGGTGTTCCTCGGCGGGTTCCTCGGGCTCGTCGCCGGCTACTGGGACAAGCCCGGGACGCTCGGCGGCGCCACGTCGACGGTCATCATGCGGGTGACCGACGTGTTCCTCGCCTTCCCGAGCTTGCTGCTCGCGCTCGCGCTCCTCGCGTCGATCGGGCGCGGGGTCGCCACCGCCTTCCTCGCGATCTTCATCACGTGGTGGCCGTTCTACGTGCGGCTCGTCCGCGGTGAAGTGCTCGCGGTCAAGCATCTGCCGTACGTCACCGCGGCCCGGGCGGCCGGGGTCAAGGAGACGCGGATCCTCACACGCCACGTTCTCCGGAACGTCTTCGACCCGATCATCGTCTACTTCACCCTCGACATCGGAACCGTGCTCGTCACCTTCTCGACGATCTCGTACATCGGCGCCGGGATCCTCTGGCCCGGACCCAGCCCCGAGTGGGGCAGCATGATGTCGTACTACCAAGGGGCCGAGCCGATTTTCATCTACTGGTGGTTCATCGCGGCCCCGGCGGTCGCCATCTTCATGACGGCGCTCGCGTACAGCCTGCTCGGCGACGGTCTCCGGGACGTACTCGACCCGCGGACCCGCCGCGCGCTCACCCAGTCGGTCACGACCAGCGAGCCTCCGCCCGAGGAGCCAGCGCTCGCGAAGGCGACGACCGAGACCTCGGCCGAGGCGGAGGCCGCCGAGGAGAGCGAGATGAGATCATGACCGAACCGGTCCTGACGGTCGAGAACCTCTCGGTCGAGTACGAGGTCGGCGCCGGGCGGTTCCAGGCCGTATCGGACGTTTCCCTCGTCATCCCGCCGGGCCGGGTCGTCGGGATCGTGGGCGAGACGGGGTGCGGGAAGAGCACGCTCGCCCAGGCGATCCCCCGGCTCCTCCCCGAGCCGCCCGCGCATATCCGGTCGGGCAAGGTGATCTTCCAAGGTACCGACCTCGTGCCGGTCCCGAAATCGAAGCTCCCGATGGTCCGGGGCACCGGCATCGGGATGATCTTCCAAGAGCCGCTCAACTCGCTCAATCCAGCGTACCGGGTCTTCGACCAGATCGCGGAGTCGGTCCGGATGCGCCATTGGCGGGAGACGGGCATCCTCCCGTCGTTCCACCCCGGCCCGACCCCGTTCGATTATTCGCGTCGACCCCTTCCCGAGACCGCCGACGTACTCTCCCACCCGGTCGTCCCGCCGAGCGCGAAGGACATGGCGAGCCGGCGGTCGCAGCAGATGGCGCGCCCGGACCTGCGCCGGGAGGTTCTCGACTACCTCCGGCTCGTACGCATCAACGACCCGGAGACGATCCTGAACCTGTTCCCGCACGAGCTTTCCGGCGGAATGCGCCAGCGCATCATGATCGCGATGGCGCTCTCCCAGAAGCCGGCGCTCCTCATCGCCGACGAGCCGACGAGCGCGCTCGACGTGACGATCCAGGCGCAGGTCCTCACGCTGATGAAGGAGCTGATCGACGAGGTGAGCGCCTCGATCCTCTACATCAGCCACGACCTCGGCGTCGTCGCCGAGACCGCGGACGACCTCGGTGTGATGTACGCCGGGCGGCTCGTCGAGTTCGGCCCGGTCGCGGAGATCTTCGAGTCGCCGCGCCACCCGTACACGAAGTCGCTCCTCAAGTCGATCCCGACGCGCTACAAGTCGGATTGGCCGATGCCGACGATCCCCGGGTCGGTGCCGAACCTCTCCCAGCTTCCCCGGGGGTGCCGCTTCCATCCCCGCTGCGCGCTCGCGAAGCCGATTTGCGCGCGCGAACCCGCTCCCGAGTCGCGAGTCATCGGAACGGTACGGGAGTCCGAGACCCCCCACAAGAGCGCGTGCCATTTCGCGGAGGAGGTCGCGAACCTTCCGTGACCGACGAGGGCCCGCCGCTCCTAGAAACCCAGGACCTCACGAAGTACTTCCCGATCGTCCGGAGCATCAGCGAGGTGATCGGCCGCAAGCCCGGTCGCGCGATCCACGCGGTCGACCACGTCAACCTCACGGTCCGGACCGGCGAGACGGTTGGCCTCATCGGCGAATCCGGTTCCGGCAAGACGACCCTCGGCTGGGTCGTCGCCCGCCTCCACGACCCTACCGACGGGGCGATTCGGTTCGAAGGGAAGGACATCCTCAAGCTCGACCCGGCGGAGCTTCGGCACTGGCGGCACAACATCCAGGTCGTCTTCCAGGACCCGGTCGGCTCGCTCGACCCCCGGCTCAAGGTCTGGCAGGTCGTCGGGGAGCCGCTCCGGGCCCAGAACCAGACCGACCGCTGGTTCGCGCGCTACGAACCGAAGCGGGTGATGCGGGAGTACCGCGAGAAGGTCCGGCAGGAGAAGGAGCGTCTCTACCTCGAGTGCCATCCCGACCTCAAGGCCCGCAAGTTCCTGAAGCAGGAGTACGAGGCGGCCGCCGCGATGCGGGCGAAACAGCGGCTCGCGCATCGGCAACGGATCGAAGGGGCGTATCGCGCCTCCCTCGACGTGGCGGACTCGAAGAAACCACCCACGGCGGAGCTGCCTCGCCTCGAGCGCGAGTACCGGGCGGCGCTGCAGAAGGCGCGACGCGAGGGGATGCCCGCCGAAGAGCGGAAGCTCCTCATCTTCCAGTTCCGCCCGGACCTCGAGGAGCGGGCGAAGCGGACGGCCGAGTACCAGGCGACGGTGGAAGGGTTACCGAAGCTCTACGCGGAGGAGGACCTCCACGCCCAGCAGGAGTACAAAGCCGCCCTCGCCCGCACGAAAGAACGTCGGCTCTCCCCCGAGGAACGGACACGGCGCGAGGCCGACTACCGCGCGTTCCTGAAGCAGGGGTTGCCGCGCCCCACCATTCCGAAGATCCCCATGCCCCGTCTCCTATCGAACGCGGAGATTCGTAAGCGGGTCGCGGAGATGCTGCCCCTCGTCGGCCTCATGCCGGCGATCCTCGACCAGTACCCCCACGAGTTCTCGGGCGGAGGGCGGCAGCGGATCTCGCTCGCGCGAGCGCTCATCGTCGACCCGAAGCTGATCGTGCTCGACGAGCCGACGAGCGCCCTGGACGTCGCCGTCCAGGCGCAGATCCTGAACCGTCTCATCGAGCTCCAGCGGGAGCGCAGGATCGCCTTCATCCTGATCACGCACAACGTCGCCGCGGTCCGGTTCGTGGCCGACCGGGTGGCCGTGATGTACCTCGGCCAGATCGTCGAGCTCGGACCGGTGCGCGAAGTGCTCGAGCGCCCGGTCCACCCGTACACGAAGGCGCTCCTCGCCGCGCTCCCGGTCGCGGACGCGCGACGTCGCCGGACCCGCTACCGGATCGGCGGCGACATTCCGACGCTCGTCGACCCGAAGCCCGGTTGCCGGTTCGCACCGCGCTGTCCGTTCGTCGAGGACCGTTGTCGGGTCACCGACCCGGAACTCCAGCCTCGGCCCGGCGTGCCCGAGCACCAGGTCGCCTGCCTGCGCGCGGAAGCGGTCGCCTCGGTGTCCCCGGCGGAGCTCCTGCAGGAAGGGGGACCGCCCCCGCTCGCCTCCTCGACGGGGGCCGCCGTGGCCGCGTCCGCCGCCCCGGCTAGCTGAGCCACTGCGTGTTGAACAGGAGCTGGTACGGCTCCGCGCTCCCCATCGCGTTGATGATGACGCCGTGGAGGTTCGTCGTGTACACCGCGAACGAGGTCGGGACGACCGTCCAGATTTCGCTGTAGTTGTAGTAGATCAGGGTCTCCATGGTCGTGTAATCCCGGGTCAGGTTCGCGGGGTTCGATTCCCCGGCGGCCTTGTACGTGAGGTTGGTGACCGTCTGGTTGTTGTAGCCCGCCATGCACATGTTCGCGCTGCCGGTCGCCGAGGCATCGTTCTGGGTCCAGTCGTCGGGGGAAACGTAGTCGGAGGTGTAGAACTCCTGACCCATCGGGAACGGCCCGCCGTTCGCCTTCGTCGCCGAGATGCAGACCCCGGCCGAGTTCAAGCTCTGCTCGTCGTAGAGCACAGGGAGCGAGAGCTCGACGGGGCTGATCGTGATCCCGATCGCCGATAGGTTGTGGACGAGGTCCTGGGCCATCTCTGCCCAGTCGTCCCCCAGGTCGAGGAACTCGTAGTTGAGGGTCTTCCCTGCACACGCACCGTTCGCGCACGGGGAGTCCGCGATCTCCTGCTTCGCGAGCGTCAGGTTGTACTGGTAGAACGGCAGCTTCGCCGTGGCGTTATTGTCGTAGGGATAGGCCGGCGGGACCGGGCCGACCCACTGCTGGGCGTAGCCGCCGAACGCGTGCTGGATGATGTCGTTGTAGTTGATCGCATGGGCGATCGCCTCGCGCACGCTCAGGTTGCTGAGCGGATTGACGCCGCTGATCCCGGGGAAGCTCGCCGATTGGTTCAGGTAGAGCCACCAGGAGCCGCTGGTCGAGCCGACGACCGTGGGCAGCGCGTCCACGACGACGTTGGAATAGCCGAGGAGGTCCTTAATCGTGGACGGACCCGTGTACGCGAACGACGCCTCCGCGACCTTCCCGTGAATGAGGTCGCTGATCGTGACGTCGATGGTCTGCTGGAAGATGACATCCACGGTGGTGTTCGCGGGCTGGAGGTTGTTGTCCCACGGCTCCGCCGCGGCGGCCGCCTTCCCCCAGTAGTTCGGGTTCACCACGAGGTCATAGCCCCCGCCCGAGACGGGGGCGTAGTTTTCGAGCAGGTACTGTCCCGTGCCGAGGGAGTGGGTGGTGAGGTAATCGTTCACCGCGCCCGGCGTCACCCCTCCGTTCGCGTCGACCCAAGCGGGGTCGACCGCGCACGAGTTCGGCGCGGAAATCGAGGCGAGGAGGTAGGTGTAGTTCGATGCGAGATACCCATAGCCGAGGTTCAACTGGATGGTGAGGTTGTCGACGACCTGGAACGACTGGTACGGCTCCTCCATCAGCGCGATTTCGGACTGGGTCGGGTCACCGAAGTTCCAGCTGTTGAGGTACCCCGCGAGCGTGGCGTTCGCCTTGGCGTCGTCCAGGGCCGGGGAGGTATAGTTGAGGGGCAGGGAGGTGTCGAAGTTGGTCGAGTAGAAGTTCTGCTCGAGGATGAACTGGGGTCCTTGCGCCAGGAGGAGAGAACGGTAGAAGGAGTACCACTGGACGTAGGCGTTGTACGGGTCGCCGTTCGAGAAGTGGGCCCCGGAGTAGAGATGGAAGACCCAGCTGTCGAACCCGGTGAGGTTGTTAGAGAACTCGCTCCAATTCTTCGCGAGCTCACCGGTGAAGGTGGTGACGCTCGACCCGTTGTACTGCACGAGGCCTTGGTAGACCTGCTGGACGGCCGCCCAACCGGGCGTCGAGAACGTCACCTGGGGGTCGAGCGTGTCGGGAAGCTCGGCCTGGTCGACGCAGATGGTGGTGCGCTCACTGCCGCCGCAGGTGGCCGTGACCGACGAGCTGCGGAGGGCGAAATAGCCCCCGATCCCCGCCGCCACCAAGACTACGACCACGGCGATGACGATTATGTTCCGACGCCTTGGGTCCATGGAACACCCCCAAAGAAGAGCGCCGCAAGAAGCTCCTGCGCCCTGATATAGTTCTCGAAAGGGAGACCCGCTCCCCCGGCCCCGCTTTCGGCGTCAATACTTTAGCGGTTCCGACCTTCCCACGGCGGGGTAGGGTGCCATGGACCGTACGATGCTGATTGGCGGCGAGTGGGTGGCGGCGTCCCGTGAAGAGACGATGGCGGTCACGAACCCCTACGACGCCTCACCGCTCGGGACCGTTCCGAAGGGGTCCCGGGAGGACGTCCGACGGGCGATCGACGCGGCGCGGGAGGCGTTCGACAAGGGACCCTGGCCGAAGCTCCCGCCCCGGGCCCGGGGCGAGGTGTTCCTGAAGGCGGCGTCCCTCCTCCAGCAGCGGCTCGGCGAGATCGCGGAGCTCGAAAGCCGCAACCAGGGCAAGACGATCAAGCAGGCCGCGGACGCGGACCTGCCGTTCTCGATTGACAACCTGATTTTCTACGCGGGCGCGGGTCGGACGCTCGACGCGAAAAGCCCGGGGGAGTTCACCGGGGACGGAACGACGATCTTCCGTCGGGAGCCGGTCGGCGTCGTGGGCAGCATCACCCCGTGGAACTACCCGATCATGATGGCGGTCTGGAAGGTCGCTCCAGCCCTGATCGTGGGCAACACGGTGGTCCTGAAGCCCGCGAGCTACACGCCGCTCACGAGCCTCGAGCTCGGCCGGGCGTTCCAGGACGCGGGGCTTCCCGCGGGCGCCTTCAACATCGTCACCGGGCCCGGCGGGGAGGTCGGGGACGAGCTCTGCCGAAACCCGAAGGTCGACATGGTCGGCCTCACGGGCGACACCGTCACGGGCCGAAAGATCATGGAGGCGGCGAGCGGGACCGTGAAGCGGGTCCAGCTCGAGCTGGGCGGCAAGGCACCGTTCGTCGTCTTCGACGACGCCGACATCGCCGCTGCGGTCGAGGGCGCGGTGGTGGGGGGCTTTGTGAACGGGGGGCAGGACTGCACCGCGGCGACCCGGCTCATCGTGCACAAGGACGTCCGCACGAAGTTCGTTCAGCATCTCCTGGAACGCGTCAAAACGGTCCGGATGGGCGACCAGCTCTCGCGGAAGACCGACCTGGGGCCGCTCGTGAGCCCGATCCAGCAGAAGCGGGTGCTCGAGTTCGTCGAGAAAGGGAAGGCGGAGGGCGCGAAGCTCAAGATCGGCGGCACCGACGACCAGAAGAAGCACCCGAAGGGGGCGTTCGTCACACCGACCGTCTTCGATGGGGTCGCTCCCGACATGACGATCGCCCAGCAGGAGATCTTCGGTCCCGTGCTGGACGTGCTCGAGTTCTCGACGTTCGACGAGGCGATGGAGGTGGCGAACGGGGTGGCGTACGGCCTCGCGGGGAGCGTCTGGACGAAGGACGTCCGGACCGCGGTTCGGGCGGCGAACACGCTGAGGTTCGGGGACGTCTGGGTGAACGACCACCTCCCGCTCGGTTCCGAGACCCCGCACGGCGGGTTCAAGCAGTCCGGCTTCGGGAAGGACCTCGGTACGGACTCCCTCTACGACTACACGGTCGTGAAGAACATCTACATCGACCTCACCGGGCAGGCCCGAAAGGGCTGGCACTACACCGTCTACGGCGACCCGGCTTGAGGGGGAGGGGAGTGTGACCGCGGGCGTTCCCGGTGGTGGCCGGGGGGCGCTGTTGATCGGCGGGGAGTGGCGGCCCCCCTCGAGCGGCCAGTACGTGCCGGTGACCGACCCTTCGACCGGCCGGACGCTCGGCGAGGCACCGGTCGCGACGGCGGACGAGGCGCGAGCGGCCGTCGAGGCGGCCGCGGCCGTGGAGGAGTCCTGGGGCGCGACCCCGGGACACGTCCGCGCGAAGATTCTGCGGGCGGCGGCGAATCGGCTGCGCGACGATCGGGAGACGATGGCCCGGCTGATCGCCTCGGAAGTGGGGAAGCCGATCGTCGACGCGCGCGTCGAGGTCGACCGCGCGGTCGGCGTCTACGAGCTCGCCGCGGAGGAGGTCCGACAGCTGACCGGGGAGAGCTTCCCGGCCGACGCGTACGAGCGGCCCCCGGGGAACGAGCAGCGGTTCCTGTTCACCGTCCGTGACCCGATTGGGGTGGTGGTCGGGATCGGCCCGTTCAACTTCCCGCTCAACCTCCTTTCCCACAAGGTCGCGCCGGCCCTCGCCGCCGGGAACCCGGTCGTGGCGAAACCGACCAGCGCGGCACCGTTCACGGCGCTCAAGCTCGCCGAGCATCTCCTCGCGGCCGGCGTGCCGAAGGGCGTTCTGAGCGTCGTCGTCGGTCCGGGCCGGACGGTCGGCGATACGCTCGTCGAGCACCCGAAGACCCGGCTCGTCACCTTCACCGGGTCGACCGAGGTCGGCAAGAGGATCGCCGAGAAGGCCGGCCGGTCGGCGAAGCGGGTAATCCTGGAGATGGGCGGGATGGACCCGTTCATCGTGCTGGACGACGCGCCGCTCGACCTCGCGGTGCCCGCGGCGGCGCGGGGAGCGTTCGGCTACTCCGGCCAGGTCTGCACCGCTTCGAAGCGGTTCCTCGTCCAAGAGTCGGTCGCGGAGAAGTTCGCGAAGGGCCTCGCGGAGCGGGCGAAGTCGCTCAAGGTGGGACCCGCCCTCGAGGAGTCGACGGAGGTCGGTCCGCTGATCGACCAAGAGTCCGTGGGGCGGATGGAGTCGCTCGTCGAGGACGCGCGGAAGAGGTCCGCGAAGGTGCTCACCGGGGGCAGCCGACCCGAGGGTCCCGGGAGCTTCTTCCGGCCCACGGTGCTCGACGAGGTGCCCGAGGAGGCCCGGGTCGCCCGCGAGGAGCCGTTCGGGCCGCTCGCCCCGGTGCTCCGGTTCCACGACCTCGACGACGCGGTGAGGATCGCGAACGCGACCCCGTACGGACTCCAGTCCGCCGTCTACACCCGGGACCTGGTCCGGGGGTTCGCGCTCGCGAAGCGGATCCGGGCGGGCGGGGTCCACCTCAACGACCCCACGACCCTCCGCTGGGACGCGCTCCCGTTCGGCGGCGTGAAGGAGAGCGGGCTCGGCCGGGAGGGCCTGCGCTACGCGATGCAGGAGATGACCGAGGTGAAGCTCATCTCGGTCAACTTCGCGTCCCGCTAGCGGGGTCTTCGGCTACCGCCGGCCCTTCGCCGACTTCTCGTCCTCGAGAGTCCGACCCGGGAAATCCGGGACGGCCGGGGTCGGGATCGGGTGCTCCGGCAAGAGGTGCGGGTAGGCCGTCGGTGAGGCGGGAACCGTGGCGTGGGGTGCCGGCGGGGCCTTTTCGGGCGCGCTTTCGAGGCTCATCAGCGCGTCCTCGAACGCCGCGAGGCCCCGGTCGAGCAGCTCATCCTCGATGACGAGCGGCGCCATGAACCTCAGCACCTGGTCCCACGCGCCCGAGGTGTGCATGAGCACCCCCCGGGCGAGCAGCGCGGAACGCATCGCCTTCGCCCGGTCGCCCCACGGAAGACGCGAGGCTCGGTCCCGGACGAACTCCACACCGATCATGAACCCCTTCCCGCGGGCGTCGCCGATGGGGAGGTGCCGGCCCGCGAGGGAGCGGAACCGGTGGAGGAGCTTCTCCCCCCGCGACCGGGCCCGGTCGATGAGGTCGCCCCCTTTGAGCACCTTGACCGTCTCGGCGCCCACGGCGAGCGCGAGCGCGTTCGCCCGGTACGTACCCAGGTGGAACCCGCGCGGAAGTTCCTTCACGAGGTCGGACCGGTACGCGACGACGGAGAGCGGGACACCTCCCCCGATCGTCTTCGCGATGCACATGATGTCGGGCGTCACCTTCGCGTGTTCGACCGCCCACATGTGTCCCGTCCGGCCGAGGCCCGTCTGCACTTCGTCCGCGATCAGCAGGATCCCGTGGCGGTCGCAGAACTCGCGCAAGGACGGGAGGAAGTCGTCCGGCGGAACGACGTACCCACCCTCTCCGAGGATCGGCTCGACGAGCACGGAGGAGATGCTGTCGACCCCCGAGTGCGGGTCGTTGACGAGATGTTCCAGGTACGAGATGGTCCCCGCGGAGCCCTCGTCCGCGCCGAGGACCGACCGGTACGGGTCGGGGTACGGGACCCGGACCACCACCCCACCGCCGAACGAGGAGGTCGCGTGGTAGTTGCGACCGCTCGTGAGGCTGACGACCCCCCCATGGACCCCGTGGTACGCGCCCGAGAAGGCGACCGTGCCGCGTTTCCCCTGGGCGTGGTCGGCGAGGTTGACCGCGGTTTCGACGGCGTCCCCACCGGTGACGGTGAAGAAGATGCGGGCGTGGTTCCGAAGGTGACCGGGCAGCACGCTCTCGAGTTCCTTCAGGAACCGAATGCGCGCCTCGGTCGGCAACTCGAGGGTGTGCCAGATCGCCTCAACCTGGGACTCGATCGCCGCGACGAGCCGCGGATGCCGGTGACCGAGGTTGAGCACACAGATGCCGCCGACCCAATCGACGAACCGGTTCCCGTCGACGTCCTCGATGGTCGCGCCCTGGCCGACCTTCGGGGCGATCGGGAAGTAGTGCGGATAGCCGACCGCATCGGTCTCGAGCCGAGCCTGTTCGGCGAGGAGCTCGCGGGAGCGGGGTCCGGGGGGTGGGACCACGATGCGCGGCGCGTCGGGAAAGCTGAGCCAGTCGCTCTTGGCCGTCACGGTAGGCCTCGCCGTCCGCAAGGGATACGGGCCCATATCAAGGCTGGGCGAAGAGTGTATCCATGAGCGTCCATCCCCGAACGGGGGTCGGGGCGACGGACGCGGTTCCGCGGGTCGACGCGCATCTCCACCTGACGCGCTGGTGGCCGAACCTCGAGGCCACGGGATACCGCCGCGGCCTCGACTTCACCGTGCGCGGGCTCCTCCACGAGATGGACGATAACGGCATCGAGTACGGCATCCTGATCCAGAGCAACGACGCGCCCAACACCCGAGACGGCCTCATCGAGGCGCGGGCGTCCGTACGCGAAAGCGAGGGACGGCTCCGTCTCGTCTCGACCGTCGACCCGACCGCGACCGACCCTTCGGTCGAGGAGATGCTGCGCCTCTGGGACGAAGTCCCCGAGCTCCACGGCATCAAGCTGTTTCCCGGCTACCACCCGTTCTACCCGCACGACCGGCGGCTCGATTCCGTGTACGAGTATGCTCACCGCCGGAAGATTCCGATCCTGATCCACACCGGCGATACGATGGACACCCACGGGCTGATCAAGTACGGCCGGCCGATCGAGATCGACGAGGTCGCGGTCCGCTTCCGCGACGTGCCGATCGTGCTCTGCCACTTCGGCAACCCGTGGATCGAAGAGGCGGCCGAACTCGTCTACAAGAACGCGAACGTCTACGCGGACACCTCGGGCCTCCTCGCCCACCCGTCGTACCCGCTCTTCGAGCAGATGGTCGCGCTCTCCCGCCGACGTGTCCTCGAGGCGATTCTGCAGGTCGGCTCCACGGAGCGGGTCCTCTACGGTTCGGACTGGCCGCTCCTCGAGATCCGCGTCGCGCAAGGACTCGTCACCCAGCTGCCGCTGCCCGAGCGGGACCGCATCGCCATCCTCGGAGGGAACGCCGGTCGGCTGTTCGGCCTTCCGAGCACACGGGTCGCCGGGCCGGGGCCCTCATAAACCGAGACGGGCTCAACCTCCCGACCGGACGGGGGCACGCCCGGAGGTGGGTCCGATGGACGGTGACGAGATTCGCAAGGTGGTCCGGGAGACGAACTACGTCACGTGGCGACGCCAGGGAGGCTGGGAACCGCTCGTCGTCGCGCGCGCGGAGGGCTCCCGGTTCTGGGACGCCAACGGCAAGGAGTACCTCGACATCTCCTCGCAGCTCATCGCAACGAACCTCGGACACGGGAACGCTCGCGTCGCGGAGGCGATCGCGACCCAGGCTCGAGAGCTCGCGTACGCCGCGCCGAGCTTCGCGACCGAGGCCCGGGCCCGGGCGAGCCTCGCCCTCCTCGAGGTCCTCCCGAAAGGCCTCAGCCGGATGTTCTTCTCTACCTCGGGGACCGAGGCGAATGAGGCGGCCCTGAAGATCGCCCGGGCGGTGACGGGACGCACGAAGGTGATGGCCCGGTACCGGTCGTACCACGGATCGACCGCAGCGTCGATCTCGGTCACGGGAGAGTTCCGCCGACGCGCGATCGAGAAGCTCGAGAAGGTCCCGGGCACGGTCTTCGCGCCGGACTGCTACTGTTACCGATGCCCCTTCGGGCTCATGTACCCGGATTGTCACGTCGAGTGCGCCGAGTACGTCGACTACCAGCTCGCCCGCGAGGGGGACATCGCGGCGATGATCGTCGAGCCGGTCGTCGGGACGAACGGGGTCCTCGTGCCCGTCCCGGAATACCTCCCGAGGATCCGGGAGATCACGAAGCGGCACGACGTGCTGTTGGTCGCGGACGAGGTGATGAGCGGCTGGGGCCGCGTCGGCGAGTGGTTCGCGGTGAACCACTGGGGGGTCGTACCGGACATTCTCACCACGGCGAAGGGGATCACGGGCGCGCAGATACCGCTCGGCCTCACGGCGACGACCGCCGCGGTGCACGACGCCTTCCGGGAAACGTACTTCCCGCACGGCCACACCTACGAAGCGCACCCGCTGACCTTGGCCCCCGCGGTCGCGGCGGTCGAGGAGTACCGCCGCCTCAACCTCCTCGAGAAGTCGCGGAAGGACGGGGAGTACCTGCTCGCGCGGCTGAAGGAGATCCAGGCCCGCCATCCGTCGGTCGGTGAGGTCCGCGGGCTCGGGTTGTTCGCCGCGGTCGAGCTCGTGAAGAACCGGACGACCAAGGAGCCGTTCAACACCGAGGACGACAAGATGGCCGGACGACCGCTCCTCATCGACCAGGTCACGGGCGCGATGATGAAGGAAGGGGTGTTCTGCATCGGGTGGGTCTCCCACCTGATCATCGCCCCGCCGCTCGTCGTGACCCGGGAGGAGCTCGACCGCGGTCTCGCGGCCCTCGACCACGCACTCGCCATCGCCGATCAGCATGCGATCGGCGGGTGACACGGCCACCGGAGCGGCGATGCCGGCCCCACGGACGGGCCGGCCGTTCTCGTTCGGGCTCCTGTTCGGCGGCAACTGGCTCGCCTACACGAGCTACGGAATCCTGCTGGCGGTCCTCCCGCTCGCGGAGCTATCGGAGGGAGGCGGTCCGATCCTGGCCACGCTCGTGGTCGGGGCTCCCTTACTCGCCCAGACTCTCGCGTCCTGGGGATGGGGCTGGCTCGCCGACCGCACCGGGGCGCGCCGCGCGCCGCTCGTCATCGCGACGGCGCTCCAAGTCCCTCTCTTCGCGACGTTCCCGCTGGTCGGTCCGATCGGGCTGTTCACCGTACGGATCGTGCAGAGCGCGCTGTTCGGTGCGCTCGTCCTCGCGACCACCCAAGCGACCGAAGAACGGGCGGCGTCGGCCGCGTTCCGACTCGGTCGTCTCCAGCTCGCGCAGAATGGTGGCATGCTGCTCGGACTCGTTACGTCGTTCCCCCTCGTAGTGGTGACTGGCTTCCACCTCGCTTCGGTCGCCGGCTGGGAGCTCGCGGGCCTGCTCGCCGTGTTCACCTTGGCCGCCGCCGTCGTGTTCGCCTTTGTGGGCGAACTCCCTCGGCCGTCGTCGTCGGGGGTGGCCTCTCCGTTCACGCCCGAGTCGCATCCGAAGGTGTTCCGTCTCGCCGGCGCGACCGCTGCCGTTTCGACGATGCGGTACATGATCGTCACCGCCGTTCCGGTCTATCTCGCCACCACGCTGGGGAAGAACGGCTTCTTTGGTATCCCGGCGAACACGACCGCCCAGCTGGCGGTCTGGCTCGCCATCTCGTCGGCCCTGAACCTCCTCGTGTCGCCCTTCTCCGGCCGTTGGGCCGAGTCGACCATCACCCGACGCCGGAGCCTCCTCGTCTTTGCGGCCGACTATGCCGTGATCTGGTTCCTCATCGCGTTCTTCCCCGTCTACGCGGTCGTGTTCGCCGTCTGGTGCCTTCCGGTCGCCGTATTCTTTACCGTCGCCACGGTGCGGGAAGCCGCCTACTGGAGCGGCCCGCTCGAGCGGGGACGGGCCGTGGGCCTCGTCACGGCGGCATTCAATCTGGGAGGTCTCTTGGGGGGTGCCGCCGCCGGCCTGCTGCTCGCCTACGCGGTCCCGGCTCCGACGATCTTTCTGATCGCTGCCGTGGGCAGTGTCGGCGCCGCGTTGTTCTTCGTCCCCGCGGTCACGCGACCCCCCGGGGCGGACGAGGAGCTCAGAACCAGCGGCTCGTGACGACCTTCTTGTGGGTGTAGAACTCGATCCCGTCCCGGCCGGTGGCGTGCAGGTCGCCGAAGAACGAACCTTTCCAGCCGGCGAACGGGAACGGCGCCACGGGGGCGGGTACACCGATGTTGATCCCGAGCATGCCCGCCTCGATCCGATGCGTGAACTCGCGAGCGGCCGCTCCGCTCGACGTGAAGATGGAAGCGGCGTTGCCGAACCGGGACCGGTTGGCGACCTCGAGCCCCTCGCTCAGCGAGCCGACCCGGATGACGAGGAGCACCGGTCCGAAGATCTCCTCCTGGGCGATCGGCCACTCGGGCCGGATGTGGTCGAGGAGCACGGCCGAGACGAAGAACCCCTTCGAATCCGGCACTTTCGAGCGGGCGACCTCCGTTGCCCCCGCGGCCTTTCCCTCCGCGATCCACTTCAGGATGCGCTCGCGATTGTCGGGGCGGATGACCGGTCCCATCTGCGTCGTGGGGTCGCCCGCCGGACCGACGACGAGGTTCCGGATCGCCTCCGCGAGGGCGTTCACGATCCGGTCCCCGCCCGGCTCGACCGCCACGACCACGGAGCCGGCGAGGCAGCGCTCGCCGGCCATCCCGCATCCGCTCGAGATGATCGCCGAGACGGTCCGCTTGAGCTCGGCGTCCGGCATCACGATCATGAAGTTCTTGGCGCCGGCGAGCGCCTGGACGCGTTTTCCGTGGGCTGCGGCCGTCGTGTAGATGTGCTTCGCCGTCGGCGCTGACCCGACGAACGACACGGCCTCGATGCCCGGGTGGGTCAGGATGGAGTTGACCGCGTCGACATCCCCGTGCACGAGGTTGAACACCCCGGGGGGAAAACCGGCCTTCTCGAACAGTGGCGGGAGGAGGGACGGGGAGAGCGGGTCCCGTTCGGACGGTTTCAGGATGAAGGTGTTCCCGCAGACAATGGCGAACGGCGCCATCCACAGCGGGATCATGATCGGGAAGTTGAACGGCGTGATGCCGGCCACGACCCCCACGGGTTGCCGGATGAGGGTGGTGTCGATACCGGGTGCGACGTCCTCGGAGAAGTACCCCTGCATCGTCGTCGGAGCGGAAGCGGCGACATCGGTCGCCTCAATCGCGCGGAAGACCGACCCCCGGGACTCTTCGAGGGTTTTTCCCTGCTCGCGGGTGATCGAGCGGGCGAGCTCCTCGGCATGTTCGTCCAAGAGGTGCCGGAAGGCGAGCATCGTGCGGGCCCGGTCCGAGATCGGAACCTCCCGCCACTTGAGGAACGCCTGGTGCGCGGCCCGGACGGCGAGGTCGACGTCCTCAGCGTTCGAGCGGGGAACATGTCCGATCACCGAGCCGTCCGAAGGGTCGAAGACGTCCAGTCGACCGGTCGACCGAGGGCGGACCCAGGCTCCGTCCACGTAGTTCTGAAGGTCGATCACATCGGGCATAATCTCGTCCCGCCCGAACCGAAAGGGAGGTTTTGACCGTGGCGGGGGGACCGCCGTAGCCGCCGTACGACGGCCTTCCACGGAGTCTATTTGTAACCCGCGTCGACTCCAACCACCGTCCGGGACCCCCCGGGGTTCTCGATGGGAACGTGGGATAGTGGACCCTCGGTTCGAAGCCGTGTATGCCGAGTACGAGAGGAGGACCCCCCGGTCGCGTCAGCTGTGGGAACAGGCCCGTAAATGGAGCCCTCTCGGCGTTCACTCGAACTACCGGTTCCTGGACCCGTACCCGTTCTACGTGAGCCGTGCGAAGGGCGTCCACCTCTGGGACGCGGACGGGAACGATTACCTCGATTTCAACATGGGATTCGGCTCGCTTCAGAGTGGCCACGCTCACCCGAAGCTCGTCGAGGCGCTCACGCGCCAGATCGAGAACGGGAGCATCTACGGCTACGAGTGGGACCGGACCCCCGAGGTCGCCGAGCGGATCTGCAAGCGTTACGGCATGGCCCAGGTCCGGTTCAGCACGACGGGCCTCGAGGCGACCCACCACGCGACTCGGTTCGCTCGCGCGTACACGAAGAAGAAGTACGTCCTCAAGTTCGAAGGGTCGTACCACGGCTCCCACGACACGCTGCTCGTCGGGGTGAAGCCCCGCCTTCAAGTGGCGGGCCCCCGGGACCATCCGAGGTCGGCGCCGGCTTCCCCGGGGATTCTTCCCGAGGTGTCGGAACGGACGCTCGTCGCCCCGTTCAACGACCTCGAGACGACGCGGAAGATCGCGCTCGAGCACAAGGACGACCTCGCCGTCGTCATCGCCGAGCCGATCCCGATGAACATGGGATTCATCCTGCCCGAGAAGGAGTTCTTTCCGGGCGTGCGGGAGCTTTGCGACCAGCTCGACGCCCTCCTGATCTTCGACGAGATCAAGACCGGAGCGAAGTACCCGCACGGTGCGAGCGAACGCGTCGGCGCGAAGCCCGACATCATCACGCTCGGAAAGTCGATCGCATGCGGGGTCCCGTTGTCGGCGATCGCCTGCCGGTCCGGGATCCTCGACGAGGTCGGTCCCCGGAAGGTCGCTCACGCCGGAACGTACAACTCGAACCCCCTCGCGATGGCCGCCTGCATCGCCTGCCTCGACCACATCCTGACCGACGAGGGGCTCGAGCGGTCCACCCGACTCAACATGCGTCTCGCGAAGGGCTACGGCGAGGTGATGAAGGACGCCGGGGTCACCGCCTTCGTCTCCGCGGACGGCGTCTCGGGAACCGTGTTCTTCTCGGACCACCCCGTCCGCAACTGGCGCGACTTCCTGACGGTCGACGGCGACCGTTCGATGCTCTACTACTACCTCTCGCTCAACCACAACCTGATCGCGAGCGGGACCGGGCCCGACGAGCAGTGGACGATTTCCGTCCAGCACACCGAAAAGGACGTCGACCGGCACCTCGAGATCCTCGGCTCGGTCGCGAAGAGTCTCGCGGGGACGCCGCAGGCCGGAGAGATTGAAGAGTCGGTCTAGCGCGTCCCCCGGGACTCTCCACCTTCGTAAACTCCGGAGGTCTTCGAAAATTAGCTAGTTCAACATCGGCCTCAAGTACGAGGAGCTTGCGTAGTTTTCTCGAGCGGGATTCGTCCGTCCCGCCCCAGGGCAAGCCATGGGGACCCGCCGGAGGCCGGTGCCGGCATTCGCGGCGAACGTAGCGGACGGTCGCTTCGCGGTGTAATCTATGATGCAAGACTCGATGGCCACCTTCTACGGTGGGTACGACCAGGTCCGAGCCATCCGGCCCGCGCGCCTTCACATTCCGACAAAAGTTCTGGCCGTGGGGGTGGCCGCCCTCATGCTGGTGGTCTTCGTCGCGGCGGACATCTCGGCGCTGCAGAGCCGACCGGCGGTCGTCCAAGTCACGGTCGTGAATTGGTACGCGGAAAATGCCCTGCTCACCACCTCCGGAGGATTCACCATGCACGCTTCGCAAACGGTGACGCTGAGCCTTACCTGCTCGACCTACTGTTACCGATTCAACGGGGAAGCGTCCGTGAGCTCACCGTTCACGCTCCTCGGCGTCACGGTCGCGTACGCCCCGATCCAGTACGCGAACGCTACCGTGCAGGCACCGTCGAGCGGCTACAGCGGACCCTTGACGATCGACCTCGGGGTCGGCTGAAGGACCACTCGATTACGGGGAACCCGAAGCGTTCGGGAAGACACTATAGGCTACCGATATCGAGAGAATCATCGTAAGACGCTTCATAACGCAACTCGACGTTCACGTCGCATGCGGGGGGAGTCGCTAGACAAGGTTCCGAGCGAACCGACCCCGGACGGCCGCTCGACCCTCCCAACTTCTCCCGGATCCGAGAGGAACCTTCGACGCCGCCGTCGACTCTACGTGGCCGGAGTCGTCGCGATCGTCGTGATCGTTGTCGTCCTCGCCTACGTCCTCACGGGCGGATTTCAAAGGTCCCATAACGGTCCTCTCGTATTGGTGCCCGCCGGTGCCTACTACACGATTCCCGGAGGGCAGTTCAACGGCATCACCTTCATCATCGGCGCGACCTCCGTCATCAACGGCACCTTTTCCAATGCGTTCGGAATCGTACTCTACGAGATGAACAACACCCAGTTCCTTTCGTTCGCGAAGACCAACATCCTCGGCGGTTACGAATGGACCTCGGGTCCCATCGCGAACAATTCCGTCTACGACCTCGACCTAACGATTCCCCCCGGCTCGTGGGCGCTGGTGTTCGTGAATCCGAGCCCGATCAATCCGACCGCGATCGGATTCTATACGGACCTGACCTTGGCGTCGGGATGACGGCCGAACCGGCGGGCCCCGAAAGGCGGTTCCGCTCTAGCGTTTCTTTCGTCGCTTGAGACTCGCCCGGTAGTCCCGCTCGAGCGCGCGACCAAGGTTCCTCCACATGTGGCGGAGCTCTCGTTCGAGGCGCGCCTTCGGGGGGTTGTTCCCGGCGAGTGCCGTCGCCCGACGGACTCCGCGGAACCACAATTCCGTGCTTTCCCCCGGCCGTTCGGAGAGCTCGTAATCGATGGCCCACGTGCGATGGCTCCCGATGGCCTCGGCGTGCCAACGTCGGGGGGGACGGAGGGTCACCTCGTAGTGGCTCCACACCCAGCCGGTCGGCCCCTCGCCGAGGTCCTCGAGGACGACGCGACGCGGCCTCCTCTCGAGGATCCGTCGCGTGAACTTCTCCCCCCGGAGTTCGGGGTCTTCCGGAGTAAAGTCCGTGCACCACGTGAAGGCGAACGGGAGTGGAGCGCGAAACCTCGTATGAAACTCGTAGACGCGTGGCGCGGAGAACGGCTTCGTAGGACCACCGGTACATCGGAAGGGACGGCTCGCATAAGCTTCTCGCGGCATCCCACGGATGCGCGTTCCGGCGCCCCCCCTCGTGGGACCGTGCGGAATTACGGTATCCCCGAAGAATTCGTAAGGCCTCCTTAAGACGCTTGATAAGAAATGGTCGCCTCAACTGGTCTCCGAAGGGCGCGACGAACGAGGAGAATGGAACCCACCACCCCCACCGGCTCTGAGGCCGAAGACCTTGCCGCCGAGAGCTCCATTCTTCGAACCGGAACCGAGGCGGTCCGTCTGCAACGCCGAATGGAACGCCCCGCACGAGCAGGACGGCTGGCTCTCGCGATGATCGGCACCGTAACCGCGGCCGCCGGGGCCGCAACTTGGGTCACCTCGAGAACTCCTTTGTCCGAAGCCATCACCGGATTCGGCGGGGTCCTCTTGGCACTAGGTGTGGTTCAGCACTTCTTGTACCGGCGGGACCAAGCACACTGGCCAGAGCAAGCTCACCTCTGGTCCGACGGCGTCGAACTCGTTCTCCACAACGGCGAGGTTCGCGGCGCTTCTTGGACCGACCCGGACTTTTCCTTGCAACTGATCGCCCGTCGCGCCCGTCCCCCTATTGGGCGAGAATTTGTGATGATCTGGTTGATGGATTCCAAAGTCCCACCGCTCGAGCTTTCTCGGGAGGGGTTCGAGCGGCTCCGACGGTCGGCGGCCAATCACGGCCTCGACCTCATTCAAAGCCGCCGCAGCTCCCGATCCGACGCGACCCAGTTCATCCACATTCATCCCAGTGCAGCGGCCACGGCTGCCGCGCGGGCCAAAGCCACAGGAGCGACCGGTCCCGACTGAGATCAGGGATCAGCGCCGCTGTTTTCAAGACTACCTGACTTGGCACAGGGGAGATTCGACCCCTCGAACGGAATAAGAGGAACCCCCGGGGTTTCCCCCGGGGGACGGAAAGGGTTGGTCGCGTTCGGTTCACTGCGCTCGGTCTAGATTGTGACCTGGTAGCCCGTGACAGGGGTAACCGGGACCACACCAGCGAGGCCCGAGGCGTAGACGCTGATTTCAGCGGCCGCCGCTGCGATGTTCTCGTTGTTGGCCGGGTCCATCACGAACTGGAGGTACCGGAGCACCTCACCGGTGGGCGGGGTCGTCTCGACGTTCAGGAACGGGCGCCATCCGACGTAGGCCTGGGCGTTCGCATAGGCCGTGTTGCTGCTGTCGTAGTCCGAGATTCCCGCCGCAATCGCCTTCAGGGCCGTCGACTCGCTGCTCAGGGAGACGTACACAGACTGCCCGAATCCCTGGAAGCCGATCGCGCTCACGCCAGAGGTGGCTGCCTGGACAAGTCCGTCCGACGCGAAGCCAATGCCGTTCACGTCCCCGGCAACCGCCGAGATCACTGCAGGGTTCCCGTCTTCACCGAACTTGGCCGGGAGGGCCATCCCACAGCCGTCCCACTGGTTGTCGCCACCGCATCCAGTGAATCCGACGGCCAGCGTGTTCGCGGTGTTGGAGGTACCGACTGCCAGCAGACGAGCTAGGAACGACTGCTGAGTACCGCTGACATCGCTCCGGTAGTAGGTGTCGATGGTCTTGGTGGCCGGAGCCGCAGTTGTGCCGCCCGCGCAGACCAGGAACCCGCAGGGTGACTGCGGCCCCGTTCCAGCGGAGCAGAGGTCGTCCGCGAAGCCAGTCGGACACGTCCCAGCAGCGTTGCCGATTGCGATCGTCGTTCCGCCGGTACCGGTGTAGTAGAAGTCATTCACGGTGATTGCGCCGATCACGAAGGTCAAGGTGCCCGGAGCGGTGCACGACAGCGACGAAGTGAAGCTGACGGTCAACGTCTGGGCCGTTGTTCCAACCACGCTCTGAGAGTATGTGGGTGAAGTGGCCGCAGTTGCCGTCGCACCTGGGCAGCCGCTGGGCGTCAGGGCAATCGTGGCCGCCAAGACACCCGGAGCAATCTGCTCGCCAGCTGGCATCGTGAAGGTCGCGCTCACCGTAGTCGCCGTTGGGGCGGCCGTGACCGCGTAGTTCAAGGCCGCGGTCGACCCGAGGGCCGTGGTGATTTCCCCGACCGCCGTCGACTCGTTACCGTAGCTGGCGCAGAAGTTGACTCCGCCGCCGGTCCCAGCCTGAGCCGCCGCACACGCCGGAATCTGGTCCCAGGCGTAGGTCGTGCCCTGGGCTCCCGGCGAAACGACCGGGGCGAGGACCCCGTCCATATGGTAGCTGCCCGCCAGGTAGCCGTCGCCCGAGGCGATGCCCGAGGTGGGCGCCGTCGAGCTGGCCTGCTCGTAGATTGCCTGGAGGGTGTCCCAGCTCATGCTCTGGATGCCGTGTGGGTTCCCGGTCGGGAGAATGGCATCGACACCGTCGTATGCGATGATCTGTTCATTCAGTGTGGCCGGACAAGCATCGGACGTCTCGAGCGTCGAGGCCGAGTAGAAGGCCGAAGCCTCCCCGATGTCGACCTGGCCAGAACAGACGGCCGCCATACCGGCACCGCTGCCGCCCTGGTTCACACTGATTACTACGTCCGAGTTGTTCTGCTCAAACCAATTCGCGGCTTCAGACGCGAACGGATAGACCGACGTGCTCCCCCCGATAGTGACGGTGTACTGGGCACCGGGGCTCCCGATACCCTTCGTAACGCCGCCCTGCCAGGCGACGAGCCACAGGTACAAGGCCGCAGCCGCCGCCACCGCGATGAGGATCAGGATCAGCGTCGCCACAACGGGCGACACCGCCTTTTTCTCGCCGTGGAGGCGCCGGAAGGCCTGGCGCCGCTGGCGCATCTTCGTTCCCTTGTCGCTCATTCTCTTTCTTTCCCCCTTGGTTGGTTTTCGTTGCGACCGCCCCGTTCGGGGCAGTTTGGCGACCGAGCGAAGGCGTACGAGTTTGATATCCGCCCTCGAAATAGAGTCCGTATCGCGCGGTAATTCTCCGGCGTCGCCGACCTCTACATCGCACCCCGGGAACCTCGACAACGAACGGAGATTACGGAAACTCCGAGCGTGTCGCTTAATCACCGTCGGCCGGTCCGACGACCGATGGCATCTGGGGCGAATCCGCCGTCGCTCGCCCCGAGCGCGAAAGATCGTCCGGCTTCCCTTGTCCCCCGCATTAACACTAAGCCGGGGGAGGGGAAGCCGAAGGACCGAGCCACGCTACTGAAAGAAGCCGCCGCGCTCGAACAGCGGCTGATCCGCCGGACGATCATCCCCGAGAAAGTCCTGATTCAGGGCGAGCTCGGATACATGCGCCAAAAGATGCTCGCAGACCGCCGGAAGGTCAATGTAACCTACCCAGTGAATCCTCCCTACGCATTCGTCCGAGTCTATTTCGATTCTAACGAGGGCGAGCTCCAGTACAAGGTGATCGAACCCACGCTCACCGCGGCCGAACAAGAGCGTCTTGGAGAGATCCGGCAACGGATGGAGTCGATGATGGGCCATGAGGAACTTCCCATCACCGAGGGGCAGACACTCGAGGAGTCCCCCGAGCTACGTGAGTACCTCAAGAAGCGGTTCCTCACGGTCCTCGACCTCTACGACATCCAAATACCGGAACGGCGTCAACCGGTGCTGCTCTACTTCGTCCAGCGAGAGTTCCTCGGGCTGGGGCGGGTCGATGCGCTCCTGCGGGACCCCTTTCTCGAGGACATCAGCTGCCTCGGCCCCGGGACGCCGCTCTACGTCTTCCACCGCGTCTGCGGGTCGATGCGGACCAACGTCGCGTACGACGGCGAGATGGAGCTGAACAAGTACATCTTCCGGCTCGCTCAGATCGCGGGGAAGCACATCTCCATCTACCAACCGATTTTGGACGCCACGCTCCAGGACGGCAGCCGTATCAACCTGACCCTCGGAACCGAGGTAACCCGGAAGGGGTCCACGTTCAGCATCCGGAAGTTCTCCCAGGACCCAGTGTCGCCGATCGACCTGCTGCGGTTCGGGTCGGTTTCCGCGTTCGAACTCGCGTACTTCTGGTCGCTCATCGAGAACCACCGCTCCCTCCTCATCTCTGGAGGAACGGCGGCGGGCAAGACGACGTTCCTCAACGCCATCTGCATGTTCATCCGGCCCGAGGACAAGATCGTCTCAATCGAAGACACCCCGGAGATTCAAATCGACCATCAGAACTGGATTCAGTCGGTCGCCCGGACCGGATACGGCGCGTCGGGGGTCTCCGGGTCGGCGTCCGGCGTTTCGGGCATCACGGGTCCTCATGTAAAACAGTCCGGCACGGTGACGCTCTTCGACCTTCTGGTCACCGCGCTGCGGCAGCGGCCCGAGTATGTGATCGTTGGGGAAGTACGCGGAACCGAGTCGTTCACTCTTTTCCAAGCGATTTCGGTCGGCCACGCGTCGATGTCGACCATCCACGCGGGATCCATTGGAGAGCTGCTCCACCGGGTGGAGAACGAGCCGATGAACATCCCCCGGGTGCTTTTCCAAGCCCTCGACGCGGTAGCGTTCCCGGCGCAGATCATCGTCAACAACACACGCGTTCGCCGAATCACCCAGGTCACCGAAATCTTGGAGGTGGACCCGCGCACCAATGAGCTGCTGACGAACGAAGCGTTCCGCTGGGAACCCAACTCGGACAAATTCACGTATCTTGGACGAAGCTTCGTCCTCGAAAGTATCGCGGAGCGGACCGGGAAGAACCTCGAGCTGCTGACCCAGGAGATGCGGCGCAAGGAGCTCTATCTGGAGCTGATGAACCGCCTCAACCTGACGTACTTCAAGGACGTCAGTCGCGCCATCGCGTCGTACTACGTGGACCCGGTCGAGGCGATTCGCGACCTGCAGAAGCGCGCAGCGCGATAGGTCTTCTATGTCCCCATCGGCGGTCGCGACGCTCGAGACGCCCGCGACCGGGGTCTCCGAGGCGCCGAGACGCCCGTCTCCCCCGCCGTCGGAACAGGCGGTCTCACGCTACCGCGTCTTCTGCTACCATCTCCTCGGCGAGCGCCTCGACCGAGGTGAGCCCGACGAGATCCTCGCGGACCGCCTGAAGCAAGCCGGGATCAACGTCTCCCCGGGGATGCACCGGAGCGTCGAGATGCTGACCACCATCTTCGGCGTCGTGGGGGCCTTCGCCGTCGGCCTCGTCCTCTTCGTCTTCGTCATCCATATCCCCGATTGGTACGCTTACCTCGCCCTCGAAGTGGGCATCACCTTCGTCGCGATCCTGGCGGGATTCCGCTTTCTGCTCAGTACCCGAATCGCGAACCGGAAGGACCGCCTCGACCGCGAGCTTCCGTTCACCTTGAGCGAGCTCTCCGTCCTCGCGAGCACGGGCACATCTCCGATTCGCCTGATCCGGAGGATGGCCCAGCGGGACCACGACCCGGCGATGACGGCAGAATTCAAGAAAATCGTCTACAAGACGGACGCCCAAGGGAAGGACCTGATCACCGCGTTGGCCGAGTCGGCCAAGGAATCGCCGTCGACCTCGGTGCGCGAGTCGTTCTGGGACCTCGCCAACATGATCCATCAGGGCGGGAACCTCGACGAGTACTTGCGCGCGAAATCGGACGACGTGATGAAGCTGAAGCGCCTGATTCAGAAGGAGTTCATCGAGCGTCTCTCGACGTTCCTCGACATGTACGTGAGCCTGGTGCTCGTGGGCGTCCTGATGATCGCCGTGGGGGCGTTCCTCCTGAACGCCCTTGGAAGCACCGCCGCCGGCCTGAACGCGAACGAACTCCTGTTGCTGCTCACATTCGGTCTCGTGCCCATCGCCGTGGTGATGACCATCGTACTGATCTCGATCGCCTACGCTAAGGCGGAGTGAAGGACGTGAGAGGCCTCACCCCTGCCTTTGTGGTGGTCCTGGTCCTCGCCGGGGGAATCCTCGCGCCTCTCGCGCATGCCTCGCCCGTCGCCTCCTCCGGGGGTCCCCTTTCGATTATTCCCGAGAGCCCCGCGCCCAATGCGACCGTGACGAGCACGACGTCGACCATCACGGCCAAATTCCAAGACACGGCAGGCACTGTCAACCCTGCGAGCGTCCTGGTCTTCGTCGATCGGGAGAACGTCACGGGCGTGGAATCGCTGACGGTCACCGCCCAGAAACTCACGTACACCCCGCCGTCCATCCTCCGACTCCGAGAAGGCAACAACACGGTCACCATTGACGCCTCGGACTCTTCGGGGAACTCGGCCACCATCTCCTGGAACTTCACCGTCAACTCGAACCTCAGCGTCGGCCCCTCGGCGTTCTCGGGAATCAAGCCGTCCACGATTCTCTTCTACCTCGGAGTCACCGCGGCCCTCGCGGGAGCCGCGGTCGGCGGGTACATCCTCTTCCTCAAGCAGACCACGCGGTTCACCTTCCGACGGTACTTTGCGACCCACCCGGTCAAGACGAAATACCTCGTCATCTACATCCCCGCGGTCGCTGCGTTCCTAGTGGTGCTGGTCGGGCTGGATTATGTCTACAACACTCCGGGACTGCCCGTGCAGGCGCCCGACTGGGTCCTGATCCTGGGGATCTTCGTCGCCCTCACCGCGTTCGGGGTCGACGCCCGCCACGAGATGAACCACACCCGGGCCTACGAGCGCGCGTTCGCACAGTTCCTGTTTGAGATGGCCGACGCGATGCGCGGCGGGATCGACCCCGCGAAGGCCATCGTCGAGCTCGCGAAGACCCACACCAACATCATGGCGAAGCACTTGCGAATCGCGTCTGACGGGATCCGCCTGGGCCGACCGTTCGACCGGGTTCTTCGGGAGATGGCTGTGCCGATGAACAGCGCACTCATCAGCCGTTACGCGGGTCTCATCGCGGACGCTACGGGAGTGGGCGGAGAGACCGCCACGGTCGTCTATCGGGCGGCCAAGGACATGGACGACTTCGTGAAAATCGAGGACGAACGAGAAAAGCAGCTGATGCTGCCCGTCGCGGTCGTTTACATCGCCTTCGCGGTCCTGATGGCGGTGCTGTTCGCCCTCATCTACATCTCCCCGTCGCTCGGAACGCTGAACATCAACTTCCTCGGCACGAACCCACTGGCCGGTGCCGGGTCCGGCGCTCCGACCACCGTTCCCCGGCTTAACGAGGCCACTCTCAAGGAGCGGTTCTACGACCTGATGATCATCAACGCCCTCGGAACCGGGGCGATCATAGGGGCGTTCACAGAAGGGCGGGCTCGCTACGGTATTCTTCACTCCCTAGGGCTCGTCGCAGCGACCACGATCGCGTTTGCGATCATCTTCCCCAGTTGAGCGGCCGGACGGAGGGCGGAATCGGTCCCCTCGTGGCTAGGGGAGAGGCGTATAGGAAACTGCGGCGGTTCCTTGAAGTCCGACGCTGTTGGTCACCGTGAGCGTTACGAGGTAGGGGATTTGCGCGCTGCCGAGAGCGGGGAGCGCCGGTGAGATTTCAAACTCCTCGCCAGAAGCGTTCAAGGGTAGTGGCATCGGGTTGAGGATCACCCCACCTGCCGTGATGTCGGTCTGGACCGCCGACGAGCAACCGCCTCCGCCGGCAACCGCGTGGTACGTGTAGTTGACCGTGAGCGTGGTGCCGGTTTCACGCTCCGCCGATGGAGTCATCACTACGTCGGAAAGGGAACACGTCCCGACCGACGTGGTCGGTTCGCCGGCGACGAAAGCTACTGAGTTTCCGGGACCGTAGGCAAAACCCTGCGGAACGGTGAAGTTGGCCGACCCGTTTCCCGTGATGGGACCGCTCACATCTCCGCCGGTGGGAGTGGAAATGTTCGCGGCCCTAGAAACAAGATCTCCCCGCGTGATGGTCCAAGCCCAGCTCACGATCGAGGCGTTGCTCCCGGGTTGGAACGAGGTCGAACCGTCCAGCAGCGTCAGGGGGTTGTTGCCGGACGGGTTGATCTCGCTCACCACGGGAAGGGGAGTGGGTGGGAGGAACACCTGAGTGAAGTCGTTCTGGAGAAGCGTGTAGACGTTGAAGATGAGGTACTCGTTCGGCTGAGGCGCGCCGTTCGGAACGAAGAAGGAGAACTCGGGCGTGGCAGGATCGAGATCGAGGCTGATGTAGACCTCCTCAAACGCGGAAAGGTTGAGAGGCCCCCCTCGAAACTTGCCCTTGTCGGTACCCGTGGTGTCCGACCAGTTGAAGAACTTCAGGGGCTGGCCATTGATCGTTATGTTGAGGACGACGGAAGGATTCACGTACTTGCTGGCGAGCGTGAACCCGAATCCCGAGTAGTTCCCGCTCCCAACGGTCGTGTTCAGCCCCAGAATGTGCAGCGACTCTAGATTCTGGTCGTGGGTGAAGGCCTCCTCCGATTGGAGCTGCTTTTGATATGTCGCCACGAACGCCGCGAGCAACGTCGCGGCCGTGACGACGATGATGACGAGCATGAGCGTCCCGACGATCTCCGAGAGACCGCGTTCGCTCCGCCGAAGGCGGCGCATCGAACCGCGATGCCCACCGGCGGACTTAGGTGTCCCTTACGGAGACTGTATAGGTCCCCGGACTCCCCGTAGTAAGCCGAACATTTCCTCTCGTATCGTTAAGGCTCGAGAGGCCATCGCAACGACGTGAGCCTTCCGGTCGAAGTCCCCGGTCTCAGCACGATTCTTCCGGAGATCGGGGATGGTACGATCGTCATCATCGAAGGGGGAGCCGACCTGGCGAAGAGCTTCTTCGTCCGTCGCATCTGCCGAACGGCCCTCCACGCGGGACGCCCGGTGTCGTTCGTGACATCGCGGGACGCTCGCGAGCTCACGGCGATGTTCGCCCGGGAGAACGGCGAATCCTCCACGGTGGCCGGAGGGGTCCGGATCCTCGAGCGGGACTCGGTCGACAGCCTGACCGAGTTCCTACCCCCGGGGGGCCTCCTGGCGGTCGATTCATTCTCGTTTCTCACGCTCGGCCTCGCGCCGACCGACATCGCCCGGATGCTGCGCGACCTCCATCGGGTCTCGCGGGAGAGCGCGACGACGACGCTCCTCGCGACGGACCAGGGGATGCTCGACCCCCGGGCGGAGGCGATCGTGACCCATCTCGCGGAAGGACACATCGAATTCCACGCGCAAGAGGGGACGGAGGGGCTAATTCGGTTCCTACGGATTCCGAAGTGGGCCGACGGGCGATTTGTCGACCGCAACATCTACTATGACTTCGACGGACGGCGTATGGCCATCGACCTGAGGAGCCGGGTTCTCTAGGGGGTTCGACCAACCTGCCGACCCTCACCTACGAGCGGTACGGGCTCACTGGAAATCCGTTCCGCGACCTCGCGAGCGAGAGTCTCGAGGACGCCACGCTGTTCCACGTCAACCAGGAGACCGACCAGAGTCTGCGGACGATCAAGGACGAGGTCTACGACAAGGAAAATCGGGCCGTCGTCGTTATCATCGGCGAGCTCGGGGCGGGCAAGACCGAGCGACTCCGGGTCACGGCCGCCGAAGCGAAGGAACAACACATCTTCTGCGTCTATTTTGACATCACCGAGAAGACCGCGGGGGCGCTCCGGGGTCTGGCGCAGGAGTTCCGCAAGTCTGCGCAGGAGTTCGGGCTCATCAAAACGTTCGGCGGCGCCGGTTGGGTCCGCCCCGTCCAAGCCCTCGAGAAGCTCAAGGACGAGAAGTACGACCCTTCGGACGCGGCCCAGGCAATCGCCCGGGCGCTCAACGAGTCGGCCCCGTCACTGCTGCTTCTGAATGACGTGCACAACCTGATCGACTCCCGGGAGGTCGATTCGTTCGTCAAGGTGCTCGAAGAGGTCGCCGACACGATCAAGCCCGGCGTCCTGTTGATGTTCACGTGCTACACGAGCTACCTTGCCTGGTTGACCGTGAACCATGCGGCGTTCGCCCAGCGGATCAACCGGAAGTTCCTCTTGCGGCGGTTCAGCGACGACGAAGCCGCCCTCTTGCTCGCGAAGAAACTCCTCGCGAAGCGGGTCGTGGAGGACCTGGACCCGACGTACCCCTTCGATGCGGAGGCCGTGAGCGCCCTCAACAGCGCCGCCAACGGTAACCCCCGACGGTTGCTCGAACTGGCCGATCTGGCGATCGAGTACGCCCTCTCCCACCGGGCCTACCGAGTCGACGCCGACATGGTGCGAGTCATCGTACCGGCCCCTGCCGGGGTATCCTCCCCCGGTGCCCCTCAGATTGCGACTCCTCCGGTCTCGTCCCCGGTGGTGCCGCTCCGCCCCGGGACGTCGCCCCCGAAGCCGAACTACGTCGAAACCGGCGGACCTGAACCACCCGCGTCCCGGCCTACGTCGCCTCGGGGTCCGTCATGACCGCGATGTCGATCGCCTGCTCGGCGATTTCCGCCGCGTAACCCGCGGCTCGTCCCAGGCTATCGACGACGATGCCGAGCGCGAGGAGCTCCTCGCCCTTCTTGGTCGCGACGCGATGCGAGAGCGAATCGATCAACTTCTGGTGGCCCTGGCGCGCATCGATCGCCTCGTTCGCCACCGCGATGTTCTTGGTGACGAGCGCGTTGAACGACTTGTCGAGGAGCATGATCACCGACCCACGAGCGTCGTCGATATCCTTGACCAGCTTCGGCTCGAGGCTTTTCCCATCGGCGAGCACGGGGAACGCTTTCGCGATTCGTTCGGCATGCTTGCCGATTCGCTCCAGCAACTTGGCGATGAGGAGGTAGCCCGTGACGGGATGGGCGGAACCGTTCGGGACCGTTTGCAGAGGATGGAACTGGACGAGGTGGTATTGCTTCGCGATCATCCAGTACAGCCGATCGACGTCCTGCCCGCGCAAGTCGACGTCCCGGGCGAGGGAGGCATCCGACGTCCGAAGAGCCGCGACGGAGTCTTCGAGCATCGCGCGGACCGTGAGCTGCATTCGCCGTAGACACTTGTCGACGCTGAGGTCCGATGCGTCCGAGAGGTCCTGAATGATGAGGGAGTTTTTGTTCTCCTCGATGACCTCGGGCCCGATGACGAGATGACAGAACTCCCGAGCCACACTACGGGTGAACGACGCGTTGGACGGCGGAAACCGGATCTCGATCAGTCCGAAACCGGAGACGTACGCGCCGAGCAACTTTCGGAGAAGGTGGTCCCGACTCCCCTCCACGTGCTCGTCAAAGATCTTCCGTCGCACCTCGACGTTCTCCGCGACCCGGGGGCGAACGGAGACGGACCCGTCGGTCTCGGTTTCGAGGAACACCGTGTCCCCGGCCTTGAGTCCTGCCGTCTGGACCCAACGCTTGGGAAGGGAAACGAGGTACGTCGAACCGCCCGCCAGCTGAAGCTTACGGCCCTCCATCTGGGACATTCTGGATAGCGGAGGAAATACGGAACCTTAAGCGTTCAAAATATAGACTATATATCGAACACTTCACCCTCGTAGGAACCGTGGGAGATAGGTGAAACTGTATCCCACCTCCTTCCTCGTAACGTTGAGAGCATGCAGAGCCGGGCCAGGCTCCTTCTCGTCATCGCCGTCGCTCTCGTGGCGATAGTGGCCGGGGCGGTCTCCTACGCGGTTCTCGTGTCCGGGTCGTCGAAGCCGCCCTCCTCCCCGCCGTCGGGACCGGCCGTTTGTTCGGAGTCCGGCGGGGGAAGCACCGCCGGAAACTGGACCACGTACCATCAGAACAATGTCCGATCGGGCGTGGAGACGTCGACTAACATCTCCGCCGTCCACGCGCGCTGGGCGGAACCCACCTCCCTGGATGCCGACGTCTACGCGGAACCGCTCGTCTGCGGCAACACAGTCTACGTGGGGACCGAGGGGAACACGGTCTACGCCGTCAATGCCTCCACCGGGACGGTCATCTGGCACACGCACCTCGGCACTCCGGTCACGAGCAGCACGCTCCCCTGCGGGGACATCGGACCGACGACGGGAATCACCGGCACGCCCGTGATCGACGTTGCCACGGGAATTCTGTACGCGGTAGCGTTCCTCTCCCCGCACCAGCACGTCCTCTTTGGCCTCACTGCGGCGAACGGCTCCGTGGTCTCCCAGGTCGGAGTGGACCCCACCGGCGCGGACCCCACGGTCGAGCAGGAGCGGGGTGCGCTCACCCTCGCGAACGGCTACGTGTACGTCGTCTACGGGGGGCTGTACGGCGACTGCGGCGACTACCACGGATGGGTGGTCGGGGCGCCGGTCTCGGGTTCCGGTGGCCTCGTATCGTATCAGGTTCCGACCCAACGGGAGGGGGGAATCTGGGGCACGGCCGGAATGGGGGTCGCGGCGAACGGGGATCTCTATGTCGCGACCGGTAACGGCGCCTCGACCACGACGTTCGACCACGGGGACGCCGTGATCGAGCTTTCCCCGACGCTCACGGAACTCGGCTACTTCGCCCCGACCAACTGGGTCCAGCTGAACGAGCAGGACGGCGACCTTGGCTCGGTCGCGCCGACGGTGCTACCGAACGGGGACGTCTTCCAGATCGGTAAAGGTGGAGTGGGCTACCTTCTCTCCGGGACGGACCTTGGAGGTATCGGCGGTCAGATCAGTGAGGCGAACGTTTGCAACGGTGCGTACGGCGGCACCGCCCACGTCGGTTTCTCGATACTCGTTCCGTGCCTCGACGGCGTCTTCGACGTCGTGGCGAACGCGACCAACCTCTCGGTGGCCTGGCAGAGCTCCACCGAGTTCGACGCCGGTTCACCCATCGTCACCGGCAACGTCGTCTGGTCGGTCGACATCTCGAACGCGGAGCTGCTCGGTTTCAACGTGAGCAACGGTCAGCAGCTCTTCTCGTTCCCGCTCGGTTCGGTCGACCACTTCATCTCGCCGGCGGCGGGGCCCGGAAGCCTCTACGTCGGGGCGGGGTCCCAACTGGATGCCTTCACCCTGAGCTGAACTTCCGGTCCCCCACCGAAGGGTCGCGTCGGCCACCGCTCACTTCGAGCGGTTCCATCCCTTCCAGATCGCGTCCTTGCCCACGGTGAGCACCGCCGGTGTGAAGAACAGCTGGACGACGAACGCCTGGAGCAGGACCGCGAAGCCGATGCCGAGGCCGAGCGCGGCGATGAGGCCGAGCGGGCTCGTGAGGCCGAGCAGGAGGAACGCTCCGCCGAGGATGACCGCGGCCGCGGTGATGACCCCGCCCGCATGCGTCACAGCGTCCCGGATCGCGGTCACGCCGCGGTCGCCCAGGGTGCGTTCTTCCTTCACCCGGGTGAGCAGGAGCACGTTGTAGTCCATCCCGAGTCCGAGAATCAGAACGAGGAGGATGAGCGGCAACAGGAAGATCAGAACCTCCCCTTCGACGATGCCGACGATGAAGTACGTCGCGGCCCAGCTCCATAGGATGGAGAGGCCGATTACCCCGAGCGCGAGGATCGGTACGAACGCCGAGCCCAGGATTGCGAGCATCAGAACGAACAGCCCGACGGCCGCGCCGATCAGCATCCGTTCGGTCGCTTCGTTCACGAGGGACCGGATGTCCTGCGTGGTGGGGGCCGCACCGCCGAAATAGCTCGCCGTGACCTCCGAGCGTCCCGCATCGTAGGTCTGCACCCGCTGCTGCATCGAGTCGATCACCGAGATCGCCGCCGCGGAGTAGCCGCTCATGTTGGTCGCGATGTTGAACAACACGGTCCGTTCATCGACGCCCACGTACGAGCTCAGGGTCTCGTTGAGGGAGATCTGCGCCGCGGGGGGTAGCGCGGAGTAGTTGAGCCAATCCGCGAGGGGCGCTCCTCCGCGACCGACGAGCGTGCTCACGGAAGCGACCCCGGGGGTCGCGTTCATCACTTGCACGAGACCCGCGACGTCCCGGAACTCGGGGGCGTTCGGCGTGCCGGACGCTAGCAGCGGGGAGGAGAAGGTCACGAGCGCGTAGCTCGTCGACGAGTAGCTCGTCCCGAACGAGTCCTGGAGTTGCACGAACCCGGCCTGGGCCGCGTTCGAGGGCGGAATGCCGATGTTGGTGATATCGTAGGAAACGGGAACTTCGACCGCGACGACCACGACGGGGATCGAAAGCAGCAGGATGATGCCGATCACCGCCACCGGTCGCCGGGTCGCGGTCCGACCGGCCCGGGCGATGTAATCCCGGTGCATCCGGATGTTCTCCTTCCGGCGCATCGCGTAGCGGCTGAATCGCTCGCCCGAGTTGGGCCAGAAGATCCGGGGGCCGACCAGCACGAGGATCGACGGAAGCACGGTGAGGTTGACCGCCAGCGCGAACGCGACCGCAATGAGGATGCAGATCCCGAGCTGCGTGAGGAAGCTGATGTTCGAGAGCGTGAGGGCGAGAGCGACCACCATTACGGCGAGTCCGCTCGTGAGGATGCTCTGCCCCGCCCAGCGCACGGTGGTCTCGACGGCATCGCGGGGGTCCGCCCCTTCGACCAGCTCCTCCCGGTAGCGGGCGAGCAGGAACACCGAGTAGTCCGTTCCGATGGCCATGAGGAAGACGAGCAGGATCGACTCGATCTCCGAATTGAACGTGGTCACGTACGTGCCGACGACGAAGATGGCGGCCAAGCTCGCCACCAGCGCGACGCCGATCATCCCGAACGAGAGGAGCGGGGCCGAGGGTGCCCGGAAGTAGAAGATCATGATGACGAGCAGTACGATGACCGTGAGAATCAGCAGGAGCCCGATGGACGAGGTGGCTAGGTCGTTCGTGGCACTGCTGAGCGGGGCGTCCCCGGTCACGTACGAGCTGATGGTGGCGTACTGGGGCACCCCCAGCACCTGCGAGGTCATCCGGCTGATCTCGGAGGCGTCGGAGTAGGTGACGGTCGAGCCGTTCACGACGTAGCTATCGTCGACGTTGAACGAGACCACGATCAACGTGGCCGTTCCGGCCGGGTTGACGAACGAGGAGTAGATGGCCGACGGGATCGGGAGGGGGAGAGCGCGGATGGGGTCCTGCTGGACCTGGGCGTTCACCCAGGCGGTGATCGCGGTTACGGAAGGAGGTGTCGACGACGGAAATGCGTCCCAGATGGTCAGGAGCCACGCGGGGGAGACTCCCACCTCGCTGCCCAGTACGGTCGTCGCGACGACCCTCTGAGCCGCCGGCTGGCTCCAGTTGTACAGGTCGAGCTCGACGAGCGCGAGGTTGGCCGTGGTGAGACCCGAGGTCGGAAAGATGGTCGGAAGGATGCTCGGCAGGGAACTTCGGAGGGCGTTGATGGCGCAGGTGCTGACGTTCGTCTGGTTCAGGCATCCGTGGAAGACGCTCTCGTTGAAACCGACCGTCCCCGACTCCCCTAGATAGAACGACGTCAGCACCGTGGTCTCGGCCGACCCGGTCGGGAACTCGGCGAGGGTGGTGTTGTACGCGGGCCAGTCCGCGGCCGAGGCCGGGGTTCCGGCGCTCAGGTTGACCACGATGCTTTCCCAGCTGTCAAGGTAGAGGGCGACCGGCAACCATTCGGCCGTCGCGGTCTCATTCACGGCATCGGGGAGGGAGGGAACCGACGCGAGGGCGGGGGCCAGGAAACCCCAGCCGAGTCTCACCTGCCCCACCAGGTAGGCCGAGTACGCCGCGTACACCGATTCCACCGAGCTCACGTTGAGCAGACGGCGATCCTCGGACAGCGCGGTCGTCAGCGCGATCGTGGCGTTCTTGCCCAGCGGACCCACGATGTTCGAGGATTCGAGGAGCACGATCGCGGACGAAGGGGACGACGCCATCTCGGGGAAGGCGGCGCTATAGGCGCTCTGCGCGCGGACGCTCTCGTCGGTGCTGGGCAGGGGGTTCGTGAAGTTGCTGTTGATGACCCGACCGACGTTGGAGGCCGGAAGCATGCAGACGAGGACGATGGCGATCCACAGAAACAGCGCATACCACGGGTGGCGAACGATTCGGTGACCGAGCCAGCCGAGCGGAGAGCCTCGGCTCGAGCGTCGGCGGGGGGTTACCTGCTCGGTCGATGCCATGGACGTGTTCGGGCCGGAGAACTACTCGCGGGATTTCGTCATACGGTTAACGTCAATTGACTCGGAGGGCGAATCGTACGATCGAACTCCCCCAGCACTCCCGCTCATGATGGCCACAGCCGCTCTTCCTCGTCCTAAAGACCCGAACTCGGGTTCATAGCGCTTCCCGGCCGGAACTCCGGTGTGGCCAGAATGCGTAAGAAGGGGCCACGGTACGAGGCCGTGGGATCCATGGCGCTTTTTGCAATCATCAACGAGCAGGGACCCAGTTGGGACCCCGCCCGACCGATGCGCGAGCAGAAAGGGTGGGCCGAGCACGCCGATTTCATGAACGCGCTCATGGACGAACACGTCGTGGCTCTCGGGGGTCCTCTCCGAAGGGGCCCCCGCCACCGGGCGCTTCTGATTCTCCGGGCTCCCAACGAGGAGGCGCTCCGAACTCGACTCGCGGAGGACCCCTGGATGCACTCGGGGGTCCTCCGTATGGGAGAACTGCTCCCCTGGGAGCTGCTCATGGGCGAGCTGGAAGCGTAGGTCGGTTCTGGTTGGAGGAACGCGGCGCTCGCGCCACGGTGGGCACCGGTCTTCACCTTAGCTTCGGCCGAAGCTCGTCCGTCGTCCTGCTCGACAGGGGGACGAGAAGGCGCTCCGGGTCACTCTCGGCAGAATTCGGACAGGAATTCATCGCATAGGTCCTTCGCGCGCACGAGCGGGGGGTCCTCGACGCCGGGCACTCCGCACATAAGCAGGAACGCGTGCCGCGTCTCCTCCGTTACCTTGCCGCGTTCCGCGTTCCGGAATGGGTACACGGCGACCAGCTCTCGGTCGGCCGTGTCCTCAATGACCACTTCCCTTCCTTCGAGGGTCACCGGTTCGGCGATGCCGATTCCGAGGAATCGTTCGCCCGGGTGAGCGGGCCGGAGCAGGAAGGCCTGCGAGTGAACGTGACCGCTATCGAACGCTGCGATCGCGACCGCAGTCTTCAGGGAAACCAGGTTGTAGGCATCGACGAGCGTGTTGATCGTGGGAATCTCTCGGCCCCCTAGGACGCGGCGAAGAAGGGCCTCCGCGGCGGGTCGCGTCTTCGTTGGGTCGATTCCTACCTTCCAGTAGAAATCCCGATACGCCTTGAGCAACGGGTGGTCCTTGAGGGTCTCGAGCGAAAGGCCGGACGTCCGCGTCTCTTGGTAGACCTGAACCTTCAGCAATTCAAGCGCACGATCGGCCTTTTTCACCCGCAGTCCGTCGGCCTCCAGCTCCACGACGCGGAGACCGGGGAACCCAGCTTCCAGCGCGGGATCAACGCGCATCGACTCGGTCCCTACATGCCCTCGCCATGTTGCTAGGAGCGGAACGTCGCGGCGTCGATCACGAAGCGGTAGTGGACGTCGCCCTGATCGATGCGCTGGTACGCCGCGTTGATCTGGCCCGCCCGGATGATCTCCACATCGGCCATGATGCCGTTTTTGCCGCAATGGTTCAGCATCTCCTGCGTCTCGGAAATCCCGCCGATGTTCGAACCCGCCACGCCCTTGTTCCCGTGCACGAGCCCGCTCACGTCGACCGGGGCACCCGAGGGAGGTAATCCAACCAGCACCATCGTGCCGAAGCTCCGAAGGAGGTTTGCCTGCCGGTCGAGGTCGTGCGGCCCGCTCACCGTGTCCACGATCAGGTCGAACCGACCCGCCTCGGCATCGAGCGCCCCGGGCTCCCGAGCGGCGACGAACCGCTTCGCGCCGAGCCTCCGGGCGTCTTGCTCCTTGGCGCGGGACGTGCTGAGCACGGTGACGTGAGCGCCCATCGAAGCTGCGAGCTTCACCGCGAGGTGGCCCAGTCCGCCGAGCCCTACGACCGCCACTTCGTCCCCCGGCTTGCAAGCGAACCGGCGCAACGGCGAGTACGTCGTAATCCCCGCGCACATGAGCGGGGCGGCTCGGGCGGGGTCGAGCCGTTTGGGGATCCGGAGCACGTACCGCTCGTCCACGACGATGCTTGTGGAGTAGCCTCCGGCGGTCCACTCCTCCCGTTTCTTATCGAAACTATCGAAGGAGAACGTCACCCCCTCCCGGCAGAACATTTCGTGGCCGGCTCGGCACTCGGGGCACGCCCGGCACGAATTGACAATGCAACCCACGCCGACGAGGTCACCCTCATGGAAGCCGGTCACTCGGGCGCCGCGCGACGCGACCCGGCCGACGATCTCATGGCCGGGCACGACCGGGAAGTGGGTGTTCCCCCAGTCGTTGCGGACCTTGTGCACATCGCTGTGACAGATGCCGCAGTAGAGGATCTCAATATCGACGTCCCGCGGCTCCAGGTCCCGCCTCTCGATCGCCATCGGCGCAAGCGGCGCCTGGGGGGCTCGAGCCCCGTAGGCCGGAACCTTCCTCGACATGTCTTCCGAGAGGTCCCCCCGGAATAAACGCCTTCTATGGGATCCGCGAACGCAGCGACGGGAGGCCGGGAAAATTGCTCCCGGCGGGATTTGAACCCGCGTTGGAGGGTATCCTCGGCGCCCGGTAGGATGCCTCGAAGGCCCTCTATCCTTGGCCGGACTAGACTACGGGAGCGCGTCCCGGCGGCCCGCGGCGGGACTCCTCGACCGGTCTTATGAGCTTTGGCGTTCCGACGTGGTTGGCTCGTCTTCGCGAGGGGGAACCGGAGCTCCCCGCTCGTCCGGTATCGGCATCTTGTGCGCGAGCGCCGGGAAGTACTCCGTGCGTCGCTCGCCCGTGACCGCGTAGACCGTCTTCTCGGCGATCTTGCAGGCATTGTCGGCGACGCGTTCGAGGTGTCGGGCCCCGAGGAGTTCGTAGGCGAGGCGGTCCGCGTCAGGCCCGCCCTTACGGAGGAGGGCGATCGCCTTCGATTGGACCTCCCGGTTCAGGGCGTCAACCTCGTCGTCCACGGAGAATACCGTCTTCGCCCGGAGCGCGTCGCCGGCGAGGAACGCTTCGATGGCGTCCACGACCATCGCCCGCGCCTTTACGTCCATCCGACGTAGGAGCTCGCGGATCGGTGCGTCGGAGCCACCCGGGGCGGGCACGACATACCGTCCGAGGTCGTAGCCCAGTCGACCGATCCGGTCCACGCAGGTCGCGATCTTGAGGGCCGCTTCCATCGAACGAAGGTCCGGCCCTTCGGGCTGCAGGATGGCGACCAGGCGGATCGCCTCGATCTCGACCTCGAGGTCGAATCGGTCGAGGGGAGATGCCCGGGAGATCACCGACCGGCTCAGCTCCGCGTCCGCCGTGAGGAGGGCTCGAGTGCCGTCGGCGACCATGCCGGTCGCCAGCACCGACATCTCGGCGATGTGCTGCTTGAGCCGGGACACATCGCGGCGGTGGTCTTCGAGGTCTCGCACGCTCGCTGGTAATGTCGGGTCGCTCATGTGAACCTACCGGTGATGAACTGCTCGGTGAGCGGGTCGCGCGGACGCTCGAGGATGGCCGCGGTGTCGCCGACCTCGATCAGCCTCCCACTATGGAGGAACGCCACGCGGTCCGAAACGCGCGCCGCCTGTCCGACGTTGTGCGTGACGAGGATGAGGATGAAATCTTCCTTGAGCCGTTGCATCGTCGCTTCGACGCGCTGCGTTGCCATCGGGTCGAGCGCCGAGGTCGGCTCGTCCAAGAGGATGATCCGCGGGCGGACCGCGAGGGCGCGCGCGATGCACAAGCGCTGCTGCTGACCCCCGGAGAGGGAGAGGGCCGAGCGGTCGAGGTCGCCCTTAACCTCCTCCCACAGTCCCGCGCGGGTGAGCGCTTCCGTGACCTGCTGGTCGATCTCCCCTTCCTCCGTGTGGACGAGTCGGAGGCCGAAGGCGACGTTCTCAAACACCGACATCGGAAAGACTGTCGGCCGCTGAAAGACCATGCCCACCCGACGGCGGACCAAGACCGGATTCACGCCCGGGGCGTAGATGTCCTGACCGAGGTAGAGGACCGTCCCATCCACCTTGAGGCCGGGCGTGATCTCGACCATACGGTTGAGGCACCGAATGAACGTCGTCTTCCCGCATCCGGACGGTCCGATCACGGCGGTGAGACTCCGGGGGCGGAAATCGATGGAGACGTCATCCAGAATTTTCTTGCCGGCGGCGAGCACGTTCAGGTGCTGGACCGACATCACGACATCCTGCGCGGGTGTCGAGGTTTCCGTGGTCATCATTGGTAGAGCCCCTGGATGCGCTTCTGGAAGTTGTAGGAGATCAATCGCACGACAATATTCAAGGCAATCACGGTGATGATCAAGAGGAACGCGGCTTGGAACGCGAGGTCGATCAGGGGGGACCCCTTCGGCTGCGCGAAATTCTCCCAGATCAGCGCCGTCAGGAAGGAGACCGGCGAATAGATGGAGGTGGGGAGGATGGTGCTCAGGGTCGTCGTGAGCACGATGGGAGCGGTCTCCCCCACCCCAATCGCCATCGCGAGGAAGATTCCGTTCAGGACCTGAGGGAATGCGATTGGAGTGGCGACCCGGACGATGTACTGCGGGCCGGTGGCTCCGGAGCCGAAGGCGGCCTCCCGGATGGGGCGAGGGACCGACGTGAACGCGAGGTCCGCGGTTCGAAAGATGTACGGGGTCATGAAGAACGCGAGCGTGACGACCGCCGCGATGTAGGATAGGCCCCAGCCGAAGTAGAGGACGAAGGTAAAGTAGCCAAAGTAGCCGAGCGTGACCGACGGTAGACCGACCAAGAGGTTCGCCGTCATCCGCACCCAGCCTGCCATCCGCTCGGAGAGGTACTCCGCCGTCGCCACACCTCCGAAAATACCGAACGCGACGGCGAGGAGCGTTGCGAACACCATGATCTCCGCGGTGCTGACGATGGGGACCCCGAGCGCGTCGGTCTGGGTGAGGCTCGTGCTCGTGAGCACCTGGAACGTCAACGTCGGCAGCGCCCGAGAACCGACGTAGTAGACTAGATCGGCGATCGGGAGAATCGCGACGATAAAGAGCAGGGGAAGGAGCCATCCGATGACCCGGTCGAACCCGAGTCGCCACTTGGTCCGGAGGGACTCTTGGTACAGGATGTCCTCAGGGGACCGCCGGGCCTCGGAAGCGTTCGCGAGCACCATTCGGCTTCCCCCTACAGTCCGGGCACCTCGTAGCTGATGATGCTCGAGATGAACCGGCGGCCGGCGATGTTGACCGCGAGCGAAATTGCGAGGAGGACGATCGCCATCTCCGACAGGGCGGCGAGGAACTGAGAGTTCCCGTACGCGGAGTCGAGCAGCGAGAAGATCGTCGCGGCGATCGTGCCGGTGCTGCCGTAGAAGTTGATCGGATAGGCGGCGTTGACCCCGAGCACCATCGCGACGGCCACGGTCTCGCCAAACGCCCGACCGAAGCCGAGGAACGCCGCGCTGAGGATTCCCCGGCTACCGTGCCGGATGGAGATCTTCCGGACGACTTCCCAGCGGGTGGCCCCGAGCGCAAGTCCGCTCTCCCAGAGGTCCCGCGGGATCGAGCGGAGGGCGTCGCGGATCAATAGGGTGGTGATCGGAAGGGACATCAGGGTCAGGACGAAGATCGTGATGGGGAGGCCGACCCCCGTGGCTTGGCCCGGCGGCCCGCCGAACCCGGGGATGAAGGCGAGGTGCGCGGCGGCCCACGGGTTGAGCAGGGTACCGAAGATGGGGGCGATGACGACGAACGCCCAGATCCCGTAGACCACGCTCGGGATTCCCGCGAGGAGATCGACGAACGGGTCGAGCCAAGCGGAGACGAACCGGGGCAGATAGACCGTCGAGGCGATCGCGATCCCAAGGCCGATCGCCATGGAGAGGAACAGCGCCGGCACCGCGGTGAGGAACGAGCCGACGATGAACACCAACGTACCCCACTGCGCCGGATAGCCGGGCGCTGGCGATGGGTTCCACTTCGACCCGAAGAACCCGAAGCCGAAGTTGTACGGCGGGTGGACGACGAACCGAAACGGGGAGAGGGAGAACGTGACGCCGAACCCGGCGAGGGAAAACAGCGCCACGACGATCATGATGAGGAAGAGCGTGGGAATCAGCGCCGGGACGAGGGCGAGGGCTTTGGTGAGATACCGAAGCCACTCACGCCGGCTTCGATGCAGCCCGCCGTCCGGCGGGTCCGAAGAAGTAGGGGGAATGGGTTCCCGGCCCCCTTCGGATGCGGGGGCCGGGGGCGGGTCCAAGATGACCACCGATCCCGTTTCGATCCTAGGCCGACACCGAGCTCAGCTCGACCGCGTCGTAACCCGCGACGGTGGGTGTTAGCGGCACGAAGCCGACCTGGTTCAGGTACTGCGGTAGGTTGCCGTAGGCGATCGCCCACTGGAGGAACAGCACCGTGTCGTGGAGCGCCGAGCTGGTGACGGTTTTGCTGCCGCTCACCGCCGACGTCTTGATCAGGGTGTACTCCAGGTTGACGAGCGGATAGGGCGTCGGGGAGGTTACCGTTGGGTTCGAGCCACCGCCACCGTGGGTCAGGTTGATCGCGCCCGCCCAGCTACCGCCCAAGATCAGACTGACCGCGAGCTGGTAGGTAGCGAAGTTCAACCGCGCGAGCCCCAGGTTCGCATCCTGGGAGATGGTGGTTGGGTTCGGTAGGACGTAGTTCGCCGGGCTGAGCCCGCCCGAGGCGGAGTTGGAGAGGTTGTCCCCCACCGCCGCGTAGTTGACGCTCGCGCCCGTGACCGTGTGGGCGTAGCTGATGCCGATGTAGGCGATTCCGCCCGGAGTCCCCTCGACTCCGGTGACCATCTCCGAGTTGCCCGTTTCGGGTAGCACGTTCGAGCCCGTCAGGCCCGAGAGCCCGCTCGTGGACGCCGAGTACGGGAATCCGGACCACGACATGTAGCAGAGCGATGTGAACAGGAACGTGTCCCCGCTCGAGTCCGCTCGCTTGATCAGGGTGATCGTTTGGTCGGCGGTCGGAAGCGCCTTGAGCTCGCCTTGGATCGTCGCGTTCTGCGCGGCGAGAATCAGCGGGTTCTCCCACGTGGTGATCGCCCCGCCGTACATCATGGCAAGGACGCTCCCGTTGAGGTTCAAGTGGCCGTTGACGCCCGGCAGGTTGTAGTAAACCAGTTGGGCCGAGATCGCGACGGGCAGGTTGATCAGGCTCGTGGCGCTCGCGTTCTTGAGATAGCCGTCCGAGGCCCCGATGTTCACTAGGCCCAGTTCGGCGTTCGACTGACCGGCGCCGCTACCCGAGGAGACCGGCGACAGGGTCACCGACGGGTTGTAGGCGGTGTAGTTCGGGCCCCAGATCTTCATCAGCGGGTAGAGCAAACTCGACCCGGTCTCCGTAAGGACCGTGGTCGAGGACGAGCTCGACGACTTCAGAGAGTTGCCGATCACGTACCCGGCGCCAATGCCGACGATCAACAGGACGACGGCGATCGCGATGGCGACCCCCGTGCCGATCGTTCGGCCGCGTCGGCGAGCGGGCGGCAACGACTCGGTCGGCGGTGGCGTTTGCGCTGGACTCGATGCACTCATTTCGTTCCCCTCGGTGGCTTTCCTGATGGGGCCCGGGGGAGCGTCCGGTCGCCCTCGTTGGGGCGACCCGGACCGCCCGCGGCCGACATCGGCCGAACGACCTCTTACGGCAATATATAGAAGACCAATGTAGGCTATGTATTAGACAATAGGTACATATTTGCCATAGAGTCTCACACGGTGGCTCGATAGTTTCGGCCGCGTTGGCAGGCCGCCTCCATGGCCGCGCGTTCGCCCCCCGGGCGATGGCGGCGGGACGAAGCGGTGAATGTTCAAGACCTCGGGGCCGATCTCCCTCGCACGGCGCGTTGGCTGCTCCGGTTCGGCTACGACGGGACCGGCTACTTCGGTTGGGCTCGCCAACCCGGACTCCGGACGGTGGAAGGGGAAATCCGACGAGGGATCCAGCGGCAACGCATCGCCACGGCGGCCGCCTCCACCCGAGTCGAGGTAGCCAGCCGGACCGACCGCGGGGTCAGCGCGGTCGGAAACGCGTTGACCCTGGCTTCCCCTCTCGCCCCGAACGCCCTCCTGCGGGCTTTGAACGGTATCGCCCCCGACATCGTGTTCACGGCCGCGAGCGAAGTTCCCGACGGGTTCCGAGTCCGAAAGGCGGTGCGCCGGGTCTACCGCTACTTCGAGCCCGCCCACGGGCACGATTTTGAAGTCTGGCAGTCAACCGCCCGCCGGTTTTCGGGTTCGGTGGATGTCCGGTCGTTGGGCCGGGGCCTTCCGGCCGGCGTGCCCATCTGGCGTACTGTGGAGAGCGTCACGGTCACGCGCCGGACCGGGGGCGCCACCGTCGAGGTTCGGGCTCCCTCGTTCGTCTGGGGGATGGTCCGCAAGATCATCTCCGCCCTCCGGGAGGTCGAGGCCGGCCGGGTGTCGCTGGACGAGCTCGAGGCCGCGTTGCGCGGCCGGACCCGCCTCACCTTGCCGATGGCGGAGCCCGAGCGCCTGGTCCTTTGGGACGTCGAGTTCCCGATTCCTTGGCAGCACTTCTGGGCTGGGCCGAACCGCCATCAGGTCGGATGGGCACGGTCGGCCCAGGATTCCCTGTGGGTTCGACAGGCGCTGCTGGAGGGCTTCAGCTCGGTCCAACCCACGAGCCCAGAGGGGGAAACGGCGTTCCCGGAATCGATGCGCGACGAGCGTTAACCAACGCGTTCCCAGCGCTCGAGTTTCTGGACGGAGCTCAACGTCGACCCACGCTGGATCTCCTCGCGCACCCGGTTCTCGTGCTCGAGGACGTCGAGCGCCCGGTTCGCAATCTCTTGGGCCCGTTCGCGGGGCACGACCACGACCCCGCTCACGTCACCGACGATCCAGTCGCCGGGTCGCACCCGCTGGCCTCCGACCATCACCTCGACGCCGATCTCGCCGTGGCCCTTTGGTTCCCCCGCGTTCGGGCTCACCGAGCGGCTGAACGCGGGAAAGCCGAGGCTCAAGATCGCGTCGAGGTCGCGAATGGCGCCGTCCACCACGACGCCCGCGACCTTGCGTCCGTGGGCCGACCAGCTGGCGAGCTCGCCCCAGATGGCGGTGGTTCCCCCGCCCGCGTCGATGACGATAACGTCGCCGGGACCGGCGCGGTCGATCGCCTCGACGGGCTTCGCCCAGTCTCCGTCGCGGGTCACGACGGTGACCGCGGGACCAACGACCTTGACGGAGGGGCTCGTGAGGTGCGGCAAGATTCCGTGCATCGCCCCATGGCGCATCATCGCGTCCGTCACGTTCGGGCTCGAGACTTTGGCAAAGGCGGTCCGGAGCTCCCCCTCCCCATATCGGTGGAAGTGTTCGCTCGCGACCTCCTTCTGCGAACGGATCGCCTCGACGACCCGCTGGGTCGCTTCGACGATCTTCGGGCTCTTGGTGATCGCCCCGCCGACGATCAGGATTTGCGCCCCCGCGCGCGCGGCCTCAGCTACGGTCTCGCTCGTGAGGCCGCCCGCGACGGCCACGGGGATGGGGGAGCCTTTCGCGAGCTCGCCCAGCACTTCGAACGGAGTCTTCCCGGCCATCTGCATGTCGATACCCACATGCCAGCAGACGGCCGCCGCACCGAGTTCGGCGGCCCGTCGGGCCCGGGCGACCGGGTCCGCGACCCCGAGGAGGTCAACCATCACCTCGGCACCGTAGAGTTCCCCACCCCGCACCGCGTCCGCGATGGTGTCGTCGTCCGCGGCTCCGAGCACCGTAACGATGTCCGCCCCGGCCTTCGCGGCGATTTCGACCTCGAAGGCGCCCGTGTCCATCACCTTGAGGTCGGCGACGATACGGTGGTCGGGGAATGCCTTTTTGAGTTCCCGGACCGCGTCCAGGCCCTCGCTCTTGACGAGCGGGGTACCCGCCTCGACCCAATCCGCCCCACCCTCGACCGCTTCGCGGGCGGCCTGCAGCGCGCGGGAAAGGTTCTCGAAGTCGAGCGCGACCTGGAGCACCGGCCGGTCGAGCCGCATGGCCCGCCGAGAAGACGGTGGGTATTAACCGTGCTTTGGCTCCCGTCGGCCGTGCTGCCTCCGCCCCGAGGGTCCGTCCGCCTCATCCACGGGGATGCTCGAAGACTGAGCGGAGTCGCCGACCGCTCGGTCCACCTCGTGCTCACCTCGCCCCCCTATCCGATGATCCCGCAATGGGACCGACTGTTCCGTGCACTCGGGGCGGCCGATTACCCCGGGATGCTTCGGGTCCTGGAGTCGGCGTGGACGGAGTGCCATCGGGTGCTCGTGCCCGGTGGAATCCTCGCCATCAACATCGGGGATGCGCTTCGCACGGTCGACGGCGAGTTCCGGGTCTGGCCGAACCCGGCGGAGACGCTCGTCGCGGCGGCCCGAATCGGATTCACCCCGCTTCCGTACATCCTTTGGAAGAAACCGACCAACCGCCCGAACGCTTTCCTCGGCTCGGGGTTCCTTCCCCCCAACGCCTACGTCACCCTCGACTGCGAGTACGTTCTCCTCTTCCGGAAGGGCCACCTCCGCCAGTTCCCCCGGCACGACCCTGCGCGCGTCGCGAGCCGGTTCACCCGGGCGGAGCGCGACCGGTGGTTCAGCCAGGTCTGGGAAGATATCCGCGGGGTCCGGCAGGCGTCGCCGACCGGCCGGAGCGCGGCGTTTCCGTCGGCGCTCGCGGAGCGGATCGTCCGGATGTTCTCGGTGGAAGGCGACACGGTCCTCGACCCATTCGCGGGGACCGGCACCACGCTCTGGGCGGCGGCCCGCTGGGGGCGCCATGCCATTGGCGTCGAATGGGATGCCGGCACCTACCGTGCGCTCGAGGCCAGCGCGGAAAAGCGCGGGCTTACGAGCTCGTCCCGGGGTCGAGCGGTTCGTCGACGGGTTTCGCCGGGGGGTGCTGAGCCCGGTGCTCCACCTCCTCGTCGACGGCGATCTTGAGGTAGCGGAGCGCCGAAGTGCTCAACCGGTCCATGTGCAGCAAGAGGTAGTGAAGGTAGAGCCGCTCCGGCCGGTGGGTGGGTCCGGGCAGGTGGCCGGGAAGCGGCCGGTGCTGCTCGATCGTCTCGGCATGATGCTGATGCTCAGGCCCGTGGAACGCTCGGCCGGTCGCGCCGACGAGGGGAGGGTAGAGTCGGTCCACCGGGTCGTACCATTCGTTCGGGGGCCCCGGGGTCGGGTCCCCGTCCGGAGGAACCCACCCCTCCCTTGCCTTCAGGTACGGATGGACCGGCCGCCCCGGGTCCTGGAGCTCGTGGATCGGGCGACCCGCGACGTCCTCCACGATCGTCTTCAAGCTCCAGCTCGTCCGGCGGCGCGGTGGCCCGTCGATCGTTGCCTCCGCGCCCACGTCCTTCGTCCGGCGCGCCGGCCCCTATAAACCTCCCTTTGGAGGCGCAGCGGACTCCTCGGGGGAGGGACGGGAACCCCCCAAGGTCGCTTCTATGAATTCGAACTCGGGGGTCGACGCGACGATGGCGAGCGGAAGGTGCAGTTCACCGACGCGCCACAACGACTCGGCGTAGCCGGTCTCGCGAGGCAGCCGGGCTCTCGGGAGCCATTCTGCTTCCGCCGACGTGAGCCCGAAGAACTCACGGGTTTCGGCCGAGACTTGGGGAAGACGGAGGAACGCGGTGGCGTAGAGGTTTCTCAGGAGCGAGCGGCCCGAGGGCCGGACGAGGAAGTCGTCGGGACTCTGGGTGAGGATTATCAGGCCCGCGTCGAAGTGCCGGACATGTCGCACGACCCGGTCGAGGAACTCCTCCGTCGCCGCGTGGCGCGCGAGCAGATGTGCCTCATCGATGAGGAGGAGCTTCGGGCCCGGGCGCTCCGCCAGCCTGCCGTAGGCCCAATCGAGGACGTACGTGAGGTGGAACGGTAGCTGGTCGTCGGGCACGCCGCGAAAGTCGACCGACACCACCGATTCGGTCGGCTGGGCCGTAGTAGGTCCATCCAGCCCTCGCAGGGACCCGGACCGGAACACTTCCAGCAAGGTCGCGAGCCGCGTGGTGGCCCCGTTCCAGCCCGCGATGCGGTTGAAGAGGTCCCCCATGGTGGGGACAGTGGGTCCCTGCGCGTAGAGCTGTGTCACCGCCGCATCCAGCTCGGCGACCTCCTCGTCGCGGAGGCTGGGGAACAGCGCACGGAACATCGTGCCGACACGGGCGGCCTTCTCCCGACGGTCGCCCGCGGTTGTGACCGGGTCGAGCGGGTTGAGGCGACCCCCCACCCCGTCGGCGATTCGGATCACCGAGCCACCGAGCGATTCGATCCAGTTCGAGTACTCTCCGAGGGGGTCGAGCACGGCGATGGTGGTGTCCGGCCGGAGCCACCGAGTTCTGAGGAGGAGCAATGCGGCTGCGAACGACTTCCCCGAACCGGTCGTCCCGAACAGCCCCCATGAGTAGCTGGCATGGGACCACCGGTCGAAGAAGACCGGGCTTGCGTCGGAGAGCGCGAGGCCGAGCAACGCCCCCCCAGGTTCCACGACGGTCTCATCCCCGAAGGGGAACAGAGCGGCAACGCCGTCGGTAGGCAGCGTGTGCCAGTAGCCCGAAGGACGCGGTTCGGTGCCGGAGAGTTCGGGAGGCTGGAGAGCCTCCCGAACTTCGTACCGTGGGATCCGGGACCGGAAGCCAATCTCGGAAAGCCGTTCAATCAGCCGGGCCCTCTTCGATTCCGCCTGGGGTCGGTTCGAGGCGAGGACCACGAACCGGAGACCCACCTTCCAGAGCTCCTGAGTTCGGCGGGCGACCGCCTGCCCCAGCTCCGTTGCGCTCGAACGCTCGACCTCGAGTTCCGCGGTGCGTCCGCCATTGCCGCCCGTCGCAAGCTCCGTCTCGGCGACCGCCCGAGCTCCGTAGAGTAGCTCAAGGGCTTGCGCTGACGGGATTCGGTGGGCCTCCACCGAGAGCTCAGCGGTCTCGTGGGTCGGGAGCAGTCGACCGAGGAATCCGAACGGAACCTCCGGCGGGAACTGGGTCACGAGGAGCGGCGCACGGTAGCTCCGGCCGACACGCCAGAGCGTCGGGGTCTCCGAGCCGCGTCCGGGGGGAAAGGCCTCGCTCATACCTCCGAGAACGACGGACGGCGCGGTCCGGAACGAAGCCGGTCGATGACGAAGAACGGTACGAGGCCTCCTGCAAGGAAGAGCCCCCGAAGAGGCGCGAGCGGCGCGGGAGAATCGAGGAACCCGACGGCGGCCCCTCCGAGCACGGTCAGGGTGGCCGCGGTGGCCCCCCGAAGATGCCTCCACGAGAGGGTACCCCGCCGCCGGGCCAGCGAGACCCAGCCGGCGAGCGCGAGAGCGGACAGCGACGCGGTCGGAGCAATCAGCCAGGGGGTGAAGGTGGATAGGATACCGCAAACCACCGCCGCACCAACGGCGACGCCGAATGGTTCGAACTCGTACGCCCGCGTGGTCCCGGTGAGTGCGATCATTCGAGACAAACCTCGAGGTCCCATCCGAATCGACGTGCCGCCTCGGCGAGGGACCGGTCGCGCAACCGACGGGGCCGGAGGCCGAGGGTGCCCAGTCCCTCGATGAGAGTCGCAATCCGTCCCTCGAGCCGACCGATCGCATCGGGGGACGAGTCAGGGGAACCGATGACCCAGTACACCCGTCGGAGAAGCCGGCGACGGCAGAGCACGGAGACCAGTTGGGCGTATCCGGACGCCGCTCGCCCGTCGCGTCCTCTCCCCTGGGGCGTCGGGGGGAGGACAGCTTGAGTTCGGATCGGCACGGTCGTGGCGAGGAACGCCAGACTGTCGTCCGTCGATCGCAACAGGTCCCGATACCGCTCAAAGCGTCGAGCGAGCTCATCCGGAGGGAGATAGGCGACCGGCGTCCCTCCGGTTCGGACTACGGCGACGAAGCGATGTGACGACAGTTGCAACAATCCTTGACGCACCAGGGGCCGGGGGGTCATTGCCCTCCCCATGAGGCCCGCGGACCGGGCTCGCCACGCGAGCAACCGGACGGCCTGTTCGTCAAGGGCCAGACCGTCGGGGCGCCAGACCGAGACCACAAATCCACCGGCGACCACGGGGAGCCACAGCCACGGGCTCGTGATTGAACTGAGGAGCGCTCCGGTGGCCGCGTAGCTGACGAACTTGAGCGCGTCCCTGGACGAGGGAAACGGTCCGAGATGCATCCGTCGGTCGATTCGCTCCGGGAGTCCGATGATGGGGGGACCTTCCGCGGCACCGGCCATCTCATTTCGCCCTTCCCTCGTGCAATGGTGGCTGACCCGTGGGGGGCTTGGTTTCGGGAGATTTCCCCCAATGCTGGGCGAGGTGCCGCCCGGCCTGGCCGATGATTTCGGAAACCGCGAGGGGTGCCGCCACCGGAGCGGCCGACGAGCCGGCCGTGCGCACCGTCGCAGCGACGGCCATGCCACCCGAGCCCGAGGAACGTAGCCCGTTTGCGATCGGCACAAACGAAGTGGCAGCCGTGGAGGGAGCCATCTGGAGGCCTCGCTGGGCGTTCGAGTGTACGACCCCCGACGCTCCCGCGAGACCGAACGCTACGAGGTGAGTTCCAGCGAGGGAAAGCAAGTACGGAGAAGCGACGGCCACGGCGAGGTAGGCGACCAACATGACCGGATTGGGACTTCCCACCGCGAGCTCCAGCGGGACGACAAGAACGCAGGGAAGGAACGCGAGCTCTCCGAACAGGAGCCAGGCTCTTCGGGCGAGCGGCGAGAGCGGTCGGAAGGGCCAGAGCAACGTGAAGATTGGGAGGAGTACTAGGAGGACCTCCAAGAGAGCATCCCGGATTCCGACGGCGAGGAGCAGCGCGAAGACCGCGGCGAACTCGGCGAGGGAGAGCACGAACGCGACGGCCCCGTTGTCCCACGAGAACGATACCTGACCCCAGCCGGCGAGCTCGACCCAGTGTTGCCAAGCCCCGCCGTCCCAACCGGCCATCACCGGGTACAGACCCCCGGCCACTCCCAGGATCGCTCCGGCGATGGGCACCGTGAAGTTGGCCCCAATCACGCCGAGAATGAGCCGGGGGAGAAGATCGTCGAGCGCGCTCGCCCACCGGGAGACGACCGACCGCGCGAGAAACAGCACCGCGACCCCCAGCGCTGCCAAGGCGACGGCCGGGTCGACCACATTCGCAAGGACGAAGCGTGAGAAGTTCGCGCCGAACATCAGGTAATTCGCGTTCCCGCTGCTCGGGCCGAGAATTGGGGGAAATAGCGCGCCCGGCTGAAGTTCCGGCACTAGGAGGTTGTCGTACGTAGGTCCGATGACCGCGGTAATGATCGACGTGACGTCGGCGAAGAGAAGGAACAACAGCGTCTGAACGAGGTTGCCGAGGTTCACGGACATTGTTGCCTTCGAAGCCCGCTAGCTGCCCGTCAACACCCAGTGGGCGAGGCCGTAGAGTAAGCCGGTGACCGCCGCGAGAAACAGGAGCGTCCCGATCAGCGCGTCGCGCGCGCGGTCTTTTGCCTGAATCTTCTTGGTGATATCGTTCGAGAACCAGCTCAACGCCACGCGCGCCCAGACAAGCGAGAGGATCCCACTGCCTGCGAGGGTTACGAGGTCGACAAGTCGGTTGATGGACGCCGTGAAGTTGTTCACCGGAGCCGAAGTCGTTCCCGCAACCACTCGGGACGGGGCGGCTGCGGAGGGGGAGGCGGCAGGCAAGGGCGCACTGCCCACGGCGATCACCACTAGGACGAGGGTTCGGACGCGCAACGCGACGACCCCGGAGTCGCGGGTCAGTGACCAACACTTCCGGACCACGACAGCACCTCCTCACCGTCCGCGCCGCTTTCCGAGCGCACGGTCCCTTCGGCGATCAACCGGTCGATTGTAGAGCGGACCACATCGAGGGAAAGTCCCTGCTGTTCTGCGAGGAGCTCGACCGTGAACCTCTCTGCACCGTCAGCCGGTTGGATGATCCTCTGCACGACAGCAACCGGGTCGGGCTCCGGCGGCTTCGTTTTTCGCTTTCGAGCCCGCCGATGCCACAGGAGCAATAGGCCGACCCCAATGCCGACCGGTGCCGCGGAGCTCGCGAACAGTCCAACCCAGTCGATCGGGCGGGGAGCGGCCGAAGCACCGGTCGGGCTTACCGGTGGCGTTGGCGGAACCGGGGCGGGAGACGGGGCTCCCGAAGCAGGCCAGCTGACCGTCAGGGATGATTCGAACGACATGCCCAGCCCATCGACGAGTGTCGCGACGAGGGAGATCGAACCGTTCGCCGAGGTCGTCCAATCGAAACGATACGTGCCGGGTGAGGGAAGGGTTCGATTCCAGGATTGGTTGTCGGTTGCGTTGGCGAAGAAGCGGTAAGGAGGCCAGCCGCCCTCTATCGACACTATGACCACGAGGGTTTCGTTCGTGGAGGAGGGGTCAGGGGCGGCCCGGATGTTCCCGGTCAGGGGTGCCAGCAGCTCCACCCCGAGCCGGGTCTGCCAGGTAGCCCCGCAGCTGTCGACCACCACGACCGAGAACGCCCCGGTCCCCTCCCGAACGTACGAGCCGTTCCACGGGAAGTCGCCCTCGGTCACGAGCGACCCACTCGGAGGAGATTCGTTGGCCGCGGGGAATTGCGGTATCACCCACCACGAGAACGGCGGGCAACCTGCAAGGACCTGGCCGATAATCTCGGCGATCGCTCCGCTAGGTCCGACGGACCGATCCGCGACCGCATCGACATCGAGTGGAGAATCGACCTGCAGGGATAGCGTGCTGTTGGCTTCCGAGACCCCGAATTGGTCGATGGCGCGCATTCCAAGGGCGTAATCACCGGGTGTCGCCAACGCCAAACTGAGCACTCCGCCACCGTCGTCGTCGACCATCTCCGAACCGGCGGAGCGATTGCCGGTCAGGTTCCAGGTCAGCGAAATTGGCAACGCGCCGCCGCGCAGAGAGACCTCCAGGAGGGCCGGGCGACCCACCTCGCCCACGCTCGCTACCGGCACGACGGAGAGGTCCGGGGGAGCGACGACCGTCTCGTATAGCACTGCGCTCGCGGAGGGTTCGCCCAGTTGGGGCGGATACACGCCGAAGAGGACCTCTTGGGTCCCCGCGGACTCGAATGTGCAGGCAAAGTGGGTGGCGTTCGGTGCCAAGGCGATCCGGGCGGGCGCAGCGATGGATGCATTCGTGCAATCGTAGAGGTCGATGGAACCGGCGGAGGCGTCCACCGCCACGCCGGTGAGATCCACGGGGATTCCCACCTCTGCAACGAAGGTGGAGGGCACAACAGCGGCCCGGAAGCCGGAGCCGACGGAGATCGCCTCGGCCACGGAACAATTCGCTACGTCGTTCTCGGAGTCGCTCGCTACGACATATGGTGCGAACTCTCCAGCGGCGAAGGTATGATTGACGGAGAAGGCGCCGGGACCGGCCAGGTCGAGGGACATTCGCGTCCCATCGTCCCACACCACACTGACGGAGTACGGTGGGGCTCCGCCCGTGATATTCCCGCCGAGCGTCACGACCTCGCCCGGGGAGGGGAGCACTAGGCTGGCCTCCACGTCGGCCAGGTCGAGTGGGGTAACGATCGACACCTCGGTGGAGTTGGACCGTTCCACCATCGTCACGTTCGACGGACAGACCAGCTCGGCGGCCGACCGGACGTTCACCGCGACGTGGCCCGAATCGAAACTGTCCGCGGTGAATACGACCGCGGGTCCGCTCGTATCGTTGAGGAATCCGGTGGCGACCCCCTCGTCGACCGACCAGACGAACCAGAGCGCCGAGACCGGGCAGAGCGCCGAGTCGGTCGTCCAGACGGCCCGGAGAGTGACGTTCTCGCCGGTCCGCATCCAGAACGAAGGCGGGGTCACGGCGAGGCCTGCCCCCGAATTTCCCGTCGCGGCCGAGGCTATGCCGGTATGCGGCTCGGGGGAGGTCCCAGGCGCCGCGCCCGGGGAGCTGGTCGCGGCGAGCACGAGGCTCAGGACGAGCGCGGTGTCAACCGCGGCCGCGATCAGCCCGAGGGCCCGACCGCTTCCCACCTCCGGCACGCGACCACCCGGCGCGACCGAGGTGGGGCGGACTACTTTTCGCGGCAGCTCCCAGCGGACGATGAAAGGTGTTGGCTAGGCGGATACCGCGAGGGCGACGTGCTCGCGCGAGAACGGCACAAGGGTCGTCTCATACTCCACCCGGAGGCGCCCGGCCGAGATCGCCGAGCGGGCCTCCCGTACGACGATAGCGGTGGGACGTTGTTGCGTCACCGAGCGCACCTTCAGCATCAGCACGCCTCGCCCCCCGGCCGCGAGACAAGCACGGGCATTCTCGACGAAGATCCCCGCCTGGTTACGCTGGGCGATGTCCTGGTAGAGAAGGTCGGCCGGCCCGACGTCCGCCTGGTATCGTTCGGGGAGCTGAGCGTCCGCCAGGATGGGAAGGAGTCCCGGTCGCGTCCGAGCGAGCGCGAGCAGCCGTGCGAACGAGGTCGGGCTCTTCTCGACGGCGAAGATCGTCGCATCGGGCCATAGGTCGGAGAGGTGGCTCACGGTCGTCCCGTGGGCCGCTCCGAGGTAGAGGACAGTCCGGGGACGGCCGAGGACGTCGGCGGGCGCCCCCTTCGCGAGGAACGCCGCGAGCTTCGAGCGGAACGGGTCCCAGGCCCGGTACTCCACCCCGTCCACCGTGACGAGGGACTCGCCGTAGACCTTCGTGCCGGGGTTTCGATTCACCGTGAAGAGCTCCCGACCTTCCCGGAAGACCCTCTCCCAGGGGGCGGGCTTCACGCGCGCGGGCTCGTGCGGACGAGGCACTCGACCTCGACCGCCGCGTTGAGCGGAAGGCCAGCCACGCCCACCGCGGCGCGGGCCGGTCGGCCCGCGTCCCCGAACAGTTGGACGAAGAGGTCGGTCGCTCCGTTCGCGACTTCGTGCTGTCGGGCGAATCCGGTCGAGGAAGCGACATACACCGTGACCCGAAGGAACCGAGCCACCCGGTCGAGCGAGCCGAGCTCGGTCGCGAGCGCGCTGAGGGCCTGGAGGCCCGCGCGGCGGGCGAGGTCCCGGGCGATGTCGACGGAGACGTCCCGGTCGACGAGGCCGGGGCTCACGACCTTCCCGGCCTCGGTGACGATCTGCCCGGAGACCCAGGCGCGGTCGCCGTCGAGCACCACGGGCGAGTACGTGCCGGCCGGCCGAGGCGGCGGGGGTAGGACGATGCCAAGCTCGCGAAGTCGTTCGGAAGGGAGCGGCGCCATGGCGAGGCAGAACCGCACGGTCGAAAAAGATGTGCGGACGGCTGGGCGGCGGAGTAATGAGGGACGTTTGGCTCGCGGCGGCCGATGTCCCTCTTTCGCCGCTTCCGACGGGACAAGGAGAACGAGCCATCGGAAGCTGAGGCTCCCGCCACGCCGGAACCGGCCCCGCCCCCGCCGGAACAGCCAGCGCTCGAGCCTCCTGCGGCCCCCGCCCCTCCGGCGCCCGCGGCTCCGCCGGCGCCGCCTCCCATCCCACCCCCTCTCCCCGACCGACCGGCCGCTTCGCCGAGCCCGTCGGCCGCGGCCCCGCTCGATGCCCGGTCGAAGTGCTTCATCTGCGGGACGCCGCTCTCGGGCCACACCTGTCCCAAGTGCCGGATGACCTGGGTTGAGTGAGCGACGCATCGGCACGGCCCGGGTCCCTGCGAGCTTTTGAGCGACCTTCGCTCCCGGCCATCGACCATTATGGGTAGTTTGCCCACGTCGGCGTCCGAGATCGACTCTCTCGAGCGCACCATCGTCGACCACCTGTTCGTCCTCCAACCGTCGTACGCAGTCGCTCTCGGGCTCCACGAATACGATGGGCGGCTCCCGGATTTCTCGCCCACGAGCACCGATCGCTGGGTCCACGACGCGGAGGCGCTCCTCGCGCGGCTGGCTCATGTCCCCACCGATGCGCTCCCGCCGTCGCGCAAGGCCGATGCGTTCCTGCTGAGCCTCCTTCTCGAGAGCCCGCTGTTCGACCTGAGGGACGTCGGCGATCTCGAGCGCAACCCGATGAACTATCTCGGTGCGGTGTCGCTCACCGCCTACCTAAGCCGCGACTACGCCCCCGTTCCCCGCCGTGTGGATGCGGTCGTGCGGACGCTGGAACAGGTCCCGCGGCTGCTCGGTGAGGGACGGGCGCGCCTTCGGGGGCCGCTCCCGAAGCCGTTCGTCGACCTTTCGCTCGCCATCGGGGGCGGCCTACCGGCCCATTTCGCCGAGGCGGAGGAGTTTGCGAAGCCGGCCGGGTTATCGGGGGCGGTCCGCGCGGCTCGTGAACCGGCGGAAGCTGCGGTCACGGAGTTCCTCGCCTGGCTCAACGAGCACCACCTCCCCCGGGCGGTCCCCGAGTTCGCGCTCGGCCCCAAGCTCTACCAGAAGCTCCTCTACGTACGCGAAGGCATCGTGGCACCGTTCGAGGAGATCCGCCGCGCGGGGCGGGCGGACCTCGAGCGCAACCAACGTCGTCTCACCGAGATCGCTGAGGCAGCACGACGGTCCGTCCCCGAGCTCCTCACCGACGTGAGCAACGGGCACCCGACCGCCGCCGAGCTCATCCCCACGGCCCAGGCGTACGTGGAGGAGGTCCGCCGGTTCGTCGAAGAGCGCTCGCTCGCGACGGTCCCCGCCGAGGCCCGGTGCCGGGTCGAGGAGACGCCGGTGTACGGGCGCGCGCTCTCGACCGCAAGCATGAACCCGCCCGGGCCGTTCGACACGACCTCGTCCGAGGGCGTCTACTACGTCACGCCCGTTGACGCTGCCTGGACCGCCCAGCAGCAGGAAGAGTGGCTCCGGTCGCTCAATCGGTCGACCCTCCGCAACACCACCGTCCACGAGGTCTACCCCGGCCACTACCTTCAGTTCCTCCACTTCCGAAAGGCGACGGGGAGCCTCGCGCGGAAGGTCTACCTCTCGTCGTCGTTCACCGAGGGATGGGCCCACTACACCGAGCAACTCGCGATCGAGCAGGGGATGGCACGGGACGACCGGCTCGGGGAGGTCGCCCAGCTCCTCGACGCGCTCCTCCGCAACACCCGCCTCCTCGTGTCGGTCGGGCTTCACACCGACGGGATGAGCTTGGAGGCCGCGACCGAGATGTTCCAGCGGGACGCGCACATGGAACGCCTGCCCGCCGAACGCGAGGCGATCCGGGGCACGTTCAACCCGGAGTATTTCTGCTACACGCTCGGCAAGCTCGCGATCCTCAACGCCCGCTCGCGCTTTCTGACCTCGAAGTTCGGGGGCCGGCTCCGCGCGTTCCACGACACCCTGCTCGCCCTCGGCTGCCCCCCGGTCGGCCTGCTCGACGCCATGCTTGAGGGGGCGGCAGTCGCGGCGAGCTCCGCGTAGGGTTCCCTTCCGCCGTTCGGGCGTCCGGCGGCCGCACCGTGGGACCAGCCGATGGCGTCGCGGACAGTAGCTCCGTCGGGGGTGCGCGCCGCCTTAAGCGGTGGCCGGCCCCTCCCGAGCACCATGAGCGAATCCACCGCGACGGGGAGCGCCTCCCCGCCCCTTCGGGTCGGCATCATCGTCGGAAGCACTCGCCCGGGCCGTAAGGCGGAGGCGGTAGCCCGTTGGGTCTACGAGATCGCGAAGCAACGGCACGATGCGGAATTCGAGGTCGTGGACCTCCAAGAGTTCCCATTGCCGATGCTCGACGACCCGGTCCCGCCCTCCGTGGGCCGCCCCCATCCCGCTCACGCGCAGGCATGGGCCGACAAGGTCGCGTCACTCGACGCGTTCGTCTTCGTGACACCCGAGTATAACCACGGCGTCCCGGGCGCGCTCAAGAACGCGATCGACTACCTCTACCCCGAGTGGAACGACAAGGCGGCCGGGTTCGTGAGCTACGGAAGCGCGGGGGGCGTCCGCGCGGTCGAGCACCTGCGGCTCATCATGGCCGAGGTTCAGGTCGCCACCGTCCGCGCTCAAGCATGGTTCTCGCTCGCGAACGACTTCGAGAACTACACCGTGTTCAAACCGACCGCGGGTAAGGAGAAGTCGGCAACAGCGATGCTCGACCAGCTCGTCGCCTGGGGACGCGCCCTGCGGTCGCTCCGGTCGAAGTGAGGGGGTCCTTCGGACCCCATCCTAGCGGTCGACCAGCGAGAAGCTCTGGGGCGAGTAGCGTTCCCCGGCGGCCGCCCCCTTGGGGAACGCCTCCTCGACCTGCTTCAGCTCCGGTGGGGACAGAACGAGGTCCGCCGCGGCGGCGTTCTCCTCGAGGTACTGTCGGCGTTTCGTGCCCGGGATCGGGACGATGTCCTCCCCCTGCGCGAGGAGCCATGCCAGCGCGAGCTGCGCCGTCGTGCATCCTTTCGCGCGGGCGACCGCGGCGAGGCGGTCGACCCGAGCCACGTTCGCGGCGAGGTTGTCCGCGTGGAATCGGGGGACCCCGCGGCGGAAGTCGTCCTCGGGGAGCCCTTCGAGCGTGCGCACCCTCCCCGAAAAAAACCCCCGGCCGAGCGGGCTGAACGGGACGAACCCGACGCCGAGTTCACGGCATGCGGGCAGCACCCCGTCCTCGGGGTCCCGGGTCCACAGGGAGTACTCGCTCTGGACGGCGGTGATCGGATGGACTGCATGGGCACGGCGGAGAGTCTTCGCGGAGACCTCCGAGAGGCCGAGGTAGCGGACCTTCCCTTCCGCGACCAGGCCGGACATCGCCCGAACGCTCGTCTCGATCGGGGTACGGGGGTCGACCCGGTGAAGGTAGTATAGGTCGATCGTGCCCACCCCGAGCCGGCGCCGGCTTTCATCGCACGCCGAGCGGATGTGCTCCGGAGACCCGTCCACCCTCATCGGTCCGTTCGCTCCGGGGATGAACCCGCATTTCGTGGCCAGGAACGCGCTATCGCGACGACCGCGGATCGCCCGACCGACGAGCTCCTCGTTCGTGAACGGGCCGTAGACGTCGGCGGTGTCGAGGAACGTGACCCCGAGGTCGAGCGCACGGTGGATCGTTTCGAGCCCCCCCGCTTCGTCCGGGCGGCCGTACGACTGGGACATCGGCATGCAGCCGAGGCCGATCGCCGAGACGACGGGACCGTTGCGCCCCAACCGGCGGGTCTTCATGATTCCCGTAGCGGCGCGGGGTATTTCATCGATGCCGCGGGCGGTGTACGTCGAGTGAACCGGTCAGCGGGGCGAAGGCGGAGCGGACGGACGCATCGACTCGGGCATCTCGACCGTGATCACCTCGCCGCGGACCGTCACCTCCGGTCCGACCGAGATGGTGACCTCGACGACCACCTTGCGGCCCGAGATTGAACGGACGTGTCCCTTGACGAGCAGCTCCGGTCCGAGCGGCGTCGGGTGCAGATAATCGACCCGGAGGGAGGCCGTCACGAACCGGTGGGCGGGCAGCGTATCCATCTCCCGCCCTTCCGCCCGATACGCCGCACCGGCCGCCGTTCCGGTCCCATGGCAGTCGACGAGCGAGGCGAGGAGGCCGCCGTTCACGAATCCGGGAACCGCCATGTGGTACGGCTGGGGAGTGAACCGTGTCTCGGTCGCGTCACCGTTCCAGAACGTACGGAGGTGATAGCCGTGCTCGTTCAACCGACCGCATCCAAAGCATCGGGCAAGTTCGTCCGGATAGAAGTCCTGAATCGCCTTCATGGTCGCCCGAGAACAGCGGCTCGCGGTGATGAACTGTTCGTGGACTCGGGGCCCGACACCCCTCCCCCTCGGGCTACCGAGGGGCCCCGTCCGGCGCCGTCGCTCCGGCGGCGGTACGGGACTTCGAGGCAAGCGCCTCGGAAGGTCCCCCGAGCCGGCTTCCGTCGGCCTGGAAGCGGTAATTCCGCAGACCGACGGAGAGCACGAGGCCGACCAGCGCCACCCCCGCGGTGACCGCGAAGAGGACGATGAACCCCGTGACCGCCGGCACGGTCGCAACGATCGGGCCTTTCGGCGTGATCCCCACGATGACCTGGGTGGTGAAGCTCGCCGTGATCGCGGCGGCGAGCACGGGACCGACCGCGCTCCCCAGGTTCCGGAACGTCTGGTTCATCCCGGTCTGGATCCCGAGCTCGTCCGGTCGGACGGAGAGGACGATGATGTTGGACATCGCGATGAGAACCCCGACGTTCCCGACGAGGGTCGGCACGACGAACAGCTCGATCTCTAGGATCGAGGCGTGATACGCCACGAGCCCGAGGGCCCCGAGACCCATCATCGAAAAACCCGCGAGCATCACCGGCCGGGGCCCGCTCGACGCGACCCAGTACCCCCACACGGGGGCGAACGCCAGCATGCCTAGCGTGGCCGGGATGGCGGTGATGCCGAGCTGGAACTCGTTGTAGCCGAATCCCGGTGAGAACGGGTCTTCGACGAGGATGGTGAGACTCACGAAGACGAGGAACATCCCAAGACCGACGATGACGCCGTTCACGTTCGAGATCCAGATGTTCCGCTCCTTGAGCGCCCGGAACGAGACGACCGGCGTCGGAGCGCGGGGTTCCCAGAGAAGGAAGAAAGCGAGACCCGCGACCGCGAGGAGGAAGAACTCGGGGACCCCCCAGGGAACACCGGCGAACGAAACCGCGGAGAAGTTGGTCCACCCCCAGTAGACACCCTCCGTCAGGCCGAGCAGCGCCATCGCGAGCGCGAACCCGAGGCTCCCGATTCCCGGCAGGTCGATCGGCTGCGGCGCGAGGTTCGGCGACTCGCGGAGGAGGAAGAACGCGAGGATGACCAGCAGGACGGCGACCGGCGTGATGGTGTGAAAGGTGATCTGCCAACCGTACTCGTACGCGAGGTATCCTCCCCCGGCCAGCCCTAATGTCGCCCCGGCGGCGAACATCCCCGAGACGATCCCCTGCGCTTGGCCGACGCGCCGGGCCGGGAACACCTCGGGCATCATGGCGAAGGCGAGGGGAAACATTCCCATCCCGAGGCCTTGAAACGCCCGGACGCCGATCAGAAGGTAGATCTGGTTCGCCGTCGAGACTCCGAGCGCGGTGCCGATGTTCGGAGTGAAGCCCGCGACGCCGACAGCGATCGCGTAGAACGACATCACCAGCAGCAGGATCCGCTTCTTGCCGTACTTGTCGCCGAGCTTCCCGAAGATCGGGGTAGCGACCGTGCCGACGAGGAGGTAGGCCGAGACGATCCAGACGACGGTGGTCGTCGGGGCGTGGTCGAAGAACGTGGCGAAGGCCCGGAAGGCGGGCAGGACCATCGTCTCGACGTACGTGACCATCAAGGCCATCCCGGCGAGAACGCCGATCACTGCGACCGCCGCGCGAGGGTCGTAGGGGGTGCCCGCGGCGGTGAGCTGGGGATTCCCGGGGCTCGCGGCCACGGCCGTACGACCGAGGCGCCTTGAAAAGACTCTTCGTCGAGAAGGGTTGAGGGGCCTCTCAACCAGAAGACCGGGCGAGGAAATACTCCGGACCCTGTACGCTCCTCGTGCCGCAGGTCCGTGTGAGCGACCGTGAATTCGACTCGGCGCTCGACCGGGGCGAGGGCGCTGACGTCGACCTGGATAGCGCGCTCCAACTGTTCTACGGCGCCGACCGTCCGGAGCGCGCCGAACGCCTCTTCGAAGCGGCGGCTCGAGTGCGCGACGAGAACGTAGGGCGACGCCTCACGCTCTCGGCGCATCTCCACATGGTCACTCGGTGCGAACTTTCGGCGTCATGCCGGTACTGTAGCCTATCGAGCACGATCCCCTCCGTTAGCAACGAACGGTCACCCCTGACCTTGCGGGAGATGCTGACCGGGGTCCGCTACGCGGTCGACCGGGGCGTGAGGTCGGTCGTGCTGGTGGGCGGCACCGACCTCGGCGGCTCGGATGAGCGCGTTCGCGAGGTCGTCTCCCGCATTCGGGAGGTCACGGACCTTGACCTGGCGATCGATGTCGGTCCGTCGCTGTCGGATGCCACGGTTCGCTGGCTCGGACGCCAGGGCGTTGACCCGATCTACTGCTCGATGGAGACGATCGACCCGGTAGCCTTCGCGGACGCGAAGCCAGGGGATGACCTCGAGGCTCGCCTCCGATTCATGCGACGAGTGGAGGGGTCCGGCGGTCACCTCGGAAACATCGTGATGAACGGCCTCGGCGGGCCGGAGAGCCTGCTGAGAACCGTCCTCGCCTCCCGGCAGTTTCCGCACACATCCCACTTACACATCTCGACGTTCCACCCGGTGCCGGGGACCCCGTGGGCACGTCGGCGGGCCGCTTCCGTGCGGTCTTCCCTCAAAACGCTCGCGATCGCCCGGCTGGCCTTCCCCTCGCTCCAACTCGGTCTGGCCGAAGTCGGCGTGGAGAACCCGCGGGACCTCGCGAGCGTTCCCTCGCAGCTCCGTGCGGGAGGGGGAAACACGATCGCCGCCGTGCTCGTCTACAAGCATCTAAGGATCGACCACGGCGACCGGATTCGGGCTCACGCGGCTTCGGCCGGCTTTGAGGTTTCTTAGCCGCTGTCGCTGGGGGCATCCGGGGGCGCGGCCGGAGCAGCGACCGGTCTCGGTGCCGTCGTTGGCCGCTCCGCCGAAAATCCCTCGTGACAAGGGAAAGGACCGCCGTTCCCCTGCCAAATACGGGATCAACGCGACGTGGGCCCACCTCGCAACCCCCCGGACGTCGGAGTCGGCCGCCCGACGAACGGAGCGGTCGCGCCGCGATTCGCCAAGGTAGCAACAAACCCCTTATGGGCCGGGAGCTCCCGTCGTTCCGAGCCGGTGCGATGTCGGACCGCGAGAACCTCTTTCGACCCATTCACAAGGGTATCCGTTCGATGATTTTCCTCCTCGGCCAGCGGATGGGGACCACCGACTTCACGAACGTCGAGGAATCGAACGACCTCGCGAAGCAGCTCCGAACGGACCTTACCCGGTCCGCTTCGAACTGCATCCTCTGCCTCCTGCAGACGCACTCGGTCCACGAGGACAAGGACTTCTTCGGCGCCGTGCGCGCGTTCGATGAAGAACCGGTGAAGCTGATGGCCGCGGAACACGCGGTGATCACGCGGAGGATCTACCAGGTCGCGAAGCTGTGCGACGAGCTCACCGCGATCACCGACCCCGCGCGCCGCATCGAGGTCGGGGACCACCTCGTGCTCGAAACGAACGACCTGTTCGCCTTCTACCTCGCTCACCTCAATAACGAAGAGGCGCTGCTCGTCCCGGTGATGTGGGAGAACTTCTCGGACGAGCAGCTGCGCGCCCTCCGGGCCCAGTTCTACAACACGATCCCCCTCGAGGCGTTCGAAGAGTGGATGCGCTGGACGCTTCCCGCGCTCAACATCCACGAGCTTTTGATCCTCCTGTCCGGCATGAAAAGCGACCCGCCCCCCAACCGGTTCGCGGACGCGATGCGGATGGGGAGGGCGACAGTCCCGCGCGAGCGGTGGGCCGAGGTCGAGCGGGCCGTGGCCGCTTGACAGGCCAGCGCGCGAGGGCTCCGGTACCGCCGCTGGGCACGCCGGGGGACGCCGCTTTCGCCGTTAGAACGCGTTGACGATGAACCCGAGCAGGAAGCCGACCATGACCCCGGCGTAGACGATACGGTTTCGCCGCATCGACGCCTCGGGCGTGTCGAGCGGTCTGAACGCCATGCGCAGCATCGGCAGAACCACATAGGCGATCGCGCCGATGGCGAGCGCGTCGAAGAGGATGATGAAGAGGTCGTTGCTCCAGTAGTAGCCGATCGCCCCACCGAGGAGGGTCGGCAGGCCCCCGATGAGGAAGAGGCCGACCATCATCGGGACCCTCCGCCGCTCGCGCGTTCCGAGAAACGGCGCGGCGATCGGGAACCCTTCGGTCACGTTCTGAAGGAAGAATCCGACGAACACGACCGCCAGGATGCCGATCGCCCCCGCCGTCCAGTTGACGCCGAAGACGAGCCCCTCGGTGAGGTTCTGGAGCCCGATGCCCGTCGCGATGATCAGCGCGGTGACCCGGGGTCCCCCCTCGCGGGCGGCGGCCGCTCGGCGGGGGAAATTGTCGACGGCGTACAGCCCGACGAACGCGCCCACGAAGGCGACGGCGAACGCGACCGCGTAGCCAAAGTTGGCGACGTAGCCGCTCGGGTACAGGATCGGGGCGACATCGCTGAAGATGTCGGCGAGCAGGAAGACAAGGATTCCGATTGCGGCCGCGTTGAGCCCGACCGCCCATCGGCCCTGGGCGCGTTTGCTGTAGACCACGGGGAGGGAGAAGAAGATGGAGAGCCCCATCACCGAGGTGAGGGCCATGAACAGGAGGAAGTCGTTCATTGAACTACACGTCCCTCAAGCGGTCCGGCCGTGCGGCGTAGACGGAGCGGGCGGTCGGGCTCGTCTGCCGTCCGTTCCACCGGGCAACCACCGAAATTAGGCACGTTGAGGTGCGCATATAGCTGTGTCGTATGGGACTCGGCGACAATTCTCGGGGGATTTCGATGTGTCGCTCGAGCGATTCGGAATTTCCGGGGCCGTAACGCGTAGAGATCCAGAGGGCCGAGCGAACTGTTTTCAATCGCCGCCGCTTGGGCCCGTGTGGACCTCGCCCTCTTCGTTCTTCTCCTGGTCCTCGTTGCTGTTCTGGCCGGGCTCGTCGGTTCGTTGACCGGTCTGGGCGGCGGGGTGGTGATGATCCCCCTGCTCGTCGTCCTGTTCGCGACGTCCATCCCGGTCGCCATTGGGACGGGGTTCGTCACGATTCTCGCCACCTCGTCGGCGACGGGAGCCACGTACGTCCGCGACCGCCTGAGCGACATCCGAATCGGGATGTTCCTCGAGATCGCCACGGTTCCCGGGGCGCTCCTCGGCGCCACCGCGACCGTCTTCCTGACCCACGCTCACCTCGCCTCGGCGTTGCTCATCGCTCTCGGGGTCGTGCTGCTCGGGACCATCCCGTTGGTCCTCTCCCGACGGCACGTCGAGATTCCCGCCCTCGGACCGCAGGGTCCGGTCGCTCGCCGCCTCGGGCTCTCCGGTGAGTACTACGACCACTTTCTGCAGAGGGACGTACCCTATCGGGCGGCTCGAGCCCGGCCCGCGCTCGCCGTGATGTTCTCCGCCGGCGTGGTCTCGGGAATGTTCGGGATTGGTGCGGGCGCGCTCAAGGTGCTCGCGCTCGAGCGGTCGATGAATCTGCCGATGAAGGTCTCGACCGCGACCAGCAACTTCATGATCGGGGTGACGGCCGCGGCGGGCGCGGGGGTCATGCTCTCCGCCGGCTATGTGAACCCGATCGTGGCAGCGCCGGTCGCCATCGGCACCGCGTTGGGAGCCTTTCTCGGAAGCCAGGTCCTCCCAGCACTTCGGAACCGTACGGTTCGGACGATCTACGTTCCGGTGGTCCTTGCTCTGGCGATCGAGGTCATCCTCCGAGGATTGGGGATTGCATGACGACCGCCCCCGTTCCCGGGCCGAGTAGCCCGCCGAACTCCCATCCGCTCCCGGCCGAGGCGTACGAGCGGATGGCCCTCGTGCTGCGGCTCGGTCTCGGGGTTGCCCTCGGCATCCTGGGGATCGGGGTGGTCGCCTACCTCCTCCAAAACCCCGGGGCGAGTTCGTCCGACGTGTTGTCGCACAACCCAATCCTGACGTACCTGCATCTCTCCGAGCTCGTTTCGGGTCTCGCTGCCGGGTCGGTGGGCGCGGTGCTCACGCTCGGCCTGATCGTGTTGGTCGCCACCCCCATAGCACGGGTGGCCTCGGGGTTGTACTACTTCCAGCGGGGTCGCGAGCGGGCCATGACGGGAATCGCGTTCATCGTGCTCGTCTTGCTCCTCCTCGGCATCCTCGTGATCGGACCGCTCATCCGGTGACCTCGGGCGAGTGACGTCGGCCATGGGAGCCATCACCGGCCCTCCCTCGCCGGGACGGGCCGGACCCGCCGCATTCCTCCGGATAGCCTCCTTCGCCAAATACGGGACGAAATTGTCCTCCGCGTGCCGGGCGAACTCGTTCGCGTCGAATCGGTGACCAAACGGTTCGACCAGGTCGAGGCGCTCTCGAACCTAACGGTCGAGCTCTCGCCCGGGACCGTGGGGTTGGTCGGCCCGAACGGCTCCGGAAAAACGACTCTGCTGCGGCTCCTGATGGGCTTGATTCCTCCGAGCTCGGGCCGGCTCTCGGTGTTGGGACTCGACCCGCAGCGCGAGCCGTTGCGGGTCCGCGAACGGGTCGGATACATGCCCGAACACGACTGTCTGATGCCGGACCTGAGCGCGGTCGGTTTTGTATCGTTCCTGGGCCGGTTGAGCGGTCTCCCCCGCGAAGTCGCGATCAGCCGCGCGCACGACGTGCTCGAGTTCGTCGGCCTCAAGGAGGAGCGGTATCGCAAGATCCGAGAGTACTCCGTCGGGATGCGCCAGCGCGTCAAGCTGGCCCAGGCAATCGTGCACGACCCGCCGCTCTGCTTCCTCGACGAGCCGACGGCCGGGCTCGACCCTCCGGGCCGGGAGGAGATGCTTCGCCTCATCGGGATTCTCGCGAAGCTCGGAGGGCACAGCTTCGTGCTCTCGACCCACCTCCTGCCCGATACGGAGGGGCTCGTGGACCAGGTGCTCTTGCTCGATGCCGGTCGGTCGCTGGCCGCGGGGCCCGTGGCCGAGCTACTGTCCGAGAGCTCGGCGGAGAGCGTCGTTCGGGTGAAGGGCGACCCGGCGACCTTCGCCGCGGCGCTGGCCGCGAAAGGGATCACGGTCCGCTTCGACGGTTCGGACCTCCGAGTTCAATTGCCGGAGGCGAACACCCGCCCGCTCTTCGAGGCTGCCCACGCGACCCAGACCCAGGTCCGGTATCTCGGCCCGTCGGTCCGGACGGTGGAGGACCTCTTCCTCTCGAAGATGGGCGGGGGCAACCGGGGGTCGGGGCCGTGAGCATCAGCGCGCCCCGCTACGTTCAGGGCCCGGTCGCCCGAGCCGGCCGTCCGTGGCGCATCTTGGCCATCGTAGAGCGCGAGGTTCTGCGACGGGCGACGTGGGGGCCGCTCCTCGCGGTCGCGCTGACGTGGCTCGTCGTGGTGCTCGAGGTGGTGGTGAACGTCTACTTCGCCACGCTCACCGGCGGGTCGGTCGCGGCCGCCTTCGAGTCCCCGTACGAGTCGGTGGTCTGGGTGCTCCTTCTCCTCATCGTCACCGCCACGGTGGGGGCCGGCAGTCTCGCGGACGACCTCGGCAGTCGTTCGATCACGCTCTACCTCTCCCGTCCCCTCCGGATCTCCGACTACCTGGCCGCGAAAGGGTCGGCGATCGGCGCGTGGCTCTTGATCGCCGGGGCCGGGCCCGGGTGCGTGGCCGCCGGGGTCACGGCGGCGCTCGGGTACGTCTCGGCCTCGGAGGCGCTCGCGGCGGTGGCGGGGTGCTTCGCCGTCGGACTCGTGATGGCGATCTTCTTCACCGGCGTCGCGTTGGCGCTCTCTTCCCTCACGCGACGGAGTCTCTACGCCGGGGTCGCGATCTTCGGGACGGTGCTCTCGGTCACCGTGTCGGTGAGCGTCGTCGCGGGGATTACGGGGACCGCGAAGTTGCTCTACGCCGACATCGTCGCGAACGTGCAGAGCATCGCCGAGGCGGCGTTCGGTCGGCCGTCACCGTATCCCACGGACCCTCTCGCGTCCGTCGCGGTCCTGGTCCTCACGGGGAGCGTCCTCGCGGTGCTCGCGTGGTGGCGGCTCACGCGGGTCGAGGTGGTCGGCGAATGACGGAGGTCGTCGACGCCGAGACGGTGACCAAGCGCTACGGGGAGGTCCTTGGGTTGAACGGGTTCTCCGCGACGTTCGGCACGGGGATCACGGGCCTGGTCGGGCCGAACGGAGCGGGGAAGTCGACGCTCTTCCGTCTGCTCGTCGGGCAGTTGAAGCCGGATGCAGGGCGCTTGACCCTGCTCGGGCATCCGTCGTGGGGGCCGGGGGAGTTCCGCCGTCAGGTCGGCTATTGCCCGGAATCTCCGGCGCTCTTCGACTGGATGACCGGCAACGACTTCGTCACGACCTTGTTGCGCGTCGATGGGTTTTCCCGCGCCGAGGCGGCCGAGCGGTCGGCCCGGGCGATCGCCGAGGTCGACCTGACGGCGGACGGGAACCGCCGGTTGCGGGTGTACAGCAAGGGAATGCGCCAACGCGTGAAGATCGCTCAATGCATCGCCCACGACCCGGAGCTTGTCCTGCTCGACGAGCCTCTGAACGGGGTCGACCCGGTCGGGCGGGCTTCCTTGAGCTCGCTCGTGCGGCGTCTCGCCGCGGCCGGTCGCCATCTGATTGTCAGCTCCCACGTCCTCTACGAGGTCGAGCGGCTGACCGACCAGATTGTGATGATCGCGAACGGACAGGCGCTCGCCCAGGGCGACCTCCACCGGATCCGGGACCTCATCGACGCCCACCCCCATGTGATCGACCTCGAGAGCTCCGACCCGCGGGCGCTCGGACGGGCGCTCGGCGCGTGGGACCACGTCGTGTCGATCGAGTTTTCGGCACCGGGACGCCTGAGGGTTCTGACCCGGTCGCCCGACACGTTCTATGCCGAGCTCCCCGAGCTCGTCCTCACCGAGGGGGTCTCGGTACAGGCGGTCCGTAGTGCGGACGACAATCTGGACGCGGTGTTCCGCTACCTCGCCCAGGAGCGTCGATGACGGGCCGGTGGGGGCCCCTCGGGACGGTCGCGTGGCTCTCCTTCCGGGGCGGTCTCCAAGGCCTCCGGGCGGTCGGGCTCGCGACGTTCGCGGTCCTGCCGACATTGATCGTGGCCGCGATCGCCGCCTCGCACCCTTCGGCCGACGTCCTCGCGGACTCCGCGCTCGACCTTCTAGCCCTCCTCGTCCTGCCGATCGTCGCGATGGTCATCCTCCTCGTTCTCGCCGTGGCGCAATTCCGCACGGAGATCGACCAAGAGACCCTGGTCTACCTTTCCGACCGGTCCGTCGGCCGGTCGACGCTCGTCGTCGGAAAATACGTGGGCTCGGTCGCCGCCGCGCTCGCGTTCGTCCTCCCGGCCGCGCTCTTGCCGCTCGCGGCGGCCATTCTCGGCGGTGGGACGAGCTACGCCGCGAACGTGACCGGAGCGGTGGCCGCCTCGGCGGTGCTGGCGACGCTCGCGTATGCCGGGGTCTTCCTGTTCCTCGGCCTAGCGACCCGCTCGGCGCTGTTGGTGGGGCTGTTGTTCGGTTTCCTCTGGGAGGAACTCTTGCCGCTCCTGCCGGGCGAAGTCCCGCGGTTCACCGTGATCTTCTACCTTCGGAGCTTCCTTTCCGATACGGTCGCGAGCGGCCCGTTGTCCGGTTACCCCGCCGCGATGGCCGCCGGGTCGTCCGTCGTGGTGCTGGTGCTCGTGGCGCTCGTCTTCGTAGCGCTCGCGAGCGTCGCCTTCCGGTACCTCGAGACGGCGCCCGAGAAGGAGACGGCCTGAACGGTCTCTCATTAGCGTTGCGCCGAGAGCCTCATATCGTAGTGCGGGGATGTACCCTTCCGTTCGGCGGTGCCGATGGCTCCTCCCGGTTCGACGTGCCCGCGGTGCGGAACCCCGTTCGTCCCGGGAGCCAACTTCTGCCAGGGGTGCGGGTCGCCGGTGGCCATCATGGCCCCGGGCGGGCTCCCTCCGCCGGGAGCGGCGCCGCTTCCGTCGGCCGGTCCGGGATTCCCGCCGCCCACGTTCGGGGCGCCCCCGGGGTACGCCCTGCTCCCTCCCGGGGCGGTGTTCGTGCCGTCGACCGTCGTCCGGGACCGGGACCGGACCGTGGAGGGCCTGCTGTTCCTCGTCATCGGTATCGCCGTGAGCTGGATCCCCTACGTCGACATCATCGGCGGCCTGATCGCGCTGATCGGGGTCATCTTAGTGTTCATGGGTCGACGCGCCTACGGCCCGGAGCACCACCGGGATGTTCTCGCGGGCGGCGTACTGTTCGTGGTCTCCATCCTCGCCAGTATCGGGCTCGCGGTCGCCCTCGTCGCGGCGTTGCTGGGGGCGGCGACGGTCAGCACGTCGGGCAGCGTCACCTTCAACTCGTCGGCGTTGGAAGGCGCCCTCCAGGTGGCCTTCGTCGGCGCCGCCGTGGTGGGGATCATCGGAGGGTTGAGCCGGGTGATCCTCGTCTACGCGTTGTCGGACCGGACCACGCGAATTCTCCTGTGGGCCGGGTTCTTCCTATCGGTCGCGCTCTCGATCGTGGTGCTTCTCATTCTCTACCCGCAGGTCGTCACCGCCGTCAACTCGGCGACCTCGGGAACCGCGTTCAACGACGCGCCGATCAGTTCGTTATCGACCGAATCCTACCTCCTCGGCGCCACCAACATCGTCCCGGCGGTACTGTTCGCATGGGCGTACTGGCGAGCTCGGGACGAAGCGCTGAGCCGCACCGCGTCCCCCACCTACTGAGAGGTTCCGGGGACCGCTCGCGCGGACCCCCGGACGGAGCGAAAATCTGGCCCCGCCTCAGCGACGACGCGCGCAGACGGGACACTTCGGGGCCGGGTCGGTGGAGACCGCCGCGAAGAACACCGGGTATCGATGTGCGGTGCGCCCGCAGACGAACAGCCTCCGTTCCTTTCCGTCCCGACCCCGGAACGGATAGACGCGCCAGTAGACGACCCGGACGCCGCGCTTCGGCGGATGGGCGGTGAGGAATCTCTCCGCCGCCCGGCCGAGCTCGGGGCCGTGACGAGTGGCGAGGCGAAGGTCCCAGGCCCGGACGAGGGATGCCGGCACGGTCCACCGGCGCAACTGGGCGAGCACCGCCGGGGTCGGGTCGCGGCGTGTCCATTCGGCGTACACGGTCACGGAGACCACCCCCGAGGGGCACGCGCGGACCTGCCAACGGCCGGAGAGCCGGCTCGCGGGCTGGCGCGTCCGGGTCGGACGGTGGCAGTGACGGTAGCACCGACCGCCCGGAGCGGCCAAGGCTCGGCGCAGCACGGGCGGGAGTGCGCCCGGACGCGTCACCGAGGCACCGCCTTCCGGGCCGAGCGGAACCAGTCGCTCGCGAAGAGGTCCCGCCAAGCGCGGGCCGTGCGGGGTACCAGTTCGGAAAAGCCGGTCAACACGTGCTCGACCGTGCCGTCGGACCACTCCAAAAACACCTGGGGGATGAGGTAATCCGGCGCCGCGTCGCCGTACGCGCGGACCAGTCGGTCCGCCTCCTTCTCTTGCACGCGGCGGTCAATGTCGAGGATCCGGAGCGGAACTCGGAGGCGTTGGGCGAGCCGACGCCCGTTCGTGACCGAGAGGGGAACGCAATGGGGGCACCACGGGGCGAGGACCACCGTGAGACGCCGTGGTCGGGGCGGGGATCTCGGAGCCACGAGCCCGGCCATGGCCCGGGGACGATTTAGCCCGGTGGGGGCGCGCGCGCCGGCGAGGGCGCCCATCGTCGGGTCACCGTGGGGCCGCCGGGCCGGCGGTCCGGGGAGTCGGGTCGGACGGAAGCGGTGAGGGTGTCGGGGCCGACGCAGACGCCCTCCGGTGGATCAGTACCGGAAGGTGCGCGAACCTCGCGTGCCGCGCCGGTCCGAGCACTTCGTGTCCCCACAGGATACTGAGGCCGCCCACCAGGATGAGAGCGGCCGCCATCCAGAACGCCATCTGGAAGGCGAGGTGGGCCGGCACCCCGATCTGGATCGGCCCGAGCGTGAAGGTCGTGACGTACGTCGCGAGGAGCGAGCCCGCAATCGGTGAGCCCACGCTGCTGCCGACGTTGCGGAACACGTTGTTCATCGCCGTCGCCTGGCCCATGTCCCGGGGGTCCACCGTCAGGATGAGAAGGTTGATCACCGACGCGTTGAGCAACGCGAGGCCCGCACCCACGACGAACTCGTAGATGAGCGCCTGGGTGAGCGTGGAGGCGATGGAAACGAGGTAGAAACCGAGGGCGGAAAGACCGGTCCCGGCGAGGGCGAGCGGCTTCACGCCGGTGCGCGTGACGACAAAGCTCGTGATCGTCGCGACCAGGATCATCCCGACCGCGAGCGGGATGATGTAGAGTCCCGCGCTGAGAATGTCGAACGTCGGAAACGCGTGGTTGTACCCTCCCGAGGCGGACGGGTACTCGAACTGAAAGATCAGGGCGAACAGGGCGAGGGTCATCCCGAGGCCGACGACCGTCAATACGACGTTGGTGACGGCGACGTTGCGCTCCCGCAGCAGTTTTCCGTCGACGATCGGTTCCCGGGCCAGACGCTTCCACCGCCCTTCGTACCAGGCGAACGGCAGGAACAGGAGAAGCCCGGCCGCGAGGAACCCGAGGGTCCGCACCGAGAGCCAGCCCCACGCCTGACCCTGGGAGAGGGCGGTCACGACCCCGGCGAGCGCCCCGCCGAGCAGCGCGGCGCCCACGTAGTCGACCTTCGTGTTCGGCCGGCGATACGGCGACTCGCGGATGAACAGGATGACCAGGATCGCGAGCAGGACGACGAACGGGATGGAGGAGTGGTAGGTCGCTCGCCAGCCGTAGTTCTGCGAGACGAACGAACCGAGCGGGAGGCTGATGACGAACCCGATGCCGAACATCGCGCTCAACAGTCCCTGCGCCCGGGGCACGAGCTCGCGGGGGAACTCCTCGCGGACGAGCGACATCCCGACCGGCATGATCGTGAGGCCGATTCCCTGGATCGTCCGGGCCGCTACCATGAAGGTGAAATTGGGCGAGAATCCCGTCACGGAGACCGCGGCGGCGTAGCCGAGCATCACGGCGGAGAGGACCTTTCGCTTCCCGTAGATGTCGGCGAGCTTGCCGACGACCGGCGAGAGCGCGACCCCGCTCGCGGCGTACGCGGAGAGGATCAGGCTCACCTGGGCGGTGTCGACGTGGAAGTCGGTCTGGATCGTCGGCAGGGAGGGCGTCAACATCCCTTCGATGTAGAGGACGACCACCACGATCCCGGCGAGCAGGACCATCACCCGGTTGGTGTAGTGCCGGTCGAAGGTCTCGAGGGTCTTCGGCACCGGCGTCCCGGGCTCGGCGGGGGTGGTGCTCGGAGGGTTCGAAGAGGCTGCCATGGTGGGTACTCCCGTGCGCGCAGGGCCGCTCGTCGATCGGGGTTCCCGAGCCGAGCGTGGACGACTATTTCAGCACCCAGCCGCAGTGCGAAGGGTTCCCACGGCCTCCGGAAATTCGGTGAACGCCGGTTAGGTCGACGGTAGGTGACGCGTGAAAAATTCGACGGCCCGGCCGAAGCTGTCGACTTGGTTCTCGAGGCGCAGGAAGCCGTGGCCCTCGTTGTCGTACCGGAGGAACTCGACCGGGATGCCCCGCGTCCCGAGGGCCGTGACGATCTGCTCGGCCTCGACGAGCGGGACGCGGACGTCGTTCGCCCCGTGGGCGACCAGGAGCGGCGTGACGATCCGGTCGACGTGGTGAATCGGGGAGATCGCTTCGAGGAACTCCCGGTCGTGCTCGAGACTGCCGTACTCCGCCTCTCGGACTTTCCGACGCCACGGCCCCGTCTTCTCGAGGAACGTCACGAAGTTCGCGATGCCGAAGAAATCGGCCGCGGCGCCGAACAGCTCCGGGTAGGTGGTGATCGCGGCGAGCACCATGAAGCCGCCGTAGGAGCCGCCGAAGACGGCGACCCGTCCCGGCCGGGCGCGTCCCTCAGCCTCGAGGGCCCGCACGAGGTCGCGGAGGTCCCGCACCGAGTCCATCCGACGGCGGACGTCATCGAGATGCACGTACGTGCGTCCGTAGCCGGTGCTTCCGCGCACGTTCGGCTCGATCACCCTCCACCCTTGGGCGACGAAGAACGCCACGAGGCCGGAGCCGAACACCGGCCGCGCCTGAGCTTCGGGACCCCCATGCACGAAGAGGATGGTCCCACGCTCCGCTTTCGGGTCGGGGGCGTATTCCCAGTACGGGATCCGGAGGCCATCCTCCGCCCGGAACGCGTGGAGCGTTGGCTCGACCGTGGGTCCCGGCATCGGTACCGGGCTTCGGGTGAGCGGTCGGACAGTTCCGGCGGGGAGGTCGCACCGCCACACGTCCCAGCCGGTGGTGGGCGACGAGTACTCGAACACGAAGCTATCGGACCGTGGAACCCAAGCGAAGGTGGCAGCCACCCCGGCCCCCGGCGTTCGGACCGTCCGATCCTCGTTCGACCGCAGGTCGAGCACGTGGAGCTCGGTCCGTCCATCTCGATTCACTCCGTAGGCGACCCGGGCGCCCGCCCGATCGCACTTCAGGACCTCGACGTCCCCGTCGAACTCGCGGAGGACCTCGGGGGAAGTTCCAGGTCGGTAACGCAGGAGGGCCGCGAACTCCCGGTCCGGATTCGCTCCGGCGATCACGGACCCGTCGAGGAGGTCCGCCGACCAGACCGTGAGTTCCCCCGTGTGCGGGGTGAGCAGGACCTCCCGTTCTCCCTCGAGGAGGAGGAGGTCGGCGTCGAGGTTCGTGTTCGACCGGTTCAGCAATAGGCGGTCCGGCTCCGCCGCCACGATGGCGACGAGGGCGTCCTCCTGTCGCACCAGGCGGGACGTTCCGTCCGCCACGTTCAGTTCATGGACGTCGAAGAAGCGAGCGTCTCGTCGATTGGAAGCGAAGACGAACCGTCGATCGTCCCGCCATGCCCCCGGCTCGTAGATGTGCTCCGGGTCGTCGGTCAGCGGCCGGACGGGATGTGGGACGTCGGCCGCACTACTGTCCCGTAGAAACAGCTGCCAGTGCTCGTCCCCTCCGTGGTCGAGACTCAACAGTAGGTTCCCCCCGGTGGGCGCGGCCATCACTCGGTTCGCGTTCTCCGAAGCATCGTAGAGACGGGTCGATCGACCGCCCTCGATCGGAACGCCCCACGCTTGGGGCAGTGCCCCCGCGCTCGAGATGAACGAGACCCATCGACCGTCGGCCGACACCGTCGGGGCGCTCGAGGTCGGATACTCGAGCCAGGCGCGGAGCACGGTGAGCGCGGAAGGTTGGGGCGACATCGGCCGAGCGTTTGCGGCCCAACGACCGCCTATACCTAAGACCTTGCTCCTAGCAGATTTCGAACCACTCACGGCACGGTGAACACGAGTCTTTTGTCCGGCGGGACCGAGTTCCACACCTGCTCCACTTCGGAGAGGGGATGCACCGCGATGTCGACCCGGAACCGGGCCTGCGCGAACGCTTGCAGGAACCGACCGATCCCCGCGACGAGCGTTTCGTTGGTCGAGCTTCCGAGGCCGGTGCCGAGGAGCTCGATGCCGGAGCTGCGGAGCGAAGCCCCGGCGAGCGTGATCGTGGGGGCCGCGACCGAGCCGACCTCGACGTACCGGACCCGGGCAGCCCCCCGGGGTGAGTCCGGCCCTTCGAGAGCCCGTAGGATTGCCTCCGCGGACGGGCCCCAGAGGTAGTCGAGGATGACGCCGATTCGTGCCTCGCGGGCCTCCTGACGGACCGCATCGCGGAACTCTTCTATCGGTTGACGCAACGAGAGCCCGACGTCCGCGCCCAGCGCGGAGAGCTCGCGGAGCTTCGTCTCGTCCCGTCCGGTCGCGATCACTTTCGAGGCGCCCAAGTACTTGGCCACCTGTACCGCCATCCGTCCGGCGGTCCCGGTCGCTCCGTTCACGAGGACCGACTCACCGGCGTGCACGGGCGCGAGCTCCGTCAACGGGATCCAGCACGACATCCCGGGGTTTGCGGCCCCGGCGGCCATCGTGTCGTCGAGTCCCTCGGGCAGGTCGGCGGTGCACGAGCTGCGGACCGGGACGTGGGTGGCGAGCGAACCGAACGGGTGTCGCGGGAAGGCGAAGAACACTCGGCGGCCGTCCGGGGTGCGGCCGACCCCGTCCACACCGGGAACGAACGGGAGCCCTCCCGCGGCGCTGTAATGGGCCCCGGCCGCACGAGAGCGGGCGAGCAGGCTCACCGCCGAGGCAGTGACCGACACCAGCGTTTCGCCCGGCCCCGCGCTCGGCTCCTCGAAATCGCCGTAGAAAGGTGGCCGGCCGAGCTCGCGCACGACCGCGGCTTTCATGTATCCCTCTCCTCCCGGCCGAGTCCGCACCGGGATATCGCCTTGCGGGAATGGACGGAGCGTGGTCGCGACGACACCGGCCAGCCGCGTCGGCCGGTGAGCTCAAATCCTCCTGCGCAGCTCGTTCCGAAGAGTCGAAGCGATGCCCGAGGAAGTGCCGCTGCGGACCCCGCGACAATTCCGCGTGTTCCTCGGGGTGTGGCTCGTGACCGCGGTCTTGTTCCTCGGGTCCACCGGGTATTACGCGGTGAAGGCCGCCAAATCCCCCGGGGCGGTCTCTCCGATGTTCGTCGACGCGTTCGTGGTGATCATTCTCCTCTTCCTCACGACCACCTTCGCCTTCCTCGTCGCCTCGCCCTGAACGAGTCCTTCGTTCGGGGGGTCGGGCGACCGCTCAGGAGAATAGGTCCGGGACCGTCCGGTCGAACTTCACGTTGACCAGCGCGGGTCCGTCGTGCTCGCGGAGCTCGGCGAGCGCCGGGTCGAGCCGCTCGGGGGAGTCGACGGTCGAAGCGTCCATCCCGTATCCTCGCGCGACCGCCTCGACATCGACCCCCGGTAGGTCGAGGTAGTCGGCGTTCGCGAGCGTGGGGTGGTTCGCCTTCGCGTAGCTCTTCAGGATGGTGTAGCTGCCGTTGTTTACCACGACCACCTTGACGGGGATCCGGTAGCGGGCGAGCGTCCAGAGGGACTGTACCGCGTACTGGAACGCCCCGTCACCGACCACGACGACCGTCTTCGGCCGGCGTACGCCGACCCCGAGGGAGGCCGCGAGCCCCCAGCCGAGCTGCTGGCTCCGCGACGAGAAGTAGCTATCCTTACCCCGATAGAAACCGACGGACTTCATCGTCGGGATCAGCGAGACCGACTCATCGATGACCGTGTAATCGGGGAACGCTCGGCGGATCGCGTCGACGACGAACTCGCCGCCCATCCGGGGAGCGGCCCGGGCCACCCGGTTCGCCCGGCCGAAGTCCGGAGTCCGATGGAAGACCCGGCCCGTGGCGGGCAGCTCTGCCAGGAGCGCGCGAAGCAACGAACGGACGGTGCCGAGCGCTCGGGTGCATCGCAGCTTGGCCGGGACCGCCGGGTCCGAGCCGAGGTAGACGAGCCGCTCGCTCGATAGGAGCGGTGCGGCGCTGTAGGGGTAGAGGGTCAGGTCCGCCCCCACGAGGGCGACGAGGTCGTAGCCTCCGAGTGTCGAATCGATGAACGCGCTCTGCGGGAGCAAATCGCCCGCGAAGTTCGCAAGACCCTCCGGCACCGGCGACCGGGAGCAGATCGGCTCGGCGTAGACCGGAGCCCCAAGCCGCCGAGCGAGTTCCGCCACCTCCTCGAACGCGTCGTAGACGTCGACCTCGTACCCCACGACGAGCGCCGGGTTCGCCGCCGCGCGAAGTCGTTCGCGGACCTCTCCCACGTCTTCGACCGCCGCCGTCCCGGCCCGCGCCGGGACCGACACCGGGCTCGACGGCTCCTCCATCACGTTCATCGGGAGGCTCAGAAGGACCGGACCCATCGGGGGCTCGGTCGCGCATCGAACCGCCCGCTCGAACGCGGGGGCGAGATCCTCCGGTCGGCGAACTTCGTCGAACGTCTTCACGAGCCCCTGCGTCATCGACCGGAAATCACCGAACAGGAGCGGGTTCTGGTTGACGTGCCGAAGGTCCTGCTGGCCGACCGTGACGAGGACCGGGGAGTGGTTGCGCCGGGCCGAGTCGAGGAAACCGATAGCGTTCCCGAGACCGGGGGCGGCGTGCAGGTTGGCGACCGCGACCCCCCGCGAGACCTGGGCGAGGCCGTCGGCGGCGCCGAGCGCGATCGCGTCATGGAGCGTGAGATAGTAGGGGAGCCGGAGCCCCTCGAGAAGGGGGAGCTCGGTCGTTCCCGGATTGCCGAACAGTTCGCGGACCCCGTGGGCCTCGAGGAGCTTCGAGAACTCCTCCGACGCCCGCATCGACCCTCCGTCCCGCCCGCTACGGGGAGCGAGGGAGCGGGTCCACGCGATAGAGCGGTTCCTTGCCCTGGACGAACCGGAGGACGTTCTTGACCGTCTCCTGGAGGAAGCGCTGCTGCGCCTCGAAGGTGACCCCTGCGATGTGCGGCGTGAACGCGGTCCCGTTCGCTTGGAAGATCGGGTCGGAGAAATCCGGCGGCTCGGTTGGAAAGACGTCGAGCCCGGCCCGGACCTTCCCCTCCGTCACCGCGCGGCGCAGCGCGGTTGGGTCAACGAGCTCGGCCCGGGCCGTGTTGATGAAGACCGCCTGGTCCTTCATCCGGGCGAACTCCTCGGCGCCGACGATCCCGCGGGTCCGCTCGGTGAGGGGCAGGTGGAGCGAGATGATGTCCGCCTGGGCCAGAAGCTCCGGAAACTCGACGCGGGTGAGACCGAGTCGCCGCTCCTCCTCGGGCGGTAGCGGCACGACGTCCGTGTAGACCGTGGACGTCTCGAACGGGACGAGCCGGGCCGCGAGTTCCCGCCCGATCCGGCCCATGCCGACGATGCCGAACACCTTCCCGGCAAGGTCGTTCGCGCCGGTCAGCATCGGCCAGTCGCCCCGGCGCATGTCCGCGTCGAGGCCCCGGAGGTCCCGGAGCAGCGCGAGGGTGAGGAGGACGACGTGTTCCGCGACCGTCTTCGAGTTCGCGACAGGGATGTTCGCGACCATGATCCCCCGGGCCCGGCACGCCGCGAGGTCGACGCGGTCGTAGCCGGTGCTCGCCACCTGCACGAACTTGAGCGAGGGGAACTTCGCGAGGGCCGACGCCGGAAGCTCGTGGAAGGTCGTGAGGATCAGGACCTCGACCTTGTCGGGAGGCACGTGGCCGGGAGCGTCGACGGTGGTCGTGATATCGACCCCGGGCAGGATCGCCCCGACCCGACGCTCGATCTCCTCGAGGGGGAGAAACGGGGGAAGGACCGCGCGGACCTGCACCACGAAGCGAGCATGCCGACCGGGGATTTAGGGTTCCGCGGCGGCGGGCGACCGACTCCCGGCGCGCGCGTTAGGCCCGCTTGGACACGATCTCCACGCGATTTCCGTCGGGGTCGCGAAAAGCCGCGTTGCGGTTGTTGTTGCCGGTGTCGTGCGGAGTCTGGACGACCGGGGCTCCGGCGGCTTTCAACCGCTCGAAGGCCCGGTCGACGTTGTCGGTCCACACCACCAACTCCATGGCCGGGCTACCGGGCTCCGCGTCGACGCCGTGCACGCGCTTCGCCGCCGCCACCGTCCCGAGCCCGAGGACGAACCCGCCCAGACGCATCTCGACATGGTCGGGGGTGCCGGTTTTCGGCGTGCGGAAGGTCTCCCGGAAGCCGAAGAGGTCCCGGTAGAACCGGATCCCGGCCTCGATGTCATGGGTGTACAGATTCACGAGCGCGTCTTGGAACATCGCCCCGGGCTCAACCACGGCGCTCTGTAATCCTTTCGGCTCCGCGGAAGAATCCTAGCGGGCCGGGACGGCCGACGGCAGGTACGCGTCCGCGAGGTACTCGGAGATGTCGCGAACGTTCACGCCGGCCGGGGCGACGCGCGAGAGGTTCGCGAGGCAGAGCGGACACGCCGTCACGACGTTGGGGCTGCACTCGGAAAGCTGGCCGAGCCGGCGCCTCGCGACCTCGGAGGATTTTCCCGGGAACAACGTCTCGAGAGGGCCACCGCAGCAGAAGGTGAGCTTCCCCGAGAGCTCGGGTTCGACGAGCGTGACCCCTCCCTCCACGAGCAGCCGCCGCGGTGGCTCGAGGACGCCCTCCGAACGAGCGTAGAGGCAGGAATCGTGGATCGTCACCTGCGCGCCGAGGCTCCGAGCGGCCTTCGGCCGACGCTCGACGAGGACCTCGAGGTAGCTTTGCACCCGGAGTTCGAACCCCGGCAGGAGCTTCGGGTAGACGGACCTGAGCATGTTGGTGGTGTGCGGGTCGACGGTGATCACTCGCTCGACGCCTTCCTCCTTCAGCGTCCGGGCCACGTACTCGGCGTGCCGGACGAAGACCCGGTCCAGTCCTTCGTCGTAGGCGAGGGCCCCGGTGTAAAGGTCGTTCTCGTAGAGGTACCCGAACTCGACACCGGCCGAGCGGAGAAGCTTCACGATCGTGCGGAGGCGCTCGTTGTAGGCGGCCCGGTCCCGGGGCGTGGTGCGCGCGAGGAACGGTGTCAGGTTCACGAGCCGGTTCATCGACCGTGCGAACCGGAACAGTCGGGCGCTGTCCTTCGTCTCATACTTCCCGAGCTGGCGGCTCATCGCGTTGATCGCCGGAACCATCTGCCACATCTGGCCCGTGAAGAGAACCGTCGGGCCTCCCCGCGGGAGGTCGAGCCCCCGCGCCCACTCGGTCGACACGCGTCGGCCGAGAGGGAGCGCGCTCCGGCGCTGGCGGAGGTTGTCGCCGAGGATGCCGAGCGTGCTATCGATCGGGACGGGCATCGTCGGTCCTCCGTCAGGCCTCCGCGAGGCCGTGGACCTCTCGATTGAGGTAGGTGCGCAGGGCGCGCACGTTCTCGGCGATCGGAACGGTTCCGGGGCAGTTCGCCTCGCAGAGCCGACACAGTAGGCAACTGAAGATCGCCTCGCGGTTCCCGACGATCTTCTCGCGGTCCCCGAGCATCGCGTAGCGGAACAGCCGTCGGGGCAGGAGGTCGACCCCGAGCGGACAGAGCGCCGTGCAGGTTCCGCAGTTCATGCAGAGGGCCGCGTTGAACTCGCCGCCGGCCCTTAAGTGACCCAAGAACTCGGGGTCGACCTTCATGCGGGCGCCTCCACGAGCTCGTATCGGTAGTAGTCGTCCGCGCGACCCTTCGGAAGGTCGCGGACGCGGCCGTAGCGCCGCATCGCCATGACCCACTTCGTCACCTCGTACGTCGGGGCGTGCAGCGCCTCGGCGATCTCGGGGATGGTGCGGGGGCCGCCGCGCAGCACCGCGGCGATCGGGTCCTGTTCGACCATGCCGTCGCGCAGCACCTCGGACAGGTTGCGGAGGGACGCCTTGCCCGTCATGTCGCCTCCTTCGCGAGGGCGTCGATCATCGACGTGATCTGCTCGTTCGTGTACCCGAGGACGGAGACCGCCTGCTTCGGGCAGGCCGGTACGCACGCCCCTTCGCCCTTGCACAGGATTGCGGTGACTTGGGCGACCTCCTTCTCGCCGTAGGCGACCTTCTCGATCGCCCCGTACGGGCACGCCTTCCGGCACTCGTCACACCAGCTGCAGAGCGTTGGGTCGACCCGGGCGACGAGCGGGTCGAGGTTCACGAATCCTTTGAGGAGGAGCACGCCGGCCTTCGACACGCCGGCGAGCGCGCTCGTGACGCTCTCGGCGACGTTCTTCGGCCCTTGGGAGGCGCCAACGATGAAGACCCCATCCACGACGGTTTCGACGGGCCGTAGCTTCACGTGGACCTCGCGGAAGAATCCGTCGTTCCCGACCGGCAGCTTCAAGGCCCGCACGAGGGCCCCGTTCTCCCGGGGCACCATCCCCGTGACGAGGACCACGAGGTCGGGATGGACCTCGACCTCCTCGCCGGCCATCAAGCGGTCCTTCACCTTCACGACCAGCGCGCCGTGGTCACGCGCGACCGTCGGCGGCTCCTCCTCGGAGTACCGGAGATAGAGCGAGCCGAGGCGGAGCGCCTTCTCGTAGAGCGCCTCGTACCGGCCGTAGGTCCGGATGTCCCGGTAGAGGTGGTATTGACGGATGGAGGGGTCGAGCCCACTCACGACCGTCGCGATGTGCGAGGTCGCGGAGCAGCAGAAGCGGGAACAGTACGTCCGTGAGGTCGCCCCGGAGGCGTCCCTCGAGCCGACGCAGTAGACGTACGCGATCGACCGGACCGGCGTTCCATGGTAGGTGAGCCGCTCGGGTCGGGTCGCGAGGAGTTCCTTGAACTCGGGTAGCGTGACGACCCCTTCGAGGCCGTAGCCGAACTCCCCGAGGGCCGGAGCGTACGGTTCGAATCCCGTGGCGACGACGATCGCGCCCACGGTGAGCGGGATGGTCTCCCCCGTCGAGGTTCGCACCTTCACGGCGAAAGCGCCGAGACGGCCGGATTTTTCGACCAGCTCGCTCCGCAGGTAGGTCGTGATGTTCTCGCGAGCGCGGACCCGTGCAACAAGGTCATCGACCAGCTCGTGACCGACCTTGTCGTGGGGGAAGAGCGCGCCCCACCGGGCGACCTGACCTCCCAAGGTCCCTTCCTTTTCGATGAGGTGGACGGAGATCCCTACGTCGGAGAGCGAGAGCGCCGCCCGGAGGCCCGCCACGCCCCCGCCGATCACGAGCGCCTGGGGCAGTGTCTCGACGCGAATACGCTCGAGCGGCTCGGAGAGGCTCGTCTTCGCGACCCCGGCCCGCACGAGCTGGATTGCCTTCTTTGTCGCCCCCTCCCGGTCATGGGTGTGAGCCCAGGAATCCTGCTCCCGCAGGTTGACCTGGGTGTACTCGTACGGGTTGAGACCGGCCCGCTCGCTCATCGCCCGGAAGGTGGCCGTATGGAGCTTCGGGGAACAGGAGCAGACCACGACCCCGTCGAGCTTCTTCTCCCGGATTTCGCGGATGGCGTCCTGTTGGCCGCCCTCGGAGCAGGCGAACATCTGGATCTGAGCGGAGACGACGTCACCTTCCTTCGCGACGGCCGCCTTGACCTTCTCGACGTCCACGTAGTCGGAGATGTTGCCGCCGCACTGGCAGATGACCACCCCGATCCGACGGCCGGTCATGCTTTCGCCCCCTCGCGCTTCAAGAACGCCGCGATCTGGGCGGAGGCGGCCGCGGAGTGCACGATTGTGTCCGGGATGTCCCGAACCGCGGTGGCAGACCCGACCACGTAGACCCCCTCGAGATTGGTCGCCCCGGGCTCGAGCTCCTCATTCACCTCGCGGACGTAGGAGAATTCGTCCTGGGCGAGCTTCGCCGTCGGGAAGAGGGCGAACGCCCCCTGGTTCGGGAGCAGCCCGGTGGCGAGGACGACCAAGTCGTGTCGTGCGGTCTTTTGGCCCCCGCCGCCCTCGATGTCCTCGTAGTGGACGAGGAGGTCCTGGTTCTCGGTCTCTTCGATGCGGGAGACGCGTCCCTTCTGGAAGTAGACGCTCATCCCTTTCGTCTGCTGGAAGAACTCCTCGTATCCCTTCGAGAACGCCCGGATGTCGATGTAGTAGATCGTGACGTCCGCGAGCGGGACCGAGCCCATCAGGAGCTGCGCCTGCTTCAGGGAGTACATGCAACAGACCCGGGAGCAGAGCCGGTTTCCGACCTGGTCGTCCCGGGAACCGACGCAGAGGACGAACGCGACGTTCACCGGCACCTTCCCGTCGGAGGGCCGTACAACCGCGTTGAACGGGCGCGTCGGCGCTAGGATCCGGTCCATCTGCGGCCCGCTGATCACGTTCGCGAGCCGGCCGAACCCGAGGGCGGGCTTCTGCTTCGCGTCGAACGGCGAGAATCCGGTCGCGAGGGCCACCGACCGGACGATGGCCCTCTCGTGACGGGCCCGCATGTCGAGGTCGATGGCGAAGGCGGGACAGACCCGCACGCACTCCCGACATTCGCAGCAGACCCCGCAATCAAGGCAACGATTCGCGCTCGTCCGGGCCTCCTCCTCCGACAGCGGTTGCTCGTACGGGACAAAGGAGGTGACCCGCGCCGGGGCGGGAGTTCGTGGAATCGTGACGGGCGGCCGGGGCGTGGTGTTCGCCCGAGCGTCGGTCGCCACACGGACCGCATCCACCGTGGGGAGCCGGTCGTCGAACGGGACCGTGGCGAGGGGTTCGCCCCGGAGGAAGCGGTCGATGTGAAAGGCCGCGCGTTTCCCTTGGCCGATGGCCGTGACGATCATCGAGGGACCGGTCACCGCGTCGCCGCCGGCGAAGACGCCCGGAAGACTTGTCGCGAGCGTCGTCGGGTCGACCTGGATCGTCCCGTTGCGCTGGCGCTCGAGCTCGGCGCCGAACACCTCGGTGTTCGGGGCGAGGCCGATGGCGGTGATGACGACGTCCCCGGCCACCGTCTCGTGGGTCGTCGCGTCGAACGTCGGGCGGAACCGGTGCTCGGTATCGAAGACGGACGTGCACCGGATCAGCTCCACCCCCGCGGTCCTTCCCGCCGACCCGAGGATCTGCCCGACGCCCCAGGAGTTCGTGATCAGCACGCCCTCCTCCTCGGCCTCCCGGATCTCCCACGGGTGGGCCGGCATCTCGGGACGTGACTCGAGGCAGAACAGTTTCACCGCACGGGCCCCGAGGCGCACGGCGCTGCGGGCCGAGTCGATCGCGACGTTGCCGCCTCCGATGACGATGACGGTCTTGCCCGAGAAGTCCGGAGGTTGGCCGGCGTTGATGTCGTGAAGGTACTCTACGGCGTCATGGACGCCCGGGAGGTCCTCCCCCGGGACCTGGAGCTTCCGCCCCCCGCGGTCCCCGGTCGCGAGATAGACCGCATCGAACCCCTGGAGTCGGAGCTCGGCGAGGGAGGTGATGCGATGGTTCGGCTCGATGCGGACGCCGAGAGCCGTGACGTTCGCGAGGTCACGGGCCACCACATCCTTGGGAAGGCGGTAAGAAGGAATCCCCCACCGGAGGATCCCGCCGGGTTCGCGGTCCGATTCGAAGACCGTCACGTCGTACCCCGACCGACCGAGGACAAAGGCGGCGGCAAGGCCGCTCGGGCCGGACCCGACGATGGCGATCCGCTTCCCCTGCCGATGAAGCGGCGGTCCGTACTCGGGCGAGGAGTGACTCGCGTAGTAGCGGTCGGCCATGAACCGCTTGATCCCGCGTATCGACAGCGGTCCTTCGAGCTCCTTTCGCGAGCAGGCCTCTTCGCACGGCGCGTAGCACGCCCGGCTCAGCACCCCGACGAGCGGAGCGTCGTCGAGGTGCTGGCGGAACGCCTGGTCGTACTTTCCCGCCCGAACGAGGGAGATGTAGCCGTGCGGTTTCACTCCCGCCGGGCAGGAGAACGAGCACGGTGAGGAGCCGCGACGGGTGATGACCGCCTTCTTCGGCACGGCCTGCGGAAACGCGATGTGGGCCGCGCGACGGGCCGCGAGGTCGTAGTTGAACTCGTCCGGGAGGGCGACCGTGCAGGCCGCTTCACAAAGGTAGCAGCCGGTGCACTTCTGGGGGTCGATGAACGTCGGCTTTCGCGTAACGTGGACGACGAACCCGCCTTCCGGGCGCGGCGTGATATCGTCCACCTCCGAATACACCAGGGTCCGGACGTTCGGGTGGCCGTTCACCGCGGCCATTTTGGGGGTCGAGATGCAGCTCGCGCAGTCGAGGGTCGGGAACACCTTGCTGAGGAGGATCATCCGTCCCCCGACGCTCGGTTCCTTCTCGACGACCAGGACCTTGAACCCCATGTCCCCGAGGGTCAGAGCCGATTCCATCCCGCCGACACCGGCCCCGATCACGAGGACATCGTACTCGTTGGCGGTAGGTCCGGCGCTCATGCCGCTCCCGTGGCCGACGCGACCGGCAGGTCGGAAAGGGCCTTCGAGAACTGTTTCATGTGGTTGACGAACGGCTCCGCGCAGACCGAGCAGATCGCGGCGGTCTTGACCCGGGAAGGGTCCATTCCATTCTGACGGAGCAAGGCCTGCGCTTGGTCGACGATCGTGCCGGTGCGGGCTACACAGTCGGAAAGGTAGGAGCACTCCGGGCCGTCGGCCGCGACGAACACTCCGTCAAAGCCGGCCCGGAGGGCGTAGAGGATCCATCGGGGGTTGATGCCGCCGGAACATGGGACGGCGATCACCTCCACGCTCGACGGATACTCGAGATGCGCGCTTCCGGCGAGGTCGATCCCCATGTCGGAGATCGCGTTCGTGGAGAACACCAGCACGCGGGGCCGGCGACCGGCGGGGCCCGTGGGCATCCCTACTTGCTCCGCCGCACGTAGATGT
>DASPOD010000047.1:0-81545 GCA_035626215.1 Thermoplasmata archaeon
CTTCCTCGAAGACCCTACGCCCCTCGACCAGGCGTACCGGGAGGTGCGGGAAGAGGTCGGAATCGCCCCCGAGGCACTTCGCCTCGAGGCGGACGGGGCCCCGGTCTTCGCCCGCGACGGGGCCTCGGTGTTCGTGGTTTACCCTTTCCTGTTCCGGACCGCCACCACCGAACTTCGGCTGGATTGGGAGCACACGCGAGCCGAGTGGGTTCCCCCCGAGGAGATTCGGCGACGACCCACGGTACCGAAGCTCGACCGGGTGTGGGAGGTCGTCACGGCCGCGCGGGTCACGAAAGGATAAGACGGCGGGGATTCCCTGACCGGCACGTGGGCTGGTAGATCAGTCCGGAAGATCGCCGGTTTTGCAAACCGGAGGCCTCGGGTTCAAATCCCGACCAGTCCATGACGACCGGCGAGACGAACGTCACGCGAGGTTCATTTTCTTTAACAAGATTTGGAATCTCGGATCGCCCCGCACGTTCTCGAGTTCCGAGCGGGTCCGGAATGGTTGGAGCGCGATGTTATGCGTTTCGACCGCGACCTCCAGACAACGGAAACAGCTGTCGAGGTCGCCGATCAGTGCGTAGGCCCAGCCGACGATCCATGCGAGTTGGGGGAATCCCGGTGACGCCTCTTCGGACTCCAGCATCGCCCTCGCCGCCTGCTTCTCCCCTGACAACGCGAGATTGTACACGTGCCACATTCGCTTCCAGCTCGGATTGGCTTGTAGTTCCTCGCATCGGCGGCCTTCCGCCACGCACTGGGCGAGCTCGGACCGACCGCGATGAAACTGCAGCAGAGCGTCGTGGTACAGGTAGGAGTCGGGCTCTAGCACCCCCAGCCGCTGGATCTTCAGGAGCGCCTCGTCGAACCTCTTGAGGTCGACCAGCAGGTTCGCGAGGAAGCTGACATAACCGGCCGCTAAGGGGTCGGCGCTTTCGGCGAGCTGCCCCTCACGCAGCGCTTCGTCGAGACGGCCTTCGTCCTCCAGGAGCGTCGCGTACCAGTGATGCGCCGCGGAATAGCTCGGATTGAGCGCGAGGGACAGCTGGTACTGCTTCTCCGCGCCGGCGTAATCGTAGGCTTCCCACTGGATCAGTCCCAGGGAGGTATGAGCCTCGGCCAAGTTCGGGTCCAGCTCGATCGCCTGGGCGACCAAACGTCGAGTGGTCTCCTCCCAAGATGCTCGGGGGACGTCGTGCGTGCGCCATCCCAGCAGCCGGATGGCGTCCGCCAGGCCCGAATAGGCGGCCGCGTTCTGGGGATCGAGCGAGATCGCGAGCTCGAACTGTTCCTTCGCCTCGGTGAGCGCGGTCACGGACCGTTCGTGAAGACGCGTTCGACCCTTGAGGTAGGCGAGGTAGGAATCAGGTAGGACGCTCCCCCTTGCTCCCAGACGGGCGACGTCGGTCGCGCGCAACTCGACCTGCAGCGCCTCCGCGACCTGCCGGGCGATCTCGGTCTGGACAGCGAAGATGTCGTCCAGCTCGCGGTCGTATGTCTTGGCCCAGAGATGTCGGTCCGACCCAGCATCAATCAGCTGCGCGGTCACCCGGATCCGGTTCCCGGCCTTTCGCACGCTCCCCTCGAGGATGGACACGACCCCCAACTCCACGCCGATCAGAGAGGCCGTCTTCGTGGTGGACTTGTACTGCATTACCGACGTACGAGAAATCACCCGGAGGTCTCTCAGCTGGGAGAGGACGGTGATGAGTTCCTCGGTTAGACCGTCCGCAAAGTACTCGTCCTTTGGATCCGGGCTGATGTTGGAAAAGGGCAGGATCGCGATTCCCGTCGACCCTGCCCTCCCGAGAGCCGTCTCCGCCGCGGCCCATGGCAAGACCACTCGGTACACATCAATCGAGATTTGCAACCCCTTGAGCGGGGCCGGGGGTAGTTTCTCGAGCTTGTTTGGAACCTTGTTGCGGACCTGACTGTATACCTCCCCCGAGATGCAAACTCCTCCCGGAGAGGCCAACGGCTCGATGCGGGAGGCGATGTTTACGGCGTCTCCAAAGATGTCGGTCTCTTTCTGTTCGACGTCCCCGAGATGGATGCCAATACGAAGCTGGATGGATGCGACGCCCGGTTGCGAATTCCGCTCATGGAGATGCTGCTGGATGTCCAGGGCGCATTGGACAGCCCGAAGGGCGCTATCGAATTCTGCCAGGAATCCATCGCCCATGGACTTGATCTCGCGCCCCTGGTGAGCGGCGAAGAGGGGTCGTACGAGGGCGGCTTGTTCGTCTCGGAGCTTCAGAGCGTTCTCTTCGTTGGACTGGGCCGCAGCGGTCGAGCCGACCATGTCGGTGAACATGATCGCGGAGAGGCGACGGACCGAGGCCACGGAACGGGGACGGGTTCCGTTAGATTAAGCTAGACGGAAAGAGAATCGTCTTCCCCGGTCGGCTCGCCTTGCCGGCCACCGGCGCCCCAGGCACTGTGGGTAGAGGGACACAGCGGTTCGCTGATCGGCCGTCCACGGCACCCTAAGTCGGGTAATCCCGACCAATCCATTTCGACCCCCTGGGGGGTGGGACGACCATTGCCACCGATGGCGAGACCTCAATCAATGCCCGGAAAGAAAACTCTTGCTTCACCCGAATCAAAACTGCATCTTCTATCACTTAGTCCCCACCGAATGCTCGGCAGGTCGGGAGAGAACGCGCAAGTGCATGGCTCATGTGCTGGGCCGACCCCTACGAATTTCGATCGTCTCGGAGATCTTCGCATCGCGCAATGGTCGGATTTATGCCCGAGCCGGCGAATGCGCTGGGAATGAGTTCGAACAAGAAGCTCATCGAGACCTACCAAGCGAGTTTGGGCAACCTGGATTGGGCCGCAGTGGCTTCGTGCCTGACGGATGATGTAGAGCGCGTGGAGTGGGCCGATGGATTCCCCTCGTCAGGAGTTCCCGTCCGAGGGAAGGCCGCGGTCATCAAGGACATGGAAGCCCCGCGAAGGTTCCAGATCCAAGCGACTCGGATGACGGAGGAAAACAACGTCGTCGTGGCTGAGTGCGTAGTTCGCGTACCCTTGGAGAAGGGCGGCTATTTCGTCGGCCGGGCTCTCAGCGTCTACGAGTTGGAGAACGGCAAGATCAAACGGATGACTTCTTTCGTGGCCGAGGACAAGAAGGCCACTTAGGCGGGGCGCGCGATCCTGTTCTCACTGACTCCCCGTCCCCACAAGTCTAGGAGTCCCGACCCGTCCATTTCGACTATCGCCGGGTCGGGGGCCGCTCCTCCCTTGATGGGGGCGACATCAGCCGGGCCCGAGCGTGTCGAGAGTCGAGCACGAACCTAAAGCCGATGGGCGTGCGTCGCTCGTTCTGGTTCGATGGAGAGGAGAGGACCCGGCAGAGGACGAATCAGCACTACTCGTCTTTGCGAGGGGCTCCTCCAGAGGTGGGATCCCATGTTCTTCGAAACGGTCGACCCCACCCGCGAACGACGGATGGAGGAGATTCTCGAAGTCCTCCGTGCGCGCTTCCTTGGACCCTTCACGGCGATTGACCTCGGGTCCGGGCCAGGAGCTCTGACTGCGCGAGTCTTGCGACGGTTCCCACGGGCTCATGTTGTGGCCGTGGACACGGATCCGGTTCTTCTCCGAGTCGGCGTGGAAGCCCTCCGTCGGTATCGAAAACGGACCGCTTGGGTCCTGGCCGACCTGAGGGAGAGGAGTTGGGCATCCAAGCTTCCGGCCCGTCGTTTCGATGCCGTGGTCTCATCACTGGCGTTACACTGGCTCGAAGAGGACGAGATCCGTGCCCTCTACCGGCGCCTTCGTCCCCTGCTTCGGTCCGGCGGGCTGCTCGTCAATGGTGACTTTCTGCCCTCGATCCAGCGCAAGGGCTCCGGCGGAGCGGCCGAGCGCCACCGGAAATCTGAGAGAGGGCGCGCGGGCCTACAGTCGTTCAAGGCCGGGTGGGAAAAGTGGTGGGCAGCGTTGGTGGAAGAACCCTCGATGCGCGATGTTCTCACAGAACGGCAGGCCCGCATGCCCGGGAAGATTCCACCAAGAAGGACCACAGGACCGAGAATCCCCGTCTCGCTCGAGGCGCACGAACGAGCGCTGCGAGATGCGGGGTTCCGTGACAGCACGGTGAAGTGGCAGGACCGAGGATTCCGCGTACTTATCGGAGCCCGATAGGGGACGCTAGCTTCTGTAGCCATCCCCTCGCGAGCTAGTCAAGCGTTCAGGGGCGCACATCCCCATTCTCTGCGACTCCTCCATCCCGCAAGCCAGGGAATCCCGACCGGTCCACTCCGACCGATCGACGTGGACCCAGCCTTCCGAGTGGGGGACGAGCTTCGACCGAGCGTCCCAGGTTGTCCCGGCAGCGACCTAGGTGAGGGAGTGCGGAAGGGTGGAGCTTCGAAGATTCTATGCCGTGGAAACGCGATTCATGAGCTGTGAGACATAGTACCGAATGGGCCGTCTGCGCGGCCATTCTCTTTGCCGCTTCCATCGCCATCACCGTGTCCGGTCTAATTCTCCGGGCCGGTGGCGGACTGCTCATCGTCATCTTCTTCTTCATGGGGGTCGGCGCGTTACTCGCCTCGTATCGATTTCGAAAGCTCGAACGGGCAACGCCGGGCTCGAACGCGGGTTCGGCGGCCACGAAGGGGCACCGATCCGACCGACCGGAGCTTCGGTACGACCGGGCGTTCAACCGGATCGCGATGGCCCGGCGGGAGGCGGAGCTCCTCGCTTCCTCCGGGGTCGACGTGAGCTCGGCCAACAACCTCATCGCCGCTGCCCAGGGAGCGCTCGACACCCACGACCTCGACCGCGCTTACGAATCCGCACAGTCGGCGCACGAGGCGCTCGTGGCCGCCCGGCGCAGCGGCCCTCTTCCCAGCCTCCGTTCGAGTCCCCACCCGTAGCGGTCCGAGACCGCACGGCGGCTCGGTTCGGGATGGCCTAGCCGTCGTGGCTTCCGTCCGGCGCTCCGCGTAGCCGCCTTGAGCGGCCCGGGGACGGCGGGGTACGTCCCCGCGCAAACTCTTTAGCCGACGGCGCCCGCAAGGGCCTCGTGCAATCGGACGGCCTCGACCCTATCCTCATCCAGATCACGATTCCGCTCCCGATCCCGATGATCTACGCGGCGTTCGTGGAGCCGAGCCAGCTCAAGGCCTGGCTCGCGGACGAGGCCGAGGTCCGGCCGGAGGTCGGAGGCCCGTACCACCTCTCGTGGAAAGGCACCGTACCTCACGATAGTCCCGGGAAGGTCACCCGGATGACACGGGACGTCGACATCGGGTTCAGCTGGTTCGGTCCCGGCCCGTTCGAGCGGCTCATGAACCACCCGGAACCCCGGACCCAGGTCTACGTACGGCTCCAGGAGTCCCCCGAAGGGATCGACGTGACGCTCGAGCACGAAGGCTGGGGCGCGAACGACGCTTGGGAAGAGGCGCGCTCTTGGCACTTCCACTTCTGGGACGAACGCCTCGCTCGGCTGAAGGACTACCTCATCAAGACGGCGTACGGCTGAACGGCGCTCCCCGAGGGCGCGCTAGCTACCGCCCGGAACGTAGCGGTGGCAGACCGACTCCCCGCAGATGGCGCAGGGACCGGTGGGTCGCAGCTGGAAGCTCGCGCTCGTACCCACCGGGGCCACTTCCATGTGGTGGGTGGGAAAGTGACCGCACCGACATCGGGGGTGCCCCCGGGGCCGAGCCGCTCCCGCGGACGCGGCCGCGAGTCGCATACATGCACCACGCGCTTCCCGCGCCAAAAGCTTGTCGCGCTCGGAAGCCCTAAGACCCTAGCTGCGCGTGAGTCGCCCGTGGAGATCGACGGCTGTCCGCTCCCCGAGGACCGGTTGTACGATCTCGAGAACGACGTCTGGTGGATGGAGGAGCCTGAGGGCGGCAACGCCCGCGTCGGGATCCTCGGGACCCTCGCCGCGTTCGCCGGACGGTTCCAATCGCTCACGTTCCGGCCGGTCGAGGGGGCGGTGGCCCGGGGGCGCAGCGTGGCCACTCTCGAAAGCGTCCGGTTCACCGGCGCGGTGCGAGTCCCGGTCGACGTCACGCTCGTCGGGCGTAACGACGAAGTCGCGCGACGGCCCCGGCTCCTCAACGACGCGCCGTACGGCGATGGCTGGGTCGTGCGTGTGCGACCGGTCCGTCCGCAGGAGCCGCGCGAGCGGCTCGAGACCGCGCGGGCGGTCGCCGCACGGCTCGAAGCTCGGATCCGCGCTCAACGCATCCGATGCTGGCCCTCGACCCCCGACCTCGAGCTCAACGAAGTCGGCCTCGAATGCTCGGCGGTGCTTGCGCGGCTTCGCGAGGCGCTCGTGACGGTACCGTTCGGCGCGTCGGTGCTGCTCGCGACCGACGACCCCACGAGCCCGATCGAGATGGTCCGCTGGTCCGACCAGACCGGCTACCCTGTCCTCGCGAGCCGGAAGGATGGGACGGTCTTCCAGTTCCTCGTCCGCCACGAAGAGCACCCGACGCCTCGCCGCCGGGGCGTCTGAACGGGAGTTCCCGTCGCGACTACTTCTCGATCGGCGTCCGGATGAGGTTCCCCCATTCCGTCCAGGAACCGTCGTAGTTCCGAACGTCGGGGTAGCCGAGGAGATACTTCAGGACGAACCAGCTGTGGCTCGACCGCTCGCCGATCCGGCAGTAGGTGATCACCGGGTGGTCCGGGCTCACGCCCTTCGACCGGTACAGCTCCTCGAGCTCCTCGCGCGACTTGAACGTTCCATCGTCCTTCACGGCCTGGGCCCAGGGGATGTTCTTCGCTCCCGGGATGTGGCCGCCGCGCTGAGCGTGCTCGGTCGGGTATTCGGGCGGCGCGGTGATCTCGCCGCTATACTCCTTCGGACCCCGGACGTCGACGAGGCCAAACTTCCCCGCCCGCACCTCAGGGAGCACCTTGCGGACGTCCTCCAGGAAGGAACGGAGGGCGAGGTTCGGAGCGTGCGCGCGGAAGTGGCCCGTCGGCGGTTTCGGCGCGTCCTTTGTGAGCGTGAGGTCCTCGGCGATCCACTTCTTGCGACCTCCGTTCATCAGCTTGACGTTCTTCGCCCCGTAGTACGTGAACACCCAGAACGCGAACGCCGCGAACCAGTTGTTGAAATCCCCGTAGAGCACGAGCGTGGTGTCCTCGTCGACGCCCGCGCGGGCGAACAGCGCGGTCAGCGCGTCCCCCGACAGAATGTCCCGGGCGACCGGGTCGTTGATGTCCTTGCGCCAATCGAACAGCACCGCCCCCGGGATATGGCCCATCTCGTAGTTCGCCGCGGGGTCGTAATCGACCTCGGCGACGCGGACCTTGGGGTCGTTCACATGGGAGGATACCCAGCTCGTTTCGACCAACACTTCGGGATGTGCGTACGCGGCCATCGGACGAACCTCTGCGCCGCGGCTTAGCCCGACGGATTATACCTTCGTTGTCTCGCGCGTCGCTACACGCAGGTTTTGCGTTCGGAGGCGAAATACGTAGCGAGCGGAGCGAACCGACTACCCGCGGCGGCCCCGCTTCGGGAGCTCGGCGTCCGAGATCTCGATCGTCTCCGGGTCGAAGCCGAGGCGCGCGAGCTCCTCCCGAATCCGGCTGCGATGGTCACCCTGGAGGTAGACTTCACCGTCGACCACCGAGCCGCCGGTCGCGAGCCGGTTCTTGAGCGACCGGGTCGTCTCGGCGAGGTCGACCCCGGGCGGGAACCCCGAGATCACGGTCGCCGGCTTATTGTACCGGCGGGGCTCCGCCCGCACTCGGATGCGCGCGGTCTCTCGGTCTAGCGCGGATAGAATCTCGTCGAACTCGTCGTCACTCATGTCTAACGTCTCCCCGCCGCCGACGGCCCAAGCACGTACACGGGAGGAGTGGACGAACGAACGAGGCCGGCGGTGCCGCCCGGGCGAACGATGGAACGACCGCGGTTCTCGGTGAGGGCACCGCGATAAGCATACCCGCACCCCGCATGAACGTTTCCCACCGGCCTACGCCTCCCCCCACCGGTAGAGGCGCAGCATGATGACGAGCCCCACGAGGGCGGCCGCGACGAGGAGGACGGCGTAGAATGCCATCTGAGCCGGTGTCGCCGGGGTGATGCCGAGCGCCCCTTGGACGAGGAGCGCGGCATACGTCGCCGGGAGGAACCGGGCCGCGTCCTGCCAGAGCGGGGGCAGGGCCTTGAGCGGGTAGTAGAGCGGCGTCAGCATGCCGAGGATGGTGAACGTGAGGTTCCCGACCGGCCAGATCTCGCGCTGGGTGCGGATCCGGCTCGAGATGCCGATCCCGACCGACGAGAAGAGTACCCACAGGACGGCGAGGCTCGCCACCAGCACGACGAACGCCCCGGGGGTGAGCGGGGTCCCCTCGCGCGCCCCGGCCCAGGCGAGGAGCACGGCGAGTATGGCGAGGGCCGGGAGCATCGCGATCAAGTTCGAGAAGGCAATCCCGAACAGGTAGCGGACCCGGCTGAGCGGGCTCGCCACGAACATGTCCTGGAGCGAGTGTTCGATCCGCCAGTACGCGCTGTCGCCGAGGACCCAGGAGCCGATGTTCTGCATCGTGAACATCATCGCCCCGACGATCTCGAGCGGGAGGGCCGAAGGCGGCGAGATGAGCGAGAGGAAGTACAGGAAGATGAACGGCAGAAGGATCGGCGTGATTGCCACCGCCGGGTTGCGGCTGATCCACCGCCAGCCGACGATCAGGAACGCCGGGAGCGCCCGCCCGTTCTGGGGGACGTTCGGGAACTCGGACCGGATCGTAGCCATCGTTCAATTCTCCCGCACGGTCCGGCGGGCCCAATAGATCGCGAAGAGGAACACGACGACCGTCTCGACGATGATGCCGGCCGTGGTGAAAAGCACCTGGCCACCGGAAAGGTGAGTGAACCCTAGGCTCGACTGCACGAGCGCGGCCGCAGCGCTCGGGGGCATCAGGAGGGCGACCGGATCGAGGGGCGCCGGCCAAAGGTGGAACGGATAGAACACGGGCGGCAGCACTCCGAAGATATTGAAGAATAGACTCGAGTACGCCCAGATCGCGCGGTTGTCGCGGAAGAACGTCGAGAAGATGTAGCCGATCGACGCCGAGAACACCCATACGGTCGCGGCGAGGCCGAACAGGAGGAGCCCCTGCGCGAGCGTGAAGTGGACCACCGCGGTCGCGATCGCCCCGAGGACGACCACCGGAGCGACGTAGACGATCAGGATGCCGGTCGCCATGCCGACGAAGTACGCCTCGGGCGACATCGGACCCGCGAGGTAGAGGTCGTTCGCCTTGTGGTCGATGCGGATGTACGCCGCCTCGTTGAGGACCCGGTTGCCCATCGTGAACATCGAGTAGATGATCGCGCCGACGAAGGCGACCCCGAGGAGCGACGGCGCGAGGATCCAGACGAAGACGAGCAGCACCGACTGCACCATCATCGACGCTGCCATCGCGAGCTCCTCGTGCGCCTGGACGAGGACCTCGGTCCAGAGGAACGCCGCGAGCCCGCGGAACGCGCGGGTATTGACCGGGAGCTCGCTAGTCCTCATCGATCGACCTCCCTACGACCCGCAGGAACGCCTCCTCGAGCGTGACCGGCCCCACCGTCGCGAGGAGCTTCGACCGCACGGCGAGGTCCATCAGCTCGCCCAGGCGTTCGGGGATCACGATGATCGTGAGCGCGTCGCCGTCGACGACGCACGAGCCGAACGAACGGAACGATTCGAGCTGCGGCGCGCCGCCGGGCAGGAGCACCTTCACCGTGCCGCCCACGCTCCGCTTGAGGTCCTCCGCCGTCCCGGTGATCAATACCCGGCCCCGCTCGACGATATAGAGCCGGTGGCTCAGCGCCTCCGCTTCGTCCAGGTAATGGGTCGTGAGGAGGATGGTCGAGCCTCGCTGGGTGAGCGTCCGGAGCGACTCCCAGACCGCTCGACGGGCGAACGGGTCCATCCCGATGGTTGGTTCGTCGAGGAAGAGGAGCGGCGCCTCCGTGGCGATGACCGTGGCCACCATCGCCCGTTGCCGCTGACCGCCCGACAGGGTGACCGAAAGACGGCCGGCGCACTCGAGGAGACCCATCTTTTCGAGCGCCTCCTCGGTCCGCGCCTTCGCGACCTCCTTCGTGAGACCCCGGGCCCTCAGGTACGTGTAGACCTGCTCCCTCGGTGAGAGGTGGAAGAACGGCTTGCCTTCCTGCGGAACGACCGCGATGTACGGCCGCGCCCGCTCCGGGGTCTGGTCGACGTCAAAGCCGAACACCTGGACACGCCCCGACGTCGGTCGGAGGAGCGTGGAGGCGATCTTGAGGAAGGTCGTCTTGCCCGCGCCGTTGCGCCCGAGCAGCGCGACGCGCTCCCCCCGGCGAACTTCGAGCGATACCCCCGCGAGCGCCTCGGTCGGTGGGGCGCCCTTCGACCGGTAGACCTTGCGGAGGTTCTCGCTCCACAAGGCGAGCTCGGTCATCGGCCCTCCTCGGGCCGCCGTGGGTGGGCGGATTCCGCTCGGTCGGAAGCCCGGAGGAGCGCTGCTCGAAAAGGCACGCGCATCAGTCGCGGTCGGCGAGGCCCGGCGTTCCCGGGCGGCGGCCGACCCGGGACGGTACGCGGGAACGAGCGTTCCCGGCATTCGCACCGGCGCGAGGGCCGTCCGCCGCGGGGCGTTCGCGTCGGTTCCGGGGTACCGAGGCGGTCGGCCCCGGAACGTTCCCCGGCAGGATGGAAAGGGAATTCATGGACGATGGGACCCGGCCGGAGCCATAAGCTCTCCTGCGGACCCGCGGCCGCGAGGGCCGGGGAAGCGGCGCGTCGTCGAATCAGCGGACCGGCGGGAACGGCGGAGGTTCCTCGGGCAGCGGCCCGATTTCGGGAAGCTCGGTGTCACCGACGAATGTCTCGGGAAGTTCCGTGGGCCGGAGGCCCCGGGCCCGGCTCAGGTCGACCGGCACGAGCCCGGGGGTTTGCTTCCTCCAACACAGCGCCGCGACCCAGCCGTACATCCACGACGGGAACCCGATCGACCTTCCCAACTGATGGACGTCCTCGCGCGTGAGCTCGCCGATGAGGATCAGAATGGCGAAATACGCTACGAACCCGAGCACTACGCCCGCGGCGAGCTCGAAGTAACGGTTGTGCGGCAGGTAGTGGTTGAACTGCGACATGACGAAGAACGCCGCCGCGGCACTGAGCGTGATGCCGAGGATCGAGCGGGGTTGAATGTGGACGCGGATGAGCGTCTCCATGAAGTACGTGTTGAGCGCGAGCGCCGCGATGGAAGAGGCCAGCACTGCGACCGAGCCGGCGATGAGGCCATTACTGATGTAGAGCGGCGCCCCGCGGGGCATCAGCAAGAACACCGCGACGAACAGGACCGCCACCTGTGTCGAGGTGATGTACAGCTCGAGCCGCTGCCGCCCGATCGAGTTGATCGACGCCTGCATGATCTGGCTCAGCGCGAGCGGAATCGCGCCGATCACGAGGATCGCGAGAGGGATCGAGCCCGCCGCCGCGTAGGCGGCGTTCTGGAAGTCGTTCAGGAAGATCGAGCGATAGGTGACGAGCGCCACCACCCCGGGCACGAGCAACATCGCCGAGTACCGTAACGCCTGCCACGTGCCGCGTCGAATCTGTTCGTACTCCTCCTGGCGATGGAGCCCGGCGAGGTACGGGAACAGCGGAGTGGCCACCGCGGCGGGGAGGGAGAGCGCGAGAATCCGCCAGCCGTTGGCGGCGAGGAAGATCGTGAGCGCCGCCGCGCCGAGATATCCCGCCACGATGAGCGGGACCATGTTCGTGACGAGGTAGCTCAGCATGAGGCTCCCCATCAGCGGCCAGGAGAAGCGGAACATCCGCGCGGCTTCCGACCATCGGTATTTCCGGAGGAGGCGGAGGAGCACCGGTAAACAGTAGATGGTCGACGCGGCCGCGCCGACCGCGTAGGCGACCGTGATCCCGAGCAGGCTCGGGAAGTAGAGCGCGACGATGATGATCGCCGGCAGCCGGGCGATGGCTTCCACGAGCGAGGGGTACTGGGCTTTGACCGAGTTCCCGAGCCCGATGAACAGCGCGTTGTAGACGGTCGAGGTCGACCAGAGCAACGGGAGCGCGAGGAAGACACCGATCGAGAGCAGTTCGGTGTTCCCGGAGGCGATCCGAGCGCCGTCGATCGATAACGGCGCGACGCCGAACAGGATGAGCCCGGCAGCTCCGACCATCATCATTCGGACGAAGAGATACGTCGACGTGTTGTCGGTCGCCGGCTTGCCGCGGGCCAGGAAGTAGGTGTACGCCGTGCCGAGGCGCAGGTCACCGACCCCGTTGATCGAGGACCCGATCAGGAGGAACAGTTGAGCGGTTCCGAGGATGACGCGGCCCGCCTCCGTGAGCCCGATCGTCTTGTAGAACGCGATGCTCGCGAAAAACCCGATTAACTGGGTCGCCAGGCTCGCCCCAAAGACGGCGCCCGAGCTCAACGTGAGCGAATGGACCGCTTTCGGCACGACCGCCGGTCCGGGCGGGGCCGACCCCAAGGGAGGCGCGGAATCTCCGGGCACCGGCGGGGACATGGCGGACCCCGCTTCTTATCCCCGTCGCTGGACGCACTCCGTCAGTTACCGGGCCGCGACGTGGGCGGCTCTTCCCCGGAACGGCGTTCGTACAGCTCGACCCACAGCCCGTCGGGGTCGGAGAGGAAGACGAGGCGCATCTCGCCCTCGTCAAACGGCGGGATCTCGAGCCGCGCACCCAGAGCGACCAAGCGCCGGATGGCCGCGTCCAGGTCGCTCACGCGGAACCCGAGGTGGTCGAGCTCGTCGCCGACCCGGTACGGTGGGTCCCCGGGGTAGTAGTTGAGCTCCAGGATCACGTGTGTCTCGGGGTCGTGAAGTTCTTGCCACTGGCCGCCCGCGGCCATGCGGCCCGCCGGGCCGACCTTAAGGCCGAGCCCCTCGGTGAAAAAGCGAATCGCGCGGGGCATGTTTCGCACCCGGACACCGGTGTACTCCAGCGGCATGGTCCTTCCCCCGGTACGCACGTCGTCCGCGAAGCGCGTTCGCCTCGGTCGACGCCGTTCGGAGCGATTTCACCATAGCCGAGGACTTCCGGTGCATGGTCTTTTCGCCTGCGAACGTGGTGCGGCCACGCGGCGCACGCGCGGAGAGAGGTGGGAGCACGGGGATTTGAACCCCGATATGCGGGTCTCTCCGCGCGCTCCAGTCAATCGTCACGGGGGCGGCGCGCCCCTCCGCAGACCCAAATCCCAGGGCGACCTGAGGTCGCCCTGACTGGAGCCCGCTGGTCTGCCAGGTTAGCCTATGCTCCCTCCGCCGCGCGGGGGAGCCTCGGGAGAGATAGCCTTTTGCGTCGGAAACGGGCCGCCCGGAGCTGACACGCCCGTTCCCCGGGTCGCCGCTCGAAACGCTTATCAACAAACACTTTTGTGCCGAAACTAATGCATTTGAACGGTCCGCCGGGATCGTCGCCCTCGCCCCGGCGAACCGTGCCGCTCGCATGGTTCGTCGTGGGACTGGTCGTGGTGGCCGGCGTCGCCGTCGTCGGCGTCGCCGGCTACTACGACTACCGGGGGAGCTCGCCCGCGGGGCCGGTCACGGTCACGGACGACCTCGGCCGACACGTGAGCGTGCCGAGCGACCCGAACCGGGTCGTGGTGCTCGGACCGTCGATCATGGATGCGATGTATCGTCTCGGACTTCGAAGCCACGTCGTGGGGGTCGACTGCTACGCGGCGAGCCTCGGGGGCCTCTCGGACGACTACTCCTCCGACCAGGTCGCGCTCTGGAACCTGACCCCCTCGATGTGCGTCGAGGTCGAGCCGTCGTTCGACACCGAGGGTCTCCTCGCGATCGGTCCGCAGCTCATCCTCGCCGCGACGATCGTCTCGACCGCGACGATCGAGCAATTCAGCGACACCTACCACATCCCCGTGGTCATCCTGCAGCCGGCGAGCCTCGGGGGCGTCCTGGTCGACATCCAGTTGCTCGGCGAGATCTTCCACGTTGGGCCGGCCGCGTCGACGATCGAGCAGGAGCTCGATGCGGAGCTCGCGAGCGCCGCCGCTCTCCAGGCGAACCTCACGGGGAACGGCACACCGTTCCCGACCGTGCTCGTCACGTACTCCGCGGACGCGAACGGCTACTGGACCTACGGTCCGGGGACGTTCGGGCAGTCGCTCATCGAGCTCGCGAGCGGCGCGAGCATCTCGGCGAACTCCACGGTCTCCTGGCCCGAGCTCTCGGGCGAGCAGGTGCTCGCGAGCAACCCGGAGTACATTGTCTACGGGATGGGGTTCGGGCTGAACGAATCGAGCTACACCGACGGCCCGTTCTGGAGCCAGTTCACCGCGACCCAGGACGGGCACGCGGTGGGCCTCGACTCGAATTACTTCACCGAGCCCGACCCATCGATGATCCTCGAGGGGTTGCCCGCGTTGATCGCGGTCCTCCACCCCGGCTCGGCCTAGGGGCCTCGACGCGATGGCGGGGCCACCGCGCGGGCCGGTCGCACCGGGCCGTTTCTCGGTGCGGCGACGGTGGACCCTCGCCCTGCTCACCGCCCTGCTCGCCGTGGGGGTGCTGTTCTCGCCGCTCCTCGGAACAGTCGCGATCGCGCCGGAGACCGTGCTGCGGATCCTCCTCCATCAATTGTCCTCCGGGCGACTGTTTTCAGACCCGTGCGCCGGCGCCCCCGTCCCGCCGAGCGGGTGTCCGGGCCTTATCGAGATCGTCTGGGACGCGCGGCTGTCGGAGGTGGTTCTGGCGGTGACCGTCGGCGCCGGCCTCGGGCTTTCGGGCGGAACCCTGCAAGGGGTGTTCCGGAACCCGCTCGCCGACCCGTTCCTGCTCGGCCTCTCTTCAGGCGGCACGCTCGGAACCGCCGTGGTCGTGGTGTTCCGGGTCGGCGTCGGCGAGCAGAACCTCCTGTTGCCGCTCTTCGCCTTCGTCGGGGCGATCGCTACGGGTCTCGTGATCCTGGTCGCGGCGCGCAGCCGGTTCGGTTCCGTCGAAACGCTGCTCTTGACCGGGGTCGCGCTGTCGAGCTTCCTGTCCGCGGTGCTCGCGCTCCTTCTGGTCTTCAGCCCGACCGGAAGCCTTCAGGTCGACTTCTGGCTGCTCGGCAACCTGGGCGCCCTCGATTGGTCCGAGGACGGCATCGTCTTCGGGGTCGTGCTGGTCGCGGGGACGCTCCTCGTCGCGTACGGTCGAGAACTCAGTCTGCTCCAGCTCGGTTCGGATGTCGCGCAAAGCCTCGGCGTCGACGCCCGCAAGGTCCGGGTGCGCCTCCTCCTCCTCACCTCGGTGACCACCGCCGCGGCCGTGGCGTTCACGGGTGTGATCGGATTCGTCGGGCTCGTTTCTCCCCACGTCGTTCGGCGCATCGCCGGGAACGACTATCGGGTCGTGCTACCGGGCGCCGCCTTGGTGGGGGCCGGGTTCCTCCTCGCCGCCCGCGACCTGGCCCTCGTGGCGTTCCCCGGGACGCTGCTCCCAATCGGTATCTTCACGTCGTTCGTGGGCGCCCCGTTCTTCGCCTATCTCCTGTTCCGGCGGCGCCGGGCGTCGACCATGGGGGCCCCATGACAGACCCCGCGTCCCCGCCCTTGCGCCTGCGTGCGCTCACCGTGCGCTACGGCGAGCGGACGGCGCTCTACGACGTGGACCTCGAGGTGCCCCGGGGGCAGTTCCTGGCGCTCGCCGGCCCGAACGGCTCCGGGAAGACCACGCTCCTCCGAGCGGCGCTCGGCTTCCTCGTTCCCGCCGCCGGCACGGTCGAACTGTTCGGGTCGGACGTCCTCCGGCTCTCCGTCGTCGAGCGAGCGCGACGCGTCGCCTGGGTTCCGCAGGAAGAGAGCCCCCGCGACGATGTTCCGCTCGCCGACTACGTCCTCTACGGTCGGTATGCGCATCTCTCCTGGCTCCAGGGAGAAGCTCCCGCCGACCGCGAGGAGGCGATGCGGGCCCTCGCGGCGGTGGGCCTCGCCGATCGGTCCGGTGACGGAATCCTGTCGGTGAGCGGAGGGGAACGCCAGCGGGCGATCCTCGCGCGCGCCCTGGTTCAGGAGTCGCCGCTCCTCTTGCTGGACGAGCCGACGAGCCACCTCGACATCGGCCACCAGCTCGACCTGCTGACCCGGGTCCGCGAGCTCTCCCGGGAGCGCGGCGTCACGGTCGTCGCCGCGCTCCACGACCTCAACCTTGCGGCGAAGTTCTCCGACCGGATCGTTGTCCTCTCCCGGGGCCGACGGGTGGCGGACGGAAGCCCGTCGGAGGTCCTGTCCGAGGAGCTCCTCGCCCGGGTGTGGGGCGTGGTCGCGGACCTGCGTCGGGACCCGCGCACCGGCGCGCCGTACCTATTGCCCCATCATCTGGTCCCGCCGGCGTCCCCGGTACCGGGAACGTTCCTGGGACGGGGTCCGGTCCACGTGATCGGCGGCGGAGGTGCGGGGTCGCCGTACCTCCGCGCGCTGGCCGAAGCGGGGTACCGCGTGACCGCCGGAGCCCTGAACCTGCTCGACTCCGACCTCGAGACCGCCGAGAGCCTCGGAGCGCTCACGGCCGTCGAGGTGCCGTTCGCCCCCCTTGGTCCCGAGGTCCGGGAGCGCCTCCGCGCACTCCTCACGGCGGCGGCAGCGATCGTCGTCGCGCCCTTCCCGGTCGGGCCGTCGAACCTCCCGAACCTCGAGGAGGTGCGCGGGGTGCTCGGCCGGACTCGGCTGCTCCTCGTGCGCCGACCGGTCGGGCCCGAGTGGGACTTCACCGGCGGGCGGGCGACCGAACTCCTCGACGAATTGCGGCGCCACGGGGCCCGCGAGGTTGGCGGTGTCGAGGAGCTGCTCGAGTTCCTCGCTGGGGAACTCGGGGTCAACGCGGCGGCGCCCTCCGCCTAGTGAGCGGGGCGGCGGCCCTTTCCTCCGCCGGGCAGCGGGGCGACCTCGAGCGGCGGCGGGGTCGGCCCCGAGAACTCGGAAAGGAGGTGCGGAAGGTCGCCCTCGAGCACGAGGAGGTAGCTTGGGACGCCCAGGCGCGACGCTTCGAGGCTGGCGCGCCCGGCGGCGAAGCGCAGGACGTTACGGCATCCGGCGCTCGACAGCGCGTGAAACGCCTCGAGCCCCTGCGCTGCGACCAGCGCGAGCGGGTCGGACGGAAGGCTCGAACGCACCCGCTCGGCGAGGCGGCGGTCGGCGAGGTCGGCGGCGGCAATCGTTCGCACGACGATCGGGGCGGCCGCGATCGGAACGATCCCTTCGAGGTCGGAGACCTCCACGAGCGACCCCTTACGCCCACCCTTCGGGACCCGGCCCCGCGACGGACCGGCCGCCCCCGGACGCGCGGAGAGAAGACCGTTTCGGAGCTCGAGCGAGACCGTTGCCCCTTTCGGCAGGTTCTCGAGCGCGAGGGCCCGGGTCGAACGGATCACGTGGACCCGCTCGATCCGCTCCCGTAGGTCGTCCCCGAGGCGACGGAGCGTTTCGTGCAGCCAGGCGACTCCTTCCACCGTGGGGCGGTACCGGCCGTCCTGGACCGTGACAAAGCCTCGGCGGCGCAGCTGCCGGTACGAGTGCGACACCGCTTGGACGGTGAGCGCGAGCCGCTCGGCGATCGGGCGGAGCTGGGTCGGTTCGAGGGTCGCGCATTCGTAGAGGAACAGAAGCTCGGTGACGGTCCCCCCTCGCCGGAGCCCAGCGAGGCCCGTCGCTTCGAGAGCACGTCCCCCCGCCACGACGCGGCGAGGCCCACGGGGGTTAAAACGCCCTTTCCTGCCGGGGCAAGCGGGCTTGCCTAGGCGGCGGCCGGGGGACGGCGCGGGGGGGACCGGGCGGCGGGATGCGACCGGCGGATCTCCCGGATGCGATCGCGGATCCGGGCCGCCTCCTCGAAGTCGAGGCGCTCCGCGGCGAGCCGCATCTCCTCCTCGAGGTTCGTGAGCAGGAGCGGGAACTTGTCCTTCCAGTACCGCCCCAGGCCGCTCGTGGAGAGTTCGCCGGACGGCGCTTCCTCCTCCGGAGCGAGAAGGGAGCGAACTTCCTTGCGGATCGTCTCCGGGACGATGTCGTGCGCGCGGTTGAAATCGACCTGGGTCTGGCGGCGCCGCGCCATCTCCGCGATCGCCCGCTTCATCGAGCCGGTGACTCGGTCGGCGTAGAGCACCACTTTTCCCGCCGCGTTGCGGCTCGCGCGACCCGCGGTCTGCACGATCGACGTCTCGCTGCGGAGGTACCCTTCCTTGTCTGCGTCGAGAATCGCGACGAAGCTCACCTCGGGGAGGTCGAGCCCTTCCCGCAGGAGGTTGATGCCGACGAGCACATCGAACTCGCCGAGCCTCAGGTCGCGGAGGATCTCGACCCGCTTCATCGTCTCGACCTCCGAGTGGAGGTAACGGACCCGGAACCCTTGCTGGGCGAGGTAGTTCGCCAACTCCTCGCTCGTCCGCTTCGTGAGCGTGGTGATGAGGGCCCGGTCCCCGCGTTCGATGCAGGCCTTGAGCTCGCCCATCAGGTCGGCGATGTGGCCCTTGAGCGGGCGGACCTCGATCGGCGGGTCGACCAAGCCCGTCGGACGGATGATCTGCTCCACGAGCCCCTTCGACACTTTCCGCTCGAACGGGCCGGGCGTCGCCGACACGAAGACGGTCTGAGGGGCGTGGGTGAGGAACTCGGGGAACTTGAGGGGTCGATTGTCCCGGGCGGACGGTAGCCGCCAGCCGAACTCGACCAGGTTGTCCTTGCGGCTCCGGTCGCCCTTGAACATCCCTTGGAGCTGGGGGATCGTCACGTGCGACTCGTCGATGAACACGAGGAAGTCCTTCGGAAAGAAGTCGAGGAGCGTGTAGGGGGGCTCGCCCGGCCGGCGGCCGGCAAAGTACCGGGCGTAGTTCTCGATCCCCGAGCAGTAGCCGGTCTCGCGGATCATCTCAAGGTCGTAATCGACCCGGCTCCGGAGACGCTGGGCCTCGACGATCTTCTCCTCGCGCTCGAGCTCCTTCACGCGAGCGTCCCGCTCCGTCTCGATCTCGTGGAGGATCCCCCGGAGCCGCTCGTCGACGGTCAGGAAATGGGTCGCCGGGAACACGGAGAGCGCCGAGAGCGCGCGCCGCTCCTCCCGCGTCACCGGGTCGAGCTCGACGATCTCGCGGATCGTGTTGCCGTCCAGCACCACGCGGTGGATCGTCTCCCCGGCCCCCATCACGTCGATCGTCCCCCCGCGGACGCTGAACCGTCCTCGCTTGAGCTCGAGGTCGTTGCGCGTGTACTTCATCCGAACCAGCTGCTCGAGGAGCGCTTGGCGCGAGGTCAGCTCGCCGACGCGCAGCTCGACCACCGAGGCCCGGTAATCCTCGGGCGACCCGAGACCGTAGATGCAGCTCACCGACGCGACGATCAGCACGTCCCGCCGCGTCAGGAGCGCCTGCGTCGCCCGATGGCGAAGCCGGTCGATCTCTTCGTTGATCGAAGCGTCCTTCTCGATGTAGAGGTCGATCTGGGGGACGTACGCCTCCGGCTGGTAGTAGTCGTAGTAGCTCACGAAGTATTCGACGGCGTTGTTCGGGAACAACGCCCGGAACTCGCTCACGAGCTGCGCGGCGAGCGTCTTGTTGGGGCTGATCACGAGTGTCGGACGCTGTAGGCGCGCGACCGCGTGGGCCATCGTGAAGGTCTTCCCGCTTCCCGTGACGCCGAGCAGAGTGACGAACTTCTCGCCGCGCTCGACGCGAGCGACGACCTCGTCGATCGCGCGCGGCTGGTCGCCCTGGGGGAGGAGGTCGGTTTCGAGCTGGAAGCGGCCCGGGAGCGAGGGCGGCTCGGTCGGTGTCGTCGGCGCCCGGGTCATGGGGCCATCGCGAGGTCGAGGAGCGCTCCGCGGTACCCGCGCGGGTCGACCCGGACGGACGAAAATCCCGCGCGCTCGACCGCCCGGGTCGCGAGGCTCGCGAGCGGCTCCTCGAGGAGCCGCGGGACCTCCGACGGGTCCACCTCGATGCGGGCGCTTCCCGAGCGCACCCGCACGCGCACCCGGCGGAACCCTAGGTCGAGCAGCGCCGCCTCCGCGACCTCGACCCGCGCGAGCAGCTCCTCCGTCACCGGCTCGCCGTGAGCGACCCGGGAGGCTAGGCAAGCATCGGACGGTTGGTCCCAGTTCGGGAGGCCTTGTCGTCGTGCCTCTGCGCGGACCTCGCGCTTCCCCCATCCCGCCCACAGGAGCGGGTGCACAAACCCCGCCTCGTCCATCGCCCGAAGCCCGGGTCGGTCGTCCGCGAGGTCGTCGACCTGGACGCCGTCCAGATACTGGCGGACCGACCGGTCCACCCCGAACTTTCGCATCGCATCGGTCTCGACCACGCGGCAGTGGTAACACCGGTCGACCCCGTTCGCGCGGTACTCCGACCGTGCGAGCGGGTCCGTGGGCAGGACGACATGCTCGATTCCGATTGCTGCTGCGACCCGGGACGCGCGGTCGACCTCCCGTCGCGCCACGGCGGGACCGACGAGCGTCACCCCGACGACCTCGGAGCCCAGGGCCGCGAACGCGAGCGATGCCACCAGCGAAGAATCGACTCCCCCCGAGAGCGCGACCAGCGCCCGGCCGCCGGCGCGAATGTGGTCGACCAGCTCGTTCGGGGAACGGGTCGGGTTCGCCGTGGGGACCGCCGAGGACATCCGAGCAATCTACCGTCCGCACCCCATTACCCTTTGCGCTGGGGGAAGGGGGGATGAGCTCGCCGCCCGGTGTGGACCGGCGAATCAAGAGGCCCGGGCTACCGGCATCCTCACGAGCGACTTGCGTACGCGGGTGAAATCTCCATAGCCGATGAGGTCGTGGGGGGTGCGATGCAGACCGTTCACGAAGGGAGTCGGTGGATGCTCCGGCTCGACGATGGTCAGGACCTTTTCGAGGCGCTCTCCTCGTTCGCCACGAAGGAGGATGTGCGGGCCGGGGCCGTGGTCTTCGGGATCGGGATGCTCCGACGCGCGACGTTCGGCTACTGGGACGGAAAGCAGTACCAGCCCGAGGAGCTTACCGTCCCCCACGAGGTCGTCGCTCTCCACGGAACGATCGCTCGTCAGGACCGGGCCCCTTCTCTCCATCTTCACGGCGCGGTCGCGGGACCGGACCACCGCATCGTGGGCGGGCATCTGTTGCGCGCCACCGTAGGCATGCTCCAGGAGGTTCTCGTGGAGACCTTCCCGGGGCGCACTTTCGGCCGGCCGATGGTCGAGAGCTATGGTCTCAAGATGCTCGACCTCGAGCCCCCGCACGACCCGTAGCGCCCCGACAGACCTTTCCGTTCCCCCGGGCTCGCGCGGCCATCCTATGGCCACCTCGTCGTCCGACTTTACCTCGCTCGACGCACGGCTCGTCGAGGCCGTTCGGGAGCGAGGAATCGCGGAGCCGACAGAAATCCAGCGACTCGCCTTCCCGCTCTTAGCGACCGGTTCGGACGCTCTTCTCCTCTCGCCGACGGGCACCGGCAAGACCGAGGCAGCCCTCCTCCCGCTCCTCTCCCAACGCTTGGCAGAACCGTCCCCGGCGATCTCCCTCCTCTACGTTACTCCGCTGCGAGCGCTCAACCGCGACCTCGAGCACCGCATCGTGGGGCTCGTGGACCAGGTGGGGCTGACCGCGTCGGTACGCCACGGCGACACCCCGACCTCCGCTCGCCTGGCGCAGTCCCGCCGACCGCCCGACCTCTTGCTCACCACGCCCGAGACCCTCCAGCTGCTCCTGACCGGCGTCCGGCTCCGGGAGTCGCTGCGCCACGTGCGCTCGGTGGTGATCGACGAGGTCCACGAGCTCGTTGGCTCCGACCGCGGGGCGCAGCTATCGATCACGCTCGAACGGCTGGACCGGCTCACGGGCCGTCCCGTCCGACGGGTGGGACTTTCGGCCACGGTCGGCAATCCCGTCGAGGTCGCGCGGTTCCTCTCCCCCGCGCCTCGGACCATCGAGGTTCGCTCGGCCCAGGAGCGGCGGCCGCTCGAGCTCACCGCCCGCCGCCCGGCGCGGGAACGAGCTCCGCTCGACGAGTCGCTCGTCCGCGAGCTCAAGGCCGATAAGTCGCTCCTCGAGGGGCTCCGAGCGGTCGAGGAAGAGATCCGCGAACACCGGACCACGCTCGTCTTCGTGAACACGCGGCCCACGGCCGAAGGGCTGGCCGCGAGGCTCCAGAAGCTCGCGCCGGACCTCCCGATCGCGGTCCACCACGGCTCGCTCTCGCGGGAGGTGCGCGAGGAGGCCGAGCGAGCGTTCCGCGAAGGCCAGCTGCGCGCGCTCGTGGCGACCTCCTCGCTCGAACTTGGCATCGACATCGGGGTCGTGGACCACGTCGTTCAGTTTGGTTCCCCGCATCAGGTCGGGAGGCTCGTCCAGCGGGTCGGCCGTTCCGGTCACCGCCTCGACCGGACGATCCACGGAACGGTGCTGGCGCTCGACGATGACGACCTCGAGGAGGCCGCGGTGCTCGCGCGAAGGGCCGACGCCGGACTGCTCGAACCCGTGGCCTGGCGGACCCGCAACCGACTCGCGGCCGCGCAACAGGTGGTCGCGTCGCTCCGGGCCGAGGGCGGCCTCGCGGTGTCGGAGCTGCTGGCGCCGATGCGACACGCCGCCGCGTGCGCGGAGATTCTCGATGCCGAATGGACGGAGCTGATCGACTACCTGGTCGGCCTCGGCCTCGCGAAGCGCGCGGACGGCCGGGTGATGCCCGGACGCGGGACGCTCGCCCGGTTCTACGCGTCGCTCTCGCTGATTCCGGACGAGCGGACCTATCGGCTGAGGGATATCGGGACCCGACGGCTGATCGGCACCCTGGACGAACGGTTCGTGCTCACGCAGATCCTCGCTCAGCCGGAGGAGATTTTCCTGCTCCACGGCCGCACGTGGAAGGTCGTCGAGCACCGGGACGGCGAACTCCTGGTCGAAACCGTCCAAGAGATCGGACGGGAGCCGCGGTGGGCGGGCGAGGACCTCCCCGTGCCGTTCGACGTTGCTCAAGAGATCGGACAGCTCCGCCGCGAAGGCGGGCTGGACGCCTACCCGGTCCCCGAGGAGGACCGGGCCCACCTGGAACGCCGTCGGGCGGAGCCCGCCCGGGCCGGGACGATCCCCACCGACCGGCGGGTGACCGTCACCTCCCACGGCCGCGTGGTCGTCTACGGCGCCTGCTTCGGGACCCGGACCAACGAGACGCTGTCCCTCGCCGCGGCCGGTCTCCTCACCGCCCGCCTCGGAGCGCGGGTCGAGGTGGCCGCGGTCGAACCGACGTGGTTCGTCCTCGAGCTTCCGGTGGCCGTCGACGCTCCCACCCTCGTCGGGACGCTCGCGATGGACCCGGCGACGTTGCGGCCCCTCGTGGAGCGGCTTGTCCCGTCGGGCCTCGACTACCGTTGGGTGTTCCTCGCGGTGGCGCGCAAGCTCGGCGTGGTGCCGGCGTCCGCGGACCCCCGCGACCTGAGAGTACTCGACCCGCTGTTGTCGGCCAGCCGGACCAACCCGCTCGGCGAGGAAACGCTCGAAAAGACCCTGCACGACCGGTACGACCTCGACCACGCGACCGAGGTCCTCCGTCGGATCCGAGACGGGGCGATCGAGGTTGTGGCGACCCCGCCGTCCGTGTTCACCGACGGGCCGCTCGAGCGGCTCGAGTGGCGAACGGTGCCGGACGTGCCTCCGCCCACGCTCCTCAAAGCCGTCCAGGAGCGGCTCGCGAAGGAGCCGCTCACCCTCGTCTGTCTGCGCTGCGGGTTCGTCCGAACGACGACCCCGTCGCGCTACAAGACGGAAGGAGGAAGCCGGTGCCTCCTCTGCCACGGCTCGCTCTCGGCGGTCCTGTCCCCCCGGCGTACGGAGGAGGTGGACCGGTTGAGCGATTATGCGAAGCGCAAGCGCTCCCGGGAAAAACCCGGGAAGACGCGGCGGTCCCGGCGGGAGCGGCCGCTCACGCCGGAGACGGAAGCGCTCGTGCGGACGGGCTACACCTCCGCGGAGCTCGTCGCCCACTACGGCGAGCGCGCGCTCTATGCGCTCGCCGGCCGCGGCATCGGGCCCGAGACGGCCCGCCGACTCCTCATGCGGCTCTACCGGGACGAGGAGGCGTTCTTCACGGAGATCCTCCGAGCGGAACGCGCGTACGCCCGGACCCGGGTCTTCTGGGATTGACTAGGCGGCGCGCGCGAGACGACGGAAGAGCCCCTCCACGTCGGCCCGCGGCGCGTCCGTCCGGAACGCCTCCGGCCGAGCGTGGGTTCGGGCGACGCGGAAACCGAGGCGTCGGAGGCCGTCCTCGACGGTACCCAGAGCCGGGGGCGCGCTCAGGTGGAGTCGTTGCGCGAGGACGTTCGCCTCGTAGTAGAACGGACGGTCGACGGTCACCTCCTCCTTCAGCCGCGCGAGGAACCGTCCCACCTCGGACGCTCGGGCCACGCGGTCCGGCACCTCCATACGGCCCACCAGCGTGGCATCGTGAAGGGGGCCGAGCCAGAGGGGGCCGTACGGTCCCCGGTCACCGACCGAAGGGCCGGTCCACCGATCCGGGTCGATGATGTCGACCGGGACGAGGTCTCCGCGACCGTCCTGGACTTCCACGTAGGCCCGGACGTAATGGTCCCGAGCGTAGGCGAGCAAAGGGCGTATCGAGCGGTCGACCTTGCGAGCCTCCCGCGCGAGATGCGCGAGCAGGATCCGAAGACCGCCCTCGGGCCCGAGACGGCCCCGCACGGGCCGGGCGCCGTACCGCCGAAGGCAGGCCGCAGGCTGGGCCCCGGCGAGCACCATCATGTCGGTCGCCGTGACGGCGACGACCCCACCGGCGCGGACGGCGGCGATCGCGGTGGGGACGAACGCGACGGGCGAGCCGTACGGGTCGAGGTCGACGTAGTCGAACGGCGCCTCCGCCGGGACCTTCCGCGCGTCCGCGCCGACCGCGCGGGTTCCTACGAATCGGGCGACGTTGTCGCGGAGGACCGCGAGCGCGTCCGGGTTCGCCTCGGTGAAGGTGAACGAGGCAAACGCCCGGGTCTCGTGGAATAAGCGGAGCCCTCGGACGCCGGTCGCGGCGGTCATCTCCCAGCCGCGGCGGGGCTCGCCCTCCGAGGGGAGGAGCGCGCGGGCGAACGCGACGCCGAGGTCCCGGTCGGCCGCCATCGCCGGGTTGTAGAACACCGGACTCCGGCGTCCCGGGCCGCGCGACGGCGTGCTCGGGGGCAGGAACAGCTCGGTCGCCCCTTCGCACGAGAGGGTCAATGCGCCCGGCCGGTGATGAGGTGGACGATCTTGAACGCGAGGAGGTTCTTGTTCACCGGGGTCACTTCGAGCAGGCGTAGTTCGTCCCTCCGTCGGATGTCCTGCAACAGCGGGTTCCGGGATTTCTTGTGGAGGGTCATCACGATCGACTTGTGGGCGTCGAGGGTGTCGAGGACGCTCTTCGTGAACGTCTCGCTCTCCACCTCCATTTTCCCGACCTCATCGATCACGATCACGTCCGCGCCCTCCCGCGCCTCGGCGAGCGCCCGGGTGCCGAGACCTTCGAGGGCGGCGATGTTGACGCCGAAGCGCCCCGAACGGACCCGGGATTTCATTCCCTCGTGGGCGAACACCTCGTGTTCCTTCGTCATCCAGTCGGTGATCTGGAAGCCGGTCCGCCGCTGCTTCTCGACGATCGGCTCGGTGACCATCCCGCCGACCTTCACGCCCTCCTCCTCGAGGAGCTCAATGATGCGCAGCAGTGTCTGCGTCTTCCCCGAACCCGGAAGGCCGGTGATTCCGATCTTGACCGGTGGAGAAAGTCGACGCGGCATGGACAATAATACCGTTGGGGTACGTTGTACGCTTGGGGCCAATAAGAAGCCATCGTGCCGAGGTCTCCGCGCCGGAGGGTCGGGGCCGCCGGCCCCCGTTCCGGGACGACGGGCCTCCGGTCTATCCGGCCCGGGAGGACACCCTTCTCCTCCTGCCGTTCGCTCGCGTTGGGACCGGCACTCGGTTCCTCGAGATCGGCGCGGGCTCCGGCCTCGTGGCCCTCGAGGCGGCCCGCTCCGGCGCTCGTGTGGTCGCGACCGACCTCAACCCCTACGCGCTCGGGCGCTTGCGGGAGCTCGCTCGGGTCGAACGACTCGACGTCGACCCCGTCCGCACGGACCTCGCTCGGGGGCTGGGGCAATTCGACCGCATTGTGGCGAACCCGCCGTACCTGCCGACCCGTCCTCCGGAGCGCGACCCCGACCGATGGCACAATCTCGCCCTGGACGGCGGCCACGACGGTTGTCGCGTCACCGCGCGGCTCATCGGGGAGCTCGACGAGCATCTCCTTCGATCCGGTGAGGCGTTCGTCCTCGTCTCTTCCCTTCAGTCAGCGAGCGCGCTCCGAAGGATCCGCACCGGTTGGTTCCGGCGCGGAGGGAAGCTCTCGGTCGCGGCCTCGCGGCAGCTCGAAGGCGAGCGACTCGAGGTCTGGCGCCTGACCATGCCCGGCGACTAGGTCCGTCGGTCCGTGTAGTCGAGCACGGCTTCGAGGAACCGCCGTCCATCCCCGAAACCTTCGGGGGAACCTTGGCGCGTCCAGTCGGGGGCCTGGGCCCGGAAGAACGAGCGTTCGGGATGCGGCATCAGGCCGAAGACATTGCCCTCGGCGTTCGTGAGCCCGGCGATGTTCCCCTCCGAACCGTTCGGGTTCCACGGGTAGTCCGGAGGCGAACCGTCGGGGGCGACCCAGCGAAACAGCACCTGGCCGTTCGCCTCGACCGAGCGACGGACCTCGTCGCTTTCGAGGACCAGTTTCCCCTCGGCGTGCGCCGACGGGAAGAGGAAGCGCGTGCCCTTCGGCGTCGACTGGAGGGGCGGAAACTTCCCGCCCTCCCAGGCGACGAAGGTCGGCCGGCATTCGAAGTGCCCCGAGTCGTTGGTCATGAGCGCGGCTTCGGGAGTGGCCAATCTCCCGCCGGAATGTCCGGGCAGAAGGCCGAGCTCGGTCAGGACTTGGAAGCCGTTGCAGATGCCGCCGACGAGCTTCCCGCTCCGGATGAACTCTTCGAGCTCCGAACCGATCGACGCCCGCACCCGAGCGGCAAAGATCGCTCCCGCGCGAACGTAGTCACCGGCGGAAAAGCCCCCGGGAATGAACAGTCCTTGGTAATCGCCTAGCCGCCGCCGCGCTTCCGGAAGCACGTCGCGACCTTCGAGCTGCTTCAGGTGCACGACCTCGGGACGCGCTCCGAGCGTGGCGAGCGCCTCTCTCAGCTCGTCGTCGCAGTTGGTTCCCTCGATGGAAAGAATCGCCAGCGCGAGGTTACGGCGCGCCACGACCGACGGAGACGAGCGACCGCTTAACCGTTGTCGCCGCACGGAGGCCGTCGGCCGGAGCTCCCGGTCCGAGCGGCGGGTCGAGGAAGTGGACCCGAAGACGCGTGCCGCGTCGAACGACCCGGACCCCCGGCGGCAGCATCGCGAACCCGCCCGCGCCCGAGAGGCTGGTGATCACGGATGAGCCGCGAAAGGTGGTGTACGCCCGCCCTCCTTCGAAGCGTAGCGGAACGACCGTGGCGAGCCCCGGGCTCATCGCCACCGCGTCGCTGCCCAGAACAGCCCAGCCATCGGTCCAGCCGGGCCCCGGGCGGTGCGCGAGTCGGCGGAGGACCGGGAGGATGAGCCAGTACATGTTCGCGAGACACGACGTCGGGTGCCCCGGGAGCCCGACAACCAGCTTGTGAGCCCTCCGGGCGGCGAGCGTCGGCTTGCCGGCCCGCACCGCGATGCCGTGGAAGAGCATCGTACCGAGCTTGGGGAGGATCCGGGGAAGGTGGTCCCGCTCACCCACGGAGCTTCCACCGGTGGCGAGCACCAGGTCCGCCCCGGCGAGGGCCGAGCGAAGCGCGCGCTCGATCTGCGCCGGACGGTCCGGCACGGGTGGGTGAAGTTCCGGGACCCCGCCCGCGGCCAGCACCACCGAGGCAATCGTGGCGTTGTTACTCTCGTAGATTCGCCCGGTCCGCGGCGGTTCCCCGGGGGCGAGCAGCTCGTTACCGTTCGGGACCACCGCGACGCGCGGCATGGCGTAGACGGGGACCGTGGGGATACCGCACGCCGCGATCGCGCCCAGCGCCGCCGCCGAAAGCTCCTCTCCGTGCCGGGCGAGAGGAGAGCCGCGCGGGAAGTCGTGGCCGGGTGGGGAGATACGGTCTCCTTTCGGAATCGGTCGCGGGACCCGGACGGAGTCGGCGGTGCGTTCGACCTCTTCGAAGATCACGACGGCGTCCGCGCCGGTCGGAATCGCCCCTCCGGTGGCGATCGCGACGGACTCCCCTATTCGGAGCGGCCGTGGGAACGACTCCTCGGCGAACACCTCGCCGACGACCCGCAGTTCGGCCGGACGGGAACGCGTGGCCCCCGCCGTGTCCCGGCTCCGGAGGGCGTATCCGTCCCACGTGGTCCGCGGGAACGCGGGCACGGGCGCCGGAGCGCGGACATCGGTCGCGAGCACGCGGCGGAACGCGAGCTCCGTTCGAACCGACTCGACCCGTTCGACCGGGAACGTCGCCGCGAGCAGCCGACGGTGCGCCACCTCGACGGGCATGAGCCGTCCGAACGCATGCATCTCCATATCGCGACCTTACCTCACGCCCTCGATCCACCGGGCAGAACTTCGTGTGCCGGCCGTGAGGCAGCTCACGAGCGGCTGGCCCGCGAACCACGCCGCGTAGAACCCTCCGCGGAAGGCGTCCCCGGCCCCCACGAGGGTCCGGACTCGCGCATGGGGCGCGGCCCGAACGTGGACCGTTCCCGCCCGGGAGAACGCCGTCGCCCCCTCTTTGCCTTCGGTACGCACGACCAGCGGAACGAACTCGAGCAGCCCCTCGGCGCGCCGAGCCCCTACGAACTCGACGGCGCGAGCGATCTCCGAGCGGTTGCCGAACAAGATTTCGGAGCTGCCCAGGAGTTGTCGGAACGGGCGCCGGTCCCAGCGGTAATGAATTTCCTGGGCCGGGTCGGCCGCCACCTTGAGGCCCCGGGCGCGGGCGGCCTTCATCAGACGCAACTGAAAGGCGGGGTCGGCGGTCGTCAGATGGAGCCAGGCGTAGTCGTCGAGCCACCCCGGGGGCACGAACGCCCCTCGGGAAGCACCCATCACACCCTGGTCGATGAGCGTGCGCTGGTCACCCGCGTGGTCCTCGATGATGTAGCAGGTCGGGGTCGGACGACCCTCGATTCGCTCGAGGCCCCGCACGTCCACCCCGGCCCGTCGGAGGGTCTCCACGTACTCGTCCGGGAAGCCATCCCCTACCCGAGCCACGAGTCCGGTCGCGACCCCGAGCCGCGACGCGGCCCATACGATGTTGGTGGCCGTTCCCCCGAGTTCCGCGCGTCCCGACAGCACGGGCACCGTGCGGTCGGCGGCGGGAAAACTCCGCACGGAAAGGAACCGGTCGACGATCACGTGCCCCGAGACCAACAGGTCCCGCGGGCGGTCGGCCGGAGGCCCCGTCATGTTCCGCGTCGGGTGAGCCCCCCACGACCTTATCGCTTGGGGGAACCCGGTATGCCCCTTTTAGCCGCCGAAAGATTCGGCCGGCCGAAACTCCGATGCTGGTTGTGGGCGCCGTGTTGGACGTTGAGGGGGCGCGTCCCGCGTACGTCCGGCTTCGTGCGGGCCGTGTGACGGAGGTGGGAGCGCTCGGCACCGAGGGTCGACGACGGGGCGAGACGAGGGTCCGGGGGATCGTCGTCCCCGCTCCCGTGAACGCGCACACGCATCTCGGAGACTCGGTCTCCGTCCGCGAACCGCCGCCCGGCCCGGTCGCCCGGCTCATCCAGCCCCCGCACGGCTACAAGTTCCGACTTCTCGCGAACGCCTCGCGCGGGGAGAAGTTCGCGGCGATGCGAGCGGCCCTCCGCCGCATGGCCCACGAGGGGATCGCGGCCACGGTCGATTTCCGAGAGGAGGGACGTCCCGGGGTCGAGCTGCTCCGGGCGGCCGCTCGAGGAAGCCCGGTCCGCGTGTTCGCGCTCGGGCGCCCCCTCGCCCGACCCGTGGACCGCAATGAGCTCGCCCGACTCCTCGAGGTCGCCGACGGGGTCGGCCTCTCGAGCGCGCGAGACGAGAGCGAGGAGACCCGCCGCACCGTCGCCAAGGCGTGCCGTTCCGCCGGTCGGAAGTTCGCGCTCCATGCGAGCGAGGCGGTCCGCGAGAAACCGGAGCGCTACCTAGACCCCCACCCGGACTTGCTGATTCACCTCGCGAAAGCTACGACGGACGACCTCGCCGAAGTCCGGGACGAACGCGTCTCGGTCGCGGTCTGCCCGCGTTCGAACGCGCTGTTCGCGCGCCAACCCGACCTCGGCGCCATGGAGCGGCTCGGCCTGTCGGTCCTCCTGGGCACGGACAACGCGATGTTCCACGCCCCTTCGATCTGGCGCGAGATGGAGTTCGCCTACGTCGCCTCCCGCCTGCGACGGCGCCCCGTCTCAGCGGCGTTCGTCGCCCGCGCCGCGCTCGTGGAGCCGTGGGTCTGGCTCGGTACGCCGGAGGCCGCCCTCGTCGTACCCGACATGCCCGTGACTCCGGTCGTGCTCCGACTTCCCCCGGACGACCCCGCCTACCAGGTGGTCACCCGAACCACCGAACACCTTATGGCCCGGGCCCGGCCCCGGACCCGGGAGCGACAGGCTGGGCGATGAAAAGCGACGAGCTGTTCGCGCTGTTGCGGCGACGCGGGGTCTTTTGGCCGACCGCGGAGATCTACGGTGGGGCCCAGGGCCTCTTCGACTACGGCCCGCTCGGGACCGCGCTCAAGCGCCGGATCGAGGAGGCATGGGTGGCATGGTTCGTCGGTCTCTCGCACGACTACTTCCTCATCGACCCGGCCGAGATCCTTCCGGAAGCGGTCGTTCGTGCCTCGGGACACCTTGAGAACTTCACGGACCCCGAGGTAGTCTGCGAAAGCTGCAAGGCGGCGTTCCGGGCCGACACGGTCCTCGAGAAGGTCCGGCCCGAGGGGGTCGACGGACTCACCTCGAAGGAGATCGAGGAGATCGTTCGGGGGCGCGGCGTGAAATGCCCCCATTGCGGCGCGGTGACGCTCAGCGTGCCCCCGCCGTTCAACCTGATGTTCGGCCTCGACTACGGCGTGACCGGCCACGAGCGGGCCTACCTGCGGCCGGAGACCGCGCAGAGCAGTTACCTCGCGTTTTCCCGCATGTGGGACGTCGGTCGGCACGCGTTGCCCCTCGGGATCGCCATCGTGGGCAAGGCGTACCGCAACGAGATCGCGCCGCGCCAGCTCCTTTTCCGGATGCGGTCGTTCGAGCAGGCCGAGCTCCAGATCTTTTTCGACCCGGACCATTTCCTCCTGCCGTTCGACCGGGTCGCCGACGAGCGGCTACCCGTGGTGCGCGCCGCCCGCCGGCTCGAGGGCTCGGAGGAGGTCGAACTCGTCCGGGCCGCCGACCTCGTTTCCGCCGGGGGACTGCCCGAGTTCTACGTCTATCATCTCGTCCACACGTTCCGCTACTACCGGGATGTTCTCAAGGTGCTTCCCGAACGACTGCGGCTTCTCGAAAAGTCGGACCAGGAGCGCGCGTTCTACAACCGGATCCAGTTCGACCTCGAGGTCCAGCTCGACAGCATGGGCGGGTTCAAGGAGATCGGCGCGGTCCATTACCGCGGCGACTACGACCTCGGCCGCCACGGGCAGGGCTCGGGGAAGGACCTCTCCGTCACGGTCACCGGGGGCCGCTCGGTGCTGCCGCACGTGCTCGAGCTCACTTACGGGGTCGACCGCAGCCTCTGGGCGCTCGCCGACGTCCACCTCGGGAAGGACGGCGACCGCACCGTCTGGCACCTTCCGTCCTACCTCGCCCCCGTCCCGGTCGGAGTGTTCCCGCTCATCCCCAAGGAGCAGGCGGCGTACGCCCTGGCCCTCTCGGACGACCTCGCCGCGGCGGGTATCCCGAACGTCTACGACGACGCGGGAACGATCGGGAAACGGTACGCCCGGATGGACGAGGCGGGCACCCCCTTCTGTGTCACGGTCGACGCCGAGACGCTCGGGGACGGCCCGCTCCACGGAACCGTCACGGTCCGCTCGCGCGACTCGAAGGCGCAGGAGCGCGTGCCGGCCCCGGAACTGCCTTCGCGGTTGACCCCGTCGTTCCGGCCTCCGCGGCCGAAGCGGAGTTAGCCCCGCCGCACCCTCCCGGGCAAGACAACGGCTATATCTCGCGTCCGAGTCACTACGTTTCGATGGCGACCGGTGGAGGCGAGACCCCGCCGCCGAGCGGTCCGTCGACCCCTCTCGCGGCGCGACGGTCCCGCTGGATCGGCCAACAGTATGCCGACATCACGAAGCTTCGTGAGATCGCGGCCCGACACGACCGGGCGGCGGCGCGCGCTCAGCAACGGGTGGCCCGCCTCAACACCCATATCGAGAAACTGCGGCACCAGGCGACCCTGCTCCGGGAGAAGGGCCAGCGGGCCCTCGCGGGCATCCCCGATATCGAGCAGCAAATGAAACAGCACGAACGGGACATCGAGGCGGCGACGAAGCGAACGGGGGGCACCTCCCTCGGCTCCGACGTGACGAACCTCCATTACCGCGTGCGGAAGCTCCAGCAGAAGGTCGTGGACCTCCAGCAGAAGGCGCGCGCGCTCGAGCTGCGGGCGGCGACCAAGACCCAGAAGACCGCCGAGCTCAAGGTGAAGGTCGACCGCTACCTCGAGACCGCCCGGCTCGAGGAGCAGGAGGCGCTCGCGTACCGGCAGCGCGCCGACCGACTCCAGATGGTCACCGAGCACGACGTCGCGGACCACATGAAGGCCTCCGCGCCGCCCCCGAAGACCGCTCCGGACGAGCCGCCGCCTTCGCTATGAAACTCATCGTCACGGTCGGCATGCCCGGTTCGGGCAAGGACGAGCTCGTCGGCGTCGCCCGGGCGATGGGACTCGCGACGCTCAAGATGGGCGACCTCGTCCGGGACGAGACCCGGCGCCGGGGACTCCCCGTCACCAACGCGAACGTCGCCCGGGTCGCCTCGGAGGAGCGGGACAAGCACGGGGCCGGGGTCTGGGCGCAGCGGGCGATCCCGAAGCTCACGGAGACCCGGATGCTGGTCGACGGTTGCCGCTCGGACGTCGAGGTGACGGTGTTCCGGCACAACTTCGGCGACCTCTTCGTCCTCGGCATCTTCGCGTCGCCCGAGACGCGTCATAGCCGCATGGCGAGCCGCAGCCGGGCGGATGACGCCGCCGACCTCCAGGAGTTCTACGACCGGGACCGGCGGGAGCTCAAGTGGGGGATCGGCAACGCTTTCTCGCTCGCGGATGGGATGCTCGTGAACGAGGGCTCGCTCGACGAGTTCCGCCGGGCCGGCCGCGCGATGCTCGAGAAGATCCTCGCCCGCGAGGATTGACCGGTCAGGCTGTCGACGGCCCCGATAGTTGGGCGATTTGGGCCCGCACCGAGTCGAAGCGTTCCCGGTCCACGACGACCGCGAACGGGTGGCGCGCCGCGGCGAGCGCGGGGACTTGGAGGGCAAGATAACCGTCCCGCTCCTCGGCGAAGTTGCGGGAGCCCCGGCCGTGCGCGACCTCGCGGTCCCATTGGAGGGCGAACTCGTCGGGGGACGATGGCGTCGGCGGGCTCCGCGAGACCTTCCGCTCCCGCACGGTCCGTCGGACGAGCTCGACGTAACCGATGTGCTTCGCGAACAGGGCCGCCGTTCGGTCATCGTCCGGGTCGAGCGCGACCGTGGGTACGCCGCGCGCGGCGGCCCAGCGCAATAGCTCGACATACGACGGGTTCGGGACCCGGACCTCGCCGAACCGGACGAGACCGCGCACCTCGCTCGTCTCGTTGCCCGTGAGCGGCACGACCGGCTCCGCCTCCGCGACGACGAAGTAGTCGTAGAGGCTCGCGAGCTCGCTCGGCGAAAGGCCCAGACCGACCTGCGCCGGGGCGAACGCGTCGAGTTCCGCGAGGAGCCGAGGCACCTCCGAGACGAGTCCCCGGACGGGGGCGATGAGCAGGACCCCGGGGGCGTTCGGGAACCTCGCGGTGATCACGGGCTTTCCCGTTCGGTGATCTCCTCGATCAGCTCGTCCGGGTCCCGGTGACGACGGAGCTCGGTGATCGTGAGGATCGGGAGGCCCGCGATCGACGGGCGGGGGACCGGGTCGCGGACGACGAACAGCGCGTGCCCTTCCGCGACGCGCGCGAGGCCATGCAACACTTCCGCCCGGTGGAGCGCGGTCCGAAGGCTGCCCGCCGTCGCGAGCAGAACCTCCGGGGTGCGGGCGAGCGCGTCGAACGGGGCGCGCAGCGTGACCGTGACCTCGATGCCCATGCCGTCCAGCTGCCGCAACACTCCGTCCCGCAACGCGTCGCCGGTCCTCGGGAGCGGCCGCTCCGGGGGTTCCTCGGCCTCGCGGTCGGCTTCCTCCTCCTTCGCGCGCTCGGGCCACTCAAAAAGGTTGATCGGCCGCACGATCGGTTCTCCCAGGAACGACTCGATCCGCTCGATCACGAGCGCTTCGGCCCCCGCGCCCTCCTCGTAGAGCTGAATCGCCCGCCGCGACACCCCGGCGATGCCCGCGAGCGTGCCGAGGGAGAGCCCCCGCACGCTCCTCAGCTCCCGAAGGCGCGGCCCGTCGATCTGGGCGAACGTACCGCCCGGGCTGGCGTACAGGAACGGCGGAAGGGCCTTCTCAAGGAACTCCTGGAGCGTCTCCTCGTTGATGATCGGGACTCCGTAGCGGGTGTAGACCACCCCCGGGTCGAGGTCGGAGGCGCCCGAGGTCTGCCCGATGACCAGCGTGACCGCCGGGAAGAGTTGCCCGAGCTCGCGGAGGCGGGTCGCCTCCTCGGAATCGAGGGCGTCGATGTTCTTGAGGACCTTGACGAGCAAGAGCGTCGCGTCGCGGCGAGCGGCGAGGTCGAAGCTGGTCGGCCGGATCGAATGCGTATCCGCAACGTAGAAACCCGCGCGTTCGAGGAGCGCGCGGATTCGCTCGATCGACTGTTCCCGGGTCGACGGCACGATACGCTCCCCCGGATAAATCCAATTATGACTTATATATAAAATGGCATGGTCCAACCTCTCGGAGAGCGGACATTCCGGCGGGCGAGAACCGTCTTGGGCGCGGGGCGATCATGCAGGATGTGAACAGCGTGGTCCGACCGCTGCCCGACGCCCCTGCGCTCCTGCTCGAACCCGAAGGCGACTCGGCCGTGCGGTCGCTCGTGGTGGCGGACCTCCACCTCGGGCTCGGCAGCACGCCCGAGCGGCCGCTAGGTCCCCCGGAGGGAGCGGCCGACCGTTTGGCGGAGGGACTCATCGACCTCGCCCGCCGCCATCGGGCGCGCGCGGTGATCGTGGCCGGGGACGCAAAGCATCCGATCGTCGGGACTCCCCCGATGCTTCGTCCGGTCGTGTTCGACTTCTTCGCCGAACTGTTGCGCGAAGGGCTGGCGGTGGACCTCGTCCTCGGTAACCATGACGTCGGGATCGTCCGCCATCTTCCCCGGGAGGTGGACGTGCATCCGGCGAGCGGGCTCGTTCGGGGGAGCGTGGGGATCTTCCATGGGCACCGATGGCCCTCGAATGCCGTGCTGCGCTCGCGGACGCTCGTCGCCGGTCACCTACATCCGGGCTTCCGGCTCGCGCCGACCGTCGACGACACGGAGGGAAAACGTCGCTGCTGGGTCCGGGTCGAACGGACGCCACCCTCCGACCGGACCTCCCGACGGCGACGGCACATCGAGCCGCGCGCCCGCGAAGTCGTGATCCTCCCGGCGTTCAACCCGATCGCCGGCATCGAGGCGCTGAACCGCGAACGGCCGGCCCGGGGTCGCTCGTTTCTCTACCGCCGATTCCTGAGCCCCGGCATCGCCCGCGCGTATCTCCTGGACGGCACGGACCTGGGCGTGCTCACGCCGCCGGGCGAGGCCGGCCGCCGCTCGCGAGCAACGGCGCAATCTCCGCCGGGTCGGTGACCGGCGGGGCGCACGCGTTCCCGAAGCAGACGAAGGCCCGAGCTTCACCCGTCGAGCCCGGACCGGGGAGGGATCCGGGCAGCTCGAACGGCGGGGGCGGGTGACCGGCGAAGACCCAGGCGTTCGGGTGCCACGCCCGTCGAGCAGCACGGAGGAGGCGGTCGGCCGGGGGGCCCTCCCCTTCGACCACGATGGTAGCGGGCGGAGTGTTCAACAGGGCCACCGCGAGGGCGGAGCCGGCGGCGAACAGTCCCGCCCCTCCAATCCGGCGCGCGACGGGCGCGAGCAGCGCCCGCCCCTTCTCGACCCATCGGTCGTCGTGCGTGAGCGACGCGGCACGCAGGAACGACAGGGCTGCCGACGCGTTCGAGGAGAGGTGGGGGGTGTCCTCGAGCGGGTACGACGCCTCTTTCATCCCGGCGATCGCCGGGCCGTCGTAGAGCGATGGCGCGAGGTCACGGAGGAGGCCGTCCTCGCCCCGGAACTCCCGGTCGACGAGCTCGAGGAGCGCCACGGCCGCCTCGAGATGCTTCGGCGACGCCAGGACGCCCGCGAGCTCGAGCAGGCCGGACGCGAACGCCACTTGGTCTTCGAGGAGACCAAAACCTTGCGGGCCGTCGTCGCCGAGCCGGTGCCCCACTCCCTGGCTCGGGCGGTACGCCTCCTTCAAGAGCCGGTCCGCCGCCTTCTCGGCGTCCGCGAGGATGGTGCGATCTCCTAGGAACGATCCCGCCCGGGCGAACGCCGCGATGAACCGGCCGTTGATGTCGGCGTAGATGGCCCGGTCGACCGTCGGGGTCGGGCGCGACGCGCGCGCGGCCCGCAATTTCTGCACGGCCTCTCGGAGCGCCGTGCCCGCGCGGTCCGGCGGATAGACCCCCTCCGCCGCCTCGGCGAGCGTGAGCATGCGGAACAACACGTTACGTTCCGGGTCGTGGGGCATCCGTCCGTCCGTGCCGACCCCGAAGAACCGCGTGATGAGTCGGAGTTCGTCGGCGTCGAGGGTTTCCTTGAGCTCGGCGCGGGACCACGTGAAGTAGCTGCCATCGTCCCCGGGAGCGTTGTCGGCGTCCTGGCTCGCGCCGAACGCCCCGCGCGGGTCGCCGAGTGTGGCGCGGGTCCATTCGGTCGTGGCCCGGACCACCTCCTCGAGCCGGTCGTCCGAGAAGCGCGCCGCGCCTTCCACGTAGACCGACAGGAGGGCGGCGTTGTCGACCCCCATCTTCTCGAAGTGGGGGATGTGCCAGCCCTCATCCACCGAGTAGCGGTGGAACCCCCCGCCCACCTGGTCGAACATTCCGCCGTCCGCCATGCGGAGGAGGGTTTCGCGCGCGGCCTCGTCGCTCGCGCGGCGGCCCTGGACGAACCCGTCCCACAGGAGCAGCGACACGGCGGTCGGATGCGGGAACTTCGGAGCCCCGCCAAAACCGCTGTGGACCGGGTCGACGCTCGAACGCACGTCCGCGAGCACGTCCGAGGCGAACGCGTCGAGGGAGAGGTCCTCGGCAGTGCGCGCCTCGCGCATCCGGGCGAGGGCGCCCCGAATCCCCTCCGCGTTCTCCCGGATCCGCTCGGGCTCCTCACGCCAGAGCCGGGCGACCTCGCTGAGTACCCGGCGGAAACCGGGCCGGCCGTGGCCGTCCGTTGGCGGGAAGTAGGTGCCGCCGAAGAACACCTCCCCCTCCGGGGTGAGGAAGGCCGTGAGCGGCCAGCCCCCCTCGCCCGTCAACGCCCCTACTTGCCGCTGGTACCGCCGGTCGATCTCGGGGTGTTCGTCCCGGTCGACCTTCACCGCCACGAAATGCTGGAGCAGGAGGCGGGCGACCTCGGTGTCGGAGTACGTCCCCTCGTCCATGACATGGCACCAGTGGCACCAGGACGCTCCGACGTCGAGCAGGATCGGCCGCTTCGTGCGCCGCGCGAGCTCGAACGGCTCGACGCCCCAAGGAAACCACTCGATCGGCTGCTCGGCAGCGCTCCGAAGGTACGACGACGAGCGGTCGGCGAGCCTCCAGCCGCCCGCCCTCCGGGCCCGCGGTGCGTCGGTCGACGGCATTGTCGGAGAGGGTCGGCCGCGGCTCTTACGGTTGTCGCACGGCGTCCGGGACGCACCGTGACCTGCGCGAGCGATGTAATCGGCTCACGGAGACGTTACTCCGCGCGCGCTTGTTATAAAGGGGGCCTCAGTGCCCGGGCGAGGCGCTCATCATGGAGATGCAACCCGGCCAGATGGCCTACGACCGGGCGATCACGGTCTTCTCGCCCGATGGCCGGCTGTTCCAAGTCGAATACGCACGCGAAGCCGTCCGACGCGGTGCGACCACGGCCGGCGTCGTCTACGTGGACGGGGTCGTGCTGATCGCGGACCGACGTATTCCCAACCCGAAGCTCGCCGAGGCGGCGAGCCTCGAGAAGATCCACGAGATCGACGAGAACATCGCCTGCGCGACCGCGGGCCTCGTCGCGGACGCCCGGGTGCTGGTCGACTACGCTCGACTCTCCGCTCAGATCAACCGGGTCACCTACGCCGAGCCGATGAGCGTCGAACTGCTCGTCCGTCGGATCTGTGACTATAAGCAGCAGTACACCCAGTTCGGCGGCGTCCGACCGTTCGGGACGGCGCTCTTGGTCGGGGGCTACGACGATAGCGGAATCCACCTGTTCGAGACGGAACCGTCCGGCTCGCTCACGAGCTTCAAGGCCGCGAGCACCGGGGGCAACAAAGGGCCCGTCATGGACCTCTTCGAGCAGAAGTACCGACCCGGGCTCAACCGGGACGAGGCAATCTTGCTCGCGCTCGAAGGCCTGCGCTCGGGCCTGGACGAGGGCGGAAGCCTCGCCCAGGTCGAAGTCTGCTCGGTGCAGGTGGGCGAGGGGATGCGGCGGTTCCCCGCCGACGAGGTCCAGAAATACGTCGCTCGCCTACCCCCGGCGGGTGGGACCGGGCGCACGGGTCGTACATAACCCGGGGTGCTCTTCCCCCTCCTTCCATGGTGAAGGTTGAGGATGCGGTCATCGCCCGCTGGGAGACCCAGGGCTCCCGGTTCGAGGTCCTCGTCGACCCACAAGCCGTTCAGGACCTGAAGGACGGCAAGAAGGTCGACCTCTCCGACAAGCTCGCCCTCGACCAAGTGTTCAAGGACGCCAAGAAAGGGGACAAGATCTCGGAAGAGCACCTCGAGAAGACGTTCCACACCCGCAATCTCGCCGAGATCGCCCGGATCATCATCCAGAAGGGCGAGGTCCAGGTGACGACCGAGCAACGGCATCGCCTGCAGACGGCGAAGCACCAGCAGATCGTCGCCACGATCGCGCGCAATGCGATGAACCCGCAGACCGGGGCCCCGCATCCGCCCGCGCGTATCGAGGCCGCGATGAACGAGGCGAAGGTGCACGTCGACCCGTTCCGACCGGTCGACGAACAGGTCCAGGAGGTCCTCGCGAAGCTCCGCCCGCTCATCCCGATCCGGCTCGATGTGGTCAAGGTCCGGATCAAGATCCCCGCCCAGTTCTATCCCCGTGTCATCGGCGAGGTGAAGGGGCTCGGGCGGCTGCTCGAGGAGAACTGGCTGTCCGACGGCAGCTGGGCCGGCGTCGTCGAGATCCCGGCGGGAATGCAGACCGAACTCTACGAGAAGCTGAGCGCCCGGACGAAGGGCGCCATCGAGACCGCTTTAGTTAAATAGGGCACGCTGGTCGAGCGCCCCGGTGCAGCACCCAAAATGTCCCGAGGTCATCGTCCGGGCCACCGAGATCGTGGCCGCGAGGGTCACTCCTCGCCTCCCCCCGGGGGACGGACACTAGTTCTTCCCGGCGAAGAGATCCGAGCCCAGGGGTTGAAACCGGGGCCCGGAACGTACCGCACGGGCGGCAAGATCTATGCGAGCGTCCTCGGCCTGCTCTCCGAGCGGCCCCCGCTCGTCTCGGTGGTCCCGCTCTCGGGTCGGTACATCCCGAAGCCGCGGGATGTCGTGATCGGCACGGTCACGGACGTCCAGGGGACGTTCTGGCTGCTCGATATCGGAGCGCCCCGATGGGCGCCGCTGCACATGACGGGAACCCCCTGGCAGGTCGAGGTCGGCGAGACCGAACGGTTCCTGCGCGTCGGCGATGCGGTGGTCGTCCAGGTCGAGAACCTCGACCCAACCGGGCGCATCGGCGTGACGATGAACGGCGAGGGCCTCGGGAAACTCGAGGGCGGTACGATCGTCCGGATCTCTCCCGCTCGCATCCCCCGGGTGGTCGGTCGCAACGGCTCGATGATTCAGACGATACGCGACCATACGGGTGCCGACGCGGTCGTCGGCCAGAACGGCCGGGTGTGGGTCGGCGGTTCTCCCGAGGCGATCCGTCGGGTGAGCGAGGTCCTTCGCATCATCGAGGCGAACGCCCAGCACTCCGGTCTCACCGAACGCGTCGAGAGCTACCTGCTCGCCACGACGCCGACGGGAGCCCGCGGACCTGAGCTGCCGCCCGCCGAGCATGCGCATCGTGACGCTCCCTCCCGCCTCCTCCCCCCGGCCGAACCCGACGAGGAGACGGTCGAAACGGAGGACGACACCGAGGCTCCGGATTCGGCCAAGCCGGGGGAAGAGTGAACCGGTAGGAGAGGATACCGGGACACCGAAGCGACGCGACGAGATTCCACTTAAAGGAGAACGAACATGGGAAACGTAGGAGCGAAAGAGGTCCCCGTCCTATTGAGCCCCGAAGGGCTCCGCATCGACGGGCGCAAGCTGGACGAGCTGAGACCGATCCGCATCCAGGTCGGTACGCTGCACAACGCCGACGGCTCGGCGTTCGTGGAGTGGGGGCAGAACAAAGTGATGGCGGCCGTCTACGGCCCCCGCGAGGTCCACCCCCGACACCTGCAGCAGAACAACAAGGCCGTCATCCAGTGCAAGTACAACATGGCGGCGTTCGCCGTCGACGAGCGTAAGCGCCCCGGCCTGGACCGCCGCTCGCAGGAGATCTCCAAGGTGATCGGCGAGGCGTTCGAGTCGGTCGTCTTCGCCGAGGAATACCCGCGCACGAGCATCGACATCTACATCGAGGTCCTCCAGGCGAACGCGGGCACCCGCTGCGCGGGGCTCGTCGCGGCTTCGATGGCCCTCGCGGATGCGGGGATCCCGATGGTCGACCTCTTGCCGGCCGTGGCGGTCGGCAAGGTCGCGGGCCAGATCGCTCTCGACCTCAAGAAGGAAGAGGACAACTTCGGCGAGGCCGACCTTCCGATGGCGCTCGTCCCGCAGTCCGGCCGCCTCGTCCTCCTCCAGATGGAGGGACACATGACCGAGGCGGAGCTCGCCCAGGCGCTCGACCTGGGCGTCGCGGGCTGCCGCCAGATCTACGAGAAGATGAAGCAGGCGTTGCGCGAGCGCTACTCGACCGGACCGGTCGGAGGTTCCGCATGAGCGAGGAGGTCTCCGCCGAGATCCTCACGACCCACATCCTGGACCTCGCGGCCGAAGGCAAGCGGCTCGACGGCCGGGGTCCGGACGAATACCGGACGGTCTCGGTCGAACCGGGGTACGTGGCCACCGCGGACGGTTCCGCGCTCGTCCGGATCGGCGACACGGCCGTCCTCGCCGGGATCAAGCTCGAGCCGGGGAAGCCGTTCCCGGACACGCCGAACGCCGGGGTGCTCACCACGAACGCGGAGCTGATTCCGCTATCGAGCCCCACGTTCGAGCCCGGGCCGCCGCAGCCGGGCGCCATCGAGGTCTCCCGCGTCGTCGACCGCGCGATCCGCGCGGCCGAGACGATCGACCTCACGCGCCTGTGCGTGACGCCCGGCGAGAAGAGCTGGGTCTGCTACGTCGACGTTCACGTGCTCGACCACTCGGGGAACCTGATCGATGCGGCCTCCCTCGCGGCGCTGAGCGCGCTCGCCCACACCACCGTGCCGGCGAAGCGGTTCGAAGTGAGGGACGCCGACTACCCGCTCGAGGTTGTCCACTACCCGATCGAATGCACGTTCGTCCGTCTCGGGGACACGATCGTCGTCGACCCGACATTCGACGAGGAGCGGGCGGCCCAGGGCCGGATCACCGTCGCGACCGACGAAGCCGGACGAGTGGTCGCGATGCAAAAGGGCCTCGTTGGGGCGTTCTCGCCCGACGACGTCAAGGAGATCGTCCGCCGGGCGTTCCGCCACGGTGAGCGGGCCCGCGCGTTCGCGAAAGGGGGCACCCCATGAGCAAGCGCACGAAGAAGGCGGGCCCGACCGGTTGGATGGGGCCTCGCTACGGGATCCGGATCCGGCGACGCGTGGTGGAGATCGACCGGGCGCGGGAGCCGGATGCCGCCTGCCCTCGATGTTCGACCGTCACGCTCCGCCGTGTCGCCAGCGGAATCTTCGAGTGCCGGCGGTGCGGCACCCGATTCTCCTCGAACGCCTACGTCTTCGCCCCACCACCGCCGATCCAGCGGGCGGAACGCGAGCCGGGACCCGGCAACGTTTAAGCCCTCGAATCCGGTCGAACGGAGGAAGTCATGTTTCGGTGCATCCGTTGCGGCGAGGCGCTCCCCTCGGACGCGAATCTTTTCGGGGTCCGGTGCGACAACTGCGGTGGGAAGATCTTCACGAAGGAGCACCCCAACGTGAAGAAGGTCCTGAAGGCGCGCTAGGGCGTTTCCCGAACTCTCTTCGCGGCGGGGTGGCCGGCCAGCCGGCACACCGCTTCCACGACGCGACGATTCTCCTTAGTAAGATAGCGTCGGTTCGCGCGGACGGTCAGCGAGTACAACCGGAGCGCGGCCTCGCAGCTCTCGTTCCACGTCGACCCATCCGTGCCAAGCGCCGATCGTTGGGCCCGCTGGAATTCCGCGCCCGCCCGCCGCCCGGCTCTTTCCCACAGTCCGTTTTCGGTCGTCCACCACTGCTCGAGGGGAAGCAGTCGCAGGAACGCCATGCGGTTCGCAATCACGTTCCGTAGAACGGACGCCGTCTCGCGTTCCCCCGTGTACAACGCCCGCACCAGCTTCACTACTTCCTCGGCATGCTCGGCGAGCTGGTCGCCGACGTACTTCCGTACCGCCCGACGGATGGACGACCAGCGGAAGCGTCGCGCCTCCCGCTGGAGGCGGCGCGCCACGCCCTGCGGGTCGCGGAGGATGCGCGCGGACCGCCATCCGGGGACGGTCCCATCGAAGTGGCTCGGGTCGCTCATTTCGCGCCGCTCCTCCGCGGGCGTGCTGAATTTCACGCTCACCATGCGACCCTCCCGTTGGAGCATGCGGTGACGGGAAGCAGGGGGCGTCTCGGTCACGACCCAGAGGTCGACGTCCGAGGCTACGTGAGCCTCCCCTCGGGCCCAGCTTCCGGCGACAACTACAGCGGCGGTCCCGTCCGGGTCCAACTCCTCGACGAGCCGGCGCGCCATTCGGGACACCCGGCGGTGCTGCGCGCGGTCCGCGGGCGGGTTCCGCGGTTTCTTCGCCCGGCCCGAGGAGCGTCCATCGGCTCGGCTCGTCCTCACGGATGGGGGCCGGACGGTGCCTCCAGAAAAGGTTCTCGGGCCCCGGTGCGGCAAATCGTTTCAAGAAGCGGTCCTTGCCATGCCCGTGAAAGGTCCTACGATTCGGTTTCTCGGCGGAGTCCGCGAAATCGGGGGGAATAAGATCCTCATCGAGGACGGCCCCGACCGGGTCCTCTTCGACTTCGGCCCGTCGTTCTCCCCGAGGGTCGAGGAATACTACGTCAATTTCTTGCAGCCCCGCTCGACGAGCCGTGCGAAGGACCTCCTCGAGTTCGACCTGATCCCTCGGCTCTCGGGGCTCTACGCCCGCGAGGCTCTCGGGGACGGCGAGCTGCCGTACGCCGAGCCCGAGGTCCACGGCGTGTTCGTGAGCCATGCTCACGCCGATCATGCGGGCTATCTCGACCTGATCGACCCCGCGATCCCCGTCCATGTCGGCGAGGGGACCCGCACGCTGCTCTCGGCAATCGAAACGTCGACCCGGATGAAGTACGGTACGCACCCGTGGGAGGTATTCCGCGACCTGGTGCCCGTGCGGGTCGGTCGCATCGAGGTCGTCCCCTTCCCGGTCGACCACTCGATCCCGTTCGCCTACGGATTCATCGTGCGGACGAGCGAGGGGACCCTCGCCTACACCGGGGACTTTCGGCACCACGGGCCGCGGGCCCCGGATACCCACGCCTTCTTCGAGGCCGTCGCCGCCGAGAAGGTGGACGCCCTCCTCATCGAGGGGACCCGTGCGGGTCCGGACCCGCGGCGGAACCTGAGCGAGGACGGGGTGCGGAGCGGCGTCGACCGGGTGCTCGAGAGATGCTCCGAGCTCGCGCTCGCGTGTACCTATCCCCGCGACGTCGACCGCCTCCGTACGCTCTATGCGGCCGCCCAGGAAGCGGAACGCGAGCTGGTCGTCTCGGTGCGGACCGCCCACCTGCTCACCCAGGTAGCTCCCCGGTTTCCGCCGGACGAGGTCCCCGTGCCGGGTCAGGCCTCGGGCCTGCGTGTCTACGCCCGTAAGAAGCGGGTCTCGTACCTCTGGGAGCGACCGTACCTCGACGACGCGCTCCCGGCCGAGGAGGTCGCCCGCCGAGGACGGGACTACCTCCTCGCGCTCGACCTCGCTCACTTCACCGAGCTCATCGACCTGCGACCGCCGAAGGGGAGCCCGTTCATCCACTCGATGAGCGAACCGTTCAGCGAGGACGACGTCGATGACCAGGTGATGCACAACTGGCTCGACCATTTCGGCCTCCAGTTCCACCAGATGCACGCGAGCGGGCATGCGTCCGGCTCGGAGCTCCTCGATATCGTGCGAGCGACCGGAGCGCGTGCCGTCTACCCGATCCACACGGAGCATCCCGAGGCGTTCGCGAAGGCGGGCCCGTTCGTCCGCAACCCCGAGCTCGGGGTCGCGTATTCGCTCACCGGGGAAGGGAAATCCCTGACGAGAGCTTAACCGCCGGTTCGATGTCGGAGCGCGGGATGGAGGCGGACCGCTGCGGAACCGGAATCGCTTCGGTCGACCGCCTCTTGGGCGGCGGGCTCGAAACCGACTGCCTCACCGAAATCTACGGGGAAGGCGGTTCGGGCAAGACCCTCTTCTGCCTCCAGGTGGCGCACCGGGTCGCCCTCGACAACCGGTGGGTCTTCTACATTGACACGGAGGGCGTGAGCGTGGACCGGCTCAGGGCGGTCGCGGGGGCGGACCTCGACCGGGTGCTGAAGCGCTGGCTCCTCACCACTCCGAAGGATCTCGCGGAACAGGGAGAGGCGATCTCGACCGCGTGCCATCTCGCACGGGACGGTCAACGCCCCGTCGGCCTCATCGTTGTCGACTCGGGGACGTTCTACTACCGGCTCTCCCTCTCCGGGACGGACGAGGACGACGCGCGTCAATCGCTCTCGCTCGCCGTGGCGGACCTCGTGGCGACCGCGCTCCGGGCCCACCTACCCGTCCTGTTCACGAACCAGGTCTGGCGGAGCATGCGGGACGGCACGCTCGAGCCGCTCGGCGGCTCGTTCTTGAACCACGCCGCGAAGACGATCCTGCGCTTCGACCGGCTCGCCGGTCCGCTACGACGGGTCGTCCTCGTCAAGCACCGGTCGCGCCCGGAGGGCTCCGCCGACTTCCGGATCGGGGCGACCGGGCTCGAGAGCGTGGGTCCGGGCTGAAACAACCATAAGCTCCGGAGTTCCTGCCCGAACGATGGACGAAGCCCTCCAATTCTCGGACGTCTCCACCCAGATCGGCACGTTCCGCATCACTTACCTCGGGTCGACCGTGCGCGTGGTCGACCTCCTCGAGAAAGGCGTCAACCAGACCGGCCTGCCGAACGGCGCCGTACGCCGGAAGCCGCCGTTTCCCGCGGGGAGCCCACCGCGCCAACTCCGCGAGTATTTCCGGGGGGAACGCCGCGACTTCGAGCTCAAGGTCGACCCGGACAGCGCCTCCGTGTTCGACCGCGCGGTCTGGGAAGAGCTGAGGACGGTGCGCGCGGGCCGCACGGTGACCTACGGCGAGCTCGCGCGGAGGGTCGGCTACGGCGGCGCCGCCCGGGCCGTGGGCGGTGCGATGCGCCGGAACCCCATCCCGATCGTCATTCCCTGCCACCGCGTGGTGGGCGAGAACGGGTCGATCACGGGTTTCGGTCTTGGGCTCTGGCGCAAGCGTTGGCTCCTCGACCACGAAGGGGCGTGGCCGTTGCGCTCCCGCTCGGCGGAAGGCCCTCGGCCGAGAGGACAGCAAACCCTCGACGCTCTGCTCGAGCCGCCCCGGGTGGGACGGTCGGTCCGCGCCCCAGCGTAGGTTCGCCAATGCCTACGACGCATCGTAGTATGTACGTAAGCTACTACGTATCGGTGTAGGTTCCGCGTTCCGGGACGAGGTCGGCCCGCGACCGGTTAGCCCGCGTAGTACGCCGCGTCGTACGGTTCCGGCTTGAGACCGCGCCGCTGGCGAATCTCCGCGACGACCTGCGGCTGGAGGGTGTCGGGCACCGGCTCGAAGCCCAGGGACTCGGTCGCCCAGAGCACCTTACCGGCGGTCGCGCTGCGAATGTCGGAGGCAAAGCCGAACATCTCGGCGACCGGCACCTTCGCGACGACCGTCTGGAGGTCGCCGACGCTGGTCATGTCGAGGATCTCACCGCGGCGGCGTTGGAGCTCCCGGGTGGCGCCCGCGAGGACCTCCTGCGGGACATTCACCGTGGCCTTCTGGAACGGCTCGAGGAGAAGGCGGTCCCCCAGCACCATCGCGCCGTACATGCCCGAGCGGGCCGCCGGGATCGTCTGGGCGGGGCCGCGGTGGATCGAGTCCTCGTGCAGCTTTGCGTCGACGAGGCGGACTTTGAGGCCGTAGACCTTCTCGTTCGCGAGCGGCCCACGGTTCATCGCCTCCTTGAACGCGTCGACGATCAGGTCCATCGTCTCGTTGAGGTACTGAATCCCCTTCGTCACGTCGAAGAGGATGTTCGTTCCCTCGACCGCCACGATCCCGCGCCCCTCGTCGCGCGGGATGCCGAGCGTCTCGAGCTTCGTCACGAGGGTCTTGATGTCCTTGAACGACTTTCCTTGCGGGATCTCGCCCTCCTTGAGGGCGGTGACCACGCTCGTGGGGAGAGCCTCGACCTCGAAGTAGAACCGGTTGTGCTTGTTCGGGGATTTTCCCTCGAACGGGCCGCCGGCGTGCTTCACGACCTCACGGTAGACGACGATCGGCTTCGACGCCTCGATCTCGACCTTGTAGTCGTTGACGATCCGGTACTGGGTGATCTCGAGGTGGAGCTCGCCCATCCCCGATAGGAGATGCTCGCCCGTCTCCTGATTGATCTCGACGCGGAGGCTCGCGTCCTCCTTGGCGATCTTCCGCATCACCTCGATGAGCTTCGGCAGATCGGCCATCCGCTTCGGCTCGATGGCGACCGTCACGACCGGCTCCGACACGTGCCGGATCTCCTCGAACGGGACCATGTCGGGAACATCGCTCATCGTCGTCCCGGCGAACGCGTCGCTGAGACCGATCACCGCGGCGATGTTGCCCGCGGTCACTTCTTCGACCATGAGGCGCTCGGGCCCCATGAACAGCGACACGTGCTGGATTCGGTCCTTCGCCTTCGCGCCGGCGACCTGGAGCTCCATCCCCTTCACGAGGCGCCCGGAGAAGACGCGACCCGTGGCGATTTCGCCCGCGCTCGGGTCCATCGTGATGTCGGTGACCATGAACGACGTGGGGCCGCTCGGGTCGGTGCTGACCATCGCCTGACCGACCGATGAGCCGGCGTCGCCCTTCCAGATGTTCGGAATGCGGTACCGTTGCGCGACGTGAGGGCTCGGGAGGTGCCGGACGACCATGTCGAACACGACATCGTTGATCTTCGCCCGCTGGGCGATCTCGCGCGAGCGGCCGGTCGAAACGTATTCGATGATGTCCGGGAACTTCACGCCGGTCTTCTGCATGTAGGGGATGCTGATGGCCCAGTTCTCGTAGCCCGAGCCGAAGGCGACGGACCCGTCCCGGGGGTCGACGCTCCACTCGTCCACGAACTCCTCGGGAGCCATCTTGCGGATCAGCTCGTTGACTTCCGAGATGATCGTGAGGAACCGCTTCTGAAACGAATCGGGCGTCAGCTTGAGCTCCTTGATCGCCCGGTCGACTTTGTTGATGAATAGGACCGGCTTCACCTTTTCGCGCAACGCTTGGCGCAGCACGGTCTCGGTCTGGGCCATGACCCCCTCGACCGCGCAGACGACCACGATCGCGCCGTCGACCGCCCGCATCGCGCGCGTGACATCCCCGCCGAAATCCACGTGGCCGGGGGTGTCGATGAGGTTGATCAGGTGCTGCTGTCCCTCGAACTCGTGGACGATCGTGACGTCCGCGTTGTTGATCGTGAGGAGCCGCGCCTGTTCCTGCTCGTCGAAGTTGAGGTAGAGCTGCTTTCCCGCGAGCTCGTTCGAGATCATCCCCGCGGCCGCGAGCAGGTTGTCGCTGAGCGTCGTCTTCCCGTGGTGGATGTGGGCCACGATCCCGATGTTTCGGATCCGGTCCACGCTGTGCATCATCTCGGGGATGGCCTTCGCCAGTTCCGCCCGAATATGCGTCATCGCGAACTCCTCCGGACTACCGCGCCGACTGGGCGACCCGCTCGACCTCTTCCTTGCGGCCGACGGCGAACGAGGTCAGGTCACCCTTCGCGGCGAGCCGGATCTCGTCGGCGAGGCACGAGTGGATCGGCTTCGTGGACTTATGCGACGCCTGGATCGCGCCGAGCGCGAGGTTCCGGATCGCCACGTTAAGCCGACGGGCGGGCGACGCATCGACGGCGCGCGGGACGGAGATCCCGCCGAACTGGAGCCGCGTCACTTCCTCCCGCGGCGCGGCGTTTTCGACCGCGTCGACGAGGAGCTGGAGCGGGTTCTTCTCCTCCTTTTGGGCGATCTCGGCGAACGCCTTGCGGATCGTCGCGAGCGCCTTCGACTTCTTCCCGGTGAACTTCCCGCCCTTCATCAGGTGGTTCGCGAGCCGCTCCACGAGATGCATCCGGGTCTTGAGGAACGGCTTCCCCGTGAGCTTCCCTTCCGTGTGGGGGGCGTAGATCGGGTGGAGGTAGATGTACGGCAGGAGCCCCGGGTCGTGCACCTCGACGCCTTCGAACGGGTATTTCCCGAACAGCGGCGGCAGCGGGAACGGCGGCGGGGGCGGCGGCTGAGGTCGATGGACGACCGGGCCCTGCTCCTCCTCGGTGGGCTCCGGTGGACGGAGCGACTCCGGACCTTCGTTCATCGGGCCGGCTTCTCCTTGCGTCCGCGCACGAGCTCGTCGAGCGAGACGTTGTTCACCTGGATCACTTTGTACCGGACGCCGGGGATGTCCCCGTAGGACCGTCCCATCCGACCCCCGATACCCTCGACCAGCACCTCGTCATGCTCGTCGATGAAGTTGATCGCGCCGTCCCCGACCGCGAAGGCGGTCACCTGACGGCCGTTCTTGATCAGCTGGACCTTGATGCACTTGCGGATCGCGGAGTTCGGCTGCTTCGCCTCGACGCCGACCTTCTCGATCACAATTCCCCGGGCCTGCGGGGCCCCTTCCAGGGGGTCGGAACGCTCCTTCAGATGGAGGGTGCGCCGCTTGTAGTAGCGGTCCGACCAGCGCCGACGCTGGCGGAGGGTGGCCAGACGGCCCGCTGTGTTGAGCCCCGACGGTGGCGACATATCGGCGGAGGGGCCGAGCCACTAGGTAGCGGTATTTAAAGTCCGTGCCGCGTGACGCACGGCGGTGGGTCGTCACGGGCCGGGCTGGGGTGAGAACCGCCGTGGAACGAAGTGGTCAGGGGTCCTGGAAAGCTTTCCCGACCGTTCCGCGACGACCCCGCGCGCCCGCCGCTTCGCGGGAATGGCTTCGGCTTTCCGCGGAGATCCGTAGGTGCCGGAAGTGCCCGCTCGGGGAGCTCCGTACCCACGCGGTCGTCTACCGTGGAGGGCGGTCGCCCCGGGTTCTCTTCGTCGGCGAGGCACCGGGCGCGGAGGAGGACCGACGGGGCCTGCCGTTCGTCGGCCGTTCCGGCCGCGAGCTCGACCGGGCGATCGCCCGTCTCGGGCTCTCGGAGGAGGAGTTCGGCATCGTGAACGTTCTCAAGTGCCGACCCCCGGGCAATCGGTTCGACCGGGCGGCGGCCCGGACCTGTCGACCGTACCTGGACCGACAGCTCGAGCTCCTCCGCCCGGAGCTCATCGTGACCCTCGGGGCCCGGGCGCTCGCGGCGATCGACCCGGGCGCGCCGCCGGTCCTTTCGGCCGCGGGGCGGCCGCGACCGGGAACCGCCGCGCCGAACTTCCCGCTGCTACATCCCGCCGCCGCCCTGCGCTCGCGCCGCTGGCGGGCGCGATGGGAACGCGACGTCCGGGCGCTCGCGAAGTGGCTTGCCGAGCGCCGGCTCGTAAACGGCTTTAACTCGGGTCCCGCTCGGTAGGACGTGCAAACGGTCGAGCTATTCCTTCTGGAGGGTTCGTACCAGGCCGTCGAAGACGGCGTGGTCATCGAGCTATTCGGCCGCACCCGGGATGGCGGCTCGCTCGTGGCCCGCTACTACGGCTTTCGGCCCTACTTCGAGCTCACCGAACCGACGGACGAGGTCCGGGCCCGTCTCCGTGCGGACCCCGAGATCATCGAGTTCCACGACATCACGACCTGGGTCGACGGTCGTGACCGACCGGCGCTCCACGTCACCCTGCATCGCCCCTGGCTCGTACCCCAGTACCGCGACAACTACCGCCGGCGGGGGGACGAGACGAGCGTGCTTGCGTGCGACATCCCGTTCGTCCACCGGTTCCTCTACGACAAGCACGTCGGCCTTACGGTCGCGTTCGAGGCGGAGGACGAGCCGGACGAGGTCCGCGCCCGCTACACGGTCCCCCACGTCGTGCGCATCGTGACGGCCGACGGCCACGATATCCGGCCCACCGAGCCGTTTCGACCGGCACTCCGTGTCCTCTCCTTCGACATCGAGAACGCGATCCGCGAGCGGACGATCTTCACCATCTGCGGGGTGTCGGAAGGGGGCGGCCGCCCCCCGGCGACGTTCCGGCTCCACGGTCCGGACGAGCGGAAGATCCTCGAACAGTTCGTCGCGACCGTCCTCGAGGACGACCCGGACGTGATCACCGGTTACAACATCGGTGGCTACGACTTTCCGCTCCTGATCGAGCGCGCTACCGCGACCGGTCTCAAGTCGCTCGACATCGGCCGCGAACGCTCGGCCCCGCGCGAGATGGGCGAGCGTCTCTGGAAGGTCACGGGTCGGGCGGTCGCCGACGCCTGGTGGTCCGTCCGCCGGGACCTCAAGCCGAAGCAGGAGACCCTCCAGTTCGTCGCGCGGACGCTACTCGGCGATTCCAAGCTCGACGTCGACCGGCGGGTGATCGAAAAGGAGTGGGCCGACGACCCCGATCGCGTGATGGAATATTGCGAGCATGACGCCGAGCTGGCATTGCGCATCCTTCAACGGTTGCGAACGGTCGAGAAAGCCGCCGACCTGGCGACCGTCGCCCGGCTCCCCCTCGAGGAGGGCATGAACGGTCGCACGTCCCTCTACATCGATTCGCTGCTGATCCCGCGCGCGGACACCCAGCACGTGGGGGTCCCGATGAGCCATTTCTCGGGCCGGGAGAGCTCGATCGAAGGCGGGTACGTCCACCCGATCCGACCCGGGATCTACCGCTGGGTCGTCGTTCTCGATTTCAAGTCGATGTACCCATCGATCATCATCTCCCGGAACCTCTGTTTCACGACCCTCTCGCCGGACGGCACGACGGTCGCCCCGTCCGGGGCCCGGTTCCTCGCGCCGGCGGTGCGCCGAGGCATCATTCCGGAGATACTCTCCGACCTCCTCGCGGAACGAAACCGTTTCCGGCGGGCCGGCCAGACGGCGCCGAACCCGGAGCTCAAGGACTACTACGACGGCCTCCAGAACGCCGTCAAGGTGCTGATGAACTCGTTCTACGGCGTCCTCGCCTCGAGCTTCTATCGCTTCACGAACAAGGAGATCGGGGCTGCGATCACCGCGTTCGGACGCGGGGCGATCACGAACATCATCCGCGAGCTCGAGGCCGACGGGTTCGAGGTGGTCTATTCGGACACCGACTCGGTGTTCGTCCGTTCCCCCGTAGCGTCGCTCGAAGGGGCGCGGGAGGTCGGCGAGCGGCTCGCGAAACGGTTCACCCACGAAGGGGTCACCTTCGAGTTCCAGTCGGTGTTCGAGTCGTTCTTCTCCCACGGCGTGAAGAAGCGGTACGTCGGCCGGACGGTGTGGCCCGAGGAGAACCTCATCGTGCGAGGCTACGAGACCCGTCGGACGGACGCCTTCGACTTTCAGTCGTCGGCGCTCCTCGAGGTGTTCGACCTGGTCTTGAAGGGCGACACCGACGCCGCCCTCCGTCGCGCCCGCGAGCTCGTGCAGTCCGTCCGCAGCCACGAGGTCCCGGTCGAGCGGCTCGTGATCGCGCGCACGGTGCGGGCCGAGAGCGAGTACAACGAATCGACGCGCGAGTCGCTCCCGTTCCTCCGGGTCTACAAGCAGCTCCGCAGCGAGGGCTACGATGTAATCCCAGGGATGCGCGTCGCCTGGATCGTCACCGACTCTCGGAAGTCCCCGCAGGAGGTCGAGCCCTGGGTCGAGGGTCGACCGTTCACGAAGCAGCCGGACTGGGAATACTACGCGGACCGAGTGGCCCAGACCCTCGCTCGAGTGACCGAAGTGTTCGATTGGGACGCCTCCGCGCTCCTTCGGGGCAGTCACCAGCGCCGCCTCGCGCCGCCGCCCGAGGAACCCCGCCCGTCGTCGGACTCGGCCGCTACCCCCGCGACGCTCGATACACCGATCTCGGACGTCGGTAAGCCGGCGAAGCGCCGCGCCTCCACCCGAAGCCTCACCGATTGGCAGTGAGTCCGGGCGACGCCGTCAGCGGGCCGGACCGGACGGGTCCTCGCGCGGTTCCGATTGACCGGCGGATTCGGCGCGCAGCGCGATGATGCCCCCGACCACGGCGACCGGGATACCGAGGACCCCGATGAACGGGAGCGCGATGCCGAGGACGCTGGCCGAGAGGAGCAGCGTGAAGACGGGTATGGCGGTCATCAGCATCGGTGGCACCACGAGGCCCACCTCGCTGATCGCGAGGAAATAGAGGGCGGGCGCGACGAAGAAGCTCGTGATGCCGCAGGCGGCGAGCAGGACCGCCGGCCCCGGAGCGACCGCGATGAGGCCAGGCCAGCCGCCCGGGAAAAGGGGCGCCGCCACGAGGAAGACACCTCCGGCGGCGAGCATCGATTGGGCGACCACGGCGGACGGCGCGGTCGTGCGGTTGGCGCGCGCCGTGAGAAGAAAGTACGATGCGACAAAGAGCGGGACGCCCGGTACGGCGAGCCAGCCCCAGCCGTGCACCGCCGTGAGCTTCTGCCCGCCGACGATCGCCATCGTTCCTCCGGCGAGGCTCACGACGATGCCCACGGCGAAGAGCGGTGTCGCGATCTGGGCCCGATACGTCGCGATCAGAAGGGCAACAAGGGCCGGGGTCAGGACCACGTCCCCGATGAGCGAGAGGAGCGACGCGTCGACCGGTCCGGTCAGGTACGTTGCCGCCAGTACGGAGACCTGCATGCCGAAGAGGAGACCGACCCGGGCCCACGCCGACGGGTCGGACCACAACGCGACGAACGCTCGGCCATGACCGGTGATGAGCGCCCAACCCGCATACGCGAGCCCCCCCACGACGAACGGGTAGGCGAGGATCGCGGAGGGGGAGGTTCCCGGGGTGACCCAGAGCACGAAGAGGTAGTACGTGGCCCACGCGAACGCCGAGAGCACCGACGCAAGGATCGCCCCTACCCACGTGCGCCGGCCGACTGCCACGCCGCGTCCTTAACTCCGGACGCCGATAATCGTTGCCGGAGTTTCGGTGGCGTAACCTACGAGTATCCTTCGAAGGAGAGACCGAACCCCGGGACCGTCACACCGGCGCCCTTCTCGACGTGACCGACCTCGACCGCGTCCGGCGCGCCTGCGCGGGCGAGGCGTCGGCGCGTCTCCGCGAGTCGCCGAGGACTCACGACGAGGACGAAACCGACGCCCATGTTGAACGTTTGGAACATCTCCTCGTCGGAGAGGGCGCCCAGCTGCTGGACCCAACGGAAGAGCGCCGGGACCTCGGGCCACCGGTCGAGGACGAACCGAACCTTGGGGTGCAGTCGCACGAGGTTACGAACCCCGCCGCCCGAGAGGTGGGCCAGGCCATGGGTCGCGGCCGTCTCGGCGAGCTCGTCACCGACCGACGAATAGATCCGCGTCGGAGTGAGCAACTCCTCACCGATCGGCCGCGGCGCGCCCGGTCGGGGCCGGAGCAGGTCGACCGACCGCTCCCGCAGAAGCCGGCGGACGAGCGTGAAGCCGTTCGCGTGGAGGCCGGAGGAAGGAACCCCGATCAACCGGTCCCCCGGGCGGATGCGGGCTCCGAGCACGGGCCGACGGCCCCGGGGGAAGAACCCGAACGCGGTGGCCCCGAGGTCGATCCCGTCGACGATCTCAGGAACGACCGCGGTCTCCCCTCCCAGCAACGCGCATCGGGCAGACTCGAGGCCCCGGTTTAAGCCTCGGCCGATGCCGCCAAACGCTTCGGGGTCCGGGGCGCGACAGAGAATGGTGTCGACGAGGCCGGAAGGACGCGCGCCGACCGAGGCGAGGTCGTTCACGTTCACACCGACGATGTCCTCGCCGACCTCCTCCCATCGACCGAGCTCGGCGGCGAGCTTCACCTTCGTACCGACGGTGTCGGTGGTGACGGCGATCGTCTCCCGACCGATGCGGACCATGCCGGCGTAGTGGCCGGGCGCGTCGACGAGACGGCCGGCGGACGGCGGTGGACGGTACGAGACCTCGGCGAGCAGGGCCGCGAGGCCCGACGATACTTTCGAGCGGTCCACGCCGCTCCGGGCGTACGTCCACGTCCGGTGGGTGGGGGACGGTTCGACCACGACCGGCGGAGGGTCGCCGGAACAAAACCCCTCGCCCCCGGCCAGGGGCCGAGCTATTTAGGTCCGTCCCGCGTCCGCGGCGCGGATGCCTCGAGTGAACCGCCGGGCCAGGGCCGATTCCGACCGCGAGGATCGGCCCTCGATCGTGCTAGTGCTCGCGGGACGTGCCTTCGTCCGAGGGCGGCTCCAACCGGTGGAGATCGCTATCGATGAGTCCGGCCGCATCGCGTCGGTCGGCAAGGTCCGGGGCGGGGCTTCTCGGCACGACGTCGGCGACGCGATCATCCTGCCCGCCGCGACCGACCTCCACGTCCATTTCCGGGAACCCGGCGGACCTTCCGAAGCCGAGACGATCCCCACCGGCACCGTCGCCGCGGCCCTCGGAGGAGTCACCCTGGTCGGCGATATGCCGAACACGCACCCGCCGGTGACCGACCTCGAAACCTGGCGGGACAAGGTCGCCCGTGTGCAGGGACGAGCGGCGGTCGACGTGCTGGTCTACGCCACGCCCACCGACCCGGGAGCGTTGCCCGCGCTCGCCCGCCACGCGGGGGGCTTCAAGGTCTACCTCGCACCGACGACCGGCATCGACTCCCCTCCCTCCCCGAAGGAGGTCCCGGCGTTGTGGGAGCGACTCGCGGAGCTACGACTGCCGGTCGCGGTCCATGCCGAAGACCCCGGTGCCTTCGGGGTCGACCATCACCCGACCTCGCCCGTGGAGTGGAACGCGGTCCGCCCCGTGACCGCGGAATCGTCCGCACTGGACCGGATGATCCGGTCTCCGCCCGCGCTTCGGTTGCACGCCGCCCACGTGACAACGCTCGACGGCGCGCGGAAGCTTCGGCAAGCGCGGGTATCGTTCGAGGCGACTCCGCACCATCTCCTGCTCTCCGACCGGTCGGGGACGGACGCCCGCTTCAAGGTGAACCCTCCGCTACGCACGGAAGCCGAGCGGGCGGCTCTCTGGAAGGCGTTCCAGCAGGGCGAGGTCCCGATGGTGGCGAGCGACCACGCTCCGCACTCCGCGGACGCGAAGCAGCTTCCGTTCGAGCGGGCGCCGAGCGGGGTGCCCGGCGTCGAAACGATGCTTCCGCTGCTCCTCGCCCGCGTGCGCTCGGGGGAGCTCGACCTCGGCGTCCTCGTCCGCGCCGCCTGCGAGCGGCCGGCACGCTGGCTCGGCCAGCCGCATGGCCGAATCGCCCCGGGCCACCGGGCCCATCTGATCGTCGTCGACTTCCGGGACCGGTCGAAGGTCGTGGGAGCGAAGCTCGCTTCGCCGTGCGGCTGGTCGCCGTTCGAGGGTTGGGACATCGTGCGTCCCCGGGAGCACTATCGCGACGGGGAGCGGATCGTCGAGGCCGGGGAGTTCGTCGGCCGAAGCTCGGGAAAGGTCGTGCGTCCCGAGTATGCCCTCGGCGAGCCGGCCGAACGCCCGACGACCGCGGAGTGACCGCGGGGTCAAGGAGCGCGCGGACTCGAGGGGGGCGGGCCCGTGAGGGCCTCAACGTGCGGTGAGGACGGATGCGCCCGCCGGGGGGGCCAGCCCGGTGCAAGCACGCCGACCACCTGTAAGACGAGGTAAACGACCAGCGCCACGATCAGGGCGATCAGCGGAACGTCGAGGAACTGAAGGTACGAGGCGAGGATGACCCAATTCGACCCGAGGACCATGCCGGCCCAGACCAGTACCACGGTGTACGGGATCGACCCGAGCAGGGTGTACACCCCGTAGCGCACCGGTTCCATGCGGGCGGTGCCGGCCGGGTAACTGATGTAGCTACGGACCACGGGGACGAGGCGGAACAGCCCGGCGGCGAGTTCGCCGTATCGATCGAAGAAACGGTCCACGCGCTCGAGGTACTTCGCCTCGAGACGCAGACGCCCGATCCCGATACCGGTGATGCGGTCGCGCCACCACCGACCCACCGCGTACCCCGCGTAGGCCCCTACCATCTGCCCGACGAGGGCGACCACCAGAGCCCCTCCGAACGAGAACGTTCCATCGGCGACCAGGAATCCGGCGAGCGGCAGCAACAGCTCCGCCGGGAACGGCGAGACGCCGAACACCGACAGGGCCATGAGGGCAAACAGTCCCGGAAGCCCGATCGTCGCCATCACGTACGTGGCGGCGCTGACCAGCGACTCGATGAGCGAGAGTGTCACGGCGCCCGGGCCCCCCGCTCCTCGACCCGACCCGTGAGATTACGGCGGGGATTCCGGACCGAACACCAGACGGAACGGCGTCCTGAGCTGGCTGTTGGTCCGGGTCGGGATCCCATCGAAGTCAAGAGGGTTCTGACAACCTCCGCAAGCGACCACCGGCCGCTGGCGCCCGAGCGCGATCGATAGCGCGATCCCGACCTCGATCTCCCGGGGCCGCGCCGGGGCGTGCTCGACCGCTCGCCGGAGCGCATCGAGCAGCTCCAAGTCGGTGGCGGACGGTGAAGCGGACGCCATTGAACTTCTGACGCCGGTCGAGCTCTTAAGCGGCGCCGTGGAAGGTTCGGGGTTAGGCCGACTAAGTCTCCGAGCCACCGGTGTCCGAGTCGTCCCCGCCCGTGCCGCCGCTCGGCTTCTTGGGCTGCTTCTTCAGGATCTCGGTGCTGATCTTGTCGAGCTCGGCCATCAGCGAATCGATGTCCGATCCGGCCTCGGCGCCCGCGGCCCCTCCGACGGCCCCGGCGGGCGGGGCTACCGCACCGGCCGGAGGAGGCGGCACCGTCGGCGGTGCATGCCCCACGTCCTCCGGGGTCTCGATGTAGGGCGCCGGCGGAGCTCCGGTCGGTGGGCTCGGTCCAACCGCCCCGGGCCCGAGCGGAGCCGCGGGACCGCCCGCGGCCGAGACCGGGCCGCCCGGCGCCGCCCGGGGCGGGCGGCGGCGGCGCATGATGAACAGGAGGGCGACGATCGCCGCCAGCGCGACGATCACGAGGATCGAGACGTACTCCCAGACCGGGACCGACGAGGAGGTGACGCACGGAGGGTACGCGCAGGACGCCTGGGCCTGCACGGTACCGGCGTTCGGAAACAAGCCCGCGGCCAGAACGACCCCGAGCATGGCGATACCGAGCCCCAGCGGAACAATGCGGGAGCCTCTTGGATTGGTCACGGATACCCGGAGGACGCGCGTCCTCCGTTCTTCGCGATTACAGCTGACCTATGTAAACATGGCGAGGGGGGCGGTGGCGGGTTATACCTGTTCCGGGGAAGAACGCGCAGGGTAGGCCACGGTCGGGTCCGAGTTCGAGCGTACGATAATAGGTCGCCCCCGCTCTGCGCCGGGACCGGATGGACGTACCGTACAGCGCCATCTTCCTGGGCCTTCTGGTCGCGTACCTCGCCTACTCGGTCTACGCCCGGCTCGATGGTCGGTACCCGATCGCCGCCGCGCTCGTCCTCCTCGTTGCGACCGCGGTCGTCGATGCGGCCGGGAACACGAACGCGGCGAACTCCCTCGCCGAATTCGTCTTCTTCCTGCTGGCGGGGGGCGTGGTGCTGTTGCTGATTGAGCATGTCCGGGGCCGGCCCACCCGGGAGGGCCCGGCCCCGTCAGGGCCGGGAACTTCGCAGGGCCCAGCGACCGAGACGACGGAAGAACGGAAGGGGCCGACCGAACAGACGCTCGACGGCCTCGAGCAGGAGCCGGTCCCCCTCGTCGATCGACCGGGTGAGCAGAACGGCGACCACGAACAGCAGAGCGATGCCGATCGTCAAGGGGGGAAGGCTCCAGAGAGGGACTCGGGGGTGCAGGACCCCGAGGAGGATCCCGACCGGGACGGTGGTGGCGAGGAACGGCACGACAAAGTGCCACCGGAACGGGTGGACGCCGGTGAGTGAACCGAGCTCGACGAGGCACATCAGCGAGTAGGCAGCGTTCGCCGAGCTCCACGCGATCGCCGCACCGACGTAACCTCCGGTCGGTCCATTGCCCGGGACGAGCGCAAACGCGACCAGGATGTCCACGACGCCCGCCACGACCGAGTTCACGGCGAGGAGCCGGGTTTGTCCGAACGCCACCTGGGCGGTCGCGGCCGGTCCGAGGATCGTCGTGATGAAGGCGCCCACGACCGTGATCTGGAGGGGGACGACTTGGCCAGCATAGCCCGGACCGTAGACGAATTCGAGCGATCGGCTCGGGAGGAAGAAAAACACGAGGAACAGCGGCACGGAGACCAGGCTCATCCACTTCGTGACCGTGGCGTAGGTGATGCCCACCGAGGCCGCATCGGCCCCGCGCACGAACCGGCTCGCGACCGGTAGGAAGATGTACGCCGCGGCTCCGATGCCGATGGGAACGAGGCGGGTCATCGTGAGCGACGCGGTATAGATGCCGACGGAACTGGGGTGGAAGGTACCGAGGATGAGCGTGTCGCCCGACCCGGTGATCGAGGCCATGATGCCGACCACGAACAGCGGCACGGTGAACTTTAGAAGCCGCGGCAGGGCCTCGGGCGCGAGCGGGCCCGGGGTCAGGTGCCGGGGCAGCCGGCGGACGAGATACAGCACCATCAGCGCGAGCGTGATCGCGTTCGCGGCAGCGTACGCGATGAGCGCGTCGGTGAGCGTGATCCCGACCGGTGGTAGAATAATCCCGGCCGTCAGGAAGATGACGAACAGGGAGGGGTTCACGATCTGAACGAACAGCGCGTTCGGGGTCACGTCCTCGTAGCCCTGGAAAATCGACGAGATCAAGGTCGCCAAGATCCCCGACCCGAGCGCGATCGGGAAGTACCGAAGGCTGAGCGTGATGCCGGGCGACCCGAGCGCTTGGCCAATCGGTTGGGCCAGCGCGTAGAGCAGGGCCCCGGCGACCACGGCGCTCACGCCCCCGATCCACAGGGTGCTGCGCACGATGGTGCGCCGCTCGGCGTCCGACGTTACGTAGGGAAGGCTCCGCGCGACCGCGCTCGGAAGGCCGATCGAGCCGATCGCCACCAGAACGCCGGTCAGCGTGAGGCCGAAGGAGAACGAACTCCAGTCGCTCGTCGAGATGCTTCGCACAACGAGCACCCGCGAGACGAAATTGAGCCCGACGAGAAGGAGGGTCGAGATGAGGAGGAACAGCGTGCCTTTGGTGACGCTCGAGAGTCCTTCCCGTACCAGCTCCTCCGAATCCTGGACCAAGAGCTTCGCCTACGCGCCGACGTTCGTTCCCGGCTCTAAAAGCGTACTGTCCGGCCGGCAACGTCAGGAGGTCAGGATTCTAGTAGCCGACTTCCGTGGGCCCTGCCGTGGGCATCCCCGGACCGGGAGGCATCGCGTGGGCCCTGTCGCTCCTATTGTGGGCGGCGCTCGCGGTGGTGGTGGGCGAACTGGTGCGGTCGCTCACCGCCCGTTTCGTGCCGTTGTGGCAGCGGCCCGAGGCCATCGAACGAGCGCTCGTCGATTTCTACCTCGGGGGAGCTCTCCTCTACCTCATCGCGTCGGTGCCGGTCGGAGCGTTCCAGCTCCCGGTCGTGGTGATCCTCCCGGTCCTCGCGCTCGTCGGTGTGATCGTGCTCGCGGTGCGCGCCGCCTCTCGCAAGGGCTTGACCTCGCTTCGGGCCGACCTCGCCGCCCTGCGGCGACCGGCGCCTCTCATCGTCCTCCTCTCCGCGCTCGGCCTGTTTCTCGTCGAACTCTCGGTCGCCACACCGGTCGCTACCGGTAACACGTTCGACTCGAGCCTGCTCACGCTCTACACGAGCCTGCTCCTTCACCACCACATGACAGCCTCGTCGTTCGCGCCGTATGCGACCACCGGGCTGCTCTACCCCCAGGGAACGACGGCATGGCTCGGCGATGCGCAACTCCTCTTCGGCCTTCCTCCGGCACGGGTCGCTCTGCTCGTCACTCCGTTGTTCCTCGCCCTCGCCCCGCTCTCCGGTTTCGTCTTCGGGCGCCGCCTTTGGGGCAACGAGCGCGCGGGCCTCGCCATCGCCCTCGTCCTCGCGTGGATCGGGGCCGGCACCCGCGGGACCGTCTTCGGGAGCAACGATTTCGTGTTCTCTTTCCCGCTCGTGCTGTTGCTCGCCGGCGAGGCCGTCATCTGGTGGCGACCGTCGCTCCCGAAGGTCGGGGATGTGGTCGGATTCGGTCTCTTGGCCGGGTACTCCGCGGCCCTCAACCCGGTGGGCGCCGAATGGCTCTTCCTCGCGCTGCCCATCGTGGCGCTCTTGGTCCGTCCGCGGTTCGCCGGACAGCCACTAGGCTGGTTCGCCCGCTGGGCGGTCGCGCTCGCCACCGCCCTCATGGGGATCGCCCCGTCGCTCTACGCCCTCGGCATCGGCCGCTCGAGTCCCGGTTTCGTCGCGGGAGCCACGGCCCCGCCGCCGGGCGCCACTCCCGGGATTACCGGATCTCAGTTCCTCGGATGCATCGACCCGTTCCTGTTCGGCTCGTCGGACACGGGGCTCTCCACGCTCGCCGCGCTGCGCCTCGAGCTGGCGGTCCTCATCGCCCTCGGTCTTGCGGTGCTCTTGCTCGTGGGGCGCGACTCGGCGCTGGGGCGATACCTCGAGCCGTTCCGTCCGTTCGTCGCGGGGGCCGTTGTCGCCCAGGTCGCCTTGCTCGGATTGTTATGGCTCGCGAGCACCGGGTTCGGACCGGCGGTCGCCGTCGCCAACATCTCGAGCTCGAACGAGCTCTCCATCTGGCTCTTCACGGTCTACGGCTTGGTCGCGGCGATCCCCCTAGCGCTCGCTCTCGAGCGGTTCACCGGCTGGCTCCGCCGGGCCGACGTGGGTCCCCCGGTCTCCCGGGCACCGGTCGCTCGCCACCGCTCCGATTCCTCCCGGTCGATTGCCGTGAGGGCGGTCATCCCGCTCGCGGTCGCGCTCGTGATCGTGGTCCCCGGCGTCGTGCTCACCCCGACCGCGTTACCGCCCACGTTGTCCGAGATCTACCACAACCTCGGCAACGTGACCGGCGCCGACTTCGACCTCCTCGAGTACGCGGGAAGCCACCTTCCGAGCGGGGCCCGGGTCCTCGTCGCACCGGGAAGTGCCGGACAGTTCCTGCCCGGGTACTGTTCCGACATCGTCCTACTGTATCCGATGGTGCCCGGATTCTCGACCGTGAACGCGTCCTACGAGCTCCTCGTGCGCGACCTGCCGAGCGGAACGTTCACGACGGCGGACGAACGGGCGCTCGCCGTCCTCGCGGTCGGCTACGTCGTGGTGACCGGGAACAACACCGTGCTCTGGCCCGCGTTCTCCCCTCGTCCGTTCCTCGCGGACCCGATGCAGTATCCGGCTCTGTTCCACGAGGGGGACGCGTACCTCTTCGAGGTCGTCGGGTAACCGCGGTCCGTTCGCCGGGGCGACGGTGGCTCGCGGCGCCCGCTCAGATGAACTCGTCGAGGACCGATTCGCGGCCCTTGAGTCCGCACGGCTGGTTCACGAGCGGTCCGACGGCGAGCACCTGCTCGAGGTCCTCGTACGTCGGTTTGTCGACCTTGTAGAAGAGCCCGATCGGGATCTTGTCGCCCCACTCGAGCGACCGCTGCCAGGCGGCGACGATGTCGCTCGGGTTGTGGCCCGAGCTTTCGAGCTTGTAGACGCGCTGCCGGAAGAAGTCGAAGGTGTTGAGTTTGTTGAAGGTGACGCACGGGGAGAAGACGTCGACGAACCCGAATCCCTTGTGCTCGAGCGCGCCCGCGACCAGGTCGGCGAGGTGCTTCACGTCGCCCGAGAATCCCCGCGACACGTACGTCGCGCCGCTCGCGAGCGCGAGGGCGACCGGGTCGATCGGGTTCTCGATGACACCGTTCGGGGTCGACTTCGTCTTGTGACCCATCGTCGTGGTCGGGCTCGCCTGGCCCGTCGTGAGGCCGTAGATCTGGTTGTCCATGGTGACGTAGGTCAGCTTCACGTTCCGGCGCATCGCATGGATGAGGTGGCCGACGCCGATCCCGAATCCATCGCCGTCCCCGCCGGTGGCGATGACGGTGAGCCCGTGGTTGCCCCACCGGATCCCCTCGGCGAGGGGGACGGACCGGCCGTGGATCCCATGGAACCCGTACGACGAAAGGAAGTGCGGCAGGTTCGATGAGCAGCCGATCCCCGAGCAGATGACGACGTCCTTGCTCGGGATCTTGAGGCGCTTCAAGGCCATCTCGACCGCCGCGACGACCCCGAAGTCGCCGCACCCGGGGCACCAGGTCGGCTTGATCTGGGACTTCGCGATGATCGGTAGCTGCGTCGCGGACGAGGCGACGAACGGGGCCGCTGCACTCTCCGCCATGGTCAGAGCACCTCCTCCGCGCGCTCGACAATCTGGTGCGGGTAGAAAGGCTCTCCGTCGTACTTCAGGAAGGTATGGGGCAGCTCGATGCCCGTCTCCGCGCGGAGCAGATGCCCGAACTGGCCGGAGTAGTTGCCCTCGACGAGGAGGGTCTTCTCGGTCTGCGCGAACATCGCGCGGACGACATCCGGGTTGAGCGGATAGAGGGTCGGGAACCGCAGGAGGTTCGTCGCCTGGCCCTTCTCGTGCAGCACGCCCATGGCGTCCCGCACCGCGCCGACCGGCGAGCCCCACGCCACGAACGTGAGCGGGGCGTGCGCCGGACCCTCGAAGAACGGCTGCGGGGCGTCCTTCGCGAGCCCCTTCAGCTTGCGCATGCGCTTCTCCATCATCTTCTCGCGGACCGCGACCGAGTTCGGGAGGCCCACGAGGATATCGGAGATGTCGTGGCCGTACTCGTCGTGCTCGTCGGAGAGGGTGATGTGGTTGAGGCCCGGCTGGCCCGGGAGCGCCCGCGGAGAGACGCCCGACTCGGTGTCGAGGTAGCGCTTGTAATCGTGTCCGTTCGGTTCGACGGTGAACAAGGACGGGATCGTCCGGTTGAAGTCGATCTTCTCTCGGTCGACTCCCTCCATCGCCTCCGCGAGGTGGAAATCGGTGAGGATGAGCACCGGCGTCTGGTAAGTCTCCGCGAGGTCGAACGCGGCAGCCGTGAGCTGGAACGCTTCCACGGGGTTCGAGGGGGCGAGCACCGCCCGCGGCCACTCACCCTGACCCGCGCCCATGAGGAGGTTGAGGTCCCCCTGCTCGGTCTTGGTCGGTAGGCCGGTCGACGGGCCCGCGCGGGCCGCGTTGACCACCACGACGGGGACCTCCGTCATGCCGGCCATGCCGAGGCCCTCGGTCATCAGCGCGAATCCGCCGCCGCTGCTGCAGGTCATCGACCGGACGCCGGAGAAGGAGGCGCCGACCGCCATGTTGATCGACGCGAGTTCATCCTCCGACTGCTTCACCACGATGCCGAGCGCCCGCGAGTGGGCGGCGAGCCAGTGCATGATCGAGGTCGCCGGGGTCATCGGGTACTGGACGAGGAACTTGAGGCCCGCCGCGGCGGCGCCGAGGGCGATCGCTTGGTTACCGGTCATGAGGAGCTTCGGGGCCCCCTGCACCGTGAGCGCCTTCGGGTGGGTCGCGCCCTGTTGCTCGGCGAAGTGGTAGGCGTCCGCGCACGCTCCGACGTTCCAGGTCACCACATCGCCGGCCTTCTTCCCGAACGAGTCGGCGAGGACCTTCTGCGCCACCTCGAGCGGGATCCCCGAGAGGTACGCGGTGGCGCCGAAACCCGCGGCGTTCTGGAGAATCGACTGGCTCGTGTACTTGCGAGCGATCTCGAGCGTCGGCACGGGGAGCAACTGCAATCCGGACGGGATGTCGTTCGGAGTGAGGTGGAACTTCTCGGGGTCGAAGACGACGGTTCCCCCGTGACGCAGAATCGGAGCGTGGACGTCGACCGACTGATGGTCGAGGGCGTAGAGGATGTCCGCCGAGTCCCCCTGGCTATACAGCTGTCCCTCGGAGGCACGCGCATGGAACCAGACGTGGCCCCCTCGGATCACCGACTGATAGGCGTTCAGACCGTAGATGTGAAGGCCCATTCGGGAGAAACTGCGGGCAATCGATTCGCCTATCGAGGCGATTCCGTCGCCGGCCTGACCGCCGACGCGAACGGCAATCTCCTTCATGGGTGATTCGAGGGAAACTGCATATTAATGGGTTCTGTCAACTCGTATGAGCCGCAACCCTTAGAGCGGGGCCGGATTGGGCGGGTCATGGCCGTGCGGACCACTGTCCTATTGTTCGCTACGGCACGCGAGGCCGTGGGAAGGTCCGAACTCCACTGGCCCTTGCCCCCTCCGGGTGTTACCGTCAACACGCTCGTGCGGGACCTCGGAAGCCGATACCCCAAACTGGCCCCGATCCTACGGCAGAGCCGGTTCGTGGTGAACGGGCGGTATGTCGCGAGTCGCGCGACTCGGGTGCGCCCGGGTGACGAGTTCGCCGTCCATCCGCCCTACGGAGGAGGATAGTCCTGCGATGAGCGTCCGGCTCTCGCGACGACGGCTCTCCGTGGCCGCGGCCATGCGTTCCCTCGAGGGGAACGAGCTCGGTGGGGTGGTCGTGTTCGTCGGACGGGTCCGGCCGGACCGCACCCGACGCGGTCGCGTCGTGGCGCTCGAATACGAATCGCACCGCCCGCTCGCCGAGGCGGCGCTCGCCGAGCTCGAGCGGAAGGCCCGCCGTCGCTTCGGCTTGGGCGGCGTCGTCCTGTGGCATCGGCTCGGACCGGTGCCGGTCGGCGAGCCGTCGGTGATCGTCGGAGCCGCCGCCGGTCACCGGGTGCAAGCGTTCGCGGGCGCCCGCTTCCTCATCGAGCAGCTGAAGGCGAAGGTCCCAATCTGGAAACGGGCGCGAGCACGACCCGGGCGTCGGCCGCGATCGCGCCCTGGCGGTCGGGCAGGACGATGAGCGGGTTGATGTCCAGCTCCACGACGTCGGGGACCTCCATCGCGAGCTGAGAGACCCGCTCGATCACCTCGACCAGACCCTCGATGTCGCTCGGCGCCTCGCCGCGGACCCCGCGGAGGAGCGGGAACGCCTTCACCGACTGGACCATGTTGAGCGCCCCGAGCGGTCGGACCGGAGCGAGCCGGAACGTAACGTCCCGCAGCACCTCGACGTAGATGCCGCCGAGGCCGAACGCGAGGATCGGCCCGAAGTGCGAGTCGCGTTGGACCCCCACCAGCACCTCCTTTCCTTCCTGAATCTCGGTCTCGACCTCGAATCCCTCCACGCGGGCGTCGTGGGCCCTCGCCTGGAGCGACTGCTGCATCGACTCCCACGCGGTGCGCAACGACGCGCTATCGTGGATGCCGAGCGCGACCCCGCCGACGTCGGTCTTGTGCGAGAGGTCCGGCGACACCACCTTGAGGACCACAGGGTACTCGATCCCCTCCGCCGCCTCGGTCGCCTCCTCGAGCGTATGGACGACCCGTCCCTCGGGGAAGCGGATGCCGTAGGCGGTCAGAAGCGCGCGCGCGGCAAGGTCGGAGAGCACCGTGGTGCCCGCGTGGCGGGCCCGCTCGATCACCGCCCGGGCCCCGGCGTGGTCGACCTCGAACTCGCGGACCGGGGTCTTCGGCCGGGTCCGCCAGGCGTGGTAGCGGACGAGTGCACCCAGCCCCTGGGCTGCCTCCTCGGGGAAGGTGAAGGTCGGCACCCCGTGCTCTTCCAGCAACGACACCTCGTTCGACAGGTCGTTCACTCCGAAGATACACGCCGCGATCGGCTTCGGGGTGGTCGTCTTGGCCGCCAGGATCGCCCGCGCCACCGACTCCGCGGTCATGGTCGACGTCGGCGTCGTGATGACGAGCGCCCCGTTCATGTCCGGGCCCTCGAGCAATTTCTCGAGGAGCTGGCGATAGTGGTCGGCGCCGGCGTCCGCCGTCATGTCGGTGGGGTTCGCGACGGACGCGGACGGGGAGAGGAGCGGCGCGATCGCGTCGTGGACCGCGTGGGAGAGCGGAGGGAGCTCGAGCCCGTTCCGCACCGCCGCGTCCGCCGCGACGATGCCCGGCCCGCCCGAGTTCGTCAGGATCATGAGGCGCGGGCCTTCCAGCTCGAGCCCCGATGAGAAGATCTTCGCGGTCCGGAAGAGCTCTCCGAGCGTGTCGGTCCGCTGCACCCCGGCTTGGTTGAAGAGGGCGTCATAGAGCAGGTCCTGACCGGACTGCGCGAGCGAGCCCGTGTGGCTCTTCGCGGCGCGCTCCCCGGCCGGCGTCCGGCCGCCCTTGATCACGAGGACGGGCTTTCGCTCCGTCACCTCCCGAGCCGTCTCGAGGAATTTGCGCCCGTCGACGAGGCTCTCGAGGTAGAGGAGGATCACTTTGGTCGCCTCGTCCTGCCCGAGCGAGTAGAGAAGGTCGTTCTCGTCAATGCCCGCGCGATTCCCGACCGAGACGAATCGGGAGAAGCCGATGCGCGCGGTGATGCCGTAGGCGAGGATCCCCGCGCACAGGGCCCCGCTCTGCGAGACGAAGGCGATGTTCCCTCTCGGGGGCAACGTCGCGCTGAACGTCGAGTTGAGGCTCACGTCGGGAGCGGTGTTAATGACGCCGAAGCAGTTGGGCCCGACGATCGACATCTTGTACTTCGCCGCTCGGCGCACGACGTCCGCCTCGAGCGCGGCGCCCGTCTCCCCGAGCTCGCGGAACCCCGCGGAGATGATCACGGCCCCGCGCGAGCCGGCCTTACCCAACTGGTCGATCGTATCGCCCACGGTCGCGGCCGGCACGATGATGACCCCGAGGTCCGGGGTCTCGGGGAGCTCCTCGATGCTCGGGTAGCAGCGCACGCCCGAGACGCTCTTCGACGAAGGGTTCACCGGGTAAACGACCCCCTTGAACCCGGCCTCGATGATGTTGCGGAAGAGGTAGGTTCCGACCTTGCCGGGCTTATTCGAGGCGCCGATCACCGCGACCGAGGATGGCTGGAAGATCTCGTCGAGGTCGGGAGAACGACCGATGGTCATCGAACTACCTCGGAATCCGAGCGGCGGACGGCAGTCCGTTATATATCCACGCCCCCGTGAGACCGCCCATGACCGCTGACAGAGAGCCGGCCCGGTCGCCCGCCTCGCCCGCGCCGAGCCCCCCGGGGGGCTCCCGGCCGCAGGCCCGTGGACTGCTATCCCGGATGGACAAGGGCGGGATCCGGCACGTCGTGGCGATCGGTAGCGGCAAAGGCGGCGTGGGGAAGTCCTCGGTCGCGGCGCTCCTCGCCGCCGAGCTTCGTCGAAGCCACCAGCGAGTGGGCATCCTGGACGCCGACATCACCGGCCCCTCAATCCCGAAGCTGCTCGGATTGACCGGCCCGCTCGTGGACCGGGGCGACGGCATCGAACCGGCGGGGACGCCGTCCGGGATCTCCGTGGTCTCTTCCCAGTTCATGGTGGAGGACGAGCAAACGCCGGTGATCTGGAGAGGCCCGCTCGTCACCCGCCTCATCACCCAGTTCTTCGGGAGCGTCCACTGGGGCGACCTCGATTACCTCTTGATCGACATGCCCCCGGGAACCAGCGATGTCCCGCTCACGGTGTTCCAGACGATCCCGATCGACGGGATGGTGTTCGTGCTGACCCCGCAGGACCTCGCGGCGCTCATCGTGAAGAAAGCGATGAACATGGCCCGCGACCTCCATGTCCCGCTCCTCGGCGTGGTCGAGAACATGGCCTGGTTCAGCTGCCCGCACTGCCACCAGAGGACCGACCTATTCGGCCCCAGTCGGGTCGGTCGGGTCGCGGAGGAGTACGGCATCCCGCTCCTCGGTAGCCTCCCGGTGCTCCCCACCGTCTCGGAGCTGTCCGACACCGGCCGTCTCGAGGACGTCACGTCGCCCGAGGTCACCGCGCTCGCCGAGACGTTCGAACGGGCGGTCGAGGACGCTACGAAGAATCGGGTGACGGTGCTCTAGGCACCGCTCCCTTGAGCTCGGCGAACCGCACGACCTCGCTCGGGACACTACGACGGGCGAGCGCGGCGCGCAGGCCCACGAGGTGGGCGTCGCCCACGACCGCGGCCATCCGTCCGTATCCTTGCCGGCGGAGCGTGGCGAGGCGGTCGGCCATATGCTCGTTGCGGTCGTCGAGCAGGACGCGGGCGGTCGACGGGCTCACGCGACGCAGCTCGTCGGTGTACTCCTCCGGGGCCTCGGCGTACCGGTCCATCTCACGATGAACCACCCGAGACGGGAGAACGAGGCCGACCGCCGCGCTCGTGAGCAGCGTGACACGCTCCTTGAACGACATCGCCCGCACGAGGTTACCGAGCGTGACCCGGAGCGGGTCGTCGATCAGGAACACCGGCACCTTGCGCTCCTGGGCCACCTCGATCGCGACCTTCATTTCGGCCCCCGGGACCCCGCCCCCAATCTCCGCCCCGAGGCGACGCTGCACGACGGCCCATAGCCGGGCGAACAGCGGCACGTCACCGCCCCGTCGGCCGCGACCCTCCGGCGAGAGCAGCGCCTGGGCGCGCTCGGGGTCGAGCTCGACCGCGATCGCGTCGAGCACGCGGGGGGCCAGGGCCCGGCGGAGCGGTTCGCCGAGGTCCACCACATGGGCGGTGCCCAGGAGGACCACCGGAGCGTCCGTCGTCGAGGAGTACACGCTCGCCCGAGGTCGAAGGCGCTCATCTCGATGCCGGGCGGGCGGACAACGCCCAAATAGCCGGGCCGGTCGTCGTGGGGCATGGCGTGGACCCTTTTCTCCGTCCCGAGCGCAAAGCGGACGGAACTGGACGCGGCCCTCAAGGACGACCGGGTCTCCCGACAGAGCCAGAAGGTCCGGGACGCCTCCGCGATCGGGGGTCCGGCCGGCGCGACGTACGTCCTCATCGAAGGCGCCGCGGACGCCGTTCGTCGGGCCGAGGAGCTGCTTGCTCCGATCGGCACCAAGCTTCCGCCGCCCGATGCGGAGCCGCTCTATCGGCGGTTCAAGGACGAGGACGAAGCCGCTTCCGCGGGCATGGGCCTGTTCTTCACGGAAGAGTGACCGGACGGCTCACTCGTTCGACGGGGCGTGCGACGGCTCGAGGTCCTCGCCCCCCGCGAAGACCCGCTGGAAGGAGCGGTACAGTCCCTCGAGACCGCTCTCCTCCTTCGCCGAGGTGGGCACGAGCCCCACGAGCGGGGCCATCGTCTCGAGCGCCCGCAGCATCTCGGTGGAAAGCTGAACGTCCGGGGTCGGCGTGTCGCGGCGGATCGCGTCGTAGAGGGCCCCGGGGTCGTCGGACCAGCTCATCACCTCGCGCATCTGCTCCTCCGTGAGCACGTCCGACTTCGCGAGCACGTTCACGGTGGGCAGGCGGAACCGGAACTCGACGGTCGCCCCGAGCATCAGGAGCGAGACGAAGCCCGCGGCGGTCCGGGCGAGGACTGGGTCGTACAGGAACGCGAGCACCGAGCGCTCCCCGCTCAGCGCGTCCACGATCGCCTTCGATGCCTCCCGGAACGCGAACAGTTCGATCTGTCCCGGGGTGTCGATGAGGATGTAGTCGGACTCCTGCTCCTGAATCGCCTGTTTCACCTCGAAGACCTTGAGGGCGATCATGTCGGCCGCGACCACCTGGGCGCCGTTCGGACCGAGGCCGTACTCATCCTGCAGGTCGGCGAGCCGTACCCACTCACGGATGTCGACGTCGGCCGCATCGTCGGAGGCCTCGCTGCCGGGGTCCAGGTTCACGACGGTCGCATCGTAGCCGGCGGACCGGGCCCAGTCGGCGAAGGCGCGGACGAGCGAGGTCTTGCCGGCCCCGGCGGTGCCGGTGAAGTAGACCGTCCCCGGCTCGTCCATCCGCACCTCCTTGGTTCCGCCCGCTACTTCGGGGGTCCCGCCGCCCGATGCTTCAGGAGCTCGGCGGACAGCTCCTTCAGGAACCGCGCTTTCGTGGTCTCGCCCTTCTTCATCACCTTCACGCGGCCCGCGTATTCGAAGAAGCGGCGGGGGTACTGCTTGTCCGCCTCCGCCTCGGCGCCGTAGCCCAGTCGTTTCGCGGCGGCGACGATCTCGTCGACCGTGAGCTCGGGCAGCGTCGCCGCCGCCGGGACGCGTCGGCCGCCTTTCCGCGAAAGACCGCGGCCGAGGTACGCAGGATAGACGTAGAAATGGTCGGGCATGCTCGGCTCGCGCCGCGCTAGGCCGACGCCGGGCTCGAGACCCGAACGCCGTTCAGGACCCCGTCCTGACCGGGCCGGGAGCGGACGCGGACGAGGCCGACGTCGGTCTCGAGGATCGCACCTTTGGTGATGACGTTGCGCTGCACGTAGTTCGGGTTCGCGGGGTTCTCGCGGACGGTGATCACCTTCGCCCGCTGCATCTTCTTCGTCGCCGGGTCGAAGACGTTGATCGTCTGGGTGGTGAGCACGCGGAGCTTTTGGTTTGCGCCCCGGACTCGGTAGAACTTCACCGTTCCGGCGCCGATGGTCGCGTGCTGCAGTTCGCGCGCAATCTCGAAGCGGCGCTTCTTGCGGATCGGTCGAAGCCGACCGCCGGTCCGTTTGCGCCGAGACCGGCCTTGCCAGATCCCCACGAGTTCCTCCGAGAGGTGCGGTCCGACCGGGGTTCGGTATATGACCTTTTCAGCGAACGGCGCCGCCCGGGGGCCACCTCACGGCCCGACGAACGGCGCGAAGAGCGACCGGAGCGGCTCGAGACGGGCGAGAACCGTCGACCGCTCGGCCTCCGTCAACGGCTCGTAGGGCGCCCGGTACCCGACGTCCGCCCCCCGCAGCTCCGCGGCGAGGAACTTGAGCGTCGATGGGTTGGGCCCGAGCTTCGCCACCTCCACGAGGCGGTCCACGACCGACTGGAGCTCCCGCGCGCGAGCGCGGTTCCCGCCGCAGGCGGCGTGGACCAGCTCGACGCACAGGCGCGGCAGAACGTTCGACACCCCCATCACCGCCCCCCGGGCGCCCCGCTCGATCGCGGCGGAGGCGAGCGGAGGGTCTCCGGGCAGCACCGCGAACCCTTCGGGGGCTCCGTTCAGGTACCCGAGCACGCTCTCGAGGGACCCGCCGCTGTCCTTGAGGCCCACGATCACGTTCTCGCGAGCGAGCGTGTGCATGAGCGTGGGGGGGAGAGCGTAGCCGACAAACGACGGATTGTTGTAGGCGAGCAGTGGGATGGACGTGGCCTGGCGCAACGCCCGATAGTAATGGTCGACCGCGGTCATCGATGGGTGCAGGTAGTACGGGGGGACCACGACCAGGGCGGCGACGCCGAGGTTCTCGGCCTCCTCGGCGAACTCGACCGCCTGGGCGGTCGACGGGGCTCCGCATCCCGCCCAGACGTCGGTGGTCCCGCTCACGCTCTCCACCACGATGTCGATGAGAGGTCCGCGCTCCTTCGGCAGCACCGACGGGAACTCCCCGTTCGAGCCGAGCACAAAGACGTGATCGACATGGGCGTCCGCGAGACCTCGGGCGAACCGAGCGTTGCGCCCGAGGTCGAGACTGCCGTCGCCCGCGAAGAGCGTCAGCATCGGGGCGGCGAGACCCTCGAGCGCCATCGCAGAAAACCAGTCGTTCGGCGGCTTAATGGGTATGGGGTCCTCTCGCCCGCGGGGGTGGGGCGAAGTGGCGGTGCGCGTGCTCGGGGTCGACGAGGCAGGCCGGGGAAGCCTCGTCGGACCGCTCGTGGTCGGAGGGTTCTGCGCCTCCGAGGACCGCTTGGGCGAGCTCGTGGTGCTCGGGGCGAAGGACTCGAAGGCCCTCACCCCCGACGCGAGGGAACGCGTCTTCGCCGGGCTGGGGTCGATCGGCAGGCCCATCCACCTCGTTCTCTCCCCCCGAACGGTGGACGGCGCAGTGCGGCACGGCCGCCTCAACGACCTCGAAGCCGATGCCTTCGCGCGCATCGTCCGCGCGGTGGCGCCGGATATCGCGTACATCGATGCGTGCGACCCGAACGAGCGGAGGTTCGGTTCGCGCGTCGCGCGGCTCGCGGGCGGCCGGACCCGGGTCATCGCCCGGCATCACGCCGACCGCGATTATCCGGTCGTCGGCGCGGCCTCCGTGGTCGCCAAGGTGCGGCGGGACCGCGCGGTCGCGAGGTTACGCGCCCAGCTCGGCGATGACCTCGGTAGCGGTTACCCCTCGGACCCACGAACGATCCGGTTCGTCCGGTCCGCCCTCGCGGACGGAGGTACGCTCCCGACGTGGGTCCGCGGGTCCTGGTCGACGATGCGAAGGGTTATGACCCGCCGCCCGGCTCGGACCCTGGACGGTTTTGCGCCATGACGGTCGAGGAGACGCTCGCCTCCCTGGTCGACCGGTTCAACCGCCATGCGGAACGCAATCCCGGCGCGGCGGAGGAGCTCGCCGGCCTCGCACGGACGATCCAGATCTCCATCACCGACGCCGGCACGTACGCGGTCGACCTCGCGAAAGGCCGTCTTTGCAACCTGCGGTCGGGCGCCGCTCCGAAGCCGGACGTGCGTATCACCACCGACACCGGAACGTTCCACGCTCTCGTGCGGAAGGACATCGGCCCGATGAAAGCGCTCGTCACGCGCAAGCTCTCGATCGAGGGAAGCCTCGAGGACAAGTTGCTCTTCCGTAAGCTCCTGTAAGCGGGAAGCCCGAGCGCCCGCGCGCGAATTATGGCAGGAACACGCACGCGGCGATGCAGACCCCGTAGTGGTCCATCGGGATCGAGAGCTCCTCGGTGCGGTAGTGGATCCGCCGGAGCTCGACGCCCCGGAAGTGCGCGATCTCGGTCATCCGCCAGCGCAGGAACTCCTTGAGCGACTTCTGCGTGCCGTGGAGGTGCGCCTCGGCGACGTAGCCTCCCTCGCCGTCCGCCCGGAATCCGTAGGCGATCCCCGCGCTGATCACCTCACCCTCGCCCCCAGCGTGCCGGGCGAGGACGCAGTGGGTGATCGCCCCGCGCGCGATCCGGGTCCGGTCGACCTGCCGGATCCCGACCGGGAGGACGGAGGAGACGCTGACGAGATTCTGCTCCCCGATCCCCGCCTGCAACAGCGCGAGGTCGAAGGCGTTGAGCTCGCTCGTCTTGTTGATCCCCTTGCCGCTCGTGACGAAGAAACGGGAGGGCACGGGGACGAGGGTGTCGGCGACCGGTTCCGAGCGTCGCGGCACGACGTGCGCTGAGAGGACCGAATCCTTAAGGTTTGGGCCGCCGCGCGAGGCCTAGACCATGATCGCGTGTCGACGTCGCATCGAGGACTCGGTCTCGCCCCGGACGCGCAAGAGCTCCGAGATGAGTCCGTCGGTGAGCCGGAGGCTCGCCTCCTCGAACAGGGTTCCGAGCGGCGCGTAGCGTGGCCGGTCGTCGTCCTCGGGAAATTCGACCGTCAATAGATGACTCGCGGTGTGGGCGATCTTCGACGCGGGCTTCGAGGTGAGCACGATCAGCTCCGCGCCCTCGCGTCGGACGATGTTCGCGGTCTGGATCGACGAGGAGGTCTCACCTTGCGCCGACAGCACGAACACGGCGTCCCCTTGGCGGACGATCGGCGTCACGCTCTCGCCGATCACGTACGCGCGCAGCCCGGCCTGCACGAGGCGCATCGCGAACGCCCGTCCGATGATGCCGCTGCGCCCCGCCCCGTAGACGAAGATCTGCGGTGCCTTGAGCAGCATCTCGACGGCGCGCGCGATCGCCTTCGGGTCGATCCGTTCGAGCGCCTGAGTGACCTGTTCCCCGATGTACCGGGCCGAGCGGACGAACGTCGTACCGTTATCGGCGTCGATGATGGCCACGGCGCACCTCCGGGCGACGTTGGGAAGGGGTGGGACGGCGAGGCTTCGGCCGATGTGCGGCGGGACGAGCCGCGGGTGTCCGCGCCTTCGCGACGGGTTTCGGTTTCGCGGGCGACGGCATGGGAGCGGCCACCGGCGGCTTTGGGCTCACCCGCGGGACGGGCGGCGCGTGGAGCTTCGTCCACCGGCGCGTGAGGGCCCGCTCGTAGAGGAGCTTCATGTACATCGCGTCGTGCTCGAGCAATGGCGAACTCGATATGACGGTCACGTCGTAGTCGCGTTCGGCGAGAATCTCCGCGAGCGGGTCGAACCGCACGAGACCCCGCTTGATCGGCGTGAGGCGGAACTCACCGGGGCCGTAGAACTCGACCCCCGAGAAATTGAGGTAGAGCGGTCCGTCGGTCGCACGGACGAACTCCTTCACGACCGGTTCGAGCTCCTCGGCCTCCTCGAAGCTCGTGCGCTCGCGGGCCGCGATGTGCGGTAGGTTGAGCACGGGCACGGTCCCCTTCACCCGGCGCGTGAGCTCGAGGACCTCTTCGCGCGAGCCGAAGACGTCCGGGTGACCGCTCGGCTCGATCGCGAGGCGGACGGCCCCCTTCGAGTACTTCGTCAGCCAGTCGGCGAGGTCGGAGACGATCTCGCTGAGCTGGTGAACCGAGTCGGCCCGGTCGCCGGAGCCGTAGAAACCGAGGTGCGTCACGACGAGCCGGGCCCCGAGGCCCTGCGCGAGGACCCCCGCCCACTGGATCTGCCGCGTCGATTGCTCCCGGGCATCGGAGGAGCCGAAGAAGTCGACGTAGTACGGCGCGTGGAGCGTGAGGTCCGTGTCGAGCGCTTTCGCGAGCCCGCGCGTTTGCTGAAGGTCCGCGTAGTCCTTCGCGAGGCTCCACGTGAGCGTCGTGACCGAGTCCCGGCGGCGGAGCGGAGCGGTCATCGTCGCCAGTTGGGGCGTGCCGCCCTGATGGTCCGAAGGGCCGACGCTCACGACGAGCTGCTGCACCAGCTCGCGGGCCGACTTCCCCACCTCTTCGTCGAGCACCGCCCGTGTGAGATGGTTGACCTTGATGAACTGCACCTCCATCGCCGTGAGGCCGAGGTGGTGGACGTCGGCAATCCCGTCCCGGAGCGTCCGGCCTTTGCAGGAGAGTGGGATCCCCGCGGGTCCAAAACGGATCACGAGTAACCAGGCCTCAAAATCGGAGAATCGCGCTAACCTATGGTCCTATATATCGGAAGCCGGGCGAACCGCTGTGAGCGGCCGGGAGCCCTGGGTCGAGACGGGGGTCCGTCGAAACCCCCGTGCGAGCAGATAGACCTCCGACGACGGCGCCCGCGACGCCGGGGGCTTCGTGCGTACGACCTCCATAAAGTTCGGTCGGATCTCCGCGAGGAGGTCGTCGATCATGTCCCCCGCGAAGACCTTCGCCACGAACGTGCCGTCCGGAGCCAGCACCTCGATCGCGAGAGCGTGCGCCGAACGGACGAGTTCGACCGAACGAGCATGGTCGGTCGAATAAGCGCCGCTGATCGACGGGGACATATCGGAGAGCACGACGTCGAACGGCTCGGACCCGAGACGGGAAGCGACCGTCGGGTCGCCGACCCGGCCGCGCACGACCGTAAGGCCGGGGGCTGGCTCGATCGGACGCGGGTCGACCGCGACGACGCTCCCCCGCGCGCCGACTCGCTCGAGCGCGACCATCGACCATCCTCCCGGAGCGGCTCCGAGGTCAAGCACCCGCGCGCCGGGACGGAGGAGATGGAATCGGTCGTCGAGGTAGGCGAGCTTGAACGCCGCACGCGACCGCAGGCCTTCGCGTTGGGCTGCGCGGTAGTACGGGTCGCGCCGTCGCTGGTCCACGAACCGCCGGCCCATCGAGGAAGTGGGAGCGACGGCCCGTACATGAAGTCGGCCGCCCGGGCGAGCGCCGAGGCCCGCGCTCCATCGGAGACTTAAGGAGCGAGCCGTTCCACGGTCGGGACCATGGCCACGCTCGCGGAGAAGGCCGAAGCGTTCCGGGCACTGCATCACGGCCCTCGGCCGTTCGTCCTCCCGAACGCCTGGGACGTGCCGAGCGCCCGGGTGTTCGAGGATGCGGGGTTTCCCGCGATCGCGACGTCGAGCGCCGGGGTCATGGTCTCCCACGGTTACCCGGACGGCGAGCAGATGCCCCGGCGGGAGCTCATGGCCGCCGTGGCCCGCATCGCCGAACGGCTCTCCGTGCCGTTGAGCGCGGACGTGGTCGCCGGCTACGGCGCGTCGGCGGAGGCCGTGGCCCGGACCGTCGAGCGGGTGCTGGACGCGGGCGCGGTCGGCGTCAACCTTGAAGACCTCCATCCTTCGCACGAACGCCTCTACCGGGTCGACGCCCAGTTGCGTCGGCTCGAGGCGGCCCGCCGCGCGGCGGCGAAGCGGGGCGTTCCCTTGGTCATCAACGCGAGGACCGATGCTTTCCGCCACGCTCCCGGCGAGGCGTCGGAACGTCTCCGCGAAGCGATTCGCCGCGCGAGCGCCTACCGCGACGCGGGGGCGGATTGCGTCTACCCGATGGGGCTCAGCGACGCCGACTCGATCACGGTGTTCGTCGAGGCGTTGCGCTGTCCGGTGAACGTCATGATCCGGCCCGGGATCCCACCGCTCGCCGAGCTCGAGCGGATCGGAGTGAAACGCGTCAGCTTCGGGCCCGCGGCCTCGTATGCCGCGCTCGGTCTCCTTCGGCGCGTGGCCCGGGAGATTCTCGAGCGAGGGTCGTTCGAACTCCTCGTCGACGGAGCGATCACCTTCGAGGAGTTGAACCGTCTCGCGCTCGCGCGTCCCCCGCCCCCACCTTGACCTTCCCGCGACGACGCGAGTCGGGCCGAGTGGGGCCGTCCGAATTTGAATCGGAGTCTCTTGCACCCCAAGCAAGAAGGATGGTCCAAGCTACCCCACGGCCCCACGCCTTCGGGATGGTCAATCGACCCGGCCGAGTTAGATAATGGTTTGCCCGGGAGGGACGCGCGGGCTCAGCGGACGAACCACCAGGTGACGACGCCGGCGACCGCGATGATCGCCGTGTTCAGCAGCGCGAGCCAGAAGAACGACCAGAGTTCGTGCTTCCCTTCGGTGGGGGTCGTTTCGGCGGACGGGATCGATCCCCCGGGGGTCGGGGTGTACGGCGTGCGGAACGACTCCTCGGTGGACATGCGCGGACGGGCCGGCCGACGGGACCGCCCTTCTTAACGGCTCGGTTCAACCCAACGACGTTAGGCGGCGTACCACGGGAGCCGCGCCGCCGGACCGGTGGGCTTGAGGACGAGCGTATGCAGGTTCGACCCCGCGTCGCCGGGCGCGTACGAGTCCCGGAGCGCGAGCTGGTAGAGGATGTAGAGGGCATCCTCGTCGGAGCGGACGCCGAGCGAACGATGAACGTCGATCCCGAAGCGGGTGGTGAGGAGCGTCAGGAGCTCCTCAAAGTCGACCGGGTTTCCGCCCTCCTCCCCGGCGGCCCGACGGAAGAGGCCGACCACGATACCGGTCGAGATCGCGAGGATCTCTCGAGGCTCGGCGACCCGGAGGTGGAAGTGGGGCACGTCGTCGGAGCGGCCCGAGGGAGGGACGACCAGGATGGAGACCTCGTGGTCGATCGCCGAGCGACCCGCCATGCGGGAGAACCTCGCCCAGGCCTCCTCCGCGGTCTCGTCCGTCGGGACCACGAAGATCGCCCGGCGCTGGGACGGGCGGGCCGTGCGCACGCCGTCGACCCAGCGCTCGATGCCGGCCTCGACCGACAGCGGCTCGCCCGTCGGGACGAACACCGGGAACGTCCGGCGCGGCACTCCCGACTCCTGGACCCAGAACGACGGCTCGACCGTGGGCTCCCGCCGCGGGTTCGAGACCTTCGCGTAGCCGAGCTTTCGCAGCACGGCCTCCGCATCGCGCGCCCGCGTCGCGGTCGACCCGGCCGACCTGGAATCGGACATCGATCTCACCCAACGAGAAAGGTCCCCGAGATAAGGGTGGCGCGCCCTCCGACGTGACCGCGCGCGACCCGATCACCCGCCCGGGACCCCGGCCCGGACCAGGGGGATGTTCACGAGCAGCACGGCGACCACCGCGAGGAGGTACGGCCCCGAGAAGATGAACCCCCGCCGCGCAAGACGGGGGGTGACCGAACGCCACAAGGGAGCGGTGACGGCCACGAAGAGGAGGCCGAGCGCCACGAGCGCGACCAGCACGGGCCACGCGACCGCCCCCGTCCACCCGATGACGAGCGCGGCCGGGACGAGGAGCGCGGCCGAGACGACGACCACCTTACCCGAGTACGGGACATCCTGCATCCGGGGGAGCATCGGGAGGTTCGCCCGGGCGTAGTCGTCCCGCAGAAGAAGCGCGAGGCTCCAGAAGTGGGGGGGTGTCCAGAGGAAGACGAGCAGCGCGAAGGCGAGCACCCCCGGCGTCCACGCCCCGACGGCCGCGGCGCTGCCCGCGAGCGCGGGCGCGCTCCCCGCGAACCCGCCGATCACGATGTTCCAGCTCGAGCGACGCTTCAGCCAGAACGTGTAGATGCCGACGTAGGTGACCCCGCCGAGGAAGATTGAGAAGCCGGTGAGCGGGTTCAGAAGCCACGTCGCGAACCCGATCCCCACCGCGAGGAGCGCGAGCCCGACGACCGCGACGTTCGAGCCGTGGAGAACGTGCTCGTTCGCGAGCGGGCGGCCCCGGGTCCGCTTCATCCGGCGGTCGAGGTCCCGGTCGAGGAAGTGGTTCAGCATCGCCGCCCCCGCCGAAGCGCTCGCCCCCGTTCCGACCAGGATTCCGAGGCGTACGAAATCGACCGCGAGCGGCGCGGCCAGCAGGAATCCGCCGACGGCGACGAGGCAGATCAGCAGCGTGATCTCGGGCTTCGCGAGCGGCAGATAGTCCGCGGGGCCGAGCGGGTGTGCGAGCGTGTCCTCCGCGGGCGCGGTCGGCGAGGTTCCCTCGGCGGTCGGGTGCGCGAACGCGTTCACGCCCATGGGTCACCCGCGCTGCGGAGCGTCACGGGGAGCGCCGGGCGCCCCGCGCGGCTCGTCCGGGAAGCTCGAGAAGGTGGGCCGCGGCGCGGGCGCGCGCTCATCCGCCGCCCGGCGGGCCCAGTCGAGCCAGCGGCGGGGAAGCTCGCGAAGGTTCGACAGGAGGACGAGGATGAGTAGGATCCCGAACAGTGCGGTCGCCACCGCGAGGTGGACGAGAACGAACTCGACCCGGAGCTGGCTCTCGACCACAAGGCCGCCGAGCAGCGCCTCCGTCACGACGAGGCCGAGGGCGAGGAGCCCGATCCGCATCAGCACCCGGCGCTGCCGCTCGTAGGCCAGACCGAGGAGCGCGAGGACAAGGATCGCGGAGGAGAGGAAGAACGCGCTCACCCGGTGGCTCCATTCGAGCGCGACGCCGCCCTGGAACGCCGGCAGGAAGTTCCCGTTCCCGAAGCACGACGGCCAGTCGGGGCAGGCGAGGCCGCTGTCGCTCGCCATCACGTTGCCCCCGAGCAGGATCGTCGTGTAGCAGAGGATGCAGGAGACGATCGCCGCGTATCGGAAGAGGTCGTGCCCGCGCATCGTCCTCCCCCTACGGCCCTTCCGTCCCCGCGGCGGTCGGAATCGGGGTCGGCACCCGCAGCGGCGACGGCGCGGTGACCGGTCCCGTCATCTTCACCGCGAGCTCCTCGCCCCACGGGTCGGGGGTCGTTACGGGCTCGCCCGCATAGTAGCTATAGACCATGTTGAACGCGAAGACGAGCTGCCCCACGCCGATGATGAGGGCCCCGACGGACGAGAGGAAGTTGAGGAGCTGGAAGTTCCCGGTCCAGAGGTACTCGTAGACGCGCCGCGGCATCCCCTCGGCGCCGAGCAGGAACATCGGGAACAGCATCAGGTTCACCCCGACGTACGTGAGGACAAAGTGGACCTGGCCGAGCGCCTGGTTGTACCAACGGCGCGTGATGATCGGGAAATAGAAGTAGATCCCGGCGAAGACCGCCATCAACGTCCCGCCGAGCAGGATGTAGTGGAAGTGGGCGACCACGAAGTACGTCCCGTGGTAGAGGTAATCGATCGGGATCGAGGCGAGCATCAGCCCCGACAGGCCGCCGATCACGAAGCCGGTGATGAACGCGACGCAGAACCACATCGGGAGCGCCATCCAGATCCGGCCGCCCCAGAGCGTCGCGACCCAGTTGAACGTCTTCACCGCGGACGGGACCGCGATCGCCATCGTGGCGAGCATGAAGACGAACCGTACGTTCGTCGAGATGCCGGTGACGAACATGTGGTGCTCCCACACCGCGAACGAGAGCACCGCGAAGACGCCGAGGGCGACCGCCATCGCTCCGTAGCCGAAGATGTCCTTGCGCGCGAGCTTCGGCAGGACGGTCGAGATGATCCCGAAGGCGGGCAGGACCATGATGTACACCTCGGGGTGGGCGAAGAACCAGAAGACGTTCTGGTAGAGCAGCGCCCCGCCGAGCGGGGTCCCGTTCGCTGCCGCGAGGAGGTGGGTGCCGAAGTTCCGGTCCGAGAGGACCATCGTGAGGCCGATCGAGAGCGACGGGAGCGCGAAGATGAGGAGGACCGAGTTGATGAGGGTCGCCCAGACGAAGAGCGGCATGTTCCAGTAGTGGACGCCGGGCGCGCGGTGCTTGAGAATCGTGACGAGGAAGTTGACCGCCCCGAGCATCGAGGAGATCGTGAGGACGTGGAGGCCGAGGATCCACAGGTCGACGCCGATCCCCGGCGCCTGGACCGAGAGCGGAACGTAGCCGGTCCAGCCGACGTTCGCGTTCGACAGGAGGAGGATGACCCCGGCGGGCGGGACGAGCCAGAAGGCGATCGCGTTGATCTTCGGCATCGCCATCTCGCGCGAGCCGATCATCGAGGGGACGAGGAGGTTGCCGAACCCGGCGAGGGTCGGAATCACGAACATGAAGATCATCAGCACCCCGTGCATCGTGAACAGGGTCGAGTAGACGTCCGGGGTGATGCCGAGGGTCGTCTGCGGGTTGAGC
>DASPOD010000048.1:0-37018 GCA_035626215.1 Thermoplasmata archaeon
AGAGTCTCACGAAGCGGGGTCGGTCCCCGCATCGCTTTGAACCCGGGTCGAGGGATCCACAGTCCCCCAGGATAGGCCAAACTACCCCATCCCGGCCACGAGCGTTGGACGCCGTGGCCGTACGAAAAGGTTTCCCCGCTCCCGCAGGCCTAGCCGCGGCCGGGGCCGGGCGGCTCGGGGGGTGTCTTCTCGGCGGCCTCGAGGAAGGCTCGGCGGTCCTGGTGCTCGGCCCGGGCCACGTACACAAAGAACACGCCGAGCACGACCGACATCCCGCCGGCCAGCCAGGTGTTCGCGAAGTCGCCGCCGGCCCCGGCAAGGTAGAGCCCGAGAGCCAGCAAGGCCCCGAGCGCGATCAACAGGCATCCGCCGATGAGGAACGTGGTCTCGCGGAGCATCGGTCGGTTGTCCTCTCGAACTCCCCCGAGCGCGTAGGCGGAAACGTTCCCCGAGCTTAGCGGTTCGGACGGCCGGAGGCGCAATCGTAAAGCCCTCATTGGGCCCGCGTGGCCCGAGGGCGCGGGCGATGGCGGGCGGAGGGAATCGAGGAATCGCCTTCATGTTCGGCGTGCTCGGCGCCATCTTGCTCATTGTCGCCGCGGCGGCCGATTTCATCGGGGGGTTCGTCCTTCTCGCCTTCGGCTCCGGCGGTCACGCGCTGGGTGCGTGGGGGCGGTCGGTGATCGACATCGTCATGGCCCTCTTGGTGGGGCTGTTCTCCGTGTTCGGCCGATCCGGCGACCGCGAGCGGACCCTCGCGGCGGGCGTCGTGCTGGTCGTGCTCGCGTTCGTGGGGTGGTTCGCCCTCGGACTCGCGGGCGAAATCCTCGCCCTGGTGGGTGTGTTGTTCGCCCTGATCGCCGGAATTCTGTTCCTCGTGACCTCGGCCTGACCCGCCCCGGGACGGCTTTCCCCGCAGCTCGCGGTTAAATCCCCTCGAGGGGCTGGGGCCCTCGATGACCCTTCAGCCGCTCTCCAACGTGGACCGAACGAACTTTCGGTGGCTGCGCACGCGGGAGCGCCCGGCGACGTTTTCGCTCCTGTCGGGCGACGTGACCGTGGCCACGCTCGAATGGGCCGCCGACAATCGCTCGCTCGCGACGCTCCGTAGCGCATCGGAGGAGTGGACGCTGAAGCGCGGCGGCTTCCTGAATCCGCACATCACGGTTCGGGTCGGGGAGACCGTGCGGGCGCGCCTTTCGGTGCACCTGAACCATCACCAGATCGACGTGGCGGCGGGCCGCAGCTACCGGTTCCACCGGGCGGGCATGCTGGTGCCTGCCTGGAAAGTGACCTCGGGCAACGGCAAGGAGCTGCTCCACGTTGAACCGGCGCGCGAAGGGCGACACCTATCCGCCGGCGCGGTCGTGGTGGCTCCGGAAGCGACCGGCCTCGACGACCTACTCCTGCTCACCGTTCTCTCGTGGTATTTCATCGTGCTCGCGTGGTTCGAGGACGAGGCTGTCGAGGCGCTCGCTCCCTTCGAGGGACCGGACGCCCCGGTGGCGCTGCGCGGGTAGCGTCGCGCTCGCCTAGCTGGGCCGGGGGATCGCCTGCTTCTTGAGGTCGGTGAAGCAGGTCGAGCAGAGGTTGTGCATCTTCGGCCAGCCTTCGGGCGGGATCTCGGTGACCCGGGTGATCGGCTTATGGCAGGCGTCACACACCATCTGGTTGTCACGGAGCATCGGTCGTTCCCGGCCGTGAGCCTCACTCGGCCGGGGTACTAAACGGATTCTGGACTCCTACGAGGACCGGCGCCCGAGCGCCGCGATGAGCCGCGGGATCATCACGTCGTAGCGCGGGCCACCGTCGCCGTGGACCCCGTCGAACTCCTCGAAGTCGACATGAGCGCCGACCCCGCGCGCCTTCTCGGCGAAGATCCGGGCCCCGATGTCGAGGCTGTACTCATCGCGGACACCTCCGTCGACGTAGACATACGAAAGCTTGCGCGCGGCGTCCCCGTATCGTTCCTCGGAGAGCATGCGCACCGGGTCCCAGGCGAGCCATTTCGCCCAAACCTCCGGGCGCAACGCGCCGGTTTCGAGGTCGAACGGGAGGTCGAACCGACCGGGTTCGCTGTCGATCGGCGAGTAACAGGACGCATAGCCCATCACCTCGAGCGCCCGGACCTGAGGTTGCTGCGGGCCGAACGCGCTCACCGGGTCACGGAGGAGGCTGGCGAGGAGCTTCTCGGGGCCCCCGGCCTTGCGGATCTCGCGGAACGCGACCGGGAAGTCGGGCATGTAGCTGTACTCGAAGTAGGCGTCGCCCGCGTTCGAGCCCGCCGCCCGGAACAGCTCGGGATGTCGCAGGGCGAGGACGAGCGACCCGTACCCGCCGCTCGAGGTGCCGAGAACGGCGGCGGGGCCAGTATGATAACGCTCCTGGATGAACGGAACGACCTCGTCCACGACGTAGTCTTCGTATCGCCCGGTCGCCGACGAGTTCAGGTACTGACTGCCGCCGAGCATCGTGAGGCAATCCGGTCCCACCATCACGGCCTCGGGCGCGAGCCGGAGACGGATCAACCGGTCGAGGCGGCCCGGGATGGAATTGGCGAGGTATTTTGGCGCCTGGTAGTGCATCCACCCGGCACCGGTATACCCCGAGAGCAGGACGAGCAGAGGTCGCCCTTCCGTCGTGCCGGACGGCGGGATGTAGACCGGAAGGTCCCGCTCGACGGGGTCGCCCCACGGGTTGCCTTCCAGCACTCGACTCCGGAGGCGGTGATGTTCGACCGTTCCCTGCATCGGCAACGGGAAGACGCGGTCGCTACGGGCCTCCACGGGCACGCGCCAGGTCATGGCCACCTCGGCCGCCTCAATCACCTCGGGTTCAATACGCACCGGGTCGGACCCGGCGTCTCATAAGGCGCCCTCGTCTCGGCCCGTCCCGGTTCTCGATGACGGCCGAGCTCCTGCCTGCCGAGGCGTTCCGCGGCCGCCGGCTGCTCCGCAACGGTACGTGGGTCGTGGCGTTCCTCACCGACTGGTGCCCGTTCTGCCGGGAGTTCCGTCCCGACTTCGAAGCCCTGGACGGTGGGATCTCGTTCCGGACCGGAATCGCCGACCTGACCGACGACGAGAGCCCGCTCTGGGACGACTTTGCGATCGACGTCGTTCCGGCGCTCGTCGTGTTTTCGAGCGGCCGACCCGTCCATCGGCGTGAGAGCGACCCCGGGGTCGGTTTGCCCTCGGACGCTCTCGACCGGGCCCGGGCGGTGGCGATCGCCGAGGCGGGATAGCGCGCCCGGCCGGTGCCCCGATCGGGCCGGAGGACCACGGAAGCGGGCGAGTTAGTTTCTTACGGGGGACCGAACTCGGGCCCGACGTGACCGCCACCAATGCCCATCGCGCCGAGGCGAAACCCGTCGCCCTCATCACCGGGGGTGGCACCGGCCTCGGCCGGGCGATCGGCATTGCTTTGGCGGACGATGGGTACAATCTCGCGATCGCAAGCCGCTCCGCGGAACACTTGGCTTCGGGGGCGGGCGAACTGCGCGGCCACGGCGCCCGGGTGGTCGAAGTTCCCACGGATGTCCGGGTCCCCGAGCAGGTCGAACACCTGATGGAATCGGTCCTAGCCGAGTACGGTCGGCTCGACGTGCTCGTCAACAACGCCGCGGGGAACTTCGTCGCCCCGGCCGAGAAGATCACGACCAACGGGTGGAAGGCGGTCGTCGGCATCGTGCTGGACGGGACCTTCTTCTGTTCGAAGGCCGCGTTTCCGCTGCTCCGGCGATCGCCCACCCCGGCGATCGTGAATATCGTCGCCTCGTACGCTTGGATGGCGGGACCCGGCACGGCGCACTCCGCGTCGGCGAAGGCCGGTGTCCTCGCCCTCACCCGAACGCTTGCGGTCGAGTGGGCACGGTACGGCATCCGAGTCAACGCCGTGGCTCCGGGACCGGTCCACACCGAGGGGACGGACGAGCGGCTGTGGATATCGGAGGCCGTAGAACGTTCCGTAACGAGCGCGGTCCCGCTCGGTCGGTTCGGCACACCGCAGGAGGTTGCGGAAGCCGTCCGATTCCTCGCCAGCCCGCGGGCGAGCTACATCACCGGTCAAGTGCTCGCGGTCGACGGCGGTCAGTGGCTCGGGAAGGGGGTCATGGACCTTCTCGAACCGTTCTTCGTCACGGAAGGCCGGACGGAACGCTGACCGGCCTCGGCGCCGGGCTCCGTCCTAGTACCGGCCGACCCTAGCCGACCATCATCGACAGATTGGCATCGAACGCCGTCCCGATGAGGCCGATGGTGATCGAGAGGTTGGCCGCCGCGTCCGCCGGAATCGTGAGCGGGAGGTTGCCACCCGAGACCGAGAAGCCGGGGTCCATCGGCGCGACCGACCGGAGGGTGCAGCTTTGCGTCGCGTTGTGATTCACGAGGTCGGTCACGGTGTACTTCTCGACGCCTCCCTCCGCTCCCCGGAACCCTTTCGTAATCGACCCGCTGAGGCCCCCGCACGGGTTGCTGCCGAACCAGTGAACCCACGGAATTGTCACCCCCACTTCGGCGGAGAGGGCGAGGTCCACGACCCCCCCGACGAGGAGTATCATCACGGCGAGGGCGGCCCCAAGCCACCATCTTCGACGCCACCCCCGCCGTGGAGCGGACACCATCGGGGCCGGAACGGCCTCGGAGCGTTTACCGATTATGTGAACGGGACGTTCCGCTCGACGAGGAAACCGTAGATCGCCGCGATGTACAGATTCGGGTCCGTGAGGTGCGGAACGTGTCCGACCCCGGGGAGCGTCTGGGTCGAGGCGTTCCGCAGCCGACCGGCGAGGCTTGCGGTGATGCGGCGCAGGAACGGTGGACTGCGTTCCCCCGTCGTCAGCAGCACCGGGATGAGCAACTCTCGGAGCACCGAGGGGTCAGGACGGGTCGCTTCCGGGTCGCTCATTTCCTCGACCCATCGGTCGACGTGGCCCATCAGCGCCTGTTGCACCCCCGGGGAGAGGCGGTCCCAGGCACCCTCCTCCGTCGAGAGCGACTCCATCGCCTCCCGCACGGCGGTATCCGGATGACCGGATCGAGCAAGGTCCTGCATCCTCCGCATCCCCTCCCAGAGGCGTTCCGCTTCCGGCGCCGTGGCCGGGTCGTCTTCCAGGACCCCGAGGAACAGCGGCTCGTGAAACGCGAGGCTCCGCACCATCTCGGGGCGGTCCGCGGCGAGGCGGAGCGCCACGGCGCCGGCGTAGGAGTGCGCCACCAGATGGACGGGGAACAGGTCGAGCGCATGCAAGAGTCCCGCTAGGTCTTCTGCGTCGTTGCGGACCGGCGCACGTCGAGGGGGCCCGGTGGTCTCCCCGTAGCCGCGACGGTCGTAGGCCAATACCCGGAGCGCCTGGGACAGACCGGGCCGCACGCCGTCCCACGTGCGTCGGTCCACGAGCGACCCATGGAGCAAGACGGTCGGGTCACCGTGGCCGGAGAGGTCGTACCGAACGGAGACCGACGCGATTTGGGCCTTCGGCATAGACGCTCGCGCGACCCTCCCGAGGTCAGGGTCTTCGCGCCCGGATGACCTGCGGCGAAGGCTTTAGCTTCGGCGCTCCGGCCATCCCGCGAACGCCACCCGAACGATTTTGTAGGAGGCCCATCGTGCTGGGTCCACCATGCCGCACTATGTCGTCCTCGTGAATTGGACCGCCGAAGGAATCCGAGCCGTCAAGCAGTCGCCGGAACGCGGAGAGGCGTTCCGAAAAGGGGTCGAGAAAGCCGGCGGCAAGGTGGAGCTGTTCCTCCACACGATGGGTCCGTACGACGTCGTGGCGGCGCTCGAGCTACCGTCGGACGAGGTCGCGAACCAGCTCGCCCTGCGCACGGGGATGCAGGGGTTCGTCCGGACCACGACCCTCAAGGGTTGGCTCCCGAGTGAGTTCGCCGACCTCGTCCGAAAGCTCTGAACGGCTCACCGAACCTGCGACCTCGCCGATCCCGCGAGCTCGATGAGCCACCTGTTCCAGCGGCCTCTCTGCGACATGGGCCGGGCCTACGATTTCGCGTACCGAGCAGTGGTGGGCGACCCTTCGCCCGAGGACGGAGGCGGCTGCGACGACCGGCCCCAGCGGGTAGAGCTCTACCGCTCGGGGGCCGACCCGCAGGCGCCCGACGCCGACTGGCAGGTGTTCTCCGTCTGCCCCGAACATGAGGGTCAGCTGCGTCGATACGACGAACTCCTGCGTCAGCGGGGCATCGCCCCGAGGTTCCGCGCGGACACCGAGGAGCCACCCACGGGGGGGGCGGACGATAAGCGTCATCGGCCCACTACGGCGCCATGACCTTTCCGAGCGGTACCTCGCTCGCGTCGCGCGTCCGCCTGAACCAGGGCCCCGAGATCCCGTGGCTCGGCCTCGGGGTATTTCAGACCGAGCCGGGGGCAGTGACCCGCAAGTCCGTGACCTACGCGCTCGACGCCGGGTACCGAGCCATCGACACGGCCGCGATGTACGGGAACGAGGCCGATGTCGGCGAAGCGGTCCGGGCCAGCCATATCCCCCGGGAGGACGTGTTCGTCACGACGAAGCTCTGGTACACCGAGCACGGCTACGAGTCGGCGTTGCGCGCCGGCCGTTCGAGCGCTGAACGACTGGGCCTCGGCGCCATCGACCTCTACCTCATCCACTGGCCCCGCGCGGACTCCCCGCAGGACCGGCTCGACACCTGGCGGGCGATGAGCGAACTCCAACGGGGCGGGCTCTGCCGAGCGATCGGAGTGTCGAACTATACGGTCCGCCACCTCGAGGAGCTGCGAACCCACTCGGACGTCGTGCCGGCGGTCGACCAGGTCGAGTTCCACCCGTTCGTCTTCAACCCTGAGCTGCTCGACTACTGCACCGCCCACGGGATCCGGCTCGAGGCGTGGTCGCCGCTCACGCGGGGCCGGCACATGGACCATCCGACGATCGCGGCGATCGCTGCCGCGCACCATCGCACGTCGGCGCAGGTGCTCATTCGCTGGGGACTCGAGCACGGGGTGATCGAAATCCCGAAATCGACCCACCGTGAGCGCATCCTCGAGAACGCGCAGGTGTTCGACTTCGCGCTCACCGACGCGGAGGTCGCCGCGCTCGACGCGCTGAAGGGTGGTCCCCGGGTGGGGATGTGGAACCCCGCCGACATCCCCTGAGTGGGGGGGCGCGTCGCAAGCTATCACGTCTTCCGGCAGGGGGGCGGCCGCCTTCCACGGAACGACTTAATATACGCCCCATCGGTGGGAATTCGGGTAGGTTCCATGGTCAGCGTGGAGGTTGCTCACGAGAAGTGTACCGGCTGCAGCCACTGCCGGGATGTTTGTCCCGTGACCGTGTTCGAGATGCAGCCGCGCGAGAATTGGCCCAACGTCGTGGACGACCCCGCGGTCGCTGCGAAGTTCCAGTTCCGGGCGGAGAAGTCGGCCGTCATCCATGGGCCCGACTGCATCATGTGCGAGGCCTGCCTGTTCGAGTGCGAAGGCGAGTGCATCACCATCGTCGACGACGAGGGGACGACGCACCAGTCGACGTACAAGTAGACCCACTTCCGAGCCCCCGGGGGGCCGCCCGTCGTCCTCGCTTCAGATGGGGTGCCGTACCGGTCGGTAGAACGTCGAGTGGACGTCCGCGGGCCCGCCCCCCGCGGGGAACCGGACCCGGACGCCCGGTGACCGACCGAACATCGTGAACTCGAGGGAGTACCAGACCGCGACCCAGCCACCGCCCGGCTCTTCGAACGCCTCCCCGAAGTGGTAAGTGTCTTGGAGGACCGTGCTCGCTTTGCGGGCCAGTGGGTACGACCACTCGAGCGCCTCGCTCACGGAGGAAGGGCTTCCCGCATGCTCGGTCGGCTCGATCGGCCCCTCCACGCTGAGGGGACCCACCGTGATCCCGCGACCCAGCACGTAGCGGGCCCAGGTCGTGCGGAGGCGGCCGTTCGCGAGCGTTTCGGAGAGCAGCATCCAGGCGAACGGGTTCCCCGTCGGCACGAGTTCCGCGCGTTCGCCGGCAAGCGTGCGGTGGCGGCCGATCGCCCAGCGTCCCGCGAGGCGGATCCCGAAGTACGCGACGAAGAACGCCGTCAGGACCCACAGGGTGGTCACGTACACGCTGAAGGCGACGTGGTTACGCTCCACGCCGAGCAGCACGTAGAATCCGACCACCGAGACGACGAGGGTGACGAGGCTGATCGCCCGGTCCGCGTCGAGGTGGACCTTCTTCAACGAGAACGGAGCGAGCGGCGGAACGGCGAACTGCGTGAAGCCGTCCTGGAGGATGTGCGCGACGCCGCCGAGCTCCATGGCGGCGAGGTAGATGAGCCACGAGCCGGGGAGGATCATCGGGGCGAGGAACGCCCCGGCGACCGCGACGACCGTCACCCCGAGCAGCGAGTGGGTGATCCCGTGGTGCCGCAGGAGCGGGAACCGATGGGAGAGCGGGAAGAACAGGACGTCCGCGTCGGGTAGCCCGCCCGCGAGCGCTCCGGCCGCCAGGTACTGCGGCTGGGGGCCGATCAGGGCGTAGGTGAGGAGATACGCGACCAGGACGTGCGAGAATAGGTCCACGGCCGCCCTCGGGGGTCCCCCGGCCTTAGAGGAGCCCCTGCTCCATCACTTCGACGGATTCGACGTGCGGGACCTTCGCGAGGGAGCTCTCGGTCATCTCGAGCAGGCCGCCGGCATCGTTCATCACGACCGCGACGAGGAGCGACTTCAGTCCGAAGGCGATGTCCTTCACCTGCATGCCGCGGACCGTCACGCCGCTCGGCATCGCGGCCCGGACGCCCTTCGCCATCTCCGGGATGTCGGTCTCGACGCCTTGGGGCATCACGCGCAAGATCACGGCGACCTGACCCATCGGCTCGCGGCCCTCCGTGCGTTACGGCCCCTCGAATCCGCACTTCGCGCACCGGTAGAGCACGCTCTGGTCCCGGCAGCGGGCGCATCGCCCGATCGTCGTCTCGCCGCAGTTGGGGCACGGGAACTGGGTCGCCCCCCTCGCGGGAACCGCGCGCCCGCAGGACGAGCAGTGCAGGTCGACCCGGGCCGCCATCTTCGCTACCGAACCCGACGCGCGATCCGCGCCCCCGTCAGCGGCGCGCGGCGCCTCGCCGGCGCGCGGCCACCCGGGTGAGGAATATAAAGATGGCTACGAAGAACGCCGCGATTCCGGCGATGTACCAGAGCGTGTAGCTCGGCGCCGGACCGGTAACGTAGACGGTGACGGAGTAGACCGGCTGCCCGTTCGCGAACGTGACGAGGCCGTGGTCCTGGACGAGCGCGAGCGCGAACGTGTGCGAGCCCGTTGAAAGCCCGAGGGTGGGATAGTCGAACGTCACTCGGCTGGAGGCTCCGGGCGCGAGCGTCGAGACGTTCACCTGGCCGATCACCGCCCCGTCGAGGGTCACGTAGACCGCGAACTCGGACACGGTGGCGTTCGAAGGGTTGACGATGACCGCCGAGATCACGTAGGGACGGACGACCGACACGGAGATCGAGATGTTCGTCGACTCGTTCTTCCCCTGGTAGACCGAGGAGACCTCGATGTCGATCGCGAGCGTCTGGGTCACGTTGCCCGGCGTCAGTTTTGCGGCGATCGACTGGTTGCTCTTGATCAGGGCCGACGCGGGATTGAACGTGATCCCCGTCACGTTCGCCCCGACCAGCGTGGCATAGTACGTGAGGTTCCCGACGACGGTGCCGTTCGCCAACACCGCGGGGCCGCCCCAACCGGCCACGTGGTAGATGTCCGTGGAGTTGGTGCCGATGACCGTCGGCCCGGTGATCGACGCGGTCACGGGGCTCGAAGCATCGCCGACCATCTCGGCCGCGAGCGCGCTCCCCCCGGCCACGAGCGCCGGAGCGACGAGCAACGCGAAGGCGACGACGGCCAGGACGCGCCCGCGGCTCATCGCCGCGTCCACCTCCGGGTGCGCCACCAGCGGTACGAGAGGACCCCGACCACGAGCGCGATCGTGGGAACGAACGCAAGGAGCGGGACGAGCCAGAACGGCGGAAGGTTCGGCGGCGAGCCGATCGACGGCCCGGTGACCGTGATCGGAGGTTGCCCCGTCACCTTACCGGCGTGCACCCCGACGACCGGCACCGAGAGCGTGAGCGTCGTCGAGACGCTTCCGGAGGCGTTGAGCACGGAGAGCGTCACCGTCACCGACGCCGGCGGAACGAAGATCGACGAGGTCGCGGTGAGGTTCACGTAGAGGGTGACATTGCCCGCGTAGGCCAAGCTCTGCGAAAGCGGCGAGGCCGTCACCGTCGAGGTCGAGCTCGCACTGAAACCGCTCGTCCAGCCGAGCCCCGCGAGTCGGAAGGAGTCGGCGATCGCGACCACGACGGTCTCGCCCTGGTTTCCCGTGTTGAGGAGGTAGAAGGGGACGAGGGCGCTCGAGGCGCCGACGCTCGGCCCAGACGGCGAGGCCCCCGCCGCGACCCCGTAGTAGCCCACGACCGAGACGGTGGGGGCCGGCGTCACTTGCCCGAGGACCGTGCCGTTCGACGCCTCGAACTCGATCGTGAGCGTCGGATGCGCGACGGCGGTGCCCGACGGCACGACCACCGTGACCGCGCCGGAGTAGACCGAGCCCGTGGGACCGGGCGTGAGGGTGACGTTGACGAAGTTGAACGTGAAGTTCCAGTACGACGGCGTTCCCACGGGCGTGACCGTCACGGGGACATTTCCCGTGTCGCGCACTGTGAAGGCGAACGACGCGCTCCCTCCACCCATTACGGTCGCCGAGGTCGGTCCGACGAGCGTGCCCGCGACGCTCGCGCGTGGAGTGTAGGCGAGCGTGAGCACGGTGCCCAAGTTGCCGCTGGTGACGGTCACGGCCTCCACCGCCGAGGCATTGGTCGCGACCCCGCCGAGCGACCCGGAGGCGGTCGCCGCGATCGTGTACGCGCCGAGCGGCAGCGAAATCGCGAGCGGGGAGTTCACGGCCTGGTTCGGGTAGACCGCCTGGGCGCCGAGCGCATTCGTGACGGTGAGCGTCACCGGGCCGACCGCACCGCTCCCTCCCGCGGGGGGGACGACCGTCACCGAATCGACCCACGTCGGCGCGAGCGTCACGGAGATCGGCCCAGCGGCGGTCGAGGGGAGGGCAAGGACGTTCGTCAACGCCGCGAGCGTGCTCGCGGTCCCGGTTCCCACCGCATAGAGGGAGTACGCCCCGGGGGCCAGCGCGACCGAGAACGTACCGGACGGCGCCGCGACCTTGGTCGTGTTGGTCGACGGGTACGGCCCGACGAAGAGCACCGTGCCGGGGGCCGCGCCCGAGACCCCGTTCGCAACGAGCGTGCCGTTCACCGAGACGAGGAGAGCGACCCCCACCATGGGGACGAGGCACTGCGAAGTGGTCGCACCGGTACGGCAGGAGGCGCGGGGAGCCGAGCTCCACGATTCCTCGTAGCTCCCGTTGGGCCCGCTCGTGTACGTCGTCCCGTTCGCGAACACCGCGTAGGTGGTATCGGGATTGAGGATCACGGAGAACGATCCGTTGGAGGCGGTCGTGTCGATCGTGGCCCCGCCCGGGGCGATCAAGGTGACGGTCGTGTTCACGGGCACCGCGGCGTCCAGCGAATTCACGAGCGTAGCCGAAAGATTCGCCCCAATCCCGCTCAGCACGATCGCCGGGGTGATGGCGCCGTTCGCGGCGATGGTGACCCGGGTGAGGGTCGCGTAGCTCGCCGAGTGCAGGGTCGCGGTGGCATACGCGGAGTAAGTGCCCGGCGGGGCCCGGAATCCTTTCTCGAACGCCGTCCCGTTCACGACGACCGTCGCCGTGGGCGACGAGAGAGAGACGGCGACCGCCGACGTCGAGACGCCCGCGGGCAGGGTGAGCGTGCCGGTCGAGTTCACCTGGGCGACGAGAACGATCGTGATCTGGACGCCCGTCCCGCCCACCGGGAGGTTCGTCGAGAACGCACCCGTCGGGAGGTAGACGACGTTCCCCGAGCCGACGACCGCCCGAGCGCTCACCGCGTAGGCGCCGGGCGGCAATGCGAGCGAGAACGTCGGACCGCCCGCGACCGACCGGTTCACCGCCGTGGCCCCCTGAGCGGTGAAATTGACCGTGACCGAAGTACCCGAGGGAAGCCCCTGCACCGTGACCGTTACCGGCACGGAGTTCAGCGTCGTGGTCAGCTGGCGGAGCGACGCGAGGGCCGATGGGGTATAGTCGCAGGCGCTCGTGGAGGCAAACCCGAACGTCGAGGTCGTGAGGCAGTACGAACCCGCGGTCAGCGGGAGCGTGCTCGGGACGTACACGGCGACCGACCCGGTGGAGTTTGCGGTCGCGGGGACCGCGGGACCACTCGGTCCTGCGCTCACGACGACCGCGGCACCGGCCGCGGGGTAGAGCTGGCCGCTCCCGAGGGGAGCCCCGACCGTGAACGCCACGCGCTCGGCGAGGACGGGAGCGAAGGCAATCGCGGTCGGTGCGGTTAGTGATACGCTTCCGACCGCTGTCCAGACGCTCGATGCGCCCGAGCCCGGCGTTCCGAGGAAGGCTTGGAGGTTGTACGACCCGCTGGGCAGCGCGAGCGAGAACGTCCCTCCCGAGGCCCAGGTCGTCACCTCGGAACCGTTCGCGTAGGCGACCACCGCGGACCGTCCGGCCGAACCCAGGGCGGCCACGCGCGCGATGGTGCCCGAGAGCCGGATCGCGGGGGTTAGAGCGAGCGGGACCGTAGGATTGCTCACGCCGGCAATGACCGTCGTCGAGCCGACGGCCGTCCACCATTGGCCGTTGACGAGGCCATAGGCGTACGCCGTGTACGTTCCCGCCGGGAGGTTGGCGATGAGGAACCCCGAGCTCGAGCTCACGACCACGGTCGAATTCCCGGTGGTGTTCTGAAGGGTGCCGATCGGCGACGCGGAGGCGTTCGTGAACGTCACGAGCGGGGTGAACCGAACCGGGACGTTACCGGCCGGCAGGCCATTCGCTGTCAGCGAGAAACTCGCCTGGCCGGAAGGCAGGACCGTGAGGTTGACCGTCAGATTCGTGGTGCCCGACGTGATCTCGACCGGAACGCCGGGCGAGCGCAAGCTGGTTCCCGGGACCGTGGCGCTGACCGTGTAGTTACCCGGACCGGCGCTTCCAAGGCGGTAACTGCCCGTGGGGTTCGTGGTGTACGTCGAGACCGTCCCGTTCGGACCCGCGAGGGTCACGATGGCCCCCGCGCGGATCGCCCCGTTGCCGTGGTAGACCGTGCCGGTAACGATGCCCGAAGGGATTCCCGCGGTCGCGTTCGCGGTGCCCCCGGGGACCACGGTCACCGCCGTTTGCGTGTAATTGCGGCCATCGAGGAGCACGGCGTCGTTGTAGACGCCGGGCGCGACGTTCGTGAGGTCGAACGACCCGCTCGCGTCGGTGACCGCCGATTGCCGGGTGAGGTTCGGTCCCCAGAGCACGACCTGGGCGCCGGGGATCAGCGTGTCGGTGGACGGGTTGTAGGTGGTCGAGTTCACGTTCTCCCAGTAGAGGTATCCATCGACCGTGCCGGAGCCGAGCTTGAACGTCTGCACGAGGCTGGGTGCCTCGAAGCTGAGCCCGACCGCGTTCGGGACGACGATCTTCACCGACTTCAGCAGGTTCCCACCCTGCTGGGTGAGGGCGTCGACCGCTCCCATGGTGATGTTGACGGTGTCGTTCCCCGGCGGCAGGACGAGGGAGAACGAGCCGTCCGGCGCCGTGAGGACGGTATCGTGCGGGATCCCCCACCCGTCGGTGACCGTCACCCGGACGCCACCGGCCGGCGCGCCGTTCGCGAGCTCGACGTTCCCGAGCAGCGTCTGGCCGGGGTAGTATTCGAGGATCGACTCGCCGCCGCTGAAGTAGCTATACGCACGCGTGTCGGCGGACCCGTTGATCCGCGGGGCCTCCGCGACCGCGGCGGGCACGTTCGCGGCGTTACAGACCCCCGCGTAGTTGGGCTGGGTGCAGAGGTAGGCGGTCTTGTAGACGACCTCGAAGTGCTGGAGCATCCAGCCCGGTTCGATCGTCGCGTTCATCGTCAGGCCCGGGATACCGGGGCTCTGACCCACGTCGGTACCGTTGTAGCCGATGTACGTCCGATAGATCATCGAGTCGTAGAACGGCGCGAAGTAGTTGATCACCGGACCGCCGACCTGCGTCACTCCGGCCGGCAGGGGCACTCCGTAGGGGTAGTAGTTGCCGTCGGAGCCGAGGACGGTCAGGTTGTAGAACGAGGCGGGCGCGCCGGCCCGGTCGATGACGCGACCGGTGAGGTCCGCCGGGGCGTAGAAGATTCCGGTGTCCGAGCCGCTGAACGGGAACAACCGCGAGTCGGCCATCGCATAGCGGATCGACCAGCCCGTGTACGCCTGGACGTCGTCGTAGACCTTCGCGACGCCATTGAGCGGTAGCGAGGACGCGAGGAAGTACTCCATCGCGAGGTACATCGCATTGTCATCGGTGAGGGTGCTCGGGTTGACGGGCAGGTAGACCTCGGGGTGGTGGACAACGAGCGAGTAATCGTAGCTCGTGTTCGAGAGATAGTTGTGGAGCCGAGTGAGGTTGAGGCCGTCCTGCGCGAGAATGCGATTGAGCGAAGCGGGCAGATACGGCTGGCCGGTCGCTCGCTGTTCGGCTTGCAGAATCGTCGTGGTGAGGACCCCGATTGCGAGCGACTCGTTCTGGGCGAGCAGGAACTGCCCGGCGGGGTCGATACCGTGCTGGAAGTTGTCGGCGACGCTCGGATGGTCACCCTGGTCGATCGCCTGGAACCCGTAGTCCCACCAGCTCACGAAGGCGGGCCGTTCTTGCGGCGGTAAGTTGGTGTCTTGCTGCGCGAGCCAATCGTACGCCGCACTGTCGTACTGGTTCGGAGTGTCGAGGTCGCCGCCGACAGCCCCGAAGTAGTAGGACGCGGGGTCGGTCGTATTCAGCTGGATCCACGACGGCAGCGACGAACCGACCTGCGAGCCGTACTGCAACTTCGTATTGCCCGGAATGCCCGCGTCAATCGCGACCCAGACGTTGGGAAGGACGACCGCGACGACGAGCGCCATCACGAGGACGTGCCGCGGCTTGAACGCCTTGCGGAACGCCGAGAACTGGCTACGGCGGTCGGCGAGCGAGGCCGCCGTCCGTCGAAGCTGCCCGTAGCCGGCGATGTCGAGGGCGCGACGGATCGCCTCGGCGGGAAGCAGCGCGAAGATCGGGGTCGCCACGAGGAAGAACTTCGCGGCCGAGACCGGCAGGTAGAGCGAGAGCAAGGCAAAGACGAGAAAGACGATGTGGTAGCGCTTGAAGCGGCCCCGCACGAGGAGGTAACCGAAGATCGCGAGGCCTACGAAGGCGAGGAAGAACGTGATCACCCCGTAGGCGAGCACGAGCTGGTCGATCGACGGCGCCTGCGCCTCGGCGACGGTCGAGTAGATGAGGGTCTTGACGAAGTATCCCTGGCCCGTGACGAGCGTCGTGTAGTCGGTCGGGTTGACGACATAGAGGAGCCCGACGCCCCCAGCCACGACGCCGACGAGGAGCGGGACCGAGAACACCCACGGAACGTCCCGGACGAGGAGGAACGGCAGCAGCAGGGCCAGGGCCCCGAAGAACAGCAGGAGCGGAAGGTCGAACCACGTCGTGAACTGGCGTTGCACGAGGTAGTACGGCATCGCCATCGGGAACCCGATCAGGCCCACGATGGCGGTCGCGACGTAGAGGCCGAACGAGTCGACCCGGCGGACCCGCTCGATCACCATCGCGGCGACGAGCGAGATCACGATCACGACGACCGCGTAGGTGTACCCTTGCCAGGAGAGCGCGAGCGTGCCGAGGCAGACCCCGGAGAAGACCGCCCACTTCACCGCGGAGCGTTCCGTCCGGAGGAAGGCACGGAGCGCCGGAAGGTACTGGCGAGGGTGGCGGTAATCCTGGACCCAGCGGCGGCTGCCGACCGCCTTGACCGTACGAATGTACGAGTAGACCGTGATGAGGATGATGAACGTGTAGAACGACAGGTAGTTCGCGTACCCGAAGATCGACGAATCGATGCTGCCGCTCAGGAACGGGTAGATCATCGCGGCGATGAGCCCGGTCCGGCGGTCCGCCACCTCGCGGCCGATGAGGTAGATCGGGAACACGCTGAGCGCCGCCCAGAGCGGGGCTTGTAGGTCGAGCGACCAGGCCCCCGCGGTCGCGGCGTTCCCCCCGAAGAACGGGGCGAAGACGAGCCCGAGGACCGCGTTCATCCAGTCGAAGAGCGGTTCGCGGGGGTTGATCGCGCCGACCGGGAAGTTGAGCAACGGGTCGAACACCAGATTCTGGTGCGTCGCGATGATGTACTGCATCACCCGCGAGTGGTAGTACGAGTCCGATCCGCCTCCGTAGGTGTAGAGCGGACCGTACTGGAGGACGACCGGGAACGTCCAGATCGTTCGGATCGCGAACGCGATTCCGAAGGCGGAAAGGAGTATGGCGACCGTCCAACCGTGACGGTGCCACCACCCCGAGCTAGTCGATTCCATGCAGGTCCGGTACCCCACGCCGGCGGCGCGCGAGACCTAGGGGGTGTATAAATAGCCTACTCTCGGAAGAACGTCAGTGGCGCGCCGCGCGCGGGCCCGAACGCGGGATCGGCGTTCGCAACCCTCACTCGGTCGTCCGGAACCGGTAGAACATCCGGCCGTCCCCGATGTCGTAAGCCTCGGTCCGTACGGGGGCCCCGATCCGGAGTTCGTTCCACGGACGGCCCTCGATCCGGCCGAAGAGGCGGAGAGGAGTCCCGTCAAGGTCGATGAGACCGACCGCGAACGGGACGTCCGACTCCAAGCCCAGCGGTGCCCCGGCGAGAACGGCGCTGAACGCGTAGATGTGGCCGTGTTCGGGCAAGTCGACCCACTCGAGCTCCTCGGTCCGGCAGGTCGGGCACGCCGTGCGCGGGGGCCAATGGAGCGAGCCGTCGCGGCGGCAGCGGGTCGTGGAGAGACGCCCTTCCCGGAGTCGGTCGTAGAATCGGTGCAGCCGGGTCTGGTCGGGGGTCTCAAGGGGAAAGAAGTCGAGGAGGAACGGCCGCCGTTCCCTCGTCTTCGAGGGAGGACTCGGAGTTCCGGATTCGGGGGGTCGCGTTTCCGCAGCGGGAGGAGGGGCGACGACCACGGCGCCCGTGGGTCGCCGCCGGGGCGTCTGCGCGCTCACGCCGCCCCTCCGCGCTGGTAGACCATCACCGAATGGACGTTCGCGCTCCCCGAGAGGTTGTGGACGAGGGCCCATTCGGGGTCCGGCACCTGCCGCGCGGGCGGTACCGCGGCCGCGAACTGCTGGTAGACCTCGACCGCCTGAGCCACGCCCGTGGCGCCGAGCGGGTGACCGCATCCGAGCAGGCCGCCGCGCGGGTTCACCACGAGGTCGCCGCCGAGGTCGCCCCGGCCCTCGGCCGCGAACCGGCCACCCTCGCCCACCGGACAGAGCCCGAGCGCCTCGTACTCGACGATCTCGGAGATCGTGAAGCAGTCGTGGAGCTCGGCGAGGTCGAGGTCACCGACCTCGATGCCGGCCCGGTCGAGGGCCTCCTTCGAGGCCCGGCGGAGCCCGTTCCACTCGGTGAGCGAACCGGCGTGAGCGAGATTGTGGAAGTCCGAGTACTGGCCGCTACCACGGACCCAAGCGGGTGTGTCGGTATACTCCCGGACGTGCTCCTCGGACGTCAGCACGACCGCGGCCGCACCGTCCGTCATGGAGGAGCAGTCGCCCAGGCGGAGCGGAGGGGCGATGAGCGGCAGACGAAGGAGCTTGTCGCGCGAGAACGTTTTCTCGTAGAACTGCGCGTGGGGGTTCGTGTTGGCGAACCGGTGGTTCTTCTCCGAGACGGCGGCGAGCTGCTCTTCGGTCGTGCCGAACTCGAGCATGTGCCGCTGCGCGACCATGGCGAAGAACGGCGGGGCGGTCGCCCCGGCGGGACCGTCCCACGGCCGGTCCATGACGCACCCCATCGCTGTGTTCGCCTCGGCCATTGACGGGAGGTTCATCTTCTCGACCCCGACGACCACGGCCACCTCCGAGAGCCCGCTCGCGATCGCCGCGTACGCCGACCGGATCGCCGACTGACCCGAAGCACAGGCGAGCTCGTTGCGCTGGAGGATATGGTGCGGCTTGAGGCCGAGCTGCTCCGCCGCGAGCGGAGCGACGTGCGATTGGAAGGCGAACCGCTCGGGTTCCGCCGCGCCGACGAACAGCGAGTCGACCGCTTCCGACCGGAGCGCTGGGACCGCGCGATCGAGCGCCACCCCCACCTCTTGGACGAGCTCCGACCACGTGGCGGGACGGACCCCGAACTTGGTCGTGGCGCCGCCGACGATCGCGACGGAGCGCCCGCTCATCGTGGCTCCCCCCGGATCGCCTCGATCACGCGGTCCCCCGCCTCCCGGGTAGTGACGGTGCCCCCCTGGTCGTACGTGCGGGCCCGACCCTCCGCCAGCGTTCGCGCGAGCGAACGCTCGAGCCGGTCGGCCTGCCGCACGAGACGGGGGTCGGCGTGCCGCCCCCCGAGCCACCGAAGCATCTGCTCGACCGCGAAGAAGGTCGCGAACGGGTTCGCCTGGTTCTTCCCCGCGTACTTCGGGGCGCTCCCGTGGACGGGCTCGAACATTCCGTGCTCATGGCCGATGTTCCCCCCGCTCGCGAACCCCATCCCGCCTTGGAGCACCGCCGCGAGGTCGGTAACGATGTCTCCCATCATGTTCGTCGCGACGACGACGTTGTAATGTTCGGGATTGCGCACGAGCCATTGCGCGAACGCGTCGACGTACGCGTAGTCACGCTCGATCTCGGGGTAGTCGGCAGCGATGCGGTCGAAGGTCTCCCGGAAGAACCGGCATCCTTCCATCACGTTCGACTTGTCGACGCACGTGACTCGTCGAACCCCATCTTCGGGGGCTCCGTGTGCCCGCCCCCGGGCGAGCTCGAACGCGAAGCGGATCACCCGTTCCGACCCCTTCCGCGTGATGATCCGGGTATCGATCGCCACTTCCGTCTCGTCGGCCCGCCGCAGCCGGCCCCGCACGGGCGTGTACAGGTCCTCCGTGTTCTCCCGCACCACGACCATGTCAACGTTCTTCGGTGACCAGACCTCGCGGAACTCGCCGCTGATCCGGTGTCGGACGCCCGGGTAAAGCTTGCACGGCCGCACGTTCGCGAACAGGTCGAGTCCCTCCCTCAGGCCGAGGACCAAGGCGCGTCCGGCAAGGTCCCCGTTCGGTAGTGTCGCGCCGGGCCAGCCCACCGCGCCGACGAGGATGGCGTCCGCGGCCCGTGCCGCGGCCGCGGCCTCCGGTTCCCACTCCCGACCCGTTTGAAGATAGTACTGGCCCCCGCCCGGGTATTCCGTGGCGTGCCACGAGGCTGGCCCACCCTCGGCGAGGACGTCCATGACGCGGCGGCCCTCACGGACCACTTCAGGTCCCGTGCCGTCGCCGGGATAGATCGCGATCTCGTAGCCGGCCTCCTTCACCGGGTACCTCCCGCAGCCGAGCGCGCCTCGAGCTCGCGACGGACCTTCTCGACCAGTCCCCCCGCCTCGAGCAGCTCGAGGAGATGATGCGGGAGAGGCGGGAAACTGACCGACGCGCGGGTCCTAAGGTTGGTGATGCGGCCGGCGCGCATTTCGATGCGCGCCGTGTCGCCTTGTTCGAAGATAGCCCGAACCCCGCGCGCTTCGATCGCCGGGATGCCGAGGTTGATCGCGTTGCGGAAGAAGATGCGGGCGAACGAATCGGCGACGACCGCGCCGACGCCGATCGCGCGCATCGCCTGGGGGGCGTGCTCGCGACTCGACCCGCAGCCGAAGTTCTCGTCGGCGATGAGAATGTCGCCGGCCCGGGCCTCTCGGGAGAACTCGGGGAGGGCGATCTCGAACACGTGCTTTTTCAGTTCGTTGGGGTCGATGATCGTGAGGTACTTTCCCGAGATGATCTGGTCGGTGTCGACGTCCGCGCCGAGCGTCCAGACGCGCCCCTCGATGACGTCCTGCATGGGTCGGCTATAGGAGCTCCCGGGGGTCCGCGATCTCCCCCTTGATCGCGGTCGCGACCACCGCGGCGGGCGACATGAGGTAGATCCGGGCCTCTTTCGCCCCCATACGTCCGGGAAAGTTCCGGTTCGAGGACGAGGCGCACACCTCCTCCGGTGCGAGGATTCCCATGTTCCCGCCAAAACAGGCGGAGCAGCTGGAGTTCGTAAAGACCGCCCCGGCCTCGGTGAACGTCTCGATGATACCCTCCCGAAGGCACTGGTCGTAAATGGCGGTCGAGGCCGGAGAGACGATGAACCGGACCCCCGGCGCGACGCGGTGCCCTTTCATCAGGGCCGCGCCCTCGCGCAGGTCCTCGATCCGAGCGTTGGTGCACGAGCCCAGGAACGCTTGGTCGACCGTGACGTGCTCGCGGACGACGTCGGTGAGCGGACGGACGTTGTCGGGCGAGTACGGACAGGCGACCATCGGCGGCATACCGTCGACGTCGATGTCCACCGTGCGTTCGTACCGCGCGTCCGCATCCGAGCTCAGGGGGTGCATCGGGTGCTTCGCGATCGGCGCGAGGTACTCGCGGGTCGTCGCGTCAGGTGCGACGATTCCCGTCTTCGCGCCCATCTCGGTCGTCATGTTGCAGATCGTGAACCGCTCGGGCATCGAGAGTCGCTCGATGGTCGGGCCGGTGAACTCGACCGCTTTGTAAGTCGCCCCGGTCGTGCGCACCTCCCCGAGGATCCGGAGCACGAGGTCCTTCGCCGTCACTCCCTTCCCAAAGTTCCCGCGCACCCGGACCTGGACCGTGGGCGGGACCTTGAGCCAGAGCCGCCCGAGCGCGAGCACGGCCGCCATCTCGGTCGGGCCGATGCCGGTCGCCACGGCTCCGACGGCTCCGAGCATGTTCGTGTGGGAGTCGGTGCCGACCGCGAGGTCCCCGGGCACCACCCAGCCGTTCTCGGCAAGGATCTGGTGGCAGATGCCGTGACGGCCGACATCGTAGAAGTGGCGCAGGCTCGTCTCCGCGGCGAACTTCCGCAGGATTCGGTGGAGCACGGCGGCCCCCTCGGTCGACGCGGGCACCCAATGGTCGATCGCGATCACGACCCGGTCGGGGTCCCAGACGCGCGACGCCCCCATCTGGTGGAACGGCGCGACCGTTTGCGCTCCCTGCTCGTGCATCATGGCGAGGTCCACGCTGCCCTCGACGATCTGGCCCGGGACCACGCGCTCCAGACCCGATGCGCGCGCGAGCACTTTCTCGGCGAGCGTCATGCCGTGGCCGTTACCATCGGTCATGGGCTCGTCGGTCGAATCCCAATCGCGTCGACGATCGACCAGAACTCGCTGTCGCTCAATCCCGGAGCTTCGAACATGGAGCGGTAATAGTGCAGGAACTTTCGCAACCCGGACTTGGACTGGGACTCGGTCTCGAACTTCACCCTACGCAGCAGCTCGAGCAGCAAGGGGTCGGACACGGAAATCCCTCGCTCCTTGAGCTTCTCCACGATCGCCGCCTTGCCCGTGTGCTTACCGAGAATCATCTTCCGCTGGCGACCGACGAGGCCCGGTTGAAGGGGCTCGTACGTGAGTGAGTTCGCGAGCACCCCGTGGGTGTGGATCCCGGCTTCGTGGGAGAACGCGTTGTAGCCCACGAGCGCCTTGTTCGCGGCGACCGGGACGCCGGAGAGCTCCTCGACGAGCCGGGAGAGCTCGTGGATCTTCTCCGTCTTGATGCCGGTCCGGATGCCGTAGAGCGTCTCGAGGCCCAGGACGACCTCCTCGAAGGCGGCGTTCCCGGCGCGCTCACCGATGCCGTTCACACAAACGTGGGGGGCTCGGGCCCCACATTCCACCGCGGTCAACGTGTTCGCCACCGCGAGGCCAAAGTCGTCGTGGCAGTGCACCGAGAGGTCCTTGGGCTTCACCCGTCGCTGGAACTCGGTGAGGTACCACCGGAACGTGAGCGGGGTCATGACGCCGACCGTGTCGGCAACGACCAGCCGGTCGGCGCCCGCTTCCTGAACATCGCGGTAGAGCCTCTCCACGAAATCGAACTTCGCCCGCACCGTGTCCTCGGTGACGAACGACACGTGAAGCCCGGCGTCCTTCGCCTGCTGGACCGACCGGAGCGCCGCCGCGTGGACCTCGGCCTCGGTCATCTTGAGCTTGAACTTGAGGTGCACCCTGCTCGCGGCGACGAAGATCGCGATGTGGGTCGCGCCGCTCTTGATGACCGCATCCACGTCCGAGGGCAACGTGCGCGCGGCGGCGAGGATATGGGCGCGCAGTCCCGCCGCGGCGACCTCCCGGACGGCGCGGGCCTCGTCGTCCGAAACGACGGGAATCCCGGCGTTGATGACGCTCACGCCGATATCGGAGAGGGCCGTGGCGATCCGAAGTTTCTCCTCGGGGGAGAAGTGAACGCCCGGCATCTGCTCGCCGTCGCGCAGCGTCTCGTCCCAGATCTCGATCCGTGGTGGAATCCGCCGCTCGCGATGAGTCTCCTTGTGGTAGTTCTCGACGAGGCGCGCCCCCGGCATTCAGCCTTCTACCCACCGCAGTGAATTAACCTTTCTTAGCACGAATCCGGGGGTTTCGACCTGACCTCGACCTCGGCGGGCTGATGACTTAAATATCCACCGTACCTGAAACTCTCCACAGGTCGGCGACGACCTGCGTCCGGAGAATTCGATGTCCCCTGCGGCGGCCCAAATCGCTCCTCTCGTTGAACAGTCCGGCCCGGGGGTTCCGCGGCCCCCGCTCGAGCTCAGCGACGTGAGCGTGATGATCGGCGGCCAGGGCGGGGATGGGACTCTCACCGTCTCGGACCTGCTCGGACGGTATTTCCGCAAGCGAGGTCTCTACGTCTACACCTCGAGGAACGTGCTCTCCCGTATCCGGGGCGGCCATGCCGATGCGTCGGTCCGCGCCTGCCGGGACCCGCTCCTCGCCGTGAAGTCCCAGGTCGACGTGCTTGTCGCGTTCGACAACGAAGCGGTGGAGATGGGCAAGGCCGAACTCTCCTCGCACGGCTTCATCCTCTACGACTCCACCACGTTCCACATCGCCGAGCCGCATTCGGCCGGTTTTCCGTTCGCCACGCTGGTCGGCGGGCCGCTCGGACAACCGATCTTCAAGAACACCGCTGCCTACGGCGCGCTCTCGGTGCTGTTCGGCTTCGACCCGGCGCAAACGCGCGCGGTGATCGAAGAGCGGTTCAAGCGTCGCGGTGGCGATGCGCTCGAGAAGAACCTCAAGGCCCTCGAGATCGGGCGGAAGGTCGCCCTGGCCATGCCGGGGGTGGAGAACCGCTACTCCATCACGAGCGGGGATGCCCACAATCTGATCCTCACCACCGGCAACCAGGCCGTGGCGCTCGGATTCGTCGTCGGCGGAGGCCGGTTCTTCGCCGGCTATCCGATCACCCCCGCCACCGAGGTGATGGAGTTCTTGCAGCGCTACCTTCCCCCCTTCGGCGGCGTCGTCCGCCAGGCCGAGGACGAGCTCGCAGCGATCAACATGGTGATCGGCGCGTCCTACGCCGGCGCCCGGGCGATGACCTCAACGAGCGGACCGGGTCTCTCGCTGATGACCGAGGGGCTCTCCCATGCCGGAACGGCCGAGCTTCCGCTCGTGGTCGCGGACTGTCAGCGCGTCGGACCTTCGACCGGACAGCCGACCCGGCACGAACAATCGGACCTCTCGCACCTCGCCAACCTCGGGCACGGCGAATACCCGCGGTTCATCCTCGCGCCGTCCGACCCGGTCGATTGTTTCGAGCTCACCATCGACGCGTTGAATCTCGCCGAGCGCTGGCGAGTCCCGGTGATCCTGCTCCTCGACCAGGCGCTCTGCCAGAACACGACGACCAGTCCGCGGTTCGACCTCGGGAAGGTCCACCTCGACCGCGGCAAGCGGCTGACCCCGGAGGCCGCGGCCAAGCTCTCGCACTACAAGATCTACGAGCTGAACGCGGACGGCGTGAGCGCGTACGCTCCCCCCGGTACGCCGGGCCTCTGGGCGGAAGTGACGGGGAACGAGCACGACGAGTGGGGGCACGTCTCGGTCAATCCGGCGAACCGGCTCAGGATGATGAAGAAGCGGATGGAGAAGATGGTCCACGCCCGCGCCGAGCTCCCGTCCTGCCGCGTGTTCGGTCCCCCTTCGGCCAAGGTCGGGATCGTTGGATTCGGCAGCACCTCGGGACCGATCCTCGAGGCCCAGCATCTCCTCCAGCGCAAGGGGATTTCGACCCGGTACCTTCAGGTGCGCACCGTCTACCCGGTACCGGTCCACGAGATCGACCCGTTCTTCAAGGAGGTCGACGTCGCGTACGTCGTGGAGCACAACTACACCGGCCAGCTCGCGCGGCTCCTCCGTGAGACGATGCCCTGGCACCACGCGAAGTTGCGTTCGATCCTGAAGTACGACGGCTACTCGTTCCGCGCGCCGGAGATCGCGGCCGACGTGAAGGAGGTGGCGTGAGATGGTCCAATCCGCGAAGCCGGTCCAGCCGATCTGGTGCCCTGGGTGCGGGGACTTCGGCGTGCTGGCCGCCGTCAAGCGCGCCGCGTCCGAACTCAAGATCCCGACGCACGACTTCGTGCTCGTCGGGGGGATCGGCTGTTCGGGGTCGATCCACAACTTCCTCGAGGTGAACGGCATTCATGCCCTGCACGGCCGGCTCCTGGCCCAGGCCGTCGGCGTCAAGCTCGCGAACCCGTCGCTCACCGTCGTCGCGGCGGGCGGCGACGGCGACGGCTACGCCATCGGGATGGGCCATTTCATTCACGCCTTCAAGAAGAATGTCTCGATCCTCTACATTGTGATGAACAACGAGACGTACGGCCTGACGAAAGGACAAGCCTCCCCGACGAGCCAGCTCGGGTTCGAGGGGAACGTCGAGCCGCCGTTCCATTCGATCCTGACCGCCCTATCGATCCCCGCGCCGAACTTCATCGCCCGAACCTTCTCGGGCGACCCGAAAGGCATGACGGCGATTCTCACGGAAGCCATCCGGTTCAACCGCGAGGGCCGGGGGTTCGCGTTCGTCGAGGACCTTTCGCCGTGCGTGACGTACAACGACACGTACAAGCTCTGGCGCGAGAAGGTCGTCGACGTGGCGACCCTCCCCGGCTACGACCCCACCGACCGCAAGACGATGTTCCGCCTCTGCCTCGAGACGACCGACTCCGGGCGGATCCCCATCGGCGTGATGCACCGACCCGAGACGGTGAGCCGGGATGGCCTTGAGGTGAAACTCATCGGCGACGGACCCGGTCCGGTCCGCGCGGATATCGGCCTCGATGTGAACCTCTCGGCCTACACGAAGCTCCTCTCGGGGCTCGCCTAGGCGAGGCGGCCGCGTTGCCCTCGGCGAGGGCGGTCCTCAGGGGGTGACCACGATCTGGCTCGGGATCGACGACACCGACAGCCCGAAAGGCGGCTGCACGACCTGGGTGCTTTCCGAGCTGCTCGCGCTCGCCCGCGACGAGGGGGTCGACCTGATCGGTGAACCGCGTCTCGTCCGTCTGAACCCAAACATCCCGTGGAAGACCCGGGGGAACGCGGCCCTGGCCGCGCAGTTCGGCCGGGGTCGCGGCCCGCGGCATCGTATTGGTGAGGCGGAGGGCCGGCCCCTTTGGAGCTACGCGACCGGCTCGTCCCTCTCGGCCGGCCGGGCGGAAGAGTTCGTGGACCATGCGTGGCAGCGAGTGCTCGTGAGTTCCCGGCGCGGCGAACCGCGCACCGACCCAGCGCTCGTCGCGGTCCACCATCGCCTTCCGGCATGGCTCTACTATCACGCCGTACGCGAGATCGTTCCGGTCGAGGCGACGCGTCAGTACCTCGAGTCGGTGGGGGCGGTCGTCCACGCCGAGGGCGATGGACGAGGGCTGGTCGGGGCCAGCGCCGCGATTGCGTGGCCCGGCCGGAGGGTCACGTGGGAGCTGATCGCGTACCGACCGATCGCCCGCGAGGGAGCGCGTCGCCGGGTCGATGCGCGGTCGGTCCGAGCGACCGCTCAACGGCACCCCGAACTCTTTCTCTGCCATGACTCGCGCACGCGCCGCCTCCTCGTCACGCCGCACACGCCCTGCCCGATCCTGTTTGGGCTCCGGGGAATCCGGCCCGACCCTCCGCTCGCGGCGCGCCGGGACGTCCGGTCGGAGCCCGTCGACCGTTGGGTGCTGTTCCGTACGAACCAAGCCACGGGGGACCACCTGGTTCCTCGCGCCGCCCGCGAGGTGGCGGCGTACCAATCCGGCCGCGTCATCGGCCGGGTCGCGGAGCTACCCCGTACTCTGCGGGGCGGTCATGTTCGACTCCGGCTCGTCGACGACGAGGGGACCGCGCTCGAGGCGATCGCCTTCGAGCCGACGAAGACCCTGCCGCAGGTCGCCCAGCGTCTCGCGATCGGCGACCGGGTCGAGGTCTGGGGAAGTCGGGGGGAGGACCCGGTGCTCAAGGTCGAGGGCCTCCGGGTAATCTCACTCGCGACGCGGTGGGCCCGGCCGGGGCCTCCGACGTGCCCCGAGTGCGGCCGGCGCACTCAGTCCCTGGGGAGGGTCCGCGGATTCCGATGTCCCCGATGCCGTCGGCGTTTTCCCCCCGAGACGGTCCGCCCCGTCCGCGAACTGGCCGGGCTCGGCCCGGGCGTCTACCATCCCACACCGTCTGCCCGTCGACACCTCGCCCCACTCGGGCCGGAACCGTGACGGCGGAATCACTCGCCACCGAGAGCTTTTGAGCCGGTCGCCGGTAGGCGGCCCTAGAGACCCCCCATGGGAACCCGGACCCGGACGGCCGTCCTGTTCGCCGTGATCATTGCGATCTTCATCGTCGTCGGCGGGCTCGTCGGGGAGTTCATCTTCGGCTCGTGGCTCGCCGGGCTCGTCGTCGCGCTCACCCTCGCGATGGTGCTGAACCTGGTTTCGTACTTCCTCTGCGACCGGTTGGTCCTTTGGTCGACCCGGGCGAAGATCGTGACTCCCACCGAGGCGCCGCGCCTCGCGGCGATCGTGGATGAGCTCGCGCCGTCGTTCGGGCTCATCGCCCCCCGGCTCGCGATTGTGCCGTCCCCGACGCCGAACGCCTTCGCGACCGGCCGGGATGAGCGACACGCCGTGGTCGCCGTGACGCAGGGGATCCTTCCCATCCTTAACGACCGGGAGCTGCGGGGCGTGCTAGCGCACGAGCTCGCCCACGTGCGCGACCGGGACGTCCTCGTGATGACGTTCGCGGCCACCGTCGCCGGTGCCATTTCGTACGCCGCCCAGATCGCGTTCTTCTCGATGCTGTTCGGCGGGTCGAGCAACCGCAGCGGGACGAATCCGATTCTCCTCCTCCTCGCGCTGGTGACCGCCCCGATCGCCGCGATGTTGATTCAGCTCGCCATCTCCCGCTCCCGGGAGTTCCGCGCGGACGAAGTCGGTGCGCTGACGATCGGAGACCCGGAGGCCCTCGCGAGCGCCCTACAAAAGCTCGACTCGGCGAACGCTCGGCACCCGATGAGGGTCGGCTCCCCGGCCCAGTCGAGCCTCTTCATCGTGAACCCGTTCCGAGGAGCTTCGTTTGCCGCGATCTTCTCGACCCACCCACCGACGGCCGAGCGGGTTCGTCGGCTCCGGTCCCTGCGCCCCGACCGTTCGTATCGGCCCCGCGTCGGGGGCCCTTCCTTCGCGACGACCTCCTCGAGTCGTCCCCTCGGGAGCTAGGGGCCAGCGATGCCGACCTGTCCGGCATGCGGCTCGGAGGTCGGCGACCACGCCACGGAGTGTCCCAGCTGCCAACTTTCGGTGAAATTGTTCGACGCGGTCCGGGAAGCCGCCGGCCCGGCCACCGACCACGACCCGGCCTACATCCGGACCATCGGGGAACTCCTCGCGACGGTCGACCTCGCCAAATCGGAGGCCCCCGCGCGGGAAGCGGCGTCCCAGGGATTGCTCACCCGGCCCCGACATGGCGCGGCCCGCGGGGCGCCTCCCTCGGCCCACAAGCGTAAGGTGCGACCGATCGAGCCAATCCGGGACCTACCTCCGTTGCCGAGCGCCGGCAGCGACGAAGAGCTCCGGCGTCGCGTCCGGGAGTACTTCGAGCTCGGCCGGCGGCTGGGGGCCGACTTCACCGAGTTCGGGGCCCGGGCGAACGCCGCCGCCGTGGCCGGCGACCGCGAGTCGCTGAACATTCTCGCGCGGGAGATGTTCGTGCACCTTCTGAGCTCGCTCACCGAAGAGTTCGAGGCGACGCTCGCGGCGCGAAACGAAATCTCCCAGCTGATCCCGACGCCGAGTGCGGACGTCGAGCTCGACGCCATCCGCGAGTCGATCCGGCTCGGGGACCTCGCCGGAGGACTCCGGAGGATGGCCCACGTCCGGGACGAGCTCGTGCGCCTCGAGGAGGAGTGGGAGGTCGGCAAAATCCTGGTGAGCGAGTGCGACCTCCTTTCCCAAACGATCCGGGACCTGGGAGGTGACCCGGGGCCCGCGCAGGGACCTCTCGAGGAAGGGCGCAAGCTCGTCCTGAAGGGGCGCCGCCCCGAGGCGGAGAAACTGCTCGCGCGCGCGGCGGTCGCCCTTTGGACCGTCCTCGAACCCCGCCTTTTCGAGGACCTCCGACGGATCCGCGACCGGATGCACGAAGCTCGCAGCGCGGGAGCCGACATCGGGGGCGGCGTCACCGACCTCCGCGACCTGGCGACCGAGCTGCGCCAACGCAACTTCGTCGGGATGCTGATGGCGTACCGTCGCCTGCGGTCGTTTGCCGAGCAGCTCGCCGTGCCCGAGGCGACGTCCGCCGGCGAACCCGCGGTCCTCGCTTCCGCGCCCCGGCCCGGCCCGCCCGCATAGATAATTAGCCCCGCCGGGGTCGCAGGGTCGTGCCGACCGAACCGTTGCGCGGCTTCCGCGACTACCCGCCGCCCGAAGCGGGAGCGCGGAGCGAGATCCGCCGGCGCATGCGGGCCGCGGCCCGTCGGGCGGGATATCGCGAGCTCGAAATCCCGTGCGTCGAGAGCCTCGAGCTCTACCAGAAGAAGAGCGGGGATGAGATCGCGGCCCAGACCTGGGCGTTCACCGACAAGGGGAACCGACCGGTCGCCCTCGCTTCGGAGACGACCCCTTCGGTGGCCCGGGTCTTCTCCGCGCGGGCGAAGGCCGAGCCGCTCCCCGTGAAATGGTTCACGGTTTCGAAGCAGTGGCGCTACGAGGAGCCGCAAGCGGGGCGGACGCGTGAGTTCCTTCAGTTCAACCTCGACATCTTTGGCGTCCCGGGGGTCGAAGCGGACGCGGATATCCTGGGGACGACCGCGCTGCTCATGGACGACGTGGGGGCCGAGGGGCTCTATGCCTTCCGGGTGAGCGACCGGGCGGTCGCCGAGGGCCTCGCGCGGAAAAGTGGGGCCAACAGCACCGCGCCGTTCTTCCGGGCGGTCGACCAGTACCGTAAGATCCCGCCGGCGGAGTTCGCCCGAGAGCTCGCCACGGCCGGCGTGGACACGAACGGGGTCGAGGAGCTTCGGTCGCTCTTCGAGAGCTCCGGGGCCGGAGTTCCGCCCACCGCGCTCGAGCCGTACCTCCGGGAGGTCGGGCGGGGCCTCGACCCGGTGGCGCTCGAGGGGGTGGAGCGAGTCCGCAAGCTGTTCGGCCTGCTCGATCGCATGGGGCTCTCCGACCGCGTCGTCTTCGACCCGACGATCGTCCGAGGGCTCGCCTACTACACGGCGACCGTCTTCGAGGGCTACGCACGGGTCGGCGAAGGTCGTTCGCTCTTCGGTGGGGGCCGCTACGATAATCTGATCGAACTATTCGATGGCCCTCCGACCCCGGCCACCGGGATCGCCATCGGCGACCAGACCCTCGAGCTACTTCTCAAGGGGGCCGGCCGATGGCCCGAGGGCGAGCCATCGCTCGACACGTTCGTCGCGGTCGCGGACCCTGTGCTTGCGCCGGACGCGCTCGCGCTGGTCGCGGAACTTCGGCGCGCCGGGGTGAGCGCCGACTGCGACCTCCTGGCCCGCAGCCTTTCGCGCCAGCTTAAGGAGGCGGACCGCCGCCGGAGCCGACGTGCGCTGATCCTGGGCCTGCGTGAGGCGACGCCGGGTGCGCTGGTCGAGCGTGATCTCGCGACGGGTGAGCAGCGTGAGCTCGCTCGTGATGCGGTGGCACGACGGGCGTGATCGCCTCGAACGTCGGGCCGTCCCAGAGCAAGATGCCCGGCGGGGATTCCGCACCGTCCACGTACCCGTACCAGTAGACTACGGCGCCCTCCCCGAAGAGCTGCGTGTACGGCCCGAGCTGGCGCCTGAGGTTCTTCCGGAGTTCGACGTCGTCGCCGAAGTTCGCCTTCGACTCGATCCACGTGAGTTTCTGGCCGTAGAAGATGATCGGCTCGTCGAGCAGCGCGTCCGGGGTCTTCGCGTACTTCCCCCGCAGGTCCTTTTCGGTGCGGTAGCCGATCCCGTGCTTCTCGAGCCACCCCTGGAGGCGCTCCTCGCCCTTTCGCCCCCGTTCCCGTTGGAGCTCCATCCCCCGGGGCGAGTAGATCATGTCCGCAGCGAGCAGCTCGTCGACCTCCTTGCGGAGGCGAGCGTCCGGCGCCGTTTCGGGGTGCAGAAAGCAGCCCCAGACCTTCTTGCGGGGGATCCCGAGGCCCCCGAGCATCTGCTGGCCCATCAGCACCGGCGGGAACTTCCACTCACGGGCGATATCGAGAATGGTGCGGCCGTGCTTCCATTGGCCGACGAGGCGCGGCAGCTGACGCTTCACGACGTAGAATCGGCGGGTCGCGTCGCGGGTGACGCGGTGAGTGTGAATGACGAACAGGAGCTCGGGGTCCCAGTGCTCCTTGTGCGCAATCCGGTGAACGTCCTCGTACGTGACGAGGGCGTCGTAGAGTCGTTGGTACGTCGCTCGGTCCATACCGTTTCGCTATCCCGGGACGGCGGTCGGAGCCGCGGGCGGGGATAACGTTACTCCGAACGGCCGCGCTCGCCGGCCCCGCCCCCCCAAAATCATTCCCGCCAGTCGATCCCGATCGTCCTCAGCCGCACTTTCGGGATCGGAGGCATGCGGCGTTTGTGCCGGAACTGGAGCACCCGCTCGTCCACCGACCGGACCCGTTCGAGGGAGAAGCCGGTGAGTTCGGCGATCTCCTCCGGGGAACGGAGCTGCTCGAGGCCGTTCAGAATCTGGTCGAGGTCGTGGTAGGAGATCCCGAGCTCCTCCTCGTCGGTCTGCCCTTCCCAGAGTCCGGCGGTGGGGGGCCGTTCGCGCACCACCGCGGGAAGGTCAAGCTGCTCCGCGATCGCGCGCACGTCCGTCTTGTAGAGGTCGCCGATCGGCAGGAGGTCGACGCCCCCGTCCCCGTACTTCGTGAAATAGCCGAGCAAAAGCTCCGACTTGTTGCCGGTGCCCGCGACGAGCCGATGCCGCTCGCGGGCGATGGCGTATTCGACCGTCATCCGGATCCGAGCCTTGACGTTGCCGAGCGAGACACGGTCGGCGAGCTCCGGCAACAAGCTCCGGTACGCGCTCTCGACCGTTTCGATCGGGACCGTACGGAATTCGATCCCCAGCGACGTAGCGTACTCCTCCGTCTCGCGGAGCAGCGGCTCGGGAAACGACGCGTCGGGCAGGAGAACGCCGAGGACGTGGGCGGCGCCGAGAGCGTCCCGGGCGAGACGCGCCACGAGCGCGCTGTCGATCCCTCCCGAGAGGCCGACGACGATGCCATCGGCCCCCTCGCCGAGCGCATGCGCCCGAAGGAACTGGTGGATCGTTTCCACCGCGTGCGGCGGGGGCCGCGGGGTGAGGCGGCTCATGCTTCCACTCCGAGCGGGGTGTACGCGAGGGTCGCTCGCCACTCGTCGCGGCACTCGCAGTCGAGCTCCGTGAGCGGTCCGAACTCCTGGGATAGCGAGGCCTCTTCGACCGCGGCGAGCACGCGGGCGTCGCAGCGGCCGCAGTTATGCGGTCCTCGCGGGAGGCCGCCGGCGGTCGGAAACGACACCAAGCGGGCCGACCCCCGGACCTCGGCGCCCTCGCGGAGCGCGTCGACGAGCGACCAGAGCCACGGGGGCCGGTACCGGCCGCGCCGGTAGAGCCACTCGACCACGGTCCCGTTCTGAATGTGCACGGGGTTCACCGACATCGTCTCGAAGTGGGGGGCGGCCTCGCCGACCGACCGGACCACGTCCGCCACCGCCTCCGACTCGGCCAGGTACGGCGGTTTCAGGAGCAAATACGCCTTCGGGTGGGCGCCGAGCTGTCGGGCCCGGTCGGCGGCGGCGAGATACTCCGCCGGCGAAGAACCCTTGTTCACGAACCGGCCCAGGACCGTCGGGTCCGTCGACTCGAGCCCGAGGGCGACTTCGAGCTCCCCGACGAACCGCTCGCGCAACGGGTTCAGGCGTTCGGGTTGGACGAATTCGGGCAGCGTCTCAAACAGGAACCGGCGGGCACGTCCCGAGAACGCCCCGACAATCGCCTCGCGACTTCCGGGGTCAACCTCGCGGTCGTCCAAGAAACTGCCCGAGGTGTAGACCTTGACGTACGGCTCTTCGCGATAGCGGGCGAGGGCGTGGTCGAGCTGCTCGCGTAGCTCCTCGGGCGTGGCCGAGCGACCCAGCGTGTCCTTGGAATAGCCGCACATCGAGCAGCCTTTGACGTCCGCCCAGTAGCAGCCTCGGGTGCGCAGGATCAGGACGAACGCCCGGACACGCTCCCTCCCGATCGCTTCGTCCTCGACCCACTGGTTCACGTACCGGCGGGCCTCCCCGGACGGAGCCGGGCCGGGACGTCGGTCCCGGGCGACGGCGCGGCCGACCGACTCCGGCGTCACGACTCCTCGATCGCGACCGCGACCGTATCGTCGTCCTTGAGGTGCAACGCCTCGCGGAGACAATCGCGCGCGATGAACTCGATGACGTCCTTGTAGTGGCTGCGGTCGGGGTGGATCAGGTGACAGGGATGGCCGTTCATCCGTGCGGGAAAGCAGGTTGCGCCACCGAACGACCGACCGCTCGCGTGGAAGCCGTCGACCCGGACCCCGCTCCATTCGGTGACGAGCGACGCGCGCCGAAGCGCCTCGGGTCCGACCCGGACGTTGAGGGTCCCGGGGTACGGAGTGTAGCCGAGACGCTCGGTAAACTGGACGACGTACCCGGGCTGACTCAGGTAGTAACGGCCCTCCCCGAGCCCGCTCGTCACCTTCCCCGAAAGCGAAACCTTCGACGGTCCTTCGAATATCCGCCGGTAGCCGTGGTACTCCGCCCGGAGGAGCGCCATGCCGGCGGGAGTGATGAGCAGACGCTGTCGGCGCTGAGCGAGCGACCGGGTGATGAGGCCGCTCGCCTCGAGAGCGAGCAGGTAGCGGTCGGCGGCCTGCTGGCTCACGCCGATCCGCTCGCCCATCGCCCGCGAGGTGAACACGACCGGAGTGTGGTCGCCGCCGGCCAACGCGAGAAGCTTCAGGACGGCGAGCGCGTCGCCGCGGGGACGCGGTCGGTCGGTGTCGACGCGGGCCCGGGGAGGGGGACCCATCAGGGCGACTTCCCCGCCGCGCCCTGCGGGGCGTTCAGGGTCACGACGTTGGAGCCGCGCAGGACGACCCGCCCGAGGTGACGAGTGACCTCGGAGGTCCGTTCCTCGGCATCGTCCAGGACGAGGTTCAGGTGCTCGTCCGCCCCCAGGAGCTTCCCCGTGAGCACCCGTGAGTCCTTGAGCTCCAGCATCACGCGCTGGTTCAACAGTCGCTCGATGACATGACTCGGGGCATCCGCCATCGGCCGGCCGACCCGGATGCGACCTTTAGCGTTTGCCGGGCCGGCGTGAACGATATCTTGACGACCGGGTTCGCCTCGCCGTGACAGCCGCCCATGTGTCGAAAGGGCTCGACGACGTCGTCGTCGGCAAGTCCGAGGTTTCGTGGGTCGGCGGGCTGACCGGGGACCTCGTCTACCGGGGCTTCGACGTGACCGCCCTGGTACCGGGCATTCCGTACGAGTCGGTCGTCCACGTGCTGCTCTTCCGCGACCCGCCGCGAGCGGACCCGTCGGCGGAGGTGGTCCAGGCCCTCAAGGACCACCGAACCCCGCCCCCCGCGGCCGAGCGGGTCGTCGATGCCCTTCCCGCGGCCCTCCCTCCGCTCGAAGCCCTGCGCACCATCCTCTCCGCCCTCGGGGACGGCAGCTTCGGCTACCCGCCGAGTCAGGAGGAGGGTTTCCGACTCATCGCGCAGACGCCGGTGCTCCTCGCCCGGTACGTGCGACGGGCGAGGGGGGAACCCCCGATCGCCCCCCGCTCGGACCTTTCCCACGCGGCGAACTATCTCTGGATGCTCACGGGCCGGGAAGCGTCGCCGGAGAGGGTACGGGCCCTCGACGGGTATCTTTGCTTGCTCGCGGACCACGGAATGAACGCCTCGACCTTCGCGCTCCGCGTCGCGATCTCCACGCAGTCCGACCTCATCAGCGCGGCGACCGCGGCCCTCGCGACGCTCAAGGGCCCGCTGCACGGAGGCGCCCCGAGCCGGGTCTCCGAGATGCTGGATGCAATCGGCACTCCCGACCGGGCCGAGGCATGGGTCCGCGACCGGCTCGCTCGGCGGGAGCTGTTGTTCGGATTCGGGCACCGGGCCTACAAGACCGAGGACCCCCGGGGACTCGTGTTGCATCGGCTCGCCCGGGAGGTGGCGGACCCGGCGCGATTCGAGCTCGCCGAGCGGGTCGAAGCGGTGGCCCTCGACGCGCTGCGGAGAGCCCGACCCGAAGCTCGCCTCTTCACGAACGTCGAGTACTATAGCGCGGTCGTCCTCGAGGCAGTCGGGCTGCCGCGGGAGATGTTCACGCCCACGTTCGCCGTCGCGCGGACCGCCGGGTGGACCGCGCACGCGCTCGAGCAGGCGGCCGACAACCGGCTGATCCGTCCCGACGTGGAGTACGTCGGCCCGGCGAAGGGCCGGGTGTGGCCCCGACCGGTCGGGCTGGGCTGATGTGATGAGTCGGCCGGACTACGAGGCGCTCTTCTCGCCGTGGTCGTCGGAGTCGACGACCTTGAAGTCGGCGTCCACGGGGCCCGACCCGCTCGAGGGCGGGGTCTCGGTGGCGCCCCCGGTCGGTGGCGGGGTCTCCCCGGCGTTCCCGGAAGGCCCGGTCGGACCCGGCTGGTAGAGCTTCTGGGCGACGGCATGGAGCGCCCGGGTGAGCTCGTCGGCGCGGTCGCGAATCTCGCGGGCGGTGGCGTCCTTCTTCGCGACGACCTCCTGAACCGCCTTGACCTTCTCCCGGATCGTGTCGGCCTCGCTACCGGAGATCTTCTCCTTCTGGTCGGTGAGCACCCGCTCGGCTTCGTAGGCGAGCGACTCGGCCGCGTTCCGGGCTTGGATCAGCTCGGCGCGCTCGCGGTCCTTTTCCGCGAACTCCTCGGCCTGACGGACCATCTTCGCGACCTCGTCCTTCGAGAGCTTGTTCGACGCGGTGATCGTGATCCCCTGCTTGCGGCCGGAGGCGAGGTCCTTCGCCGAGACATTGAGGATGCCGTTCGCGTCGATATCGAACGTCACCTCGATCTGCGGGATCCCGCGCGGGGCCGGCGGGATGCCGGTCAAAAGGAAGCTCCCGAGCGAGACGTTGTCGGCGGCGATCGGACGCTCGCCCTGGTAGACCTTGATCTCGACGGTCGATTGACTGTCGGCGGCGGTCGTGAAGATCTGGCTCTTGCGGGTCGGGATCGTCGTGTTCCGGTCGATCAGGTGCGTGGCGACCCCGCCGAGGGTTTCGACCCCGAGGGATAGCGGCGTCACGTCGAGCAACACCACGTCCTTGACTTCGCCCGCGAGCACGCCGCCCTGGACCGCGGCGCCCATCGCGACGCACTCCATCGGGTCGACCCCGTGCTCGATCGGCCGACCGATCGCCTGCTCGAGGAACTTCTGGACGATCGGCATCCGCGTCGGTCCCCCGACGAGGACGATCCGGTTGATCTGGTCCTTCGGAATCTTGGCGTCTCGGATCGCCTGATCGACCGGGGATCGGCAGCGCTCGACGATCGGGCGGACGAGCTCCTCGAGCTTCGCCCGAGTGAGGGGGAGGGCGAGGTGCTTCGGACCTTCGTTCGTCGCGGTCAAGAACGGGAGGTTGACCTGCGTCTCCATGGTCGAGGAGAGCTCGATCTTCGCCTTCTCGGCCGCGTCCCGGACGCGTTGCATCGCCATCTTGTCCGAGCGGATGTTGACGCCGGACTCCTTCTGGAACTCGGAGGCGATGTATTCGGTCACGGCGTTGTCCATGTCGGTGCCGCCGAGCTGCGTGTCGCCGCTCGTGCTCACGACCTCGAACACGCCCTCCCCGAAATCCATCAATGTGACATCGAGCGTTCCGCCGCCGAGGTCGAAGACCAGGATCTTCTGGTTCTTGCCGGCCTTGTCGAGGCCGTAGGCGAGGGACGCCGCGGTCGGCTCGTTGATGATCCGCACGACGTCGAGACCGGCGATCGCGCCGGCGTCCTTGGTCGCCTGACGCTGATTGTCGTTGAAGTACGCCGGGACGGTGATGACCGCCTTCTCGACCTTGTCGCCGAGGAACGCTTCGGCGTCCCGCTTGATCTTCTGGAGGAGGAACGCCGAGAGCTGCTGCGGGGTGTACTTCTTTCCGTGGAGGTTGTACTGGTAGTCGGTCCCCATCTTCCGCTTGAACGCGGTGACGGTCCCCTCGGGGTTCGAGATCGCCTGCCGGCGGGCCGGTTCGCCGACGATGAGCTGTCCGTCTTTCGTGAACGCCACGTACGACGGGAACGCCTTGCCCCCCCCGACCGTCGTTCCCTCCGAGCTCGGGATGATGACCGGCCGTCCGCCTTCGAGCACGGCCGCCGCGGAGTTGCTCGTCCCCAGGTCGATTCCGATGATTTTTGCCATGGTTCGATACCCTCGAGCACCGCCGAGCTTCGGCGGGCCCCAGGGGATTCCTTCGGGATAAGTAAGAAAGAACTCATATAAAAAGGAATGCTAAGAGCTCTTGGGGCGTCTTCCCGGGGGGTGGCGG
>DASPOD010000049.1:0-6241 GCA_035626215.1 Thermoplasmata archaeon
GTACGCAACGTCCCCACCGGGGCAAATGGTAAATACCAATCCCAGGGTGGCCGAGCCCTTGACGGCCGCCGCGCTATCGGTGGCCGGGGGAAGCGACCGCGTGACCGACCGACCGACGCCGCGCGCCCTCGGTGCCGATGAATACACCCGCTTCGAGCGGGCCCGCATCCTCGGGGCCCGCGCGCTTCAGGTCTCGCTCGGGGCGCCAATCCTCACGGACGTGCCCCCCGGACTCGTCGACCCCGTCCAGATCGCCGAGCTCGAGTTCAGCGCCGGCCGGATCCCGATCACGGTCCGGCGCGGCATGACGAGCTGAGACGGGACTCCCTCCGCCGCGCGTTCGTTAGACGCCGGCGTCGTCGAGCGCCGTGGCGCAGTGGCATGTGGGCACGGCCGCGAGTCGGGGGAGGAGTTTCGTGAGGACCGCCTGCATCCGCTCGGAGTTCGCGTGCATCGTCGCGAGAATCTCCTTCGTCTCGACCGGGCGCTCGGCCCATACGTCGAAGTCGGTGACCATCGCGAGGCACGCGTAGCAGGTCGCGCGCTCGCGGGCGAGGGTCACCTCGGGAACGAGCGTCATGCCGATGACGTCGGCGAACGAACGGAAGAACCGGGACTCCGCCCGGGTGCTGAACCGCGGCCCCTCCACGCAGACGTAGGTCTTCCCCGCCGCGAACGGCGTTCCGAGCTCACGGCCGACGTCGGCCGCGGCGTGGAGAAGGTCCGGGCAGAACGGGTCCGCGAGCGAGACGTGGTAGACCCGCCCTCCGTCGAAGAAGGTGGTCGGGCGCTGCTTCGTGAGGTCGACGAACTGCTCGGGCAGGACGAACGTCCCCGGCGGGAGCTCCTCCCGGAGCGAGCCGACCGAGCTCACGGTGACGATCGCCTCCGCCCCGAGCGCGTGGAGCGCGTCGATGTTCGCGCGGTAGTTGACCCGGTGCGGAGGGATCGTGTGCCCGGGCCCGTGACGCGCGAGGAACAACGTCCGCACGCCGCCGACGATTCCTTCCTCGACCGGACCCGAGGGCGCACCCCACGGCGTCGCCACCCGGTGGCGCTCGGCCGTCCCCCGCTCGAAGATTCCCGTAATGCCCGAGCCGCCGATCACCGCGACCGTTCGCCGTGCCGAGCTCATCGTTGCTACCGGCTCTCCCGGGCCGGCCCGTGCGCCCGTAGATGCAGGCGGGCCATGACGACTTCGCCCCGGGTACGTTCGAGGAGCGAGCGCGCGGAATCCTGCTTCGGCTTGAGCTGCACGATCGCGCGGGTCGTGTCGAAGCGCAAGAGGTCACGGGCCAGAACGTCCATGAGGGCCAGGTACGATTCGGCCCCGGCGAGGTCGTCGTGGGCGAGACGGTCGAGGGTGAGACGTCGGACCTCCCCGACCACATCTCCAAGTCCGAGCAGATACGGCTCGGGGTCGACCCCGAGGTCGCCCGGTCCGGGGAGCGGACTGCCCGCCAGCACGGCTCCGAGCAGGACCGCTTCCACGCCTTCCTGGAGGGCGTCCGTCGCGAGGCCCTCATCGCCCCGGCCCTCCCGGCGGAGCCAGTCGGCGAGGTCGGTGAGCTCCCGGCGCACGTCGGCCATCGCTGGGGGGACCGCATGGTCGGCGTGCAGCCGCGACATCGTCGCCTGGGCGAGACGACGCAACCGGCGGGCGCGCTGGTAGAGCTCCTCGCGGCGGAGCTCCCGCTGACGGAGGTGCGCCTCGATCGACGCGAGCGCCGTCTCGGGCACCCCGGGCCGCGGTGCGGGGGGGTCGCTACCGGAAGAGGGTGAACCGTTGGTCATCGTCGCCTCCGTCGAGCAGACCGAGCCGCACGCCCGCGTCGAGCCATCCGTGCGCGTAGCTCGCCGCCGCGAGCGCCCGGTCGCGGTCGCCCGACGCCGAGAAATGCTCCGCGTCCGCAAGGTACGCGCGGGCCATCGCGAGGAAGTCGTCCGAAGCGCCCCGCAGGAACGACCGCTCGGGCGGAGCGACCGCCACGCGGGTGAGCGCCTCGCGGGTGAGACGGAGGTATTTCTCGAGGAGCGGTTCGTCGGTCGTCACGTACGGCTCGCCCGGAAGGCGAGCCGAACGATGATATGATGTAATCCGTCGGCGCAAGCCGTCGGCCCGCCGCGCCCGGAGTCCTAGCCTTTCGGAACCTTTTCCCAGTCCTTGAGGAACCGAGCGAGCCCGATATCGGTGAGCGGGTGCTGCACGAGCTTTTCCATCACGGCGTACGGCATCGTCGCGATGTCGGCGCCGACCTTGGCCGCCTCGAGCACATGGATCGGGTGGCGGATGCTCGCGACCAGGACCTTCGTGCCGAACGCGTAATTCCGGTAGATCTGCACGATGTCGCGGATGAGGTCCATGCCGACCTCGCCCTGATCGTCGAGCCGCCCGATGAACGGGCTCGCATACGCCGCGCCGACCTTGGCCGCGAGCAGCGCCTGGTTCGCACTGAAGACGAGCGTCATGTTGACGCGGGTCCCCTCCTTCGCGAGCGTCTTCGTCGCCGTGAGCCCCGCGGGGGTCATCGGCACCTTCACGTAGATCGACGGGTGAATCTCACGGAGGTGGCGGCCCTCCCGGAGCATCCCCTCGGTGTCCGTTGCGACCACCTCGGCCGAGACCGACGGGACGCCGAGCGCGCAGACCTCGCGCAGGACCTCCTCGAACTTCCGGCCCTCCTTCGCGACGAGCGTCGGGTTGGTCGTGACTCCGTCCAGGATCCCGATCTCCCACATCGTTCGGATCTCGCTCACGCTCGCGGTGTCCAGAAACAGCTGCATCGGTTCGAACCGTCCTCCTCCCGAACGCCTTCCGGCTACTGAACCTTCCCCCGACCGCGCAGAAGCTCCCACGCTTCGTCGCGGATGCGCTCCTTCGACATGCCGTAGCGGTCGAGGAGGCTCCAGGGCTCCCCGGACTCCCCGAACAGGTCCGGTACGCCGACCCGGCGAACGGGGACGGGATAGTTCTCGGCCACGGCCGACGCCACCAGCGCCCCGACGCCGGTGAGGATGCTGTGCTCCTCGAGCACGAGCAACGCGCCCGTGTCGCGGGCCGCGCGCAAGAGCGCCGGAGCATCGAACGGCTTCACGGAGGCGAAGTCGAGCACGCGGACCGACACGCCCACCTGGCTGAGCTCCTCGGCGACCTCAAGCGCGCGCGCGACGAGCGAGCCGACCGCGACGATCGTGAGGTCGCTCCCGCTCCTCAGCTCGGCGGCCTTACCGATCGCGAACGAGCCGTCGGTCACGGTCGGGAGGTTCTCGCGCGTCAGTCGAACGTACGCCGGTCCGTCCCGCTCGGCGATCGCGAACGTCGCGGCGCGGGTGGTCGGGGCATCCGCCGGGACGATCACCGTCATGCCCGGCAGCCCGCACATCAAGCCGATGTCCTCGACGATCTGATGCGTGCCCCCGTCGGCCCCAACGAGCAGGCCTCCGTGGGTCGCCACGATCTTGACGTTCGCCCGGTTGTAGCAGATCGACTGGCGTACGAAATTGTACGCTTGTCCGGCGGCGAAGACCGCGAACGTGCTCGCGTAGACCGTGCGGCCCTGGAGCGCCAATCCCGCGGCCATCGACATCATCGTCGGCTCCATCACCCCGACGTTGAAGAATCGGTCCGGGAACTCCTGCCCGAAAAGAACGGTCCGCGTCGACCCGGAAAGGTCGGCGTCAAAGACGACCAGGTTCGGGTCGCGCTCGCCGAGGGCGAGGAGCGCCTGGCCATAGGCGTCCCGCAAGCTCTCGGGCTTGCCCGGGAGCGCGCTCACGCTCGCCCCTCCGGCGCGCGACCGAGCTCGACGAGCGCCTGCTCCGCTTCGGCCTTCGTGGGCGCTTTGCCGTGGAACTGGTGCTTGCCTTCCATGAAGGAGACGCCTTTCCCCTTCACCGTGCGGGCCACGATGGCCGTGGGCCCGTCGGTGGTTCGCCGCGCTTCGGCGAACGCGTCAAGGATCGCCGGGAAGCTGTGGCCGTCGATCTCGATGGTGTGGTAGCGGAACGCGCGGAACTTCTCCGCGATCGGCTCGATCCCCATGATCGACTCGGTCGGGCCGTCGGTCTCGAGCCCGTTGCGGTCGAGGATCACGACGAGGTTCGCGAGCCGGTAGTGGCCGCCGGCCATCAGCGCCTCCCAGGTCGGTCCGGCCTGGCACTCGCCGTCCCCGATCACCGCGTACGTCCGGTAGCTCGCCCGGCGGAGGCGCGCGTCGAGCGCCATGCCGACCGCCATCCCGATCCCCTGCCCGAGGCAGCCGGTCGACGCCTCGATGTACGGTAGCTTCGTCCGGTCGACGTGCCCTTGGAGACGGCTTCCGAGCTGGCGGAAGGAGGCGAGCTCTTCGCGCGGCAGGAACCCCCGGAGCGCGAGGGCGCCGTACATCGCGGGGGAGGCGTGGCCTTTCGAGAGCACGAGGCGGTCTCGGTCCGGGTCGGTGGGCTTCGCTGGGTCGATCTTGAGCTCGTGAAAGACGAGCGCGGTGAGCAGGTCGGTGACGGAAAGGCTCCCACCGGGATGGCCGCTCTGGGCAGCGAACGTCATCCGGATGACTTCCCGGCGGATCTCCCGGGCCGTCGCCTCGAGCGAGCGGATGACCTCGTCCGGGACGACCTCGGGCATCGGCGGCGCGGGGACGCAGGGCGCGCTATTTGACTGTTCACCCGCGAGCCGTTCCCCGCCGGGCCGGCTTGTGGGCCGTCGGGGTGCCGGTCGCGGGTTCGAGGAGAGAGCGGAGCGTGCGGAGGTCGGCGGCGTAACGGGCGTATTCGTGGCTATCGAGCGGCGTCTCGAGGTACCCCGGCGTATCCGCCCAGCGAGGGTCCGTGACGATCCGGCGGAACCCTTCGAGCCCGATCTCGCCCTTCCCGATGTTCTCGTGGCGGTCGAGGTGGGAGCCGAGCGGCGCCTTCGCGTCGTTCAAGTGGAACGCGGCGACGGTGCCGCGGCCGAGCGTCCCCTCGACCCGGTCGACCAGCGCCCCGTACGACGCGTCGTCCCGGAAGTCGAATCCGGCGGCGAACAGATGGCACGTATCCAGCGCGACCCCCACCCGGTCGGGTCGGTTCACCTGCGCGAGCACGGAGGCGAGCTCCTCGAACTTCGAGCCGAGCGTGGTTCCCTGGCCGGCCGCGTTCTCGAGCAGGATACGGACACGGCCTTCGGGCCGCTTCTCGAGCGCGAGCCGGAGACTCTCGGCGATCGTCTTCAAGCCCGCGTCGACGCCGCTTTTGAGATGCGCGCCGGGGTGGAAGATCAACGCGTCCACCCCGAGCAGGTCGGCGCGCTGGAGCTCGTCGAGGAAGGCGGCGCGGGAGCGTCGGAGGACGAACGCCTTCGGGCTCGCGAGGTTCGCAAGGTAGCCGTGATGCACGGCCGTGGCGTGAAGCCCCTCCGCGACGACCGCGGCGCGGAACGCCTCGGCCGCGGCCGGGGCGATCGCGGGTCCGCTCCACATCTGGGGGCTCTTGGAGAAGATCTGCAAGCTGTCGCAGCCGATTTTCCGGCCCTCGCGAACTGCGTCCGCGAGCCCGCCCGCGATGCCGAGATGGGCCCCGAGCCACATGCCGTTCGGGACACCCGGTCGAGGATTAAGTTACCGGAGCGCGCGCCCCGTCGAAGGTCGGAGGCTGACAGCTTTCCGCGTTTCCCGTAGGCTCGCGCACTTCAGTACCGCGCGGAACGCCAGTGGGCTTAACTGCCGGGTTCGGAATGGGACCGGGTGTTTCCCCACCGCTTTGGCCGTCAGCCGAGCGGTCGGACCGAAGGTTCGTATTTAACGTTGAGCGGGCCGCGCAGGTTCGACGAGCTATCGGCGGCGCTTCGCTGAGCGGGCCGGGCGGCTTCGGGTGGGCGTGCTCCCCTCTCGGGACCAGATGTACCACGTACCGCGAGCCTGGCTTAACCGACGGCCGTCCTCTCCGTAGAGGTCCCCTTCCGCGAAGGCGAAGTGGCGTCCCCGGCGCAGCACTTCGCCGCGGGCCGTGAGCGTGTCGCCTTCCCGGGCCGCACGCAGGAACTCGACGTAGAGTGAGGTCGTAGCGGTCGTCTCGCCCTCGCCGAGCACCGACACGACGGCCGCGCCCATCGCCGTGTCGAGGATCGTCGCGTACACCCCGCCGTGAACGACCGCGTTGATGTTCAAGTGACGCCGCTCGACCTGGCCTGTGACGGTACAGATCCCCCGCCCGCTCCGCTCCGTGTCGATCTTGAATCCTACCTCATGGTGGAACCCGTGAC
>DASPOD010000050.1:0-4845 GCA_035626215.1 Thermoplasmata archaeon
GGCGACGAGATGAACCTCCACGTCCTCCAGAGCCAGGAGGCGCGCGCCGAGGCGAAGGTGCTGATGAAGGTCGAGGAGCACATCCTCTCCCCCCGTTACGGCGGACCGATCATCGGGATGCTGCACGACCACATCACCGCGGCGTTCCTCCTCACCTACCAGAACCCGTCGTTCTCGAAGAGCGAGGTGACGTACCTTCTTTCGAAGCTCAACTATCCGATCCCGCCTCCGGCCGGGAAGGACAAGGACGGTAACCCCGTCTGGTCGGGGAAGCAGCTGTTCTCGCTCACCCTCCCGAGCGACCTCACGCTCGAGTTCCGCGCGAACATTTGGGCGCGCTGCGATTGTCCACCGCTCGCGTGCAAGCACGACGCGAACGTCGTCATCGAGAACGGGGTCCTCAAGGCCGGGGTGATCGACAAGAAGGCGATCGCCTATGAGAAAGGCGCGGTGCTGGACGCGATCGCGCGCAACAACGGCATGTCGCGCGCCCGCCAGTTCTTGGACGAGATGAGCCGGCTCGCGATCACGGCGATCGGCTTGAAGGGCCTCTCGACGGGGATCGACGACGAGGACGTCCCGGAAGGAGCGCTCAAGGAGATTCACGCCGCGCTCTCCGCGGCCCACGTCCGGGTGAACGAGCTCGTGGCCCAATATCGCAAGGGCGAGCTCGAGCAGATGCCCGGCCGCTCGCTCGAGGAGACGCTCGAGGTGATGGTCCGGCGCGAGCTGGGCCAGGCCCGCGACACCGCCGGCGACATCGCGGGCCGCTACCTGGGGCTCGAAAACCCCGCGGTGATCCTCGCGAAGTCGGGCGCCCGCGGTTCGATGCTCAACTTGACGCAGATGGCGGGCGCGGTCGGCCAGCAGTCGGTGCGCGGCGAGCGGCTGATGCGGGGCTTCGTGCACCGGACCCTCCCGCACTTCGAGCGGGGTGACCTCGGCGCCGACGCGCGTGGGTTCGTGAGCTCGAGCTATAAGCGCGGGCTCTCCCCGACCGAGTATTTCTTCCACTCGATGGGCGGCCGCGAGTCGCTCGTCGACACCGCGGTGCGGACGAGCCGCTCCGGCTACATGCAGCGGCGGCTCATCAACGCCCTCGAAGACCTCAAGGTCGCCGAGGACGGAACCGTCCGCAACACCGCGGGCACCGTCATCGAGTACAAGTACGGCGAGGACGGGGTCGACCCGACCCGCTCGTACCAGGGGGTGCCGGTCTCGCTCGACGAGGTCGTCGCCCAGGTCCTCGGGCGCCGCGTCCGCTCCGCCGAAGAACGCCGCCCCGAGGGCGGCGCCGGCGCCCCGCCCGTGACCGAGGAGGAGATGGACCTCCAGGCCGAGGCGCAGCTCGAGGAAGAGTCGGAAGAGGAGGAGACCGAGGAGTTCGGTGCCCCCGAAGAGGGCCCCGAGTTCGGAGGGGAGTGAGCCGATGGCGATGGAGAAGAAGCCGGTGGTCCGCGACCTCTCGGCACGCATCCAGGAGGTCGCGCGCAAGGAGGCCGGTCAACCCCTACCGCCGTCGCTCGTCGAGGAGCTCAAGATGAAGCTCCAGAGCCTGCGTCTGAGCCCGGCGGACGCCACCAAGGTCGTCCGCGAGGTGGCGCGCCGGTTCCGCAAGGCGACCGTCGACCCCCACGAGTCCGTGGGGATCGTCGCCGCCCAGTCGATCGGCGAGCCGGGAACGCAGATGACGCTGCGAACGTTCCACTACGCGGGCGTCGCCGAGATGAACGTTACGCTCGGCCTCCCGCGCCTGATCGAGCTCGTCGATGCGCGGCGCGTACCGTCGACGCCGATGATGACCGTCCACGTCGAGAAGAAGCTCAGAGGCGACCGGGAGGCCGTCCAGAAGATCGCGCTCCAGATCGAGGTGACGACCGTCCCGGATGTCGCATCGATCGGGACGGTCGTCGAGGACCTCAAGGTCGTCGTGTCGCCGCAGGCCGCGTTGCTCGAGGCGCGCGGCGTGAAGCGCGTCGAGCTCGAGAACGCGCTCATCCAGAACCTCGACCCGCGTCTCTTCGAGGTGCGCCCGGGCTCGGGGAGCGGGGAGACCCGGGCGTTCGAGGTCCACCTCAAGGAGTCGGCCGCCGGCGCGACGAAGTCCCGCCGGGAGGAGATGGTCGAGGAGATGCCGTTCAAGAAGCTCCTCATCGCGAGCGAGGAGGCGAAGGGGATCCAGATCAAGGGCGTCGAGGGGATCCGCCGCGCGCTCATCCGCAAGGAGAAGGACGAGTACGTGATCTACACCGAAGGCTCGAACCTCGAGGGCGTCATCGAGATCCCCGGCGTCGACGCGGTGCGGACCACCACGAACTCGGTGTTCGAGATCTACCGCGTCTACGGCGTCGAGGCGGCCCGGGCCGCGCTCATCCACGAGGCGAACCGGACGCTCGCCGAGCAGGGGCTCGGCGTCGACATCCGCCACCTCATGCTCGTCGCGGACGTGATGACGAACGAAGGGGACATCCGCGCGATCGGTCGCCACGGGATTTCGGGGAAGAAGACGAGCGTGCTGGCCCGCGCCGCCTTCGAGATCACCGCCGCCCACCTCCTGCGCGCCGCCATCACGGGCGAGGTCGACGAGCTCAAGGGCGTCGCGGAGAACATCATCGTCGGTCAGCCGATCACCCTCGGCACCGGCGCCGTGAACCTCGTCTACCGGCCCCTCGCGGACGTCACGATCCCCGAGCCGAAGAGCGCGCCCCCGCCCGAGCCCGCGCACGAGGAGGCGTAAGGCCGATGGACCTCGCCCACGCGCTCAAGGTGGCGCTCGAGACCGGCAAGGTCGAGATCGGCCTCACGGAGACGCTCGCCGCCGCCGAGGCGAAGAAGGCGCGCATGCTGATCGTCGCGCGGACCTGCCCGAACCCGAAGCTCACGAAGGAGCGCTCGGTCGGGAAGGTGCCGATCTACCACTACGACGGGACCGCGGTCGAGCTCGGCCAGGCGTGCGGCCGGCCGTTCCCGATCAGCGCGATGGCGATCCTCGACCCCGGTTCGAGCGCGATCCTCTCCCTCGAGACGTAGGACCCGCCGAACCCTTTCCGATGCCCGAGGTCACGTTCGACACCGAGACGCTCGGCTACATCCGGCTGTTCGAGGAGCGGACCGGCGCGCGCGTGAAGGACTGCTTCGAGGCGGAGGAGAAGCTCGTCTACCTCGTCTACCCCGGCGAGGTCCACAAGGCGGTCGGTCCGGGCGGCGTCCTCGTCGACCGGCTGAAAGGGATGCTGCGGAAGGAGATCCAGGTCGTCGAGTTCTCGGACGACCCCGAAACGCTCGTCATGAACATCTTTTACTGGTATTCGCCGAAGAAGGTCGATTTCGCGCCGAAAGGGAAAGGGCGCCACGTGACCGTGACGGTCGACCCGGCGTGGAAGGCGCGGGCGATCGGCAAGGCGGGCAAGAACCTCAAGGTCGCCCGGGCGATTCTGCTCCGCCACACCGACATCCAGTCGGTGAGCGTCGCGTGAACCGACCCCCTTCGCGCGCGTCGATTCCGGGACGAAACTCTAAGTCGGGGGCCCGGGTAAGTGCCCGGGGGAGGCGGGGCCGTGCGCATCCGGGCGGTGCTGTTCGACCTCGGCGGCACCCTCGTCGACGAGAAGGACTTCGATGCATGGGTCGAGCTCGCCCGCCGCGTCTACCTCGACCTCGACCCGGACAACCTCCGCCACGCGTTCCTCGAGGTGGAAGCGGTGCTCGACGCCGACCCGTACCCGGGCGCGGCCGAGGCGCGCCTTATCGACTTCTGGCAAAAGACGCTCAGCCGCGCCGCTGGGAAGCCCATCGATGAGGCGACCACGCGTCGGTTCTTGGTCGCGGTGCGCGAGGAGGAGCGGCCCGTCCGCCTCTACTCCGACACCCGCCGGTGCCTCGAGATCCTTCGCGGCGAGCGCCGGGCGCTCGGCGTGGTCTCGAACTCGACGAGCGAGGCTGCGGTCCGGCGGATCCTCGACCGCGTCGGCATCCTCGACTACTTCGAGCGGGTCCTCTCCTCCGGCACCGAGGGGGTCGAGAAGCCCGACCCCGAGATCTTCCGTCGGGCCGTTCAGCGGATGAACGTGCGACCGGGCGAGGCGATGTTCGTCGGGAACCTCGCCCGCACGGACGCGAAGGCGGCCGAGGCGGCGGGGCTCCACGGGGTCTGGCTCAACCGCGAAGGGTTCGGTTACGGCGAGGACCCGCCCGAGATCATGTCGCTGCTCGAGGTCCCGCTCATGGTCCGTCGCTTCGAGGCCGAAGTGCCGCGCGCGCCGACCGGGGTCGCGGGTGGCGCCCGTTAAATACCCCACCCCTCTTCTCATCCCCCGCTGCCCTGGCTTCTTCGGAAGTCGGGTGCCGCGACGCCGCCACGGCGGGCCGGGGACCCCATGATCCGGTCTCTTCCAAGGCGACGCCACAGATGGCCCAAGGGGGCGTGGAGCCCCGAGAACCCCTCCCTGGAGACGGGGAGCGAACTCTCGGGACTGACGGGGGAGACTAGCACGAGTATCGTACGCGAAGTAAGCTCATCGAATGTAAAGAGCAATTCCGCCAGTCAGCGAAGATCGGTCACCGACCAAATGTATTCCCGCACACGAACTTTCGTGTGCATCAAATCCGGTTGATCCTGCCGGCGGGCACCGCTATTGGAGTTCGCTTAAGCCATGCGAGTCGAGAGGGGTAAGCCCTCGGCGCACTGCTCAGTAACACGCGGATAATCTGCCCTCGAGACGGGGATAACCCCGGGAAACTGGGGATAATACCCGATAGGTCTGAGATGATGGAAGGCTCTCAGGCCCAAACCCTGCGGGGCTCGAGGATGGGTCTGCGGCCTATCAGGTAGTAGGGGGTTTCACG
>DASPOD010000051.1:0-13568 GCA_035626215.1 Thermoplasmata archaeon
TGGCGATCGGGGCCGCGGTCGTCGTGGTGATCGCGTTGCTCATCTTCTACTACCGTCGCCGCACCGGGAAGGGCGCCGCGAAGACCGGGCCGAGCCGCTCGGGACTCGAGCGCTCGAAGCGGTCGTCGGATGACGAGGACGAAGACGACGAGGACAAGTAGGTCCGGCACCGGGACGGGACCCTAGCGCGGGCCCCGATTCGGGCGAACCCTTTCCTTCCTTCCTTTTGGAGCCGTCGGAAACGGCCCCTCGGGCGCCCGGTGCGTCGGCTCAGCCGTACGGGCCGACCTCGTCGAGGAGGTCAACGTGCGTCAGGAGCATACGTCGGCAGCAGTAACGGTCCAGCCCGAGGGCGTCCAGGACGGCGCCCGCGGGCTCGCCGCGCGCCGTTCGCTCCCGGAACTCGTCCCAGTGCTGCCCGATCACCGCGCCGCAGGTGAAGCAGCGGACAGGCACCATCATCGTCATCGGAACGAATCCCCTCCGTTCAGCGGTACGATTTCTGGCGGCGCTTCCGGGCCCCGCGCCCGCCGGGTCGCTTCGGCAGCTTGCGGCGCGGGTCGTTCACAACGAGCGAACGGTCGTAGTGCTTGAACATCTCCGTCAGCTGGTCGTCCTTGAGCCACGCGAGAAGCCCTCGGGCCACCGCCGTGCGCGCGGCCGAGGCCTGACCGATGAAGCCGCCGCCCGCGACCTGCACGGTGATGTCGAGCCCCTTCGCACGCTCGCCGACCATGAGGAGCGGCTCCTGCACCTTGAGGCGGATGATCTCGGGCTCGACCAGTTCGAGCGGCCGGTCGTTGAACCGGACCCGGCCGACGCCCTTGCGCACCGTCGCGCGGGCGACCGCAGCCTTACGCTTACCGGTGGCGAGCACGATGGGAGGGCTCTTCATACGCGAGCCCCCAGAAGCTTCGCGACCTCGGCGAGGGTGACCGGGGGCCGAAGCGTCGGGCGCGCTTTCGCCATTTCGATCGTCTGCGCCGGCTGTCCCGCGTACTCCGGTGGGACGCCGATGTGAACCTCGAGACGACGGAACGCGACCTTGCCGCGCGTCTTGAGATGCGGCAGCATCCCGCGCACCGTCCGGCGGAAGATGCGGTCGGGGTAGCGCGGGAAGTGCGGTCCGCTGCGGACCGAGCCGCGCGCCCGGGCTTCCGTGTAGTGGGCGACCACCTCGGACCGCCCACCGGTAACGACGCTTTTCTCGGCGTTCACGACAACAATCATCTCCCCGTTCAGGAGGCGCTTCGCGATGGAGCTTGCGGCCCGTCCCAAGACGAGCCCGCTCGCATCGACGACGGTCGGTATTGGCGCCGGAGCATCAGGCAAGGAGCCGCACCCCCGCCCCGGTGGGCCGGGTCTTGAGAAGGTCGTGCACGCTGATCGCGACCCCGCCCGCCGCATGGATTTTCGAGCGGGCGTCCTTCGAGAAGGCGAACGCCGCGACCGTGAGCTTCTTCGAGAGCTTGCCCTCGGCGAGGAGCTTTCCCGGCACGAGGACCGTGTCGTCGGCGTCGGCGACCCGCTCGAGGTGACCCACGTTGACCGGCATCACATGATGGCGCGGCCGCTCGAGACGGTCCGCTGCCGTGGCCCAGATCGGGGCCTTCTGGGCTCGGGCCGTCCGGCGCAGCTCCACGATGAGCCGAACGAGCTCCGAATTCTCCTTCGGAATGGGAGAGGTCATACGCGGGAGCGCCTCGACCCGGGTGGCTCATATAAGCGTTGCCGCCGCGACGGATGCCGGAACGATGGCACCGGCTCGCCGGTGGCCGGTCCTCCGCCGCGTAGCCTTCCGATACCCACCAACGATTAAATACGCGCCTCCGCCATCGGCGCTCGAGGCCCTCCTCCTATGCGCAAGTTCCTTACCGAACTCCGCGGAAAGACCGTGATGACCAACGACGGACAGATCCTGGGCATGATCGACAATTTCGTCGTCGATACGCTGACGGGCGGAATCGCGCACGTCCTCGTCACCCCGAACGAGGACGTTGAGCAGCGCCTCTTCCAGAGCGATGCGTCGGGCCGGCTCGTGCTCCCCTTCAAGAGCATGCGTGCGGTCAAGGACGTTGTTGTGATGGACATTGGGAAGTAACCCCGCTGTTTCCCCGCTCGTATCGGTTGTCATCACCGTTCGCAACGAAGCGCTTCACCTCGGGCAATTGCTCGAGAGCCTCGTCGGCCAGGACGGACCGGTCGAGGTGCTCCTGGTCGACGCCGAGAGCCGGGACGGCACGTTCGAGATCGCCGAAGCGTTCGCGGCGAGGCATCCCGAACTCCTCCGGGTAGTTCGGCGGTCGGGCTCTCGGGGGATCGGCCGGAACACCGGCGTGCACGAGGCCCGGGGGGCATGGGTCGCGTTCATCGACGGCGACTGTTTCGCCGATTCTCAGTGGCTGAAACGCCTCCGGATCGGGCTCGCGCGAGCCTCGGTCGTCGCCGGAAAGACGGTCATCGTGGGCAAGCCCCGCTACGGGACCCTCGAGCGGGTCGAGCTGTACCAGCAGGGATTCGACGTCACGTATCCGACCTGCAACCTCGCCTACCACCGTGATCTCTTCGAGCGGCTCGGGGGATTCGACCCGCGGTTCATCACCGCCGAGGACATCGACCTCAATATGCGGGCCGTCGAGGCAGGGGCGACGATCCTCTACGCACCCGAGGCGGTCGTCTACCACCACATGCGGACGACGTTCGTTCGCTTCCTCTACCAGGCGTTCTGGAACGGTTACGGTCGCAAGCAGCTCACGGAGAAGCACGGCAACCTCTGGGGGCGCTACCGGGTCCGCCAACTGGTGGCGGGCCAGCGCGGGGTGATCGCCTGGGCGCGACTCACCGCCGCGCTCGCCGGGTATGTCACTCGGGTAGCGACCGGCGGCGACCGGCGCCTCGGCCCGGCGGTGGCGAGCTAGCACCGCGTCGGGATGCGGCCGGGGCCGATGCTTCCGGCGGAACGCGAGATGCGCTCGGCCTAGTTCGCCTTCAGGAGGTCGGCGACCTTGACGACCTCACCGATCGTCTTCGTGAGGTCCGCGGTCTGGTCGACGACGGCGACGAGGAGCGCCTTCTTGCCGCTCCCCACGATGATCGTCTTCGAGTCGTTGCCCTCGATGACGATCCTCTCGGGCGGGGCCCGGTTGAGTTCCGTGTTGGCGGTGGCGGCCGCCCCGAGGATCGTAGCGCACATGATGGCGAACGTCTCCGTGTACACGCCCGCCGGGACGTCCGCGTAGAGCACGAGCCCATCGCGGGAGACGAGCGCGGTGGCGATCCCGCCGATCCGGGTCTTGAGGTCCTTTATGACCGCTCCGACGTTCCCCGTGGCCATCATTTCATTCTCCCCCTCAGAGTTCCTCGATCCGGAATCGGCACTCGGAGGGCCCGGTGCTCGAGCACATCTCTTCTGTGCATTTAACGCGCCCCCCCTTAAAACGTTCGTAGAACTCGCGGAGCATGCCCCGAAGGCGGTGGCAGGTTGGAATATCGCTCGGGGAGACCTCGATCGACCCCTTCACGATCACCTCGGGCTCCGCGAACGTGATCTCGTTGACCCAGCCCCGTTCCTTGAGCTGATGGGCGACCCGATCGAAGTAATGGGCCCGGTCCTTGAGGGCCTCCTCGGCCATCGCCGAACCGATCACGGAGCCTTCTTTGAAGAATAGACCGTGACACGCGTGGGACATCACGCTCTCGTAGAGCTCCATGATTTGATGAAGCTCGGACTGGTCGATTTTGACCGACCGCATGGACGGGGGCCGCACGGTCGGGTCCTGTATATAGGTTCTTAGTCGGTCATCGCCGATGTCGGCTTAGGCGCCGTCGGCCCCTTCGGACTCGGCGGGCGAGCCCCCGGCCGAAAGCGTGCTTTCGAGCTGGTCGAGCGAGGTGAGACGGCCCGTCAGTACCTTCGGCCAAGCGTCCCGGCGATCGAGGAGAACCGCGGGGAGACCGGCTCGGGCCGCCGCCCGCACATCGCTCCAGAACAAGTCGCCGACGTACGCCACCCGGTCGATCGGTGCGCCGAGCGCCTCCGCCGCCGAACGGAAGGCGGAGCGGTCCGGCACGCACGGCCGAGGACCCTCCCCGGTCCCGAGCAGCAGGCTCTCCGGGAGCCCGCAACGGTGCAGCAGCCACCGGGCGGATTCCACGGGCAGCGGGGTCACCACGCCTACCTTCGCACCGGCCGCTCGCAGCCGTTCGAGGGTCGGGGCGACATCCGCGTACCGTTCGACCTCGCCGGCGGGATGGAGGAACCGTCGGACGACCGCTTCCGTCTCGGCCGCGGGGAGGGTGTGGCCCGCGACGTTGACGAGCGAGTCCACGATGTAAGCGCGTAACGCGGCGAGGTCCGCGGGGGGAGCCTTACCGGTCAGACCCTGCCAGCGACGACGGTCCCATGTTTTCAGGGCGCGTCGCACCGCCGCCTTGACCCGTCGCTCGCCGAGCACGGGCCCCTGCGGACGCCAGGCCCATTGCCAGGCCGCGGGCGTCTGGAACGGCACCAGAACATCGTCGAGGTCGAAGAGGACCGCCTCGACCTCGCGGGCGCCGTAGAAAAGCGTCACGGCCGGTCCGGGGGGTGCTTCAGGCGCGCCCGCTCTTCTGGAGCTCGAGCAGGTCCTCGGTGGAAACCTTCTCGCCCTTCTTCAAGCGGGCGAGGAAATCCTCTTCCTTGGGGGGCTCGGCCTCGCCCCAGGTCTGCGGAGCCCGGCCGCCGCGGGCCGCGTAGAGCATCTTCTCGATGTCCCGGACCTCCTCGATCGCCGCGATGTGCGCTCGATGCGCCTCGTCGGCCTGGGTCTTCACCTCGAGGAGGTGCGCCTGCACTTCGTCCGCCTGACGCCGGAGCGCGTCGACCGACTCGTAGAGCGCGACCATCGCCTCGTGCTCGCGCTGGGCGTCCTCGGCGAGCTTGCCGACCGCCGCATGGTGCGTCTCGGCCTCGGTGCGCGCATCCGCGAGCTCCTTCAAGGTCTGCTCGACCTCGGGGTCCTGCCGGAGCTGGTCCTCCTGGTCTCGGATCGCCGCCTCGAGGCGCTTCATCTCCTCGATGAGCCGCTTCTCCTGGTCGCCCGTAAGGGCCGTCGTCATGTGTCGGAACTCGAGCTCCTTGAGCTCTTTTCGGAGTCGCCACACCGGTACCGCCCCGGGCCTCGGCTGGCGGTTCCGTTTCAGCTCCTGGACTTTGTCACCGAGCTCCTGGAGCCGGTGGTTCCACTCTTCGCGCAGGCGCTTTTCCTCGCGCACCTGCTGGTTGAACGTGTCCCGCAGCCGGCGGTGGTCCTGCGCCTCCGCGCTCTTGTCGTGGAGCTCGTCAAGGATGCGGGCACGGGTCTCGGCGGTCGCCCGAGCCTCCGCGTTGAGGCGGTCGCGTTTCGCCCGCGATTCGTCCGCCTTCGCGTTCGATTCGGCGCGTTTCCGTTCCAGTTCGTCGATCGCGTCGGTCAAGGGCACCGCTGCGCCGCGGGAAGTTTACCCGGCTCGGCGTCGTTTTTTCACAGACGGGCGCGATATAAAGGCTTCCGCGCGCCGCCGGCGCGGGGCTTCTCCTGCCGCGTCAGTCTAATAACCGCCTCTCTCGCTCTTGCGCGGCGTGGACGAGGTCGGCCGCATCTACGGCGACGTGGGACTAGGCCAGTTCCACATCAGTCTCTCCCAGCCGGTCGAGCGCGGTGACTACCTCGCCATCGACGACGAGCTCCACGGCAAGGTGCTCTGCCAGCTCGATGACCTTAGGCGCAAGAGCGACCTCGGTCTCGAGGTCGCGGGCGCGCTTCAGCCGACCCAGGAAGCGTCGATCCACGAGAACCTGCTCGGACTCGTGCGCATCATCGGCTACCGGGACGCCCGCGGGATCGTCAAGATCCCCACGATCCCGTTCCGGCCCGGGGCCCACGTCTACCGGGCGGACGAACCGCTCATCGCGGAGGTCCTCGGTCTCAAGCACCGCCCCAACTCCGGAGCCTACATCGGTCTTCTCCGCAACCACGGCATTCACGTGGAGCTCGACATCAACCAGCTCGTCCAGCGCCACGTGAGCGTCCTCGCGAAGACGGGGGGTGGGAAGAGCTACCTCCTCGGGGTCCTCATCGAGGAGTTGCTGCGGCACAAGGTCACCTGCGTGATCATCGACCCGCACGGAGAGTACGGGGCGCTCCGCTTTTCCGCCGAGTCCAACGGTGGACACGCGCGCTTCGGCGTCGCCGCCCAAGGGTTCGCGAAGCAGGTCCTCGAGTACTCCCCCGACGCGAGCTTGAACACCGAGGCCAAGCCGCTCACGTTCTCGCTCCGTCACCTCGACCCGCGCGAGCTGCTCGTGTTCATGGGGCTCACGAACGTCAAGACGTTCTTGCCGCCGCTGCGCCAGCTGATCGAGCGGGTGAGCGTCGGCACGCCCGACTTCACCGTCCACGACCTCGTGAAAGCGTCCGAGGCGGGCGAGGGAGCCGTCGCCGAAACGCTCACCGAGCGGCTCGAGTACGTGGAGCAGACGAAGCTCCTCGGGCCGCAGGGCACCAGCTTGAGCGAGCTCGTGAAACCGGGCGAGGCGACCCTCATCAACCTGCGCGGGGTCGCGCCCGACGTCCAGGAGCTGGTGGTCGCGCGGATCGCCGCCACCCTCTTCGAGAACCGCAAGCGGAACCGGATCCCCCCGCTCTTCCTGGTCATCGAGGAGGCGCACAACTTCGCGCCGCAGCAGGGTCAGGTGACCAGCTCGCGGGTCCTACGGAACATCGCGAGCGAGGGGCGGAAGTTTGGCCTCGGGTTGTGCGTGGTGACGCAGCGCGCGGCCCGGATCGACAAGAACGTCCTCTCGCAGTGCAACACGCAACTGATCCTCCAGGTGACGAACCCCCTCGACCTGAAGGCGATCACCTCGTCGATCGAGGGGCTCACGAACGGAATGACCGAGATGATCCAGTCGCTCCCGGTGGGGGTCGCGCTGATCACCGGGGGCGGCTACCACACGCCGTTGTTCTGCGAAGTGCGACCCCGCTCGACGCGCCACGGCGGCGAGAGCGTCCAGGTCGTCGCCGCGTGAGCTCGCCGCCGGACCGAACCTACGTGCGGACCGGCGCCGCCTCGAGGTACCGCGTGACCAGTCGGACCCCGAAGCCGGTGGCCCCGATGCTCTGGTACGCCGGCTGGAACTTGCGCGTCCGCACGGTCGTGTAGGCCGGCCCCGCGATGTCGAGGTGCGCCCACGGCGTCGTGCCGACGAACGACTCGAGGAACGCGGACGCGGTGAGCATCCCGGCGACCGGGATCTCGATCGAGTTGCGGACGTCCGCGATGTCGCTCTTGACGAGCTCCCGATGGTAGTCCGTGAGCGGCATCCGCCAGACGGGCTCACCGGTGACGGCGGACGCCGCGAGCAGCCCCTGGGCGAGCCGGTCGTCGTTCGTGATGAGCCCGGCGGTATCGTCGCCGAGGGCCGTCACCTGGGCGCCCGTGAGCGTCGCGAGGTCGATCACCTCGTCCGGGTGGAACTGCTTCACGGCGTAGCCGAGACCGTCCGAGAGGACGACGCGGCCTTCGGCATCCGTGTTGACGACCTCGATCGTCTTCCCATTGAACGAACGGACCACGTCCCCGGGACGATACGAGGTACCGCTCGGGACGTTCTCCGCACAGCAGAGGACCCCGATCACGCGCGGGGGTACCTTGAGGGTCGCCGCGGCCCGCAGGATGCCGAGCACGGCGACCGCTCCGGATTTGTCGAACTTCATATCCTGCATGCTGGTCGCCGGCTTGATGGAGATCCCGCCCGAATCGAACGTGATCCCCTTGCCGACCACCGCGACCGTGCGGCCCCGTCGCGCGCCGCCCGGATACTCGAGAACGACCATCCGCGGCGGATGGGCCGCCGACCCGCTGCCGACCGCGAGGATGCCGCCGCAGCCCATCTCCGCGAGCTTCTTCTCGTCGAAGACGGTGACCTTGAGCCCGACCTCCTTCCCCAGAGCGACCGCTTCCTCGGCGAGCCGTTGCGGGGAGGCGGTGTCCGCCGGGAGGTTCGCGATCTCGCGGGTCCACAGGACGACCTCGTCGAGCGCCATTTGGGCCGTCACGGCCCTCTTGAGGGCCGCCTCGTCCCGCGAGAACTCCTCGCCGAGGTAGACCGTCGCCTCCTCGACCTGACCCTCGCTCGTCGCCTGGTAACGCTGGAACTGGTAGCTCCCGAGGGTCGCGCCCTCGGCGAGGGCGGCGACCGCGGCCTCGGCCCGGACGTTCTCGGCGACGAACGACGAGAGATTGAACGCGATGGTGCGGGCGCCCTTGCCCCGGACGCCTTTCACCGCTTCCGCCGCGGACCGACGGGTGATTTCGGCAGTGTACTTCGCCCGGGGACCGAGCCCCACGAGCAGCAGACGACCTTTGCCGTCCGGCCGGTGGAAGACCGTGAGCTCGCCACGGAGCTCCCGACGCCTCCCCTTCACCTCCTTGCGCGCCCAGGCCGCTTTGAGCAGGCCGTGCAGCAGCTCGTCCTCCCGCTCGAGCGAGCGGGGGAACGTGTCGTCCTTTTCCGGTCGTTCGAAGACGCCGACCGCCAGCACATCCGCCGCGGCCGCGAGGCCGTCTCGGCGGTCGACCTGGACCTTCATGGTCCAGCCGGCCTAGAATGAGGGTCGGATCTTCTGCCGGTCGATGCGGATGCCCGCCGGGGTGATGGCGAGCAGATTCTTCGCGATTCCTGCGACATCGCCCCCGGTATCCTTGGCGATGTTCTTGAGGTCGATGCTCATCCGCTTCACGGCCATCTGGTCGTTCGCGATGGACGTGTAGTCGAGCAGGATGATGTCGCCCTGATAGGCGAGCTTGGAGACCTGGTGGAGGTCCTCGAACCGGATGATCTCCGCCAGCCGTACGGTCCCCTTCTGGCCCGCGAGTGCGCCGGCCTCGTCCTCGAAGCTCATCGCGCCGAGGTCGAGGAACGTGCCTTCTTCGAGTGTATCGGACCCGTGGTGTCGCCGGAGAATGCCGCTTTTGCTCATGGAGGAATGCCCCCGTTACTGGGAGCCTCGACTGAAGGTTCGCTTCTTAAGGCTATTGTTCCAAATCACCGCGTCTGGGGCCGGACGGGCCGGAGTCGCCCGCGTCGTCCGAACGGTGCGGGAACCGTAGGCAGAACGTCACCCGATACAGGTCCTGGCCGTTCTTGCGGCCGACCAGGCTCGACGACTCCTTGACCGACGCTCCGAACCGCTGCTTCGCGAGCTTCGCCACCGCGCGCGCCGCGAGCGTGTCGGTGAAGTAGCAGTCCCATCCCTCGGGAAGCTCCTCGCGGAACGAGACCGCTTTGCGCCAGTCGGGACGCATTTCCCGGACGAGGCGGGTCCACTCTTCGTCGAGCCGGGCCCGTCGTCGGTCCGCCTTCTCGGACGGCCCGTCCACCGGTCCGCGCAACTGCAGGATCGCCGTGTAGTAGCGGCCGCTTTTCCGGCTACACTCGGGGCATGTGCGGTGCACGATGCGGACCGAGAGGGGAACCTCGACATCGCGCTCGACCCCACGGAAGCGGACCCGGGCCCGGCCGACGAACTCGCGCACCGTGTCGGTGGCTTCGGTCTCCTCCCAACGGACGCGGCGTACCCCCACCTCCTCGGGCATCTCGAGAAACGGGGTGAGGTCCTCGGAGGTGAGCACCGGGCTCGCCCCCGAACGTTCCCAGTGCGCGCCGACCTGACGGGCTCCGCAGTGCGGGCAGATCGTCACCTCCGCGCGCTTCGGTGCCGAGAGCAGAGTCGTCCGGTCGGCGGCGCACGGTGCGCAGACTCCCTCGACGAGCGGTCGGTCGGTCGCACCGCAGACGACGCAGAACTCTCCCCCGCTCACGCCGAATCACCTCCCGGACCGAAAGCACGCACGCAGCGGCTCGTAACGTTCGCGGTCGGGCCCCGGGAGCCCGGCTCAGCCGTTCATCGAGACGATCTCGGCGTGGGGCACTCCGCCGAGCGTGCCGGTCCCCTCGGGCGAGACGAAACCGCCCTCGACGGCGAGGCGGAGCACCCGCTCGCCGAGCAGGTTCGCGATGGTGGCACGCTCGAGGGCGAAGAGGAGCTCCTCGCGGCTGACGCGCCGCTCGCCGTAGAACTGGGACGAGACCTTGACGGTGCGGCCCTGTTCCCCCACGGGCAGGTCCCGGCCCAAGAGGTTCGCATCGCACGCGGCGACGACGACCTCGGCCCGGACTCGGTGAACCCGCATCACGACCCCGTCGTCCACGGTGCCCTCCCTCCGCGTCTCCCCGAGGGTCGGCAAGGGATATAGAGGGACGCTCGCGGGGCGCTCAGAAGCGGACCAGCTGGAGCTGGTTCGGCCTCGGCTCAATGATCTCGCCCTGGTTGCGCATCGTCTGCAGGATCGAGTCCGCCTGCGTCCGCGTGATGTGCGCCTTCTCGGCCGCCTCGTGGTACTGCTCGAGCGTGAACGTCCCGTTTGCCTGCTCCTGAAGCTCGCGCATGAGCCGGAGGGCGATGTCCATCCGCTCGCGCTGGCTATGGCTCACGCCGGTCTGGACGAGGTCGATATCGATCTTCCCTTCCTCCGTCATCGAGACGCGCCGTAGGAAGCTCTGCATGACGTGGATCGCCCGCTCGGCGTCCTCGAGCTCCACGGTCGGGGAGAGGCGGGCTCGGGCCGCGGCCTCGCTCATTCGTACCAGCGCCTCGAGCTGGCGGGCCGTGATCGGAACGGGGGCGTTCGGCTCCTCGCCCTGGTGCCGGACCCGTACGTAGTAGTTCTCGATCGCGTCGAGCGCGGCCTGGGCGAGCGAGGGCCGGACGTTCCGGCGCGCGTAGGCGATGTACTTCTTCAGCAGCAGCGGCGGGAACGGGGCACCGCCGGGTCCCCCGAACTCACCCTCCGGACCCGGGTGCTCGACGTCCCGGTGGGAGGCGAGGATCTTGCTAGCAAGGAGGCGGTCGTGCTCCTGGTCCGGCACGTCGCGGATCGAGTAGATCACGTCGAACCGGGAGAGCAGCGTCGGTGGGAGGTCGATCTGCTCGGCGATGGTCCGGTCGTTCGTGAAACGACCCCATTTCGGGTTCGCGGCCGCGAGGACCGGACATCGGGCGTTGAGCGTCGAGGTGATCCCGGCTTTGGCGATCGACACGGTGCCCGACTCGAGGGTCTCGTGCATCGCCGAGCGGTCCTCCGGGCTCATCTTGTCGAGCTCGTCCACGATCGCCATCCCCCCGTCCGCGAGGACGAGCATGCCGGCCTCGAGGACCCATCGGCCGCCCGCGAAGTCGTCCTTCACGGCGGCGGCGGTGAGACCGGCGGCGGTGGCACCCTTACCGGAGGTGTAGATCCCTCGCGGGGCGACCTCGGAGATGTACCGAAGGAGCTGGCTCTTCGCCGTCCCCGGGTCCCCGACCAAAAGGCAGTGGATGTCCCCCCGGACGCGGATGTTGTCGGCGTGACGCTTTTCTACGCCGCCGAACAGCTGGAGCGCGATCGCCTCCTTCTCCTCCTCCATCCCCTTGATCGTCGGCGCGAGGGAGAGGACGATCTTGTCGACGACCGTGGGGTCGCCGCGGAACTGCTCGATGAGGCGGATGTCGTCCGGGGTGAGCTCGATCTCCTCGTACTCCTGGGTGGTCGACTCGAACGAGTTGCCGACCATCATGAGGTCGAACGTCGTGTTGCGAACGACCCCTCCGCGCGACGCGCTCGCCCGCTGGAAGCTCTTCAGCACCCCGTTGAGGACGATCCGGTTCCCGGGGAGTACCTTTCCGGTGAGGTCCTCGGTCAAGAGCACCGAGAGTCCCTGGGGGTGCGCCCCGTGGCGCAGCGTCTCGGGATGCTCCTGGATCTCGATCCGCTGGGCGTCCACGTAGGTCGATTCCTCGGCGATGAGCCGAAACCGAGTACGGCCCTGGGTCTTCCCACACCCTCCCTGGGCCTCGGGGCATTCGAGGGGCTCTCGGAAGATGAGCGACGTCTCGTCCTGTTCCTCGTGGAACTTCGTGCGACAGGCGACGCACTCGAACACCGCGTCGCGAATCTGGGGGCGGACCTCGGTGACCCGCCGGACAATCCCGTCGAGGGCCAAGAGCCGGTTGAGGTCGGATTCTCGGATCGCGCGGACCGCCCGGCGGGCGGTCGACGGGAGGCCAATCACCCGGAGGCGCAGCTGGTCGGCCTCGGGACTTGCGACCGGCAGGAGGTCCTTGAGCGCCCGGACTCCGGCATCGATCACCACCTCCGGACGCTCGAGCAGGAGGTCCGCGAGCGGCGTGTCGGTGCTGTCGATGGTCGCGAACGGTACCTCGAGCGACCGCTCCTCGGGAAAGCGGTCATGGAGCTCGAGGACCCGCGGCCGTAGCCCCGCTTCCTCGAGGACGGACGCCCACCGGCTCTGGAGCTCGGGCGGCGCGGGGAGGGTCCTCTTGACGGCGACCATGCAACCTTCTTTCCGTTACGGGTCGAGCCGATAACGGTCGCGGGGGAATAGGATCGCCTCGCGTATATTGGAGAGCCCCGCGAGCACCTGCACGATCCGATCGACTCCGAGTCCCCAACCACCGTGCGGCGGCATCCCGAACCGAAACGCCTCAAGGTAGCCGGCGAACTTCTCCGGGTCGAGCCCGGCGGTCTCGATGTTCGCGCGGAGGCGGTCGACCCGGTGCTCCCGCGCCCCGCCGCTCGCGATCTCGAGCCCCTTGAAGTCGAGGTCGAAGTAGTACGTGAGACGGGGGTTCGCGTCCTGGCGCTGGGCGTAGAACGTGCCGACCTTAATCGCCGTGGGGAAGTCGGTGATGAAATAGAGCGGGGCGCCGAACTTCTTCTCGACCAACTCCCCGATCGCCTTCTCGGCCTCCCGGCCGAGGTCCTCCTCCGAGCCGGCTCGGCCGAGCCACTCCATGCACTGGGCGAAGGTCACGCGGGGGAACGGCACGGTCGGCTCGGGGATCTTCTCGGCGAGCGGGTTCCCCCGCTCGAGGAGCTCCGTCCTCGTGGAGCGGAACGCGTCGGCGACGACCCCCTCGAGCACGACGCGCACGTCCTCGACCGAGTCGATGAAGCCGACCTCCGCGTCGAGGCTCGAGAACTCCGTCACGTGGGCCACGGTGTCGGACGGTTCCGCCCGGAACGCGGGCGCGATCTCGAACACCCGCTCGAAGCCCGCCCCGATCAGCATCTGCTTGTAGAGCTGCGGGCTCTGCGCGAGATACGCCCGTCCGTCGAAGTAGTCGACGGCGAACAGCGTCGCGCCGCCCTCGGCGCCCTGCCGAAGGAGCTTCGGGGTGGCGATCTCGAGGAAGCCGCGGCGCAGGAACGCCGCGCGGAACCCGGCGAGGAGGACCGTGCGCAGCTCGAAGACCGCGCGCACCGCCGGCTTGCGCAGGTCGAGGACCCGGTGGTCGAGGCGTGTGTTGAGCTCGGCCCCGACCTTGTCGACCACTCCGAGCGGGAGCGGCACTTCGGCGCGGGCGATCACGTCCATCGAGCGGGGGCGCAGCTCGACGCCCCGGTTCGCCTTCTCGGAGAGGTGGACCGTCCCTTCCACCGACACGACGGACTCCCGTGGGAGCTCCGCGAACCGCGCAAAGAGC
>DASPOD010000052.1:0-10274 GCA_035626215.1 Thermoplasmata archaeon
CGCACGCCCTCTCCGGGGTCTGACCCCGGCTGGGGGTATCGGACACCGGGGTTGTCCTCACGTCATCCTCGGCGGACGACCCGTCCGCGTAGAGTCGAGAGGGACCCTTCGTCGGTACCCGGGCGCAGCGGTGCCGCGCCATCCACGGTACCCACCGCGGTCGTATCAGCTTCTCGCCTCCCCCCGGTCGAGGAGCGACGGCCGTCCGACGAGGAACGCCACCGCCGCGATCGCGAGGGCGAGGAGCGCTCCGGCGACCCCGAGAGGGACGACGCCCGAGGGTAGGAAGAGGGCGCTCGACCAAGCGATCCCGAGCGCGAGCGCCGGCAGCGCGACCCCCGAGAGGCCTCGCACCGCCCCGCCCGCGGGCCGTGCCGGGTCGTCCGCCAGCCAAACGAGGAAGGCGACCCCCGCGAGGCCGACCACGACCTCGGTCCCGAATCCGACGGGCGCCGCGACTGCCTCGAGCAGGAGGCCGATGAGCACCGGGACCGGGGCGTACGCCGCCCGGTGCGGAATCCTCGACGCCCGAAGCACCCCCGCGGCGGCGACCGCCGCCACCATGAGCACGAAGCCGGCGCCCCCGGGGAAGCCCGAGAGGTACCCGAGGAACACCGCCGGGAGGGCCAGCACCGCGAGCGACACCGGGCGAACGGCGCGGAGGCGCGACGGCTCGGCGAACTCGATCATCCGGCCCTCCGCACCCGGGGCCGTCGCACGAAGTCGACGAACTGCCCGAGCGACCAGTAGTCGGTCCAGTCGATCGTGGGCGCTTCTTCCCACGCCCGTGCGACCCGGTTCCGCCGCGCCAAACGGGCGATCCGCTCGGCGAGCTTCTCGTCCTCCCCGGTCAGTGTGGAACCTTCCGAGAGGAGCGGCAGCGGAGAGGGGCTGAGGACCATCACGGGATAGCCGCGGCGCCGCAGGTACGGACTCAGGTCGGTGAGCGAGTCGTCCGCGAGGGTCGAGAAGACCACCGTCGTGAGGCCGTACGGGAACGCGCGACGGACGGCGACCGCGCACCGCTCGGGCGGCGGCGCGACCGCAGCGAGATGCGCGCGCTTGAGGGTCGTCTCGATGCGGATCCGCTGGGTCCGGCCCGTCGAGAGCGGCACGGCCTCGAGGAATTCGCCGAAGACCCCGAGGCCGACGCGCGCTTTCACGGCGAGGAAGGCGTCGGAGAGCCCGAGGGCGGCAGCTCGGGCGATCGCGAAGAGACGCTCGTCGGTCGCGGAGCCGAGCTGCGTGGGTCGGGCATCGAGGAGGACCAGGATATCCCCGGTCTTTTCGAGGTCGTACTCGTTCGCGAGACGATACCCCGCGCGAGCGCTCGCCCGCCAGTTGATCTGCCGCGGTGGGTCGTCCGGCCGCGCCACGCGAATCCCGTGAAACTCGCCGCTCTCACCGACCCGTCGAGAACGGGTCTCGCCCGGGAGAGGCGTCGTCCGCTCGAGCCGCACGGCTCCGATGCGAAGTAGCTCGGGTGGGTAGCGGGTGATGACGAGCGGGTCGGCGGAGGTAGAGACCCTACGCTCCACGAGGCCGAGCGGGTCCCGCCAAACGACCGGCGGCGGCACGAGCTCGGTGATCAAGGGGTTCGGGGCGGACCAGCTCGCCCGGAACTTCACGGAGGACCGGGACCACTCGAATCGGGGTCGGGGGTCCCCGAGCAGGCCCGGGGGCCGGTCCACTTCGACGACCAGGTCCCGAGCGTCCACCCCGGGCGGAGCGCGGACGGTCCCTTCGAGCCGAACCTCCGGCCCCGACCCTTCGGCCGTGAGGGTGAGCGCGGCGTGCGGAGGACCCCGGGGCCCCGCGACGCCGGCGGCGACCGGGGCGAGCAGGAGCGGAAGACCGAGAAACAGCGGCACCGGATTGCGGAGCACGACCGCGGCGAGGAGCAACGCCGCGCCGGCGGCGAGCAGCAGGGGAGTGAGCGGTCGCCACCGAAGCCCCGAGGCCGGCTCCGGGGGATTCACGTCCGCCTCTCGAGCTCACGCACCCGAGATTCGAGGTACCGGCGGAACTCCTCCGGGCTCGCGGAGAGAAGGTGGCCGAGCTCCTCGGCCGGTAGGACCGGCGTCGCGAGGCCGAATCCGCTCCGCTCGAGAGAGTCGAGGAACGCGATCAGCTCGCGGCGACCATGCTTCCCGGCCGCGATCGCTTCGCGGACCCGGGTGGCGGGAGCCCGGGACGGCGTTCCGACGCGCGACGCGGGCCACGCGAGCCGGTCGAACACGCTCAGGAAGAGGAGCGCGGAACTTCCGACCGCCACGGCGGCGGCCGGGATTGCGAGAGCGGCGTTCGCGCCCGCCACGACCGCCCCGGCGGAAGCGACCAGCGCGATGATGCCGAGCAGGATCACCGAGCCGACGTTCACGAGGAGGACTCCCGCCGGTCGAGGTCGTCGAGAACCTCCCGCACGGCGTCCTGCGCCGCCTCGCTCGACTCACGGCCCATCGGATGCCGGGAGTACCGCGCCTCCTCGAAGAGCCGGGTGAGCGTCCGCGCCGGGCTCGGTCGCACGCCGAGCCGCTCGAGGTGCGTGGCGCGGATCTCCTCGGGGGTGCTCGCGTCGAGCCCCACCACCACCGGCCGAAGGCGGGTGAGGAGCGTCGTGTAGAGCGCGAGGATCACGTCACGGGGGTCGTGGCCCTCCTGGAGCTCCGTGGCCGCCCGGGCGAGCGCGGCCCGAACCGGGGCGACGTCAACCGGGGTCTCGACCTTCGTTTTCCCACCCCTCCGTTCCTCGAGATACCAGCGGAGCTCGGGGACGACGGCGATGACCACCACGAGAACGACCCCCGCAAGAATAACGAACGGCAGCCACGGGGGAAGGCCGGGCCAGACGACCACCCCACCGGACCCGTTGACGTAGTGACTTCCCCCGTTCGGGGGGGGCGGCGGAGTGCCGGTCGCGTTCTGCGCCGTGGAGTTGCCGCTCCCGAGGCCCGGGCTGCCGAGCAGGTGGACGGCGAGCAGAAAGACGACCGCGATCAGAATCGCCATCAGCACCCTGACGGCGAACTGGCTCTGGCCCGAACTCGTGCCTCCGTTGAGACGCATCAGGATGATCGATATTCCGACGAAGGCAAGGATCCCGAACGACGCGAGGGCGAGCAGCCAGGGAGGGAGGTAAACGAGCGACGCCGGTCCCGACGAGGACGACGACGTGGTCACGGCGCCGACGAGGATGCTCGCCGCGGCTCCGACCGCCAGCGCCACGACGACGGCGACCAGAAGGACCCACGAAACCCGCGGCGGGCGCGGCGTCGCCATCGCCGGACGACCTCCCGCCGGTATACCGCCGCGGTCCGCTTATACGCTTCCGGCCGCGGGAGCGCTCACGTCGGACCCTTTCGGTCCGGGGACGAGGAAGTAGAAGCTGCGCCGCTCGTGCCCCGTCGTGATGACCGCGAAATCGTCGACCCGATATCCGACGTCGAACGCCGCCCGGAACCCATCCCGGACCGCGTGCCGCCAGGACCGGAGCGAGGACGGCTCGTGCTCGCGCACGGCGGCGAGGTCGAACGGGATCTCAAGATGCGCGGGCGAATCGCCCGGTTCCGTCACCGCGGAAGGGGTTCGGAGGCCTTTCTCACCCACCTCCGTCTCGACGATCGCGGTCGAGCGCTTCCAACGGTCGAGGTCCTCGTCGGCGGTGGGGACCTTCCCGGCGAGCCGCTCCTCGACCCGTGGGCTCGTGAGCTCCCAGCGGAGCCGGAGCCGGTCGCTCTCGAGGCCCAGGTTGAGGGGGTCGGGCATCCGCCCGTAGTAATGAATGTGATAGCGGTCCGGGACCCCGCCCAAGAGACGGACGTTGAGACGCGCGTTCCGGCTCTGGAGCGGGTCGAACGTCCAGCGGATCTCGGAGAGCCCGAGCTTCAGCACCTCGTCGCGCTGGAACGCCTTCAGCCGGAAGCCGAGGTGGTGGTTCTGGTACTCCGGACGGACCGCCGTGGTGTGCGAGTACTGGTAGAGGGTCGTCCCGTCCCAGCCGAGCAGGGAGATGGCGAACCCGGCGAGATGGATGTCCGCGAAGGCGCCGAGCACCAATCCGCCGTTGTCGAGGAGGGCCCGCTGGAGCGTGGTCGGAATCTCGCCCTCGCCCCAGATCGACCGATAGACTTCGACGACCTGGCGGAACTCCTCGGGCTTCTCGAGCTTACGGAAGCGGAAGCCGCGGACGTCACTAGAGACCCCGGCGCCGGCCACGGGCCGAGGACCGGTCCGCGATACTTAACTCGGCTCGATGACCCGCCGCCGGGGGCCGACGGGGGAACCGTTAGCGGCGGACTCGAAGCTCCGCGCGCTTGTGGTCGTAGCGGACCTCGTCGTAGGGGGTCAGGTCCCAGAGGAGGTCCTCGATCTCGGGAATATTACGCAGGAACTCCGCCTTGCTCTTCGTGAGCATCAGGTGCTCGAAGCGACGGCGGGCGATCGAGTAGGCGGCGACCATGTAGCCGCCGACGATCGAGATGATCGGACCGACGATCACGAAGACGAGGTTGTAGTTCGCGCTCGCGGTGTTCGTCGCGGCGTTGATCGCGGGGAACGGAGCGACCGTCGAGAGCGGTGTGAAGAACCCCGCCGCGAGCACCGTCAGGAGCACGCCGACCGCGAGGACGAAGATCGAGATCCACGCTCGGTACATTTTCATGCCGTGCCGGAACCGCTGGCCGAGCGGGGCCTTCTCGGGCGTCGACATTCCGGCGGCGGGAGGCTGTTCGGCTTAAGAGGCTAACCGCCGCCCCTTCGGCGAGGACCGCCGAGGCCCGGCGCTAGGGGCCGGAGCCGGGCGGCTTCCCCGGAGCGGGTTGGCCCGAACCGGCCGTCCGTCCGTACGCAAGCGGTGTCTCGGAGAGTTTCGGCGGCGGTCCGGCGGACGGGGCCGGCACGTGCGCGAGGCTCGGTCGAAGGCGACGGTAGACGAGGACCGCCCCGAGGAGAGCGACGACCGCGCCCACGTAGGCGGTCGCCTCGCCCCCCACGTAGCCGAGGCCGAGCAGGAAGAACCCGACGGCGCTGAAGAGGCCGCCCGCCACCGGGCTTCCACCGATCCGCTCGCTGGGGGTGGTGGACGGCAGCGAGAGAAAGCTCCCCGCGACCTGGAGCATGACGATCGCGGCGGACTCGACCAGGACGAGCGCGGTCCCGTCGACCGTGATCGTCGGACCGCTGAGGTATTCGGCGACGATCGCGAGCGAAATGATCCCGCCGATCGCGGCGCGATAGCCGAGGGCGTAGAACGGTCGAGCGGGCTCCCGGCCCCAGAACCTTGTCCGGAGGAGCGCCCACTGGGCCACCTCGTCCCCGACCACGAGCAATCCGAGGCAGAGGAGAGCGCTCAGGAGAGCGCCCGCGCCCATCGCGACCTCGAACAGAATGAACGCGATCGCGAGCGGGACCCCGACGAACAGCCCGGCCGTGTAGGCGAACAGCTCCTTTCGCTCGTCGAACAGCGTCACCGGTACCTGGGGGGTCGCGAATCGGCCGACCTCGAAGTAGAGGAACGCCGCGGAGAGGAGAACCCCGACCACGGCCCCGAGCGTGAGCGAAGCGATGACCATGGCTAGGCCACCCGTCGCCCGGCGGCCAAGAACCCCGTGTGCCCGAGCATCTCGAACGCGGGCCGAGTGCCTCCCTCCCCGACATGCAGGCCCCGCTCGAGCAGCTCGACCGCCCGGACTTCATCGAACCCAAGCTCCCGGAACGAGCGGACCGTGCGCTCCAGCTGGTTGTACGTCGGGGTATACGTCGCGGCGTATCCCCCCGGCGTGAGGGCCTGAAGCGCGCTCGGCAGCACCACCCATGGCTCGGGCAGGTCGAGGATGATGCTCGCAAGGTCGTTCGCGTCGATCCCTTCCGACACGACATCACGCCGCCGGAACTCGACCCGGCGTTCGAGACCGGCCCGCCGGACGTTCGCGCGCGCAGCGTCGAGGAAATCGTCGCGGCGGTCGTAGGAGACCACCCGTCCGGTCGGTCCGACAGCGTGGGCCAGCACGATCGTCAACGCCCCGCTTCCCGCCCCGGCCTCGGCGACCGTCGCGCCGGGGCTGACGCCGGCCATCAACAGGAGGTGGGCCGCGTCCTTTGCGGTGATGATCTGAGCCCCGCGGTGGAGCGAAGCGAGCAGGTCCGACAGCGAAGGACGGAGCGCCCGATACTCCGTCCCGAGCCAGTTCACCACGGTGCCGGGAGCCATTCCGATGAGCTCGGTGAGGTCGAGCACGCCCTCGTTACCGAGCGTCTGAGGGCCCCGCGCGAGTCGTACGAGACGGGCGGCTTCCCCGGCTCGCTTCAACGCCACCGGGTCGCCTTCCGACCAAGGCTCGCCCATCGCTCCTCCGCCACCGACGTTCCGGAGAGGGGTATTAACCCCGCGCATACGCCCGCGGCCCGCCCTAGGCTTGCGCGAACCGTGATATCCGCCCGGCCGCTCGGAAGGACGCACATGGTCGCGTACGAGGACGACGACCTCATCGACGCGCCGCGTGCCGTGATCTGGCAATTGCTCACGGACCATCTCAACGACGCGAAGATCGTGGAGATCCATCCCCTCGTCCGCTCGCAGAAAACGCTCAGCCACACCGACCACGATACGGTGGTCGACCGGGTGATCGATGTGAACCGAAAACCGAAGTCGTCGCGCTGGAAGCTCACGCACGAGCCGCCCGGCCGGTTCCGCTGGGAGATCCTCGAGAGCGAGGGGCCGTGGACGGCGGGCGACTTTCTCGAGCTCACCTACGTGGACGAGGGGAAGCGCACCCGCGTGCACGCCCGTGGGGAGCTCACGATTCAGAACCTGCCGTTCTTCCTGAAGCAGCCGCGCACCATCCGCCGGGTGCTCGATGACCTCCGTACCGAGGATGTCTTCTGGCTGCGCCGGTACCACTATTAGGGGCGCGGCGAGGCGCGACTTTAGATAGGACGAGCGATGGCCCCTCGCGCTGCGGGCATAGTGTAGTCTGGTTATCACATAGGCTTGCCAAGCCTATAACTCGGGTTCAAATCCCGGTGCCCGCACTCCGCTTTTTTCGGTCCGGTCCGGCGGCCGGCGGCGGGCGCCCGCCCGAGGCTCACCGTTCGCCCGGGTGGTACGCTTCCGATGCCCGCCCCGGAGCTTCGCCACCCTTCCACGCCGACCGTGGCCATCCGGCCGACCCGTGACGGGCGAGGCGGATCGCCATGCGGGAGAGTTCCGAGATCCAGGCGGCGCCAAGCGCCTCGTCGACCGGGACCTCGCGCACTTCGGCGATCTCGGGGGGACGCGCGGTCGGCGTCCCAGCAACGTACTCGAGGGCGAAGGCGAAGTAGACGTCACTTTCCGCCTCCGCGATCACCTTGTGGCGGGTGAGGAGCAGCGGACCGACGCGTACCTTCACACCGGTCTCCTCCTCGAACTCACGGACGACGGCCGCTTCGAGGCTCTCGCCGGGCTCGACGTACCCGCTCGGGACCGTGAACCGGGTTCGGTAGACCGCGCGGTTGACGAGCGCGCGCCCGTTCCGGATCAGGACCCCACCGACCCCGACCCTCGTGTGGGGCGGCGGAAGCGGAGGTGGCGAGGGAGCGGACACGGTCGGAGCGGAGGCGCTAGACCCCCGCGAGGAGTCCGTCGAGGAATCCGATCGGCGGGGTCCCGAACGCGAGGAGCGTGTCGTGGAACGCCTTCGAGGAGTTGCGGAACTTCGAGGCCAGGTATTTCGACCGAACGTCGAGGATCGCGAGCTTACCGAGCGTGTAGCAGAAGTACTCGGGGTTGTACGTGCCGCGGATCGCCTCCCGCTGGGCATGCACCTCCTCAAGGTGCGCCTCCGTCCGCAGAAGGCGCGCGGCGTCCGCGACCGACATCCCTTGGGTGTGCATCCCGATTGACACGATCAGCCGGCAGTCGCGGAGCAGGGCGTCATGGAGCTGCGTCACCTCCGAGGCCGTCGAACCGCTGTCGAACCCGGCCTCTAGGACCGCCTGCTCGCAGTAGTGCGCCCACCCCTCGATGAACGAGTAGGAGAACCAAACCTTCCGGACCAGGCTCTGCTGGGTCCGGTGGAAGTGGAGCGACTGGAGGTAGTGGCCCGGCCAGACCTCGTGCACCGTCGTGTTCTTCAGCATCGCATGATTGAGCGTCCGCAGCCAGCCTTCCGTCTGCCCCTCGCTCCACGCGGGGTCGACCGACGTCACCCAGTAGATCCCATCGACCGGCTTTTCGAACGGGCCGGGCGGGCTCATCGCCGCGGTCCAGAGGTTCCTCGCCCAGGACGGTGTCTCCCGGACGTGGACGACCTCGGGCTCGGGGATCGAGACCATCTCCTTCGTCCGAACGAACTCCCGCGTTTCGTCCGCGAGGCGTCGGGTGAGCGGGATCAGTTCGGTGGCGGAAGGGTGATTCTCGTAGAGGCGCGCGACCAGCCGTTCGATCGACGTTCCCTCCCGGCGAGCGATCTCGCTCAAACGGTCCCGGTTCCGCTTCAGGTCCTCGCGGCCCCGTCGCAACACGTCGTCCACGGGCATCGTGAGTCCCTCGCGGACCCAGAGAAGCTGCTGGAACCGCTCGGCTCCGAGCGCGAAGTCGTCGGTCGCGTGGGGCAGGCGCTCGGACTCGAGCCACTCGGCGAACGAGCGGACAGCGGCTTCCGCCCCCTCCCGAGCCCGGCCCACCTCATCGCCGAGCTCGTCGGAGCTGGTCCGCGCAAACGCCTCGCCTTCGGCGAAGTGGGCCGGAAGCCCGCCCGCGATCTGGATCGAGAGCGTCACGAACGGTCGGGGAAGGTGCGGCTCGAGACGCCGTTTCGCCCCCTCGAGCAGCGCCGGCACGGACGTGAGGATCCGGACGATCGCCGCCACGCGGGTCGCGACCGGCGCATAGTCCCGCGCGATGTAGTTCGTGAGGTCCGGCTGGAACAGATAGCTCATCGGGTTCCGGTCGAGCTCGCGGGTCGCCTCGAGGTCGAAGAGATTCCCCTCGAGGAGGAGCCGCAGGAGGTTCCGGTCGAGCCGTCGGGCCGGCGTGAGGTCGGCCTCGGGAACCTCGCCGAGCCGCTCGAGGAAACCCTTCGCGGTCGCGACCCAGCGGTCGGAGCTTTCGACCGATAGGTCCGGGAGCAACCCATCGTAGTCGTGCAGCCCCAAATACGCGGCGGTGGTCGGCCGGAGGACGAAGAGGTGGGCGATGATCTCCTTCTCGAGCAACGCCAGCGAGTCGGCCTTCTCCGGAGCCATGGGTGGGATTCGGGGCACTCCCGCCGACAATTAGAGCTTGCGGACCCCTTCGGCCTCCGCCGCGGGTCCCTCCTCCCGTGCGCACGGGGGACCCTGAGGTGACGCTTTTCTCATCGACGTATTACGCCTCAGCATGGCCCGCGTGCGGCGCGTGACCGTTTCGGGTGGCCGGTCGTTCGAGTACGTCTCCCAAGGGAAGGGTCCCGCGACCCTGCTGGTGCACCCGGGCGGTCCCGGTGGTACGTACCACTACCTGAGGACGCTGCTCAAGCTCGCGAACGTGAATCTGCGCGTCGTCCTGTTCAACCCCCGGGGCGTTGGCCACAGCTGGGCGCCGAAGCGCGCGAGCGACTACACGATCCAGAACCAAGCCGAGGACGTCGAGGCGATTCGCCGCGCCCTCCGGATCACGGAGCTTCATCTGCTGGGCTACGAGGCCGGGGGGTACGTGGTGCTCGAGTACGCCCATCGCTACCCGCGGCACCTCACGTCCATGCTCCTCTGCGGCACCGCGGGCAGCGCCGAGGAGATCCGGGCCGCGAACGCTCTCGTCATCTCGTGCGCGAACCCGCGCCAGCGCGCCCGCCTTCGGGAGCTCACCCGAGCGAAGACCTTCGATTCGTCCGAGTACCAGGAGCTCGCGGAGCGGATCCGGGAGCCGTTCTACACGAGGTTCTTGAAGGGCATTCCGCGCGACCTCAAGGCGACGAAGATCAACCAGACCGTCTACCGGGCGATGATGTCCCCGCGGGGCGACCTCTACGCGGTCGAGGGGACGCTCGCCAACTGGGACGGACGGAAGTACTACTCCAGGATCGAGCTCCCGTGCGTGGTCGTGGTCGGCCGGTACGATTACTTCCTCGGCCCCTCGGTCGAGATGGCCGAGCGGATCGAGCCCGCGCACCTCCGCGTGCTCCCGAACAGTAGCCACCTCGCCGTTCTCGAGCAGCCGCGCGAGTTCAACGCGATCATCTCGGAGTTCTTGGGCGACGTGACGGGCTGGTGAGCTACCGACCGACCCGGTCCGATAGACGTAAACCCGACCGGGG
>DASPOD010000053.1:0-24707 GCA_035626215.1 Thermoplasmata archaeon
CCGAGGATGACGTAGTGGAAGTGGGCGACCACGAAGTACGTCCCGTGGTAGAGGTAGTCGATCGGGATGGAGGCGAGCATCAGGCCCGAGAGGCCGCCGATGACGAAGCCGGTGATGAATGCGACACAGAACCACATCGGAAGGGCCATCCAGATCCGGCCGCCCCAGAGCGTCGCGACCCAGTTGAACGTCTTCACGGCCGACGGAACGGCGATCGCCATCGTGGCGAGCATGAAGACGAAGCGGACGTTCGTCGAGATGCCCGTGACGAACATGTGGTGCTCCCAGACCGCGAAGCTGAGCACCGCGAAGACGCCGAGCGCGACCGCCATCGCCCCGTAGCCGTAGATGTCCTTTCGCGCGAGCTTCGGAAGGACGGTCGAGACCAGCCCGAACGCCGGTAGCACCATGATGTAGACCTCGGGGTGCGCGAAGAACCAGAACACGTTCTGGTAGAGGAGGGCCCCTCCGAGCGGGGTGCCGTTCGCGGCCGCGAGGAGATGCGTCCCGAACACCCGGTCGGAGAGGACCATCGTGAGGCCGATCGAGAGCGAGGGGAGCGCGAAGATCAGGAGGACCGAGTTGATGAGGGTCGCCCAGACGAAGAGCGGCATGTTCCAGTAGTGGACGCCGGGCGCACGGTGCTTTAGGATCGTGACGAGGAAGTTCACCGCGCCGAGCATCGACGACACCGTGAGGACGTGGAGGCCGAGGATCCAGAGGTCGACGCCGATCCCGGGGGCCTGGACGGAGAGGGGTACGTACCCGGTCCAACCCACGTTCGCGTTCGACAGGATGAGAACCACGCCGGCCGGGGGGATCAGCCAGAATGCGATCGCATTGATCCTCGGCATCGCCATCTCGCGCGAGCCGATCATCGAAGGGACGAGGAGATTGCCGAACCCGGCGAGGGTCGGCATGACGAACATGAACACCATCAGGACCCCGTGCATCGTGAACAGGGTCGAGTAGACGTCCGGGGTGATCCCGAGGGTCGTCTGCGGGTTGAGGCCCAACCCCTGAACGAACCCGAGGTCGGTGCGGATTAGGCTCGCGTAGATCCCGCCGATGAAGAAGAAGACGAATCCAATCGTGATGTACATGAGCCCGATCCGCTTGTGGTCGGTGGTGAACATCCACTTCTTGATCGTCGGGACGAGCCACTTCCCGTGGTAGGTGAAGGCCCAGAGGAGAAAGGTGGCGAGCCCTCCGATGAGACCGACCGCGACGATCGGGACGGTCAGGTCGGACATGGCCCCCCCGGGGGCGTCATGCAATAAGTCCCCCTAGTATGTACGCGATCGCCGCCGCGGCGGCGACGACGATCAGGATCTTGAAGAACCGAATCTCCGACTCGACCGTCACGTAGCCCGGCCAGGCGGGCTGGATGCGGCGTCCCAGCGGCCAGACTCGGTACGTCCGGTCGACGACGTGGAAGATCACCGCGCCCATCACGAACATCAGCGCGACCGCGTAGCCGAACGACTGCTCGGCGCCCGGGCTGGTGAGGGGACCCAGGCGGATCGCGTAGACGATCAGGACGACGATCCCGAGCAGCATGAGCACGGTCACCGCGGTGTAGATGTCGAGGAGGCGGTTGCGGAACCGCCGAACCTCGGCGGGGGACGGGCTACTCAAACAGCTCGACCCTCCGTCCGTTGACACCGCGGTACCGGTCGATCCGGTAGAGGATGCCGGCCATGAAGAGGAACGCGAGGAACGCGACGAATGCTCCCACGGCCGCGACCGCGAGCCCGACCCACGCCCCCGCGAAGACCCAGGTGAGGCCGTAGACGAACGTCGCCGCCCCCACGCTCCCGAAGACGAGGAGGACCGCGAGGACCCCCCAGATCACGTTCGTGCGCCACTTCGGTGCGTCGTCCGCCTCACTCAAGGTTCTTCACCTCCGAGGTCGTCACGGCCGTGGACCCCGACGGTCCGGCGGTGCCGTAGGTGCCCGGGTACGGGGAGAGCCGGGCCGCGAGGCGCCGCTTATACGAGAGGCGGTAGCGCCAGTAAAACAGCGCGATCACCCCCGCGTTCACGAGGAAGATCGGGGCGAGGGTCATCGCGACCGTGGGGAGCGTGATCTGGACGCCGGGGGTCTCGCCGCCCCAGACGGTCATCAGGATGAAGAACTCGAGCAGCGACGTGCCCGCCCAGATGAACAGCGGCCGGTCGCGAGGATGGGTACGCTTCGAGCGGTCGAGGTACGGCAGGAACAAAAAGTAGAGCAGGAGCGCGGTCGAGATGCCGACCGCCACCACCGGCGTGACGCCCTGGAAATCGACGAACTTGAACAGCCAGAGGAAGTACCAATCCGGTTCCGTCACCACGCCGATCGCAGCGGTGTTCCCGACGTACGTGGGGAGCGACCAGGGCCAGAGCGCGGCGATCCCGAACAGGATCCCGATGTAGAGCGCGCCCCACTTCAGCATGTAGAAGAGGATGTGCGGGAAGAACGGGACGTGCTGCTTGTCCTCCTTCTCGGTGAACCGTCGGCGTTGGAGCGGGTCGGAGGTGGCCGGCGGCGCGATCCCGTGCGACTCGAACAGCGCGATGTGCGCGTAGAGGAGCCCGGCGAGCGCGAGCGGTAGGAGCACCACGTGAGCGTCGAACATCCGGGACAGCAGCCCTTGCGAGGTGCCGTCCGCTAAGATGAACGGCGCGAGGAGAGGACCGACGGTCGGAAGTCGGATCGCGAGGACGAGCCCGACGTTCGTCGCGTTGTAGGAGAGCTGGGTGTACGGCAAGAGATAGCCCGTGAACCCCATCCCGAGGGTCACGACCATCAGGAGCGTCCCGACCATCCAGGAGAACTCGCGCGGCGACTTGTAGACGCCGACGTAGTAACCGCGGAAGAAGTGGACGAACATGAGGAAGATCATCGCGTAGGCGCCGTAGAGGTGCGTCGTGAGAAGGAGCGAACCCATCGGTACCGAGCTGATGATGTAGTACGTCGAGCACCACGCGGCCGGGGCGACGGAGTACGTCCCGACCGCCTGGCCGCACGCGGTCAACGTCGGGGCGGTGCTCGGCTGGTAGTAGAGCAGGAGGAGGGCGCCCGAGACGACCTGGTAGAAGAACGCGGTGGCGACGAACGCGCCCGTCCAGTACGACGGCTTGAACGTGAACGCAGGTTGGGGGCGGAGCGCCCACTTCCGCATCCCCGTGCGGTCCTCGACGAACCCCCAGATCCGGTTGAGGGTGCGATTGTACCAGTTCGAGAACCCCACCGCCGTCCCTCCTACGTCGGGAAGTTGCACAGAATGACGGGCGTCTCCTTCACGACCTGGCTCGTCGTGCCGACGCCGTAGTCCCCCTGCAGGGTGGTGATGTGCCCGTTCACCGGCGGGCTGGACGCCGTCATCCCGGTCGCGTAGATGTTCCCGGACGCGTCCGGCTGGAGGATCACCTGAGGGAGCGGAAGCACGGCGGGCCCGGTCAGGTTCGACGCGGCGTTCGCCGGGTCGTAGGTCGACCCGTGGCAGGAGCAGTGGATGTAGAACACCTTCCCGCCCGGGGTGTTGGGGCACGTGCCCGGCGGGTAGAACGCGATCGCGGGCGCCGGACAGCCGAGGTGCTGGCAGATCCCGCTGTACGCGACGATCGACCCGCGCGTGCCGATGCCCCCGGGGACGTTCTGCCCGCCGGGGTTCGTCGCGCTCGGGGCGTTCCCATTCGCCGGGTAAAGGTTGAGGAGGAAGTTCGGCTCGTTGCGGAGCGGGTAGTTGAAGAGGTAGAGCTCCGAAGTGCCGACGTTGTACTCCGTCTCGACCTTGGCGACCGTGAGGGCGGAGCCGTCGACGTCGAGGAGCTGGACCCTCGGGTAGCTCGATAGTCCGATCGCCGGCGGCTGGATGTATTGGAGGGTTCCGCCGACGAGCCCGCCTGCCCCCGCGCCGATGAGGCCCCCGACGGCGAGGAGCTTCAGCACGTTGCGTTTCGTCTCGTCGACGTCACCATTCTCCTCGTTGCCGTTCGACGCGGTGAACCGTCGCACCTGGCCGACGGGGAAGTCGAGCGCCGGGTCCCGACGGGTGGACCACGGGCACGCCTCTCGACAGTCGAACCCGACGTTCATCCGAGGCTCCTGCCGCGCGTGTCGGGAACCGTGTCGTCCACCTGGCTCGGGTCGGGGATGCGGCTATCCCCCGGGAGCTCGGCGTGCTCGCTCCCGTGGTAGACCGCCCAGATGATCCCGATCCCCATGAGGATCACGAGGATCTGCGTGAGCGTCACGATCTGGTCCGGCGTGAGTCCGCTCATCGTCCGGCCTCCCGGTCCTCGGGCCCCGGCGGCGCGGTCGTCGACCAGGTCGGCACCGGATATCCCCCGGTCCAAGGTACGGTGGGGTCGTAGCTCGGCGTGAACGGCACCGTCGGCGGCACCCGGACGGCCGCCGGAATGCCGCTCACGTGCGTCGCGGGAGGGTCGATCCCGAGGATCGCTCCCCGGATCGACAGCGGCTGACCGGGCGCCGTGGGGAGGTCCACGGCCTTCGTGAGCTCGCCGAGCAACTCCTGTTTCATCCGTAGGGCTCGACCGTACCAGCGCCCCAGCGTGCGTAGGGTGCCGGCGTTATCCTTGCCGAGGAGCAAGAACGCCGCGACGACCGCGATGATCACCCAGTCCACGTCCGAGAACAACGCCATGACCTCACCCCGCCCCGACCGCGCCGCGCGGCCGTTCGACCGTAGCGTCCCGACGCCGTTCCCAGCGCCCGGCGAAATACGACCCCCCGAGGTACAGGCCGACCATCGGCATCGCGATCAGCATCATCGTGATCCCGGAGTTGTCCGGCGTCACCACCATGCCGAACACCAGCGCCCCGATCACCGCCCCCCGCCAGTGCTTCCGCCACGCCGCGGCTTTGACCACCCCGAGCCGGGTCAGGGCGTAGATGAAGACGGGGAGCTCGAACACCACGCCGAACGCGAGCGAATAGACGAGTGCGAACGTGACGAAGTCCTGCACGCCCAGCACCGGGGCGAGACGCATCGCGGAGACGTAGAGGAACAGGAGACGGAACGTGAACGGCGTCAGGAAGAACACCCCGGCCACCGTCCCGACCGCGAACAGTACGGTCGCCGGAATCCCGACCTGGCGGATCAGCGCGCGTTCGTTCTTCCGGAGCGCCGGCACGAGGAACGCCCCGACCTCGTGCACGATCCACGGCATCCCGAGGATGATCGTCAATAGGATCCCGATCTCCATCTGCACGAGGATCGAGTCGCCGACGCCGATGTTGAGGAGCTGGACCCCCGGCGGCAGCATCCACGCCACCATGGCGAGGAACACCTGGGCGCTCACGTTGTAGAACGGGTTCGGCCACGGGTAGGCGAACGGGACCGCAAGGCCGAGCCCCGGGAGGACGACAACCACCGGCTTCAGCTCGAAGAACAGGAGAAAGCCGAACAGCGGGCCGAGCACCCAGGCGACCCGGACCAGGCGATACCTCGCCTCCGAAAGGATCCCGAGGAGTCGGTCAAGGTCGCCCATCGGTCAAGGGTTCCCCGTCCCGGCCCGCCTGCGGCTCGGAAACGGTGCGATCCCGGTCCCTCCTGTTGCGTCCCGCCCGCGCATGCCGGTCCGCACCGCCCGGCTAGTGCGCCGGACCCGACGGTGCGGGCGCCTTCGAGTTCGCCGCCTGCTCGGACGCGAGCTCGCGCTCGACCTCCAGCCGGCCCTTCTTGAACTCGCCGAGCGAGCGTCCCAGGCTGTGCGCGAACTGCGGGATCTTCGATGACCCGTAGAACAGAATCCCGGCCACTACGGCTATGATCAACCAGTCGTCGATCGAATCGAACATCGGCTACCCAAGCCGAGCACCGGGGTATCTCCGATATGAGGTTCGTACGGGACAGCTCAACTCGTTGGGACAGTCCGGACCCGGCGGAGATAAACCCCGCCTCGGGCCCTTAGGCGGCCTCGACGAGGATTGTGTCGGTCCCGCCCGCGACGGCCCGGTCAATCGCGATCCGCGCGAGCAGGGTTAGGCAGCCCGCGCCGCGTTCCAGAAGGAGCGTGGCGGTGCGGACGCTCGCGGGCGGGCGCGCACCGCGGCCCCGTCCGTTGCCGAGCGGGAGAGCGTTCGCCCGTTGAGTCCCCTGGTTGTACACCTCGCACGCCCGGTCGAGGGAGGGGCGCACGAGGGCGTCGAAGACGCCCTTCATCTGGTCCTTGAGCTCGGGCAGGTACTCGCACAGCGCGCTGGCCCCCGCGTCGGGTAGCCGCGGCGCGTCCTCGTTGAGCGTGCGGAGCGTCGCCCCGAACAGGTCGGCGAGCTCTTCGAGGGCGTGCACGACGACCCGCCACTCGAGCAGCTGCCGCGGGTCCGGGCTCCCGATCCGTCGGGCGAGGGACCAGTCCCGGCTCGCGAGGAACAGCTGGCGCACGAGGAGCGCGAGCACCTTCGCGGACTCTTCTTCGAGGGTCCCGAGGCGCCGGCTCCGGGCGCGCTTCTGCACCACGTCCTCCATCTCTTCGAGGAAGGCGAGGAGGATCATCCGGACCCGTTGGACGAGCTGGGGAAGCCCGTACTTCGAAGGGTCGATGAAATTCTGTAGCACGACCCGGTTCGGTTCCTGGGCGACCAGCGAGACGCCGAGGAGGCCCCGGGCCGCCTGGTGCAGCTCCTCGATGCGCTCCGGAGCGAGCGGCACGTCCGCGCGGATCTCGATCGCGTCGTGTCCGACTCGGTACGCCCCCACGATCAAGCGCGCGAGGACCCCCGGCGTGTCGAACGACCGGGCCTGGACGACGAACGGCGCGACGGGGACGTCTCCGGTCGGCGGCGGAGCCGGTTTCAGGTAGAGTGTACCGTCATCGTTCTGGTCGAAAACGATCAGGTCGCCCGGCCGCAGGTTCATCGCCTCCGCCCACGGTTTCGGCAGCGTCACCGCGATAGAGGAGTGGCCGGCTTTCAGAACACGTCGCTCTCGATTCGGGTTTCCCCACGCCATTCGACCGCCCCAAACCTACTACAGGTTGCGTAGGCAACTGAGGTTCCCTTTTTGAAGCTTGTGTTCCTACTTGAGCGACGTTTCCGGTCGTCCCGCCGGGGGCGCACGTCAGCCGTGGTGGGGTTCGTCCGGGCCCGGCGGCAACGGCTCGCCCCCGCGCGTCGGCTCGGGGTACCCGAGTCGCTCGGGCGGCATCTCGTGCTCGGCGCCCTTGCGCCGGCCGAAGATGAAGGCGAGAATGATGGTGACGACGACGAGGGTGACGATCGTCCCGATGATGATGAACAGGGCCGCGCCGGGGCCGGGGAGGCCGCTCGAGACGGTGAGGTTTGAGGGCAGGGCGATCCCGAAGGCGATGAACCCGTACATCCCGAGCGCGAAATGGCCGCCCTCGGTGCAGATGAATTCGTACCACCCGGGACCGGTCGAGTTGAACGTTGCCGACGCCACGTCGCCACTCCCGGTGACGTTGACGTTCACAAGATTCTTCGGGTGCTCGCCGTAGGCGAGCGCGAGGATCTGAGTGTTGGAATAACTCGAGGGGATGACCCATCCTTCCCGCCCGATGATGGTGAACGTGTGGGCGAGGTCCGAGCCGTCGGTGAAGGTGACGGAGATTGTGGAGTTGGTCGCAACGTTCTCGAACGTGTTCGGGTCGAAGGAATAGCCGCTCGTGGCCGTCACGGCGATGCTGGTCGCCCCGGCCGCGCTCGTCGGCTGGCCTGCGACCGGTCGGACCACTTCGAGACCCGCGAAGAGCCCGAGCATGAGGAGCACGCCGAGCACGATGGCCACGACGCGAGCTCGACCATCCCCCGTTTTCATGCCCTCACCGGACGAAACGCGAATCGCCCGCGGGACGGCGGGTGGGGTTCAAAGCCCCTATGTACGAACCCGGGGGGGCTCCGGCCGATTCCCGGGCCGGGCCGCCCGACGTTTCCGGTTCGTACGCGGGGAATATGTAGCTCGGGCCTCCCCCTAGCCTCGTGCGGTTCAGCGCTCGGCCGGCAGTGATGGCCAGCGCGGGGTCTGTCGCAGCCGCGCTTCCCAAGTTCTGGGCCTCGGGTGAAACGAACCTTCAGCAAACGAATGCGCTCGTCTGGATCATGGTCGCCATCTCCGCGGCCGGCGCGATCGTCACCTTCGCCTTCCTCGTCTACTCGATCTGGAAATTCCGGGACCCGAAGGTGAAGAACCGACGCTATGGTTAGCAAGCTCGAAGTCGCCTGGACGCTCGCGACCGTAGCGCTCATCACCGGGGTCGCGGTCTACTCGACGATCCTCGTCTACCACTTGGACGCATTGCCGTCCGACCCGACCGAGTACGTGGATGTGACCGGGCACCAGTGGTATTGGCAGTTCTATTACCCGGCGAACGGCACCAATTGCAGCTCCGACTACGACGCCGCGACCAACACGATCAACAACTGCGCATTATGGGCGCTGCCGGGGGCGACCGTTCAGGTCAACGTGACCGGGGCCGACGTCATCCACTCGTTCAACATCCCGCAGCTCGGGGTCCGCATCGACGCGATTCCGGATCGGGTGAATCACTTCGCGTTCACCGTGCCCGACGTCGCCCCGGGAACGGCCTACCTCATTCAGTGCACCGAGTTCTGTGGAACGTTCCACGGCACGATGCGTTCCTTCCTCGAGGTCTCGTAAGCGGGTGGGCCACCGCCGGCGGGATTCCCGGCCACGGCGGGCCTAAGGGTGATGTCCGGGCGGGCTCGAGCGGGGCGGGAACCGGCCGGCGAGGGCCGCGACCGCCACGAACACAACCCCAATCCCGATGAGGACCACCGAGCCGATGAGCACCCAGCTGTCCACGATCGCGGTGCTGGGAGCGGGCGGCGGGGCCGGCACCGGGACGCCTACGTAGAGGAACCCGTACATCCCCGCGGCGAAGTGGCCCGAGATCTCGCAGATGTATTCGTAGACGCCGGGGGCGGTGATTGTGAAGTTCGCCCAGACGCTCCCACCGGTGAGGGCCGGAACGTTGACGCTTGCGAGCGGGGCGTGCACGGCGAAGTAAGCGGTGTAGTTGGTGGGCGACAGCGTCACGTTCGACTGGGGGACCAGCGTGAAGGTGTGGCCGAGCGAGCCTTGGTTCGTGACCAGCACGGCGATCACGATCGGGTAATGGGCCGGGCTAGCTCCGAGCACGTCCGGGAGGAACCCCGGGGCGTTCGTCGTGTTCTCGCTCAGCTCGAGGCCCGGGGCGGTGGACGATAGATTGAGCAGTCCCCACATCCCCGCTTGGAACTGGTACGGGACGATGGAGGCGAACTCGAACGAGTCGAACCCCTCCGAGGCGTTGAACGTCAGGTTCGCCCAGCCTTGACCGCCGGGTCCGAGCGAGACGTTCGCGAGGGTCCCGTTCCGGGCGAAGAACGAGTCGAGCTGAGCCGGCGTGAGACCGGCGGGGATCCGGACGTTCGGGGTCTTCGAGAGCGTGAAGGTGTGGTTGAGGAGCCCGGTGTTCACGAGATGGAGCACGACGGAGCTGCCGGCCGGGATGGTAATGAACTGCGGGCTGAACGACGGCTGGTCGGTGAGGTTCACCGTCACGTTCCTTACGCTGGCCAGAGGGTGGGCGAGACCGACCTCGGGCATCGCCGGGGCCACGGCGATCGCCGCGGCGGACGGTAGACCGACCGACAGGAGCAGCGCGGCCCCCACGAACCACGGGAGCGACCGACGCAGGGTCCGAGAACGTCGAGGCGCGCCGCCGGTCACAAAAACCCCTGACGGCGCTCCGACCTAGATATGGTTGATATGACTAGTGTACGAGTCTTGTGCCGCGAGGTCGCGCGCCTCCCGCTACGGTTCGGGGGTCGGGCGTTCGCCGGGCCGGGACCCGAGCTCGTTGCCGGTGGGGCTCATCGCTGCCGCCACGGCGGCATCGTCCGCGTCGACCGGGCGGGCTAGCCACGGCCGGGCCATGCGACCCCGGTAGTACCGACGGATCAAGTACGCCGCTTCGACGCCCATGATGACGCCCATCAGCACGCCGAACGTGAGGACGGCGAGGACGGAGCCGGCCGTGATGGTCACGAGAAGTCCCGCGGCGGTCATCGCGAGGAACGCCGCGGCCACGGCGACGAGGACCGGGCCTTCGTCGGGATGGACCCGGCCCCGGAGCAGCGCCCGGGCGAGGGCCACGAAGGCGACGGACATCCATCCGGCCATCAGGAGGCCTCCCACCAACGGGAAGGAAGTAACCCAGGGGGCGAACACCGAGGCGCCGAGGAGCGTCAGCAAGGCGTACCGCTCCACGACACCGAGCGGTGCCCAGACGAGCAGTGCGGCCATGATCGCCGCCATCGACCAGAAGAACCAGACCGACGAGAGGCCCGTAGCAAGCGCCGGCACGGTCGAGGTCGGGCCCCCCACGACCCCGTAGGAGAACAACACCCCCATGAGCGCCTCGGAACCGGTCGCGACGAGGGCGAGCGTGACGGGCCAGAACCAGCCCCGGGGGTCCACCCGCCGGTCCCGAAACAGCACGAGCCCGACGAACCAGATCCCGGCCGGGAACATCATCATGAAGTTGAACGCGAGGAGGACGAACGTCCACGACTCCGTCCCGTTCGGGTTGAGGAATACGAACAGCAGCGACAGCAGCAGCACGCTGCCGCCCCCGAGGACGGCGAGAGCGAGCACCATCTGCGTGACGAGCGGCGGCGCCCCGTTCGCGGGCAGCACCTTGCCGAGCAGGAAGACCGTGATGCCGATCATCGAGACCGCGATAACCGCGAACGGCACGAGCGAGGTCGTGAACAGGAGGGAGGGGACCGGAAACTCCATCGCCGGCGGGTCCGACGGAGCGCGACCTTCTTATCGCCCCGGTACCGACCGACCAGGGTTCGTCGTGACGGGGTCCGTCAGGGCACCGAGGAGGAACTCTCGGGGGCGCTTCCGCCTTCGAACCGACGCAGAAGCTGCGTCGTGACCTCGATGAGCGGATGGTGGCTCGACCGGTCGATCTCGATGTCGGAGACCGTGCGGAGGTGGTGGTCGGCGGCCATCCGCTCGAAGCCGGTCTCCTTGGTCGCGAACTCCTCCGGGCGGTCGCAGGTGAGGATGAACGCCTGGAGCTGCGTGAGCCCCATCTCCCGCGCCGCGAGCGCTCGGTGGTGGCCGTCGACGAGGATCCACTTGTCGCCTTTCTGTACGACCAGCACCGGTTCCGCGAACCCCCGCTCGAGCTCGTAGCGACGGCCCTCGAGCTCGTCCTCGAACACCTTCCACTGGGTCGGGGTGAGCTGCGAGATCGGGACGATGCCCCGACGCGCGGAGAACGGAAGGCCGTAGCGGTCCGCGAGGAGGCGCTTCAATGTATCCGCCTTCATCGGCGATGCCCGCTCGAAGTGCGAGCGGACGACGTCGAGGTTCGAGAGGATCCCGCAGAGCTTCCCCTGCTCGTCGATGATCGGAAGGTCGCGGAGACCGAGGCGGAACATGATCCGGGCGGCGTCGTCGAGCCCCGTGTCCGGGGACGCCGTATAGGTGCCCGGCCGGATGATCTTCGCGATCGGCGTGTCCGATTCGGTGACGTGACGGAGCAGCTCCTTCGCGCTCACGAAGCCGACCAGCCGGCCGGAGTCGTCGGTCACCGGCAACCCATGGTGTCGGCTCTTCGTCACCTTCCCGATCGCGTCCCGGATCGTGGTGGTCGAGCGGAGATGCTCGACCTCCAGGATCATGTAGTCCCGGACACGGACGATCATCAGTCGCGGACGGGCTGCTGGTCGCGCAGGTACGCGGTGAGCACGTGGAGGGTAACGAGGTGCGTGTCCTCGGTGTGCTGCATGCTGTTCGACGGAACCACGAGCGCGACGTCGACCAGGTCCTTCAGCTGGCCGCCGCCCATGCCGGTGAGCCCGACCGTCGTGAGCCCCATCGCCCGGGCGGCGCGCACCGCCTCGAGGACGTTCGGTGAGTTGCCGCTCCCCGAGATCGCGACCACGACGTCGCCTTTCACGGCGAGCGCATGAAGCTGTCCGGCGAAGATGGCCGCGTAGCTCACGTCGTTCGCCCACGCGGTGACGCCGGGCACGTTGTCGTTGAGGCAGAGGCAGCGGAATCGCTTGCCGGGCCCCTTCGCCCCGGTGCCGCCCGCGACCTTCGCGATGTCCGTGACGAAGTGGGAGGCGGTCGACGCGCTTCCTCCGTTCCCGAAGAAGAAGACGGTCCGGTCGTCGGCGCGAGCTTGGAGCAGGATGGTCGCGATCTTCTGCACGGCCTCGACGAAATACGGCGCATCGATCGCCGCGTGCGCCTCCCGGACGTATTTCTGAACGTAGCCGGGGAGGGTCGCGAGGTCGGTCATCGTCCCACGAACAGGATCCGCGAGCCCTCGGGCGTGATCCGCACAGGAAGCCGCGCCATCGGCGACAGGGCGTCCGCTATTTGACGGCTCCGTTCGGGAGGGTGGAGGAGGAGGAGAAAACCGCCTCCGCCGGCACCGGTGATCTTGCCGCCGTACGCTCCGGCCTCCTTCGCTGCGGCGTACTGCCGGTCGATCGTCAGGTTCGAAATGCCGTCGGAGAGGCGGCGCTTCAATTGCCAGCCCTCGTCGAGGACGCCTCCGAGCGCCGCCCAGTCCCGACGGACGATCGCCGTGCGGGCGAGACCGGCCAGCTCCCGGATCCGTTCGAGCGCCTGGCGGTTCACGGCCGTTCGGGAGTTCTGCTCGGCGAGGATCCCTTCCGACTTGCGGGTGACCCCCGTGTAGAAGAGCGAGAGGTGGTCGGAGAACTCGAGACGGTGGGTCGTGGAGAGGGGGATGGGGGAGGCCCGCACCGAGTCGTCCGGACGGAAGTCGAAATGCTCGATCCCGCCGAACGCGGCGATGTACTGGTCCTGCTTGCCGAGCGTGCCACCGAGCCGCTCGATCTCGATCCGGCACGCCTCCTCGGCGAGCTCCGCCGGGTCCTTGAGGACGCCGCGGTACGCATACAGGGCGTTCAACAGCCCGACCGTGAGCGTGGAGGACGAGCCGAGGCCGGTGCCCTCGGAGGGGATGTCGGCGATCGTGTGGACCTCGAGGGAGTCGTGGACCCCGGTGACGCGCATCGCCTCGCGGACGAGCCCGTGCTGCAGGTCCTCGAGCCGGTCGACGTTCTCCGTTCTCGAGTACGCCACGCGGATCGACCGGTCGAACTTCTCGTTCACAAGGACGTGGATGTACCGGTCGATCGCGGCGCTCGTGACCGCGCCGCCGCCGTACGCTCGGTAGAAGGCCGGAAGGTCGGTGCCGCCGCCGGCGAAGCTGACGCGCAGCGGGGTCCGGGTGATGATCACGGCCTCCCCGTAGCCGCCGAACGGCCACTTATGGGTTTGGGGAGTCGCTCCCCCCGTGGGAGGACGGCCGCGGGGGCGGCGGTGGGGCGGGCGTGGCGCTTCGGGACCAGCGCGCGCGACGGCCGTAGAACGCCCGGGTCGTCGCGGCGAGGTCCCCGACCGGAGCGAGCCCCGGAAGGACCTTCGCGAACGTGGTGGCGCGGCGGTCGAGCACGATCGCGATGCCGCGGTCGTTCTCGGAACGGATCATGCGCCCGCACGCCTGCAGGATCGCCCGTTGGGCGGGGGCGTCGACCGTGTACTCCCACCCTTTCCCGGTGGACGCATCGAGGAACAGCCGCAACGCTTCCCGCTTCGCGGTCGGCCGCGGGTACGGGATTCCCACGAGGACGACCGCTTCGAGCTCTTCGTCCGGGTAGTCGATCCCTTCCGAGAGCCGGCCCCCGGCCACCCCCAGGAGAACGGTCCCTTCCGGGTCCTTCTTCCACCCTTCGATCGACCGCCACAGGTCGCCCATCGGGACACGGTTGTACTCGATGAACACGTTGCCCGGGAGCTGGGACTGAAGCCCCGCCTCGAGGACCTTCTGGAGGAGGTCGAAGCTCGGGAAGAACACGGCGGTCTTCACCGGGAGGGTCTCGAGCACCTCGACCAGGCGGTCGGCGAGCCGGGCGACCGCTCGGGGGTCGTTGCGGATCTCCTCGAACCGGGTCGTCACGCTCGGGTCGTAGAGGTATCGGCGGTTCTCGACGGGGAAGTACGAGGGGACATCCAAGAGGTGGGCCTTCTCGCCGAGACCCAGGGAGTCGCGGTACTCGGCGAGCGGGGCGAGCGTCCCCGATAGGTGCACCGAGAGGTGGCAGTCGAGGATCGGCTTCGCCGGGACGCTCGCGTCCAACGCGAACGCTTCGAGCGCGGGGCGAGGGGTCCGGCTAGCTACCTTCACGTACGACGGGGTGTCGAGCTGGGGCCACGAAAGCAGCGTGAGGGCGACCGTGTGGACCCAGGAGCGGGGGAGATGGCGCTCGCGCCGTCGCTCGTCCCGCAGGTTCTCCCCCCAGGTCGCGAGCGCCCCGAGCCAGGTGTCGAGACGGTGCGAGGTGCCCCCGAGCGCGGTGAGCAGCGAATCCTCGAACACCGACGGAGGCAGAATGGCGTCCTCCTCCCGCACGAGCGAGTGAACGAGCTCCTCCACCGCCGCGACCACGATGTCGAAGAACCGACTCGCGCTGGGTCCGTCCGGGAGCTGGAAATCCCCGCGCTCCGCGATCTCGGCCCGGGCGCGGCGCACGGACTCGAGCGGGAGCGCGACCGTCGTTAGGTCGCGGAGGTGATTCGGGAGATTGTGGGCCTCATCGACCACCAGGTCGACCCGGTCCGTCCCAAGGCCCATCCAGTCGAGCAGGGAGCGGCGGATGTGCGGGTGGAAGAAGAACGCATACGGAGCGGTAACGAGGCGAGCGCGCGGGACGAGCTTTTTCGAAAGCTCGTAGGGGCACAGGTTCTCTTCGCGGGTGTACGCCTCGAACTCGTGCGGGAGCGGTAACTTCGACTCGAAGCGCTCGACGAGCGCGTCGAAATCCGCTTGGACGACCCGGGCGTAGTACGGGCAGCCATCGAGGTCCGTGAGGTCGATCTCCCCGCCCTCCGGAAGCTCCGGCGGGGGCGTGACCGGAGCCTCGCCGTGCAGCATCCGCTCGGTCGCGCGCTTACGGTCGGCGCAGAGCTTCCCGTGCTCCTCGGCGGTCGCCCCCTTCACTTCCGCGACGTTCTCGAGCAAGAAGCAGCGACGGGCGCGTCCCTGGAGCCCGATCGCGAGCAACGGCCGCTCGAGCCGGTGCGCGATCGCGCGGGTCTCGTGGAGCACCTGGACCTCCTGGGCGTGGGTTCGAACGAGGTAGAGCACCTTGTGGTCCGCCTGGACGGCGTGCTCGAGGAGGGGGGCGAGGGTCGCGACGGTCTTGCCGCTCCCGGTCGGAGCGTTCACGAGGAGCGCGCCGCCGCGGTGCACGAGCGAACCGACCTCCCGGAGGATCGCTTCCTGGCCCGGTCGCGGGCGGTACGGAAAGAGGAGTGGCGCCTCGGGTGCGGATGTCGCGGCGGACGTTGTCGGCCCTCCTCCCCGGTCGAGCGGAGATTGGGGGTTTTAAGGTGACCCTTGACAGGCATCGGACAAGCCCCGGGGATTGGGATATCCGGTGGGCGGATTCCGAGCGTTTATCAACCCGAAGGCGGTCGGGCGTCGAGATGCCGCTCTACATGGACGCCCACAAGAACATGAAAGGCGTGACCGCCGCCGCCGTCGCGGAGGCTCACGCGAAGGACCTCAAGGTCCAGGGAAAGCACGGCGTCAATTATCGCCACTACTGGGTGGACGAGCAGAACGGGACGATCGTGTGCCTCGTGGAGGCCCCCAACCCCGAGGCGGCCGCCCGCGTCCACCGAGAGGCGCACGGCCTCGTGGCCGACGAGATCCACGAAGTCAAGGAAGGGTAGGCGCGCCTACCGCTCGGGCCCCGACCGACCGCAGCGCGTCGAAGGGGCCCTCGTCGGGCGATTCAGCCGTAGGCGTATCGGACCCCGAACGGGCCCCGCGGCATCGTCCACGTGACGGAGCCTTGGTCGCAGGCGATATCGCAGGCCCCGCACTCGACGCAATCCTCGTAGCGGAACACGAGGCGGCCTTCGATCCGCTCGTAGCACGCCGCCGGGCAGACGAACGTGCAGCGGGAGTGGGGACATTTCGCGCAGATCGCCGGCTTCACCGTGATATGCGCGTGGTCGGCGGAATCCGTCGTGGTGCGCAGCGTGCCGAGCCGACGCTTCACGTCGACGAACTCGACCGCCCCGGTCGCTGGGACAGGAACCGCGGTCGCCATCGGTCGTCCTCCTTCACTTCGGGAGCCGGGCGAGGATCTCGAGGTCGGCCCGCACCGCCGCGGCGCTGGCCCGGAACGCTTCTCGTTCGGCCGGCAGGAGCTCCACCTCCACGACCCGCTCGACGCCTTGCCGCCCCAGTACTACGGGCACTCCAATATAGACATCCTTCTCCCCGAACTCCCCCGACAGGTGGGCCGCGACGGGAAGGAGACGGTGCTCGTCGTGGGCCACCGCGGCGACCAGCTCGGCCTGGCTCGCGGTGGGGGCGTAGAACGCGCTGCCGGTTTTGAGCAGATTCACGATCTCGGCGCCCCCCTGCTTCGTCCGGTTCACGATCGCCCCGAGTTGCTCCGGGGGCATCAGCTTCGTGAGCGGGACTCCCGAGACGCTGGTGAGGGAGAGCAGAGGGACCATCGTGTCGCCGTGGGTACCGAGCACGAATCCGGTGACGTCCCGAGGCGCCACGTGGAGCGCGTCCGCGACGAACGTTCGGAACCGGGCCGTGTCCAGCGTCCCCGACTCCCCGAAGACCCGAGCGGGCGGGAGCCCGCTCACCTCGCGGAAATAGTAGGTCATCACGTCGACCGGGTTCGTCACCACGACCACGACCGCGCCCGGGCAATGACGTCGGACCGCCTCGGCGTGACCTTTCACGATCCCCGCATTCTTCTCGAGCAGGTCGGACCGGCTCATCCCCGGCTTCCGGGCGAGCCCGGCCGTTTCGACCACCACGTCAGCCCCTTGGAGCACCTCAAGGCTCGTCGCGCCGGTCACGTGGGTCGAGAAGCCAAGGATCGGGGCGGACTGCTGGATGTCGAGCGCCTTCCCCTGGGGAAGGCCCTCGATGATGTCGACGAGGGCGACCTCGCGCGCAACGTCCATCTCGGCGAGCCGCTGCGCGAGCGAGCCGCCGATGTTCCCGGCCCCCAGCACCACGACCTTCCCGAGCGCGCTCATTGACCTAACTCCCGGACCCCCACCCAGTCGCCGTCGGGCTTAAACGTGCGCGCCCGGCCCTCCTCGCCCATGCTCCGAAAGTTTGATTCGTCACGCTTCCCGTCCGCCCATGATGGTCGACGTCGACTCGATTCTCCTGAGCGTGCAAGAACGCGACAAGTGGCGCAAGCGGGCCGAAGTCCTCGAAAACGCGCTGCACGACGCGCGCGACCAGCGCCGCCGGCTCGAGACCCGCCTTCGTCGCGTGAAGAAGGAGCTGAGCCGACTCCGGATCACCGTGGACGCCGTCATCGACCAACGCTCCCGAACGAACGTCCGAACGAACGTGCCGACCTATGCCTCGGGCTCACCCCCTTACCGATAGACAGGAACAGCTCATCTCGACCCAGCTGCGGCTGGAGGCCGAGATCGGTCAGCTGCGGCGGGAAGAAGAGTACCTTCTCCTCAAAGTCCGTCAGGCCCAAGAACAGGCGCACTACTACGAGGGGCTGCTGACCCTGTTGCGGCGGGACTTCGGTGCCGCGCCGGGGTTATCTGACCTCGTGCGTCGGCTCGGCTGACCACGGGGATATCGTGAAGATCCTCGTCGTGGGCGCCGGCGCGGTCGGCAGCCTGATTGGAGCACATCTCACCGAGGGCGGTCTCACCGTACATCTCGTCGGCCGACCCGAGCACGTGGCGGCGATCCGGTCGCGGGGCCTGCGGGTCTCGGGGGAACGGGAACGGGTCGTCCTCATGGAGGCCTCGGAGACCATTCCGGCCGGGTTCGAAGTGGATGCGAGCCTGGTGACGACCAAGACGTTCGACCTTGCCGCCGCGACCGCCGAGCTCACGCGGGCGCTACCCCCGCACCCGGTGCTGTTCCTCCAGAACGGGCTCGGAATCCTACCGGCCGCCCAGGATGCGCTGCGGGCCGGTGGTTGGCAGGATGTCGCCCCGTACGCCGTGCAGGGGGTCAACTTCGTCTCGGCGACCCTGGTCGGTCCGGGGGAGGTTCGTGAGACCGGGTTCGTGCAGATCCTTCTCCCCGTCCCGGGGGAGGCCGGCCCCGCCGCCGGCTCGGCCCGCCTGTTCCGGATGCTGTTCGAGCGAGCGCAAGTAGTCGTGGAGGCGGTCCCGGAGTTCGCGCGAGAGGTGTGGCGGAAAGCGCTGCTCAACGCCGCCGTCAACCCCGTCACGGCCGTGCATGGGGTGAAGAACGGAGCCGTCCTCGAAGAGCCCCTGCGCACCGAGGCCCTCGAACTCCTCGGTGAGGCGCTCGCCGTCGCGCGCGCGGCCGGGTTCGGCTTCACGAGCGAGGAGTTGACCCGCGATTTCGACCGGGTCATCCGGGCGAGCGCCGACAACCGGTCGAGCATGCTCCAGGATCTCGAACGGGGACGGACGACCGAGATCGACGCGATTTCGGGGGAGATCCTCCGCGAAGCCGCGCGCCATGGGCTCGAGCTGCCGGCCACGCAGGCGATCGTCGCGCGCGTGACGGCGCTCTCCGCCCGGCCCCGACCGGGGGCACAACCCTCATAGTAGCGGAGACCTCCCTGCGCGCGATGACGGAAAAACGCGGCCTTGCCTTCGCGCCCGTGCACGGCCGACGGGTCCTCGTACGCGTCGACTTCAACGTCCCGCTCGAACCGTCGGGGCGGATCGCGGACGACCGTCGCATGCAGGAGGCGCTGCCCACCCTCAACCACCTACGCGCCTCGGGCGCCCGCACAATCCTGATGTCCCACCTCGGCCGCCCGGACGGCAAGCGGGACCCCCGCTTCTCCTTGCGGCCGGTCGCCCACCACCTGAGCGAGCTTCTGGGCCAGCCCGTCGCCTTCGCGGAGGATATCGTCGGCGCCCGGCCGCTCGAACTGGCCACCAAGCTCGAGAACGGACAGTTCCTGATGCTCGAGAACTTGCGATTCCACCCGGGCGAGGAGGCGAACGACCCCGGGTTTTCGAGCCAGCTCGCGAACCTCGGCCAGGTGTTCGTCGAGGACGCCTTCGGGACGGTGCACCGCGCGCACGCTTCCACGGTCGGCGTCCCCCAGCGACTGCCCGCCTTCGCCGGACTGCTCGTGGAACGGGAGGTCCGGGAGCTCTCGAAGCTCGTCGAGTCGCCCGCCCGCCCGTACGTCGTGCTCTTGGGCGGGGCGAAGGTGGCGGACAAGCTCCCCCTCCTCACGAGTTTCCTCGGCCGCACGGACGCTTTGCTGATCGGAGGGGCGCTCGCGTTCCCGTTCCTCCACGCGCAGAACGTCCATCTCGGCGCCACGCCGATCGAGGGCGGGCTCACGGCGGCCGTCGGCGAGTTCTTCCATAAGGCCGGCGCGGCCGGCACCGAGGTCGTGCTCCCGTCGGACCTCGTGGTCGAGAAGCCGGGCGTCTCGGAGGTGTCGGTCCATGAGGTGGGACATCTTCCGCCGGGCGCGGTGGCGAAGGACGTCGGTCCCGCCACGCGGGCGAGGTTCGCGGAGGTCCTCGCCCGCTCGAAGACGGTCTTCTGGAACGGTCCGCTCGGCCTCGCCGAGGACGCTCGGTTCGCGAACGGTACGCGGGAGGTGCTCGCTCGGCTCGGTGCGGTCGCGGGCTATCACGTCGCAGCGGGCGGCGACAGCGCCCGGGTCGCGAGCGACCTGGGGGTGGCGAATAGCTTCCAGTTCATCTCGACCGGAGGTGGCGCCGCGCTCGAGTTCGTCGAGGGCGTCCCGCTCCCCGGCCTCGCGGTGCTGCCCGATGCGTAGTGCCGCCCCCGAGCGGTGGCGGTGGAGATTCGGGGTCGATCGTCGCGGCGAGGTACCGTAGGTAGCCGGCGCCGACCCGCAGCGCGTCGACCTCCACGATCTCGGGGACGTCGTACGGGTGGTGCACCTCGAGAAACCGAAAGAGGGCGCCGACGCGCTTCGGTACCGTTTTGAACAGGACGACCGACTCGTCGGCGGCTTCGAGGCGGCCCTGCCACCAGTAGCGCGAGTGAGCGCTCACGATGTTCGCGCAGGCGGCGAGCCGACCCTTCAGCACCGCCTCCACCGCCGCGAGCGCCGCCTCGCGCGAAGGGTACGTCGTGACCACGAGCCGCATCGGTCCCACCGCCCGGGCCGGCTCGAGCGGGTAGGGGCTCACGTCTCGCCTCCGCCGACCGTCGGCCGACCGCCGGAGAAGTCGAGCGTGACCAGGCCGAGGCTCGCGAGGTCGACGACCGCGGCGCGGGCCGGAACCGGGGAGATGTTGCGCATCCGCTGGTATTCCGTCTCCGCCTGCCACGTGGACGCGTTCAGCAAGAGGACGTTGCGGTACCGGTCGACGCCGTAGGTGTGAGCGTGGCCGGTGACGAGGATGTCGGGCGCCGGGTCGATCACGAGGCCGTCCCGGGGGAGCGGCGCGAGCGGCGTTCGGTCCCCGTAGATCGGAGCGAGGTGGCGCATCTCGAGCATCCGTCGCATCACCTCCGTCGGGCGCGCGTACGACGATTTCGGGATCGCCGGGATCAGGTCGTCGAAGCTACGGCCATGGTACGCCTCGACCACGACCCCGGAGAGGGCAAACGTCGAAGGGTTCGCGAGCGCGTGAACGTTGGGCGGCAGGAGGAACGCGAGGTTCGCGGGCAGCGCCGGCTGTGGCTCGGCGGGCGAGACCGCGTCGTGGTTCCCGGGAATCGCCACGATCGTGAGCCGGTCCGGCATCTCGGCAAGCCGACGGCCGACCTCCGTGTACTGCTCCACCACGTCCGAGATCGCGAGGTCGCGCTCCTGGCGCGGATAGACCCCGATCCCGTCCACGAGGTCGCCCGCGATCACCACATAGTCGATCGAGGCGGCGAGCTCGGGGTACGGCCCGCGACCTCGGAGGAACTCGATGAGGTGCGCCCAGCTTTCGGTGAGGAACGACCGGCTGCCGACGTGGAGGTCCGAGAGGAATATCGCGCGGCGGGGCGTCGCGGAGCGGCCGAGGGGCCGGGTGGACGGAACGTCCGGCCGCTCGACGTGCGCGACCCGAGGGATCTTGCCCGGCTCCTTCCCGAAGGCGAGGCGAAGCCCCACCACCTCGTCCGGCAGGAACGGGACGCGGGCGCCGGGCGAGTCCTTGGGGACGAGCGCCTCGAGCGAGCCCGACTCGTCGTCGACCGTAACGATCAGGTGGTGCCGTTGGGGAGTCTCGCGGACGCTGACCACCATGCCGATCACCGACGCGGTCCCTTCGTTCGAGCGGAGCTCGCGGATCGGGCGGAGGTTCGAAAGGTCCGGCCGACCCCGGAGCATCCGCGCGAGCGCCCGGTAGCGCGACTGGAAGAGCGTCCCGTACGCGGCGATGGGTAGGCTCGCGACCGGGGGTCCGGTGAACCCTTCGTTAAGGAGGGCAAATGGCTCCGCCGGACGGGGAGCGTTCGCGTTCGGCACGAGCCCCGCGACCGACACCGGGACCCGCGGAGGAGGAGCTACGCGCTCGGTGAGCACGGCCTCGACCATCTCCCGCGTAACGAACGGCGAACCCTCGGCGGACCGGGCGAGGAGCTCCCGCGACAGTGCGAGCGGTTGCCGGTCGGCGAGAATCAACCGAAGGGCCTCCGCCTCGAGGAGCTTGTGGTGCTCCTCGAAAAAGGCGACCAGATGCTCGCGCAGCGCGCCGGCCACGACCGACCCTGACCCTTCGAGCGCGTCCGGACCGACCGCGCACCGAAGAGCTCGCTCGCGGAGCAACCCCGTCTTATTTCAAGACTCGGGCGACAGGGCGTCGCCCGGGCGGTGCCGAATCGCCCCATGGGGCGTCTCAACAGGACAGCCTCTGGAAAGCGAGCAGTCCCGGGGGCAGAATCCCGGCGTAACTGAGCGAGTACTCGCCGATCACCGCCACCCGCCACATCGCTCCCGGAGGGAGGACGTATTTTGCCGACGAGAGGTTCCCGCCCAGCCAGCTCTCCCAGTTCACGTACCCATGCACCGAAATTCCCGGACCGGGCTCGGGCACGTGGAGAATGAACGGAATGCCGACCTCTCCCCAGGCATAGTGAGTGAAATTGGTTGTCCAGTTACAGAGGTCGAGGCTCACGACACCGGGAGTTGCTCCGTTCCCCGAAGGCGATGGAAACGCGTTGTCGAACCACATGTACGCGCCCGACTTGATACCCGATTTGAGCGGGATCGCCGGGCAACTCACGTTCAGAACGTGCGGCTCGACCGAGTCGTTGGCCGGGTACGGAATCGGCCAGCCGGCGTAGGCGAAGCCCCCGCAGAACCCGGGCCCGACCGCCTGGGCCACGTACGGTTGGGTGCACGGTCGCGCGGTGGTGGAGAGCATGGTCGCGTTGTGCGCCGAATAGACCGCGAAGATCGGTTGACGATCGAGGAGGTTGAGGCCGGACCCGTGGGTCACCGTAAAGCCGAATCCGGAGGTCGGCTCTTGGGTGGGGAGCCCCCCGAGCGTCAACGACCCGGACGAAACCGTCCAATTCATCGCGTTCTGGAACATCCCCGCCGAGCCGTTTTGAGGGATGTTCACCACCATCTGCGGTGCGGTAACGTTGAAGAGGCCGACCTCTCCGCCGAGAGCGCAACCGGTGTGAACGAGGACTACCACCGTGGTGAGCGAGGCGGCGACCACGAGGACGACGACCCCGACCACTTCGAACCAGCGGCGTCGCGAAAGGCGTCGGGAAGGCCTGGGCACCGCGGGAAGCGGGGGAGTCCAGGGGGTGGATTCCCTCGCTTGTTCGGGGAGGTTCGAGGGTTCGACCATATCTCGGGTCCTGGTCCGTTCTACGTGCTAGGTAGTTGAGGAGTCTCGGTCACGTTGAGTCCGATCTGGAGCTCGAACCCCCCGGGGAGATTCGGAGCGGGGTTCGGAACAGCGAGGGTCAGCGGCCAGGTCTCGATGAAATTGCTGCCTAGCTCATTCCCCACCCCGCCGGATTGGCTATACGACGTGGTGAACGGGCACCCGTAGGCGGGCCAACCGGCGGGTCTCGTACCGCTCCAGAAGCAACCCCACTCTTCGAAGGGAATCGGCGACGTTACGTTCAGAAAATAGCTCGTGGCTGTGTCCGGGGGAAACACCATCGTCAGAATTTTCGGGATCGTGATGGTGGTTCCCCCCGAAAGATTCAATGGACAGCTCGGGCACCCCTGCTGCTCGTTCGGTCCGAAAATCGGCGGAGTCCCCTTCTGATAGAAGATGTCAATCTGAACTCCCCAGAAGATGATGTAGCCCGGGGAAGTGGTCGGAATCAACAGCGGCCCGCCGTTGGCGATGATGACCGCGGATAGTCCGATCCCCACCCCGACCGCCACCGCGAGGGCGTATCCCGCCGGTTGACGCCACGACCGCTTGCCGGAGGGGGGCGTTCCGGCCATGCGGAGGACACGGCGATGTCGGTCTTATCGATTTGGCACGGGGCCACCGGAACAATCCCGCCGATACCATCGGACAGGACGGGAGCACGGGCCGCCGAGCTAAGCCCGGGGGTCGCGAGAAGGCAGGAGGCGCTCCTACCGGTACGACTCCTTCGCGTAGGAGGCGCCCTTCGGGTACTTCTCTTTGAGGTGGGCGACGAGCGCCTCGGGGGAGCGCGCAAGGTGGGCGGAGTACCATTCGACCACGACATCCCGCAGCACCTTGTGGAGCTCCGCGATGCGAACGTCGTCTTCGGCGCTGTCGTAGAGGACCGCTTGGCTCATCATCCGCATCCAGCCGGAGTAGCGGTGGTAACTCTCGCCGTCGCACCACTCGAAGATCCCGCGCAGGTGCGTTGAGCCTTCCGGGGTACGGTAGTACCAGAATCGAAGCGTGAACCCGACCCAGCCGCTCGCGCGGTCGGCGAGCTCGATCGTCTTGACCGCCCCGAAATCAAAGTTCTCCTTGAACGTCCAGTTGGTGGGGTACTCGGTGAACGTCGCGAAGAGGGTTTGGGACGGGTCGATCGTGAGGTGAACCGAGATCTCTTCGAACTGGTTGTGCACCTCCCATAGGTCCTGCAGGAGCCGGCGGTTGGTCTCCCCCCGGTGCGTCAGGTCCTCGCCCGTCGAAGCGGTCGCCGCCTCCTGGGTCTTCGAGAGCTCGCTCTTGAGCGACGAGACGAAGTCGTCGTCGGCGAGCGGAGGCTCGGGAGCGGGCGTGCCGGGTTCCGGGACCACGGTGACCTTGCGCGTAGCTTTGCGAGGCATGTGAATCGTCTCCGAGGTCGCGTAGAGGAGGCCGATATAAAGACTGTTAGCTTCGTCCGGCATCGAGCGCCGCCGGTGGAGGCCTAGTTCCCGGACCCCATCGAGCGGAGGGGTCCGCTTAAATACCGTCCCCGGCTCAACGTCGCTGGAAAGCACTCTTCCGGGGACGCGAAGGAGGTCACCTCCCGACGTCGCCAGGAGATCCGGAATCACGACTCATGTTCCGCCCCGAGCCTTGTCGTAATCTCCGCGCATCGTCCGGCGAGCCGGGTACCGCCTAGACCGTCTCCGAGCGGGGCCCCGCGGAAGGAACCGCGGGCGCTTTCCGAACTCAAGGAGAATCGAACATGACCAACGACCCTAACGCCGCGAAATACCAGATCCGAGCCCGCATTGCCGCCGAGGGCGTCATCGACAAGCCCGACGTCGTCGGCGCGGTGTTCGGACAGACCGA
>DASPOD010000054.1:0-6367 GCA_035626215.1 Thermoplasmata archaeon
ACATGCGGCTCACGCTGGTCGAGCCGCTGCGCGACCTCTACAAGGACGAGGTCCGGGCGGTCGCGCGGTTCCTCGGGGTTCCCGAGGCCGACCGCCAGCCGTTCCCGGGGCCGGGCCTCGCGGTGCGCGTGAACGGGCCGGTCACGCCCGAACGGGTCGCGCGGGTACGCGTGGCCAACGCGATTGTCGAAGAGGAGGTCGAGCGCGCGGTCGCCGCGAAGGAGATGGCCCGACCGTGGCAGTATTTTGCCGTGCTCCTGCCGGTGCGCACGGTCGGCGTCACCGGCGACAACCGAGTTCACGGCGAGGCCGTCGTGGTCCGCATCGTCGAGTCGGTGGATGCGATGACCGCCACCGCCATGGCGGTCCCCCGGCCGGTGCTCGGACGGATCAGCGAGCGGGTGACGCGGGCTCTGGCGGGCGCGGTCGTCCGGACGCTCTACGACATCACCGACAAACCCCCGGCGACCATCGAGTGGGAATAAGCCCCGCCGGCCCGAAGGGAATATCTATCGGCCGGGCGCTCGCGGTCTTCACGCGCCATGCCCGAACCTCCCGAGCCCCCGCCGGCGGTCCGCGCGATTCACCTCCCCGAAGAACTGGTCCAGGCGCTCGAGGAGAAGGTCCGCGGGACCTCGTTCGACTCGGTCGATGCGTTCATCGCGTTCGTGCTCGCGCGCCTCCTCGACCAACCCGGGACGAGCGGGTTCACGGAAGAGGAGGAACGGAGCTTGCGCGAGCGGCTCCGCTCGCTCGGCTACATCGACTGAGCGCGCCGTCCGCCCTTGCGGGAGTTGCCGGTCCTCAGCCTCCGCAACGCCGCGAGCGTGTCGCCGGGTGACCGTACCCGCTGTGCCGGGATCCCCAGTCGGCGGGCGGCCCGGATGTTCTCGGGGAGGTCGTCGAGATAGAAGATTTCCGCGGGGGCTACCCGGGCGATCCGGATCGCCCCGAGGAAAAACCTTCGGGCCGGCTTGAGCGCACGAAGCCGAAACGACAACGCCGCAGCGTCGGCGCACTCGTCCACGCGGTACTTCCGGCGCAACCCGTTCCACGTCACAGGCTCCACGTTGCTGGCATAGACGATTCGCACGGCGCCCTTCCGATGGAGGATTCGCAGGGTGGGAAGCACGCCGGGGATCGCGTGGAGCGTCCGCCAACCCACGATCTCCCGGAACTCCGCGTACGGGATCGACCAACGGAACCGGGTACGAAGGGCTCGGTACGCTTCCCGCAGTCCGAGGGACCCGGAGGCCATGCGGAGCGCGGTCCGATAGTACGACGCCCGCATCCGTGTCGGGTCGGCCCGAGCCCGGCGCACCAGCTCGCGCGTGATCAACGGTCGGGGATCCCTGATGACAACGTTGCCGATGTCGATCAGGAGCACTTTCGTCGAAGGTCGTCGTCGCATTTCCGGTGGTCCGAACGGTTCGCGGCCCAAGAAGTTGGGGGCATATCGCTGTACCCCGAACAGTTGATTACTCGAACCTCGGTGCGCCGGGTATGCCGCTGCTCGAGAACCCGGCCGAGAGTCCTTGTTTTGGTTGCGGACCCCACCACCCCCGTGGCCTGCGGCTCCAGTTCGAGCAAGGGGTAGCGCCGGACGGCGTGCCGGAGGTTCGGACCCGGTTCGTGCCGAAGCCGGACGAGATCGGCTGGCCGGGACTGTTCCACCACGGGCTTCACTTCCTCGTCTTGAACGAGGTCGCGTACTGGGCCGCGCTCACGCTCACCGGGAAGATCTGGGTCCTCGAGGGCCCCGCGACCTACTCGTTCGACCGACTTCCGCGGGTGGGGGTGGCCCACGTGGCTCGCGCCCGCATCGTCGAAACCACGCCGGAGCGACTCACGATCCGCGCGACCAGTGCGACGGAGCAGGGCAAACCCTGCGGCACGGTCGTGGCGCCCTGGCGGCTCTCGAGTCGGGCCGCCGTCGAGCGAGCGCACCTTGAGCTGCCCGACTACCTGCTCCCGGACTTGGGACCCTGACGACGGGTCGAGACGGTGCTCGAAGCGCTGGGCCGTCGACCAGATTAACCCGTACTTCCCTCGGGCGCGCATGCTCACTTGCCCGTTCTGTGGCGCCCCCGAGACGGACCGGTTCGTGCTCGAGGGCCATCGGTTCCTCGTGTTCCGCTGCCTGTTTTCCCCGGAGGTCGAGGAGGGGCTGACGGACGACGAGATCCTCGAGCGGCTGCGGGCCTTCGCCGCCCAAGGACCGGCCTACTTCCGCGGCACCTGCGACCGGCTTCATGTGTACGTGACGAAGGGGGCCGGGGCCCGGTCGCTCGGCGCCCCCTCGGCTACGGGAGCTGTCCCCGAGAACGACTAGTCGACCCCGTACTTGTGCGACCAGCGATTGAGGAGGATCGGGACGACCCAGACGACCTCGGCCCACGACACGCTCACGAAGCTCACCAGGATCGACGCCCCGAACGCGACCGCCGGCAAGATGCCCCGGTTCGCGAAGTACCGGATTTCGTCCTCGGGGAGCCCCGGGTCGATCAGTCGGTGCCCCCGGGCCGCGTACCGCCAGAGGACGTTGATGGTGGCTCCCGTCGCCATCTGCATGAAGGCGAACAGGACCACCGCGACCTGGGTGTCGGTGTAGCCGGTGAACACCTGGAGGATGAACGGCATCACGGCCACCTCGAGCAGGACGACCATGTTGAGCCACATCAGCACGAAGTCGTACCGCTGGATGTACCGGAACGTCCGGTGGTGGACCATCCACCAGATCGCGATCATCACGAACGCGAACACGTAGCCGAGGAACTTCGGCCAGTCCGACTGCAGTCGATGGCCGAGCATTCCCGAGATTTGGCCGGAGCTCAAGCCCGACGTGGAGAGCACCGGGACGGTGAGCCCGAGGACGAGGAGCGTGAGCGCGAAGGCGAAGACACCGTCGGAGAGGGAGATGATCCGGCCGATGTCTTCGCCCGGCACCTCCCGGCCGGCGCGCACCGCGCCGCGCTTCTCGCGGCCTTCGTAGGAGAGCCGGTCCTCGAACACCACCGGACCGACCCGGGCCCGGTTCTTGAGCCGGCGGTCGGTACTCGTGGGCCGGCCCGACTACGGCTCACCGGCCGGGGGCTACCTCGGCGTCCGCGTCGATCTCGACCTTCATCGTCGGGTCGATGAGCGCGGCGACCTGAACGAGCGTGTTCGCGGGCCGGACCTCGCCGAACCGCTCCCCGAGGGCCCGGGCGATCGCCTCGAAGTCGCCGAGGTCGATCACGTAGACCCGGAGGCGGACGATGTCCGCGCGCGCACCCCCGAGGGCGACGAGCGCGCGCTCGATGTTGTCGAGCGTTTGCACCGTCTGGGCGTAGGCGTCCCCGCGTCCCACGATCGTCCCATCCGGGGCCGTCGCGGTCGTGCCCGAGACGTAGATCCGGCTCCCGACCCGGACCGCACGGCTGTACCCGACCTTCGGCTCCCAAGGAGTCCCGCTCGAATAGCGGGTCCGGTCGGCGCCGGGGCCGTCAGGCGGAGGGGGGTGCGTGGACCTTCGCGAGCGCGGCATCGGTACGAACGAGGTGGCGCGCGAGGCCGAGCTCCTCCGGGCTCGCCCCAAACGCGAGTGCGACGACCTGCGGCAGGTGGAAGACCGGCATGTCCAGATGAGCGTCGACGGCCTTCGCCGCCTGGTTCTGGTACGCGTCGAGCGACGTGTGGCAGAGCGGGCAGGGGGTCGCCATCGCGTCCGCCCCATGGCTCTTCGCGTCCAGGATCTGGCGGCCCGCGATCGTGTTGGCGGTCCCCGGCTTCACGAACAGGACCGGGAACCCGCAGCACATCACGCGTCCCCGGTAGTCGACCGGGGTCGCCCCGACCGCGGAAAGGAGGTCCTCGAACGAGCGCGGCTCCTCGCCGCTCTCGCTGTGCATCTCGTCGGCCGGTCGGAGGAGATGGCACCCGTAGAACGCCCCGACCTTCATGCCCTGGAGCGGGCGCCGGACCTTCGCCTTCACCACGTCGAGGCCGATGTCCTTCGTGAGGACCGTCAGGAGGTGTTTCACCTCGGCCGTCCCCTTGTACTCGATCCCGAGCGGCTTCAGCGCGGCATCGACCCGCGATTTCACCGTCGGGTCGTGCATGCGGACCCGGGCGAGGTTGAGCACCCCCTGGCAGGTCGAGCAGATCGTGAGCACGTCGAGGCCGGCCTTCTCGGCGATCGCGAGGTTGCGCGCGTTGATCGCGATGTTGAGAACCTCGTTCGCTTCGTCGATGAACCCCGAGCCACAGCAGGAGAAGTTCGGGAACTCGACGAGCTCGATGCCGAGCGACCGGCAGACCCACCGGGTCGCCATGTCGAGCTCCTTCGCCGACTCCTGCGCAAGGCATCCGGAGTAGTAGGCGATCCTCATCGCTCCTCCTTCGGGGGCGGGTCGAGCGCCGCGTAGATCTTCTCGAGCTCGTCCATCCCCTCGATCTTCCGAGGTTTCTTCATGATCTCCGGCTTGTGCCGCCAGATCCGGATCCCCTGACCGATCTGACCGACCATGCCGGTAAGGCCGAACGTCGCGCGGACCAGCTTCATCTCGTGGATCTGACCCGCGCCTTTCAGGTTCTCCTTGAACCCGACGGCATGTTTCGAGCCGAGCTCGGTCGCGCCCTGGGCCGCGATCGCCATCTCCTTCAGGTCGCGGATCCGCTCGCTCGGGCGGACGTCCTTGGGGCAGGCCTCCGTGCAGAGGTGGCAGCGCAGGCAGAGCCACAGGCCGTTCGGCTGGATGCGTAAGAGCCGCTCCTGGCGCGCGGTGTCCCGCGGGTCGACCGCGAACCGGTAGAGCTTCGCGAGCGCCATCGGCCCGGGGAACGACGGGTCCGCCTCCGCGGCGGGGCACGCGGAGTAGCACGCCGCGCAGGCGATGCACCGGGGGGTCTCCTTGAACCGGTCCACCTCCGCGGGGGTCATCGGCGTGGGCCGATCGGCGGGCATTGGTCGGCGGGGGTCGAGCTTGAGATGCGGCTCGATCTTGGCGTACTCCCGCCAGAACGGGGTCTGGTCGACGACGAGGTCGCGCATCACCGGTTGGTTGCGCATCGGCTCGACGACGATCCGGCCGTGGCGCTCGACCTCGGGACCGACCTGCGTCTCGCAGGCGAGCCGGCTCTTCGAGTTGATCTGCATGGCGCACGAGCCGCAGATCGCGCTGCGGCACGAGTACCGGAGCCCGAGAGTGGGGTCGATCTCGTCGCGGATCTGGAGGAGGCCGGTGAGGACCGGCGTGTGCGGGGTCAGGTTGAGCGTGTAGCGCTGGTAGCGGGGTGCGGTGTCCTTCCCGGGCTGGTAGCGGTAGACGTCGAAGGCGACGGGAACGGTGCTCTCGGCCATCAGTACACCCTCTCCTTCGGTTCCCAGCGTGTCATCGTGACCGGTAAGTACGACAGGGTCGGCCCGGTCGGATGGTATTGCGCGAGGGTGTGCTTCATCCATTTCGCGTCGTCCCGCTTCGGATAATCCGTGCGGAAGTGAGCGCCTCGACTCTCCATCCGGGCGTAGCCGCCCACGATGATCGCTTCGGCGAGGTCGATCATGTGCTCGGTCTCGATGGCGTCCGAAAGGTTGAGGTTGAACACCTTCGACTGGTCGACCACGCGAACCCGGGTGAATCGTTCCTTGATCGAACGGACCCGCCTCAGCCCCTCCGCGAGGTCCGCCTCGGTGCGGAAGATGTTGACATACCGGTCCATCGTCTGCTGGAGCTCGGTCCTCAGCGCGCTCGGGACCTCGCCGTCCTTACGGCCCATCCAGGTCCGGAACGTCGCGACCACCTCGTCGACCTCGGTCGGGACGATCGAGGTCGTCGGAGCCTTCTCCGCGTACGCGGCGGCCGCCGCGCCCGCGGACTTTCCGAAGACGAGGGTCTCCATGAGAGAGTTCCCGCCGAGGCGATTCGCGCCGTGGATCGAGACGCAGGCCGCCTCGCCGGCGGCGTAGAGGCCCGGAACGTTCGTCTCGCCCTGGATGTTCGTGCCGACGCCGCCCATCATGTAGTGCTGGGCCGGGTAGATGGGGATCGGGTCGGTGACAGGGTCGATGCCGGCGAAATGCCGGCAGTAGTCGCAGATCTGCTGGAGGCGGCTCTCGACCCGCTCCTTGCCGAGATGCATGAGCTCGAGGGTGACGAAGCCGCCGTACGGTCCTTGGAATCCCCGCCCCTCGAGGACCTCGGTGACGATCGCCCGCGATACGACGTCGCGGGACGCGAGGTCGAGGACGCGGGGAGCGTACTTGGCCATGAACCGCTCGCCGAGCGCGTTCTTGAGGATCCCGCCTTCGCCCCGAGCCCCCTCGGTGATGAGGATCCCCGACTCCATGAGGGCGGTCGGGTGGAACTGGACGAACTCCATGTCCTTG
>DASPOD010000055.1:0-22746 GCA_035626215.1 Thermoplasmata archaeon
TCGAGCTTGAGATGCGGCTCGATCTTCTGGTACTGGCGCCAGAATGGGCTCTGGTCGACGACGAGGTCGCGCAGCACGGGCTGGTTGCGCATCGGCTCGACCACGATCCGGCCGTGGCGCTCGAGCTCGGGGCCGACCTGGGTCTCGCACGCGAGCCGGCTCTTCGAGTTGATCTGCATCGCGCACGACCCGCAGATCGCGCTCCGGCACGAGTAGCGAAGCCCGAGCGTCGGGTCGACCTCGTCCCGGATCCGGAGGAGCGCGGTCAGCACCGGAGTATGGGGGGTCAGGTCGAGCGTGTAGCGCTGGTACCGGGGCTTCGCGTCCGTCCCCGGCAGGAACCGGTAGACGTCGATCGGAACGGAGACCGTGTTCTCGGTCATCAGTACACCCTCTCCTTCGGTTCCCAGCGCGTCATCGTGACCGGCGAGTACGACAGGGTCGGGCCCGTCGGGGTGAACTGCGCGAGCGTGTGCTTCATCCACTTCGCGTCGTCGCGCTTCGGGTAGTCGGTGCGGAAGTGGGCGCCGCGGCTCTCGGTCCGCGCGTAACCGCCCACGATGATCGCCTCGGCGAGGTCGATCATGTGCTCGGTCTCGATCGCGTCCGAGAGGTTGAGGTTGAACACCTTCGACGGGTCGACCACGCGGACGCGGGAGAACCGCTCCTTGATCGCCCGGACCCGCTTTAGCCCCTCCGCGAGGTCCGCCTCCGTGCGGAAGATGTTGACGTACCGGTCCATCGTCTGCTGGAGCTCGGCGCGGAGCGCGCTCGGGTCCTCGCCGTCCTTGCGACCCGTCCACCCCTGGAACGTCGCGTTCACGGCCTCGACGTCCGACGGGGCGACCGACGGGGAGGCCGCCTTCGCGGCGTACGCGGCGGCGGCGGCGCCGGCGGATTTCCCGAAGACCAGGGTCTCCATGAGCGAGTTCCCCCCGAGCCGGTTCGCGCCGTGGATCGACACGCAGGCCGCTTCGCCCGCCGCGTAGAGGCCGGGGATGTTCGTCTCCCCCCGAAGGTTCGTCCCGACGCCGCCCATCATGTAGTGCTGGGCCGGGGAGATCGGGATCGGGGTCGTAACCGGGTCGAGCCCGGCGAACGCCCGGCAGAGGTCGCAGATCTCCTGCAATCGACTCTCGATCTTCTCCTTGCCGAGATGCATCAGTTCGAGGTGCACGTACGGACCGTACGGTCCGGAGAATCCGCGCCCTTCGAGGATCTCGGTCGTGATCGCTCGGGCGACCACGTCGCGCGATGCGAGCTCGAGAACTTTCGGGGCGTACTTCGACATGAACCGCTCCCCGTTCGCGTTCTTGAGGATCCCACCCTCGCCGCGGGCCCCCTCCGTGACCAGAATGCCGCCCTCCAGGAGGGCGGTCGGGTGGAACTGGACGAACTCCATGTCCTTCAGGAACGCCCCGGCCCGGTAGGCCACGGCCATTCCGTCGCCGGTGCAGCTGTGGGCGTTCGTCGTGCGTCCGTAGATCCGGCCGGCCCCACCGGTGGCGACGATGACCGCCTTCGCGGCAACGTCCTGGACCTCCCCGGTCCGACGGTTCAGCGCAACGATTCCTTGGACCCGGCCGTCCCGCACGACGATCCGGGCGAGCTCCCATTCCTCGTAGAGCGTGAACCGCTCGCTGCCGAGCCGTTCCCAGAGGCCTTGCAGGAGCGCAAGACCCGTCCGGTCGGCGGCGTACACGGTGCGTGGGAAGCCCGCCCCACCGAACGGCCGCTGCGCGAGCGTGCCGTCCTCGGCCCGCGTGAAGATCGTGCCGAAATGCTCCATCTCGATGACGGTCGGGCCGGCTTGCTGGCAGAAGTACTCGATGGCGTCCTGGTCGCCGAGGTAGTCGGAGCCCTTCACCGTGTCGTACGCGTGGGCGTCGATCGAGTCGTTCGGGCCGATCGCGGCATTGATGCCGCCTTGCGCCGCCCCCGAATGCGACCGAAGGGGGTGCAGCTTCGTGACGATGGCCACATCGCGTCCAGCCTCGACCGCCGCGAGCGCCGCGCGCTGGCCCGCGAGGCCGGCCCCCACAACCACGACTTCGTGGTGCAGCATAGGAAATCGAAGGTCCAACCGGGCCGGGGTTTTAACGGGTGCCGCTCCCCGGGCCGGTGGACGGCCGCCCGACGGCCGCGCCACGAGATTGTGCTGGGTGCCTTGGGGATGTGGGCGTAATCGCCGCGTGAGCCCTTATATAGCGACCCCGGGTCCGCTCTCGCACATTCCGGGCGACCGGAGGTACGACGATGCAACCGATGATCAGCTCCGCCGACGAGGAACGCCTCCTGAAAGGCACCACGACGATCGGTATCGTCTGCAAGGACGGCGTCGTGCTCGCGACCGAGCGGCGCGCGACGGCCGGAACGTTCATCTCGAACAAACAGACCCAGAAGCTGTTCAAGATCGACGAGAACATCGGCATCACGATCGCCGGGCTCGTCGGGGATGCCCAGGTCCTGGCCCGCTACCTCAAAGCCGAGGTCTCGCTCTACCGGCTCCGGCGCAGCGCCCCCCTCACCGCGGAGGGCGCGGCGACGCTCCTCGCGAACATCCTGAGCGGGAACCGCTACTACCCGTACTACGCCTGGCTCATCCTGGGCGGCGTGGACGCGAAGGGCTCGCACGTCTTCTCGGTCGACCCCGCGGGCGGCTGCATCGAGGACAAGTACGTCTCGGTCGGCTCGGGTTCGACGATCGCCTACGGCCTCCTCGAGGAGGGGTATTCCCGCGAGATGTCGACCACGGATGCCGTCGACCTCGCGCTCCGGGGCCTTACCGCGGCGATGAAGCGGGACAGCGCGAGCGGGGACGGCTACCTCGTCCATGTCATCACGCCGAAGGAATACCGGGAACTGTCCGAGGACGAAATTAATAAACGTCTGAAGGCCCTCAAGATACCGCTGCCACCGCCTCTTCCGTAAGGAATCCGGGCCGGGGTGGCCCTTCGAACCCTTTCTTGCCCAACCCTTTCCGTCAACGGAATGAGTTTCGAATCGCTCATAGAGCAAACTCGGGAAGCCCTTCGCGACGTGCTCCCCGACACGATCGAGGTCAGCGACATCGAGCTGGAAGGCCCGCACGTCGTCGTCTACACGAAGCAGCTCGATGCGTTCCTATCGGGCGGGGATTATCTTCGCCAAGTCGCCCAGCGCCTGCACCGCCGCGTCGTCGTCCGCTCGGACCCGACGACGCTCATCGACCCGAAAGAGGCCGAGAAGGCGATCCGCGGGCTGATCCCGCCGGAGGCCGAGATCAGCCAGCTGTTCTTCGAGCCCGAGACCGGCGAGGTCACGATCGAAGCGGCGAGTCCCGGCGCGGCGATCGGCCGCGGCGGGAGCGTGCTCAACGACCTCAAGAAGCAGATCGGCTGGGTCCCGACGGTCGTCCGCACCCCCCCGATCCCTTCGAAGACCGTCGAGGAGGTGCGGATCCACCTGCGGAACTCGTTCGACGATCGGCGTTCCTTCCTCAAGAAGGTCGGGATCCGGATCGCCCGCGACCCGCTCCCCGAGAAGCTCTGGGCTCGGAACACCGCGCTCGGCGGCTATCGCGAGGTCGGCCGGAGTGCCCATCTGCTCACGACCCAGAACTCGAAGATACTGATCGACTGCGGGATCGACCCGGGGTCCGACCGCACTCCGTTCTTCAACGCCCCCGAGCTGCTCCCGCTCGACTCGCTCGACGCGGTGGTCGTCACCCACGCCCACCTCGACCACTGCGGCCTCGTGCCGGTGCTGCTCAAGTACGGGTACAAAGGACCGATCTACTGTACCGCCCCGACGCGCGACCTGATGACGCTCATGCTGCTCGACGCGATCAAGGTGGTCAACCAGGAAGCCCGGAAGGGCCTCTACGACTCGTCGCACGTCCGCGACCTCGTCACCCGGACGATCCCCCTCCGCTGGGGCGAGACGACCGACATCGCCCCCGACATCCGTCTCACGATGCACAACGCCGGCCACATCCTCGGCTCGTCCATCTGCCACTTCCATCTCGGCGAGGGGGACCACAACCTCGCCTACTCCGGCGACATCAAGTTCGAACGGAGCTGGCTGTTCAACCCGGCGGCGAACCGCTTCCCCCGACTCGAGACCCTGGTCCTCGAGTCGACGTACGGAGGCTATCGGAACGTCCAGCCGACCCGCCAACAGGCGACGGACGAGTTCACCTCCCTCACGATCAAGATCCTCGCGCGCGGCGGGAAGCTCGTCGTGCCGGTGTTCGCGGTGGGGCGCTCGCAGGAGGTGATGTTGGTCCTCGAGGAGAAGATGCGCGAGGGCAAGATCCCGCGCGTCCCCGTCTACCTCGACGGCATGATCTTCGAGGCGACCGCGATCCACACCGCGTACCCCGAGTTCCTCAACAGCCAACTGAGGACCCAGATCTTCCAGCAGGGGGACAACCCGTTCCTCTCCGACATCTTCCACCGGATCGACTCGTCCCAGATGCGGGTGAGCGTGCTCGACTCGAAGGAGCCGTCAATCGTGCTCGCGACCTCGGGCATGATGAGCGGCGGGCCGGTGATGGAGTATTTCCGCGCCTGGGCCCCCGACGAAAAGAACGGACTGTTGTTCGTCGGGTACCAAGCCGAAGGGACCTTCGGCAATCGGCTCCAGCGCGGGTTGAGCGAGGCAACGTTCCTCGACGGCCCGCGGCAGGCGTCGATCCCCGTGAAGCTGGAAATCGCCACCATCGAGGGGTTCAGCGGCCACTCCGACCGGGTCCAGTTGATGAACTACGTCGCGTCGCTCGACCCCCGACCGCAGCGGGTGATCCTCAACCACGGTGAGGAGTCCCGCATCCTCGACCTCGCCTCGAGCCTCCATAAGCGGTTCAACGTGGAGTCCCGGGCGCCGTACAACCTGGAAGCGACCCGTCTGGTGTGAAGGCCGATTCGGTCCATAGACCCGAGTCGAACTTTTGGGACGAAACACTTTATAGACGGCGAGGGGTCGAAGGGACAGGTTCTGGAGCGGGCAACATGGGACGTCCCTACCGGCGGTTTCTCGTCCTAGGTCTGGACGGGGGCACGTTCGACCTACTGGACCCCCTGATGGCCGCCGGTGAGCTCCCGTTCCTCAAATCGCTCGTCCACCGGGGCGTCCGGGCTCCCCTACGCTCGGTTTACCCCGCGAAGACGATTCCGGCCTGGTACTCGTTCGCCACCGGGAAGGACCCGGGAGAACTCGGAATCTTCGGGTTCACCGAGCCGGACGGGGGCCCGGGCCACTCGAAGCTCGTCCAGACGTTCCGCCCGGCCGAGGCGTTCTGGGATACGCTCTCCCGGTTCGGGGTGAAGGTCGGGGTGCTCAACTTCCCGTTCCGCTCGCCCTACCCCCTGCACGGGTTCGTCGTGCCGGGGATGTTTACGGACGCTACCTCCACCTTCCCATCGAGCGTCGGGTCGGAGATCCAGGCGACGCTCGGAGCGGAATACCCACGGGAACTGCCCGTCTATCGGGAGTCCGAGCGGGCGGCGTGGGTCGTCGAGGCGACCCGCGCGGTCGCCCAGCGGGCCCGCGTCGCCGCCACCCTCGCCGAGCGGCATCAGCCCGGGTTCCTCTTCGCGCTGTTCCGCGAGACCGACCGCCTCGAGCACCAGCTCTGGTCGGAGCTCGCCCGACCCGTGGCCGAGATCCCCTCCGACCTCCTCGAGTTCTGGCGCACGATCGACCGGGCGTGCGCCCAGGTCGACACGGCGTTCCGCGCCGGCGGGGGCCCGGCGGTCACGCTCGTGATCTCCGACCACGGCCACGGCGCGATCCAGTCGGACTTCCTGACCAACCGCTGGCTGGCGGAGGAGAAGTTCCTCGTCTTCCGCTCGCCGTCGGACGCGGCGCGTCGCAAGTTCCTCGGCCGAGTGCTCCTCTACGCCGACAAACTGGGGGTCACGAAACGGCTGCTCCATCCGCTCGTCGACTTTGTACGGACCGGTCGGCAAGCCCGGATCGCCGAGATCCTCGGCGGCCCGACGTCGTTCGAGGAGTTCTCGAAGTGGATCGACTGGGAGCACACCGTCGCGTTCTCCTACCCGGTCCCGGAAGGGATCTACCTCAACCCGCACAACCCGCTCCTCACGCCCGAACGGCGGGAGAAGATCCGCGCCCAGATCCGGGCCCGTCTCGAGGCGTACCCCGATGCCCATATCGAGGTCCTCGACCCGCAGAGCCTCTACCGCGGGCACAACCTCGCCCAGGCCCCCGCGCTGTTCATCCGCGTCGACAACATGTGCACCGAACCGAGGATGGACTTCGGCTACCCGAGCCCGCTCATTCGTGAGCGCCCCAGCTTCTTCTACGGCTCCGGCACCCACCGGATGGAAGGCATCCTGATCGGCGCGGGCGACGGGATTCGACCGGGGACGGACGCCGGGACCCTCGACCTGGTCGACGTGGCGCCGACGATCCTCGACGGAATGGGGATCGACGTGCCGGAGGAGCTCACCGACCGCTCGTTCGGCCCCCGCCTCGGCCTCCCGGCCTGAGCCATTCCCTGCGCCGGAACCCTTTTCGGGTGGGGCCAACTCCGACTCCGGATGCCCGGGCGCGCGGTCGACATCGTCGCCGTCGGTCCGCCGCCGCGGGACCCCTATCACCCGGCGGCGAGCGCGTGGGGTCTCGCCGCGGCCCTCGCCGCGGGGGGGGACGACGTTCGCGTCCTCCACCTGCCGGGTTCGGACGCCGCGGCCGTTCCCCCCGGGGTCACTGCGGTTCCGGTCGAAATCCCGTTACGCCGCCCCGGGGGGCCCCAGGAGCCGGCGGAGTTCGCTGCGGCGGCGGGTCGAGAGCTCCGTCGGGAAGCGGACCTCGTGCTCCGCGATCCGGCCGGTCTCGGCTCCCTCGGGGTGCCACGGTCCCGTCGGGGCCCTCCGATCGTGCTCGGATTCGCCCGTGCGGTCGAGCTCCGCTCGTTCGACGGCGAGCGCCCCGGCCGACCCGGGGCCGGGTTCATCGACCGGTTGGATACGTGGCTCGACCGCCGTTCGGTCCGCCGGCTGGAGCGCGCGGCGCTCGCCGAGGCGGACCGAATCGTCTACGATGACGCCGAGGTCGCGCGAGGGTTGACGGAGGAGTACGGCGTTCCGGACCGGAAGCTCGTCGCGCTCCCGCCGGCGGTCCCCGACCTACCCCCCTTCCCGAGCCGGGAGCTCTCGCGCCGGGACCTGCGGATCCCGCCGGACGTGCCGGTCGTCGTCGCCCCCATGGCGTTCGACGCGCCCGAGCCGAGCGGGCTCGACCGGGTCCTCGAGGCGTTCCGGCGCGTGCGGCCGTTCTTCCCCGGGGTCCGTCTCGTGGTGGCGGGCGCCCCGGCGCCGACCGACCCGGGGGTGGTGGCCCGGCCCGAACGCGACGCCGAGACGCTCGCCAACGCCCTCGCGGGCGCGGATGTCGCAGTCTTCGCACGACGCACCCCCGGGTTCGACCCTGGGGTCGTCCTCGCGGCGAGGGCCGGAGTTCCGCCGATCGTGCTGCCGGACGCGCGCTTCCCGGTCGACCCACAGGGCGGCGTCCGCATCGCCGCGAGCACCGACGCGGGCGACCTCGCCTCGATCCTCGCCGAGCTGCTCGCGGACCTCGCGACCCTCAAACAGGTCGGTCGTGCCGCCCGACGGTTCGCGGAAGCGTTCCAGCCGGTCCGCGTCGCGTCGGGGCTCGGGACCGCGGTCGCCCCCGCCACCGCGACGCGGTCGGTCAGCGGTCGGGCGCGGGCGGTTCGTCGAGGCGCCACTCCTTGAATCCGCGGCCGGCCGAGGCCCGCCGGACCGAGCCGACCACCCCCGCCCAGCGGACGTCGGGAGGAAGCTCGCCCGAATCGATCCGGTCGAGGACGGAACGGAACCTGGCCCGAAGCTCGGCGAACGGGTCAACGTCGCCGGCACGGACCCATCGAGCCGCCTCCCGCAGCACGTGGACCCGACCGGCCTCGTCCGCCACCCACACCCCCACCGGCGCGGCCCGGGAACCCGAAGTCCGTGCGGCCAGGCGCTCGGCCGCGGTGAGCGAAGGGAGCACGACCGCGACCCAGTCGCCCCAGGCGCGCCGTTGGAGCGCTTGGACGAGCACCTTGCGGCTCCCCGACACCTTTGCCTCGACGAGACCGACCTCGTCCCCCCGCCGGGCGACCAGGTCGAAATAGTCGGTGGAGTCCGGGTTCGCGTAGACGCGATAGCCGGCCTTCTCGAGGAACCGGGCGGCGGAACGGACGACCTCGCGCTCGCGGACCCGAGGCCCGTGGGCCGCCCGAGGACGGCTCACGGACCGCTCCGTAGGAACCAATGGTCGAGTCGGGTCCGGGGAATCGCAAGCACGATCGGTCGCCCGTGGGGACAGGAATAGGCCGCCTCGGGGAGCGCGTGGAGCGCGGCCAGCACCCGTGCGAACTCCTCCGGACCCACCACGTCCCCCGCGCGGATCGCCGCGTGGCAGGCGACGGTGGCGGCCCGACGCTCCTCGAGCCCGTCCGGGATCGTCGGACGCCCCTCGCCCGCGAGTTCGTCCAACAGCTCGGCGACCGCCTCCGGCCGAGCCGACCGGCCGCGGTACGCCGGCACCGACCGCACGAGGAAGGCGTCCGGTCCGAACGGCTCGATTTCGAACCCCGCGGCTCGGACGGTCTCGGCGTGCGCCTCGAGCGCGCTCCGCTGCGTCCCCGATAGCTGGACGGGCACGGGAGCGACCAGCGTCTGGCGCTGAAGCGCGCCGGATCGTCGCAGCTCCTCGTAGAGGACCCGCTCGCTCGCGGCGTGCTGGTCGATCAGCACCAGGCCCTCGTCGCTCTCGGCGATCCAGTAAAGTGCGTGCAAACAGCCGATCAACGTCATGCGGGGATGGCCGGCGGCCGCGGGAATCGGGAGAGTCCCGTGCGCCGGTAGCGCGCCCTCGAGCGTCCGCTGGACCCCGGGTCGCGCGGACGGCGGTGGGAGGGCCGAACCTCCGGGCGAGAGAATTCGGGCGGGAAAAAGCGGCGGGGCCGCCGGTCGCGCAGCGAGCGGCTCGGCGACCTGAGGCGCCGCGACCAACGCCTCCCGGACGGAACGGCGAACCACGTCGAGGACGTCCCGTTCGTCCGCGAATCGGACCTCGCGCTTGGTGGGGTGAACGTTGACGTCCAGGCGGCCTGCATCCACCTCGAGGTGGAGGACCCCGACGGGAAACCGGGTGCGGGGAAGGTAGTCCCCGTAGGCGAGCCGCACGTTCTGCGCGAGCGAACGGGAGGTGATCGCCCGCCCGTTGACGGCGATGAAGAGGCCGCGCGAGGAGGCGGCCGCGACGCCGGGTCGCCCCAGAGCGCCGAACATCCGACCCCCGGGGACGGCGGCGGTGATGGGGAACGACGACGACAGAAACCCCGGACCGAGCACCCTCGCGGCCGCGTCCTTAAGGTTGTTCGCCGGCGGGTACGAGCCGAGCTCGCGGCCCTCCGACTCCACGCGGAGCCCGACCTGAGGACGGGCGAGGTAGAGGCGCTCGACCGTCTGCAACACCTCCACCTGTTCCGCGACCGCGCTCTTCAGGAACTTGCGACGCGCTGGCGTGTTGAAGAACAGCTCCTCGACCTCGACGGTCGTGCCGGGCGCCCGCGGCACGGAGAACCGGCCCACAGGATTTCCTCCCACCACCGAGATTCCCTCGCCGACCTCCCGATCCGGGGGCCGGGAGAGGAGGCGGAACCGGGAGACGGAGGCGATGGCGGCGAGGGCCTCGCCGCGAAACCCGAGGGAATCGATCCGCTCGACGGGGCCTTCCGGGTCGAGCTTGCTCGTGGCGTGCCGTTCGATCGCGAGCTCGAGCTCCTCCGGAGGGATGCCGGCGCCATTGTCCGCGACCTCGATGCGCTGGAGTCCGCCCTCCACGATCCGGACGGTGACCAGCGAGGCGCCCGCATCCACGGCGTTCTCGACCAACTCCTTCACGACCGACGCGGGGCGCTCGACGACCTCCCCCGCCGCGATCCGCTCGACGGTCGTGCTCGAAAGCCGGCGGATCGGCCGGCGCGCGGGGACGGGCGATTCGGTCATGGGGATTCCCCCGGCTTCGCGTCCGTCGGGCGGGACACCCGGGCCTTGAGCTCGCGAAGCTTGCGCACCGCCTCCTCCGGGGCGAGCCGGTCGGGGTCGATCGAGCGCAGCTCGTCGACGACCGGGTGCTCGGGGCCCTCATCGGTGAGGAGGACCGCCTGCGTGTACCGCGGGCCGCGCCGCCGTCGCACGGTAGAGGTCGCGGGAACGGAGCTCTCGGTCTCCAGCCGGTGCAGGAGCCGTTCCGCCTCCTCGAGCACGCCGGGAGGGAGTCCGGCGAGCCGCGCTACGTGGACGCCGTAGCTGCGGTCGGTCGCGCCCGGCACGAGACGATGCAAGAACACGATGCCGTCCGCCCCTTCGCGCACCGCGAAGTGCGCGTTCTCGGCCGAGCGGAGACCCCGAACGAGGTCGGTCAGCTGGTGGTAGTGCGTCGCGAGCAGGCAGCGCGCCCGCGTCGTGTCGTGCAGGTGCTGGAGCGTCGCCCAGGCGATCGCGAGGCCGTCGAACGTGCTGGTCCCTCGCCCGACCTCGTCGAGGAGGACGAGGGACCGAGCGTCGGCCGCCCGCAGGATCTCCGCGACCTCGCTCATCTCGACCATGAAGCTCGACTTCCCACGACCGATCTCGTCGGTGAATCCCATCCGGGTGAACAGCTGGGTGACGAGCCCGACGCGCGCGAACTTCGCGGGCACGAACGAGCCGGCCTGCGCGAGGACGACCAGGAGGCCGACCTGTCGCATGAACGTCGATTTCCCCGACATGTTGGGGCCGGTGAGCACGAGCATCCGGCGCGTCTGCGGTTCGAGGTCGAGGTCGTTCGGAACGAACGTTTCCCCGAGGAGTCGTTCGAGCACCGGATGCCGACCTTCCCGGATCACGAGGTCCGAAGAGTCGTCCACGGTCGGACGCACGTACCCCCGGGCTTGGGCGAGATGGGCGAACGTGGCGAGCGCGTCGAGCTCGCCCACGGCCCGGCTCACCCGATGGACCGCGGGGACGTATCGCTCGACCGAATCGAGAAGCTCCTCCCATCGCGCCGCTTCCGCCGTCCGGATCCCTTCGCGGGCTTCGAGGACACGACGCGCCACGTCCTCGAGCTCGTCCGTCGTGAACCGTTCGGCCTGCGCGACGGTCTGGCGCCGTCGGTAATGCGGGGGGACCCGAGCGAGATGGGGCTTCGTGACCTCGATGTAGTAGCCAAAGACCTGGTTGTACCCGACTTTGAGCGTCCGAATCCCGGTCGACTCCTGCTGGGACCGCTCGAGGGCCGCCACGTCGCGCAACGCTTGTCGCTCGGCCTCCCGCCAGCGGTCGACCTCGGGAGCATGGCCGAGCCGAAACACCTCACCCTCGTCGTCCAGCGGGACCGCGCTTTCGGGAAGCGCACCGGCGAGCAGGGGAAGCAATCCCGGGGGCGGCGCGAGCTCCTCGGCGAGTCGCGCGAGTCGCCGCGGCACGTCGCCCGTGGAGAGCGACCGACCGAGCGACTCGGCCGCCTCGAGCCCCGTCCGCAGTGAGATGAGCTCCACCGGCCGCACCCGACGACCCGCGACGCGCGCGGCGATCCGGGCGAGGTCCGGGACGGTCCGGAGTCGCGACCGCACACCCTCGACCTCGGCCCCGCGTTCGACCAGCGCTTGGACGGCGTCCTGACGAGCCGCGATGGCGGTAGTGTCGGCCAGCGGGTTCGTCAGCCAGAACGCGAGCGTCCGTCGCCCGGGGGCGGTGACGGTCTCGTCCCAGGTTCCGAGCAGGGTCGCCCCTTTCGCGTCGTCCGGGTTCATCGGGCGGTTGATCTCGAGGTGCCGGAGGGTCTTCGCGTCCAGGACGAGCCGACGGCCGGCGGCACCCCGCTCCACGAGACCGAGATGCGGAAGCAATCGAGGCTGGGTCACCCTCAGGTACGCCGCGAGCCGACGGTCGGCCTCGAGGACCTCCCCGGCGAGCGTCGCGTCGCCGCGCAGGGCCGTCGGGAGCTCGCCCTCGACCGCCGGAGGGGGGGCCGGCTCGAGCCGGGCCGACGGAAACTCGCGGCGCAACGCCGCCAGCAGGGGTACAGCCTCCGGCTCCGCTCCTACGCTCCAAAGGACCTCTCGCGGCTGGAAGGCCGCCAAGGAGGAGACCACGCCGTCGGTCCCGAGGCCATCCGCCGGGCCATGGTACCACTCGCCGGTGGTGATGTCAACCGCGGCGTAGGCGCCGAGCTTGCCGGCGGGGACGACGAGACTCGCGAGGAAGCTGTGGTCGGGGCCGCCCAAGATGCGGTCCTCGACGACGGTGCCGGGGGTCACGACCCGCGTGACCTCGCGCCGAACGAGCCCTTTCGCGAGACGCGGGTCCTCGACCTGGTCGCAGAGAGCGACCTTGTAGCCCTTCCGGACGAGCCGGCCGAGGTACGTCTCGACGGCGTGGTGCGGCACGCCGGCCATCGGCGTCCGAATCCCTTGCGCGTCGGCGGAGCGGGCGGTGAGCACCACGTCGAGCTCGCGGGAGAGGAGGCGGGCATCGTCCCCGAACGTCTCGTAGAAGTCCCCGACCCGGAACAGGACCAGGTGGCCGGGATAGCGCGCTTTCACGCCCTCGTACTGCTCGAGGAGCGGCGTGAGGGCGGAACTTTCGGGCATCGGGCCGGCGGTGGAGCGGGGGGGCCCATATAATCCGGCGGGAGCAAGGCGGGCGCTGAGGGGGAGATTTGAACTCCCGTGGCGGAACCGCCACCAGCTTTCAAGGCTGGCGCCTTGCCGGGCTAGGCTACCTCAGCGCGTCGGGGAAAGCGAGCCTCGAAGGAATAAACCCTCTCTCGCGGGGGAGTCCGGGGCGGGGGATGCAGGCGCCGGGACGCTCGCGCCGGACCCGAAGAGGCCCCGCGTTTCGAACCCGGGTGGTCAGCTTGGAAGGCTGACATCCTACCGCTAGATTACACCTGCACGGCCGCCGCCGGACCGCGGGCGCGACCGTCCCCCGCGGTTAATGCTTTGTGGGTGCCGGGTGGGCCGCCGGGGCCGATAGGTCGAGGAGCGCGACCCGCTCGAGCACGAGCCCTTCCCACGCCGTCGCGGGTACCGCGCGGCGTTCGGCCTCTTCGATCCCGAGGCGATTGAGGAGCGACTCGTCGACCGGGCGCGGATAGGCGCTCGGCTCGAGCGTTAGCTCGAAGCGCGGGAGCAGGGTGGCCGGGTCGAGCGGTCGCTCGGCGACGAGCACGAACTGCTCCGTGGTGTCGCTCACCCCGACCTTGGCGAGGGCCCGGGGCAGTTGATCGTCACCCGCGACGTACAGCGCGAACTCGGCCCCCCGGTCGCGTAGCCGGCTCTCCCCGCGGCTCCGGGCGCGGCCGAGGTGCGCCCAGGCGGAAAGGAGGTGACGCTCCCCGGCCACCGCCCGGGCGTCGAAGAGGGCGACCAACGCCGGCGACTCCTTCGCGAGGGCCCGGAGGGTGGCGACGATCGAGGCGGTCGTGGGCGCGCCGGGTTGCGCACGTCGCGCTCCGACCGCGCGGAGCGTTCGCTCCTCGGGCGGGGGCAGGGGGGACATCGCGCTTTCGTCACTCCCGCATGAAGGCGAGGAACTCGGCGAGCGTCCTCGGCTGCAGCGTGTAGTTCTCCTTCCGTTCCCGGCCGATCGTGCTCGTCGGCGTCGTGCCGTAGTCGTGGCCCGGAAGGACCACGAGGGCGTCGTCCAGCGCGAGCAGCCGGTGCTGGAGGCTATCGTACATCTCGCTCGGGTCGCCGCCGGGGAGGTCGGTCCTCCCGCACTCGCCGATGAAGAGCGTGTCGCCGGTCGCGACGTTCCCCTCGAAGACGTAGAGCACGCTATCCTTCGTGTGACCGGGCGTGTGGACCACGTGGAATCGAAGGCCGCCGACCGCGAGTGCATCCCCGTCCGCGACCGACACATCCTGGTGGATCGGCGCGACCTTGTGCGCGACGACCTTCGCGCCCGTCCGCTCCTTGACGTCACCGTTGCCCGCGATATGGTCGGGGTGGCTGTGGGTGTTGAGGATGTAGCGGACCTTCACCCCCCGTGCGTCGATCGCCTCGAGCACCGGGTCGATGCCGAACGAGGGGTCGATGACAACACCTTCCCCGCCCGGCGCTTCCGCGACCAGGTACGTGAAGTTGAGATACGGCCCGATGCGGAACTGGTCCAGCAGCACGGTCCGGCGAGAAACGGTCGGTATTTGAGAGGGCGGGGGATCGCCTACGGACCGCCGGCCTCGGGCGCCACCGTTCGGTGGCCGGTGACCGCGTCCAGCACGACGCGACCCTGGGACCCTTCGACGTACCAATGCGGGACATAGAGGAGGACGAACGGGCCGAGGCGGATGTCGTCGGCCGCCGGAGGCACTCGACGGGTCTCGATGACGAGCGCCCCCTCGTGCTGCTCGGTGTGGTCGACGTGCACGGTGTGGTGCCGCCGGATCACGTCGAGCGCCAGCGGAACGACCTGGGATTCGTCGAGCTGGGGTGAGAGTCGCTGGTGAGGCTCGTCGATCTCGCCGACGAGCTCCCGATCCCCCTCCTCCCAGATTTCGGCCCGCCGCGTGACCGCGTTGACCGCGACCAGGTGGCGGACCACGGCCCCATGGCCTCCGGTGGGAGCGGCGGGGCGAACCCGGTACGCGGCGACGAAGAACGGGACAAGACGCAGGGTATAGCGGGGGCCATCGAGGCCGGCGAGGCTTTCCGCCTCCGTCCGGTCGATCCGCGGTCGGACCGTACGTTCGCTCTGCGGGGGAATCGCGAACGGCGCCTCGAGCGGTCCGTCGCGGTCGGCATCGACCGGCGAGAGTTCGACCCCGGCGGGAGGCTGCAGGAGGATCTCCCCGAGCCCCGAGCCGAGCGTTGACGGGTCCAGGAGCTCGATGCCGCGCTCGGCGGCGAGCGCGCGGGCGGCCTCGCCCGGCTCGTCGTCGTATACGATCGTTCGCCGGACGGCGTCGGCCGGAAAGACCGGCTCGACATCCACCGGGGACCGCGCGGAAGCGAGGACCACGACCGCGCGACGGTCCCGGCTCCGAACGGCAAGTAGTAGGTCCGCCCGAATCTCGATGTGGTACCCCGCCGCCTCGAGCAGCTTGGCGAGGATGGAGCCGGAGGCACCGCCGGGAGGCATCGAGGCGAGGAGGCGCGCTGGGGAATATTTCGCTTGTGTTGCTGACGCGACGGAGATCGACCGGGCCCTCCGACAAGGAGGAATATTGGGTCGCCGTGGGTCGGTGCGTGGGGCGGTACTGGGTCGGGTGCTCCGGCTGGGCCTACGACGACTGGGTCGGACCGTTTTACCCACAGGGCACACCGCCCGGGGACTACCTGACCCGATACGCCCGGGTGTTCCGCGTCGTGGAGGTTGACTCGAGCTTCTACCGGCCGCCGGGGCTCTTCCTCGTTCGTCGCTGGGCCGAGCGGACCCCCGAGGGGTTTCGCTTCACCCTCAAGGTGCCTCGAGAAGTCACCCATGCCACCGAGAGCGCAGCCTCCTCGAGCGTGCTCGAATCGTTCCTCTCGAGCCTCGAGCCGCTACGCTCCCGCGGGAAACTCGGTCCGGTTGTCCTCCAGTTTCCGGCCTCGTTCCGGGCGGGTGCCGGCCGGGAGCGGCTCGAGCGGCTCCTGGCGGCGGTCCCGCCGGGATACTCGCTCGCCGTCGAGCTCCGCCACGCCTCGTGGTGGACGCCGGCGACCCGCTCGTTGCTCGAAGACCGACGGGCGGCCTTGGTCTGGTCCGTGGTCCCCGACGCGCGGCCGCCCCCCTGGGTGACGGGGGATTTTCTGTACGTGCGGTTCATCGGGGACCGAGCGCTCACCCGATTCGACCGACTCCAGCGCGACGGCCGACCGGAGATCGACGCCATGAAGACCCTCTTGGAGACCGAGGGTCGACCCCTCGACACGGTGTTCGCCTTCGCGAACAACCACTTCATGGGCTTCGGTCCGGCGACCGCGGCCTTGGTCGCCGGGGCGCTCGGCGAGCCGATCCCCGACCTGAGCGCGGCGGGGCGGGAACGCGGCCAAACCCGGCTTGGCCCCGGGCCCGACCGCTAGCCCGTGGGCGCGAGTCGGACACATCGGGCGAACGCGCGTTGGGGACAATCTATTTAGGCCGCACCGGGGTGGAACGCCATCGGATATCGATGGCTGAGGCCCTCACCCTGCGGGTCGCCGAGGCATTCCAGCAGGACATCGGTCTCGGCACCGCTCGGTTGGACGTCCAGACGCGTCAGCGCCTCAAGGTCGGGCTCGGCGACATCATCGAGGTGCGGGGCCGCAAGCCGACCCCCGCCGTGGTGAGCCGCGCGCAGCAGGAGGACGAGGGCAAGGGGCTCATCCGCATCGAGGCGGTCGTCCGTCGCAACGCGGGCGTGAGCATCGGCGACCGGGTCGCGGTGCAACGGGTCGACTGCCCGAACGCGGACGCGATCACGATCGCCCCCATCTACGCCGGGTCCGCCCGCATGGACCTCGGACCGGGGCTCGAGAGCTTCGTGGCGAAGGCGCTCGCGCGTCGTCCGTTCATTCGGGGGGACGTCTTCGTGATCCCCGGCGTCTTCCTCATGGGCGGGTCGCTTCCCTTCATGGTCGTCGCGACGCAGCCGAAGGGGATCGTGCAGGTGGCCCCGTCCTCCCTGATCACGATCAAGGAGGAGACGGTCAGCGAGACCGAGGTCGCGGCTCCCCGCATCTCGTACGAGGACATCGGGGGCCTCAAGGAGAAGCTCGGTCGGGTCCGCGAGATGATCGAGCTCCCCCTGAAGCATCCGGAGCTGTTCGACCGTCTCGCGATTACGCCCCCGAAGGGCGTGCTCCTCTACGGACCCCCCGGTACGGGCAAGACGCTCATCGCGAAGGCGGTGGCGAACGAGGCCGGCGCGCACTTCATCGGCATCCAGGGTCCCGAAATCATCTCGAAATACTACGGTGAGAGCGAGAAGGAGCTGCGCGAGAAATTCGAGGAGGCCGAGAAGAACGCCCCGAGCGTGATCTTCATCGACGAGCTCGACTCCATCGCCCCGCGACGGGACGAGGTGGTCGGGGAGGTCGAGCGGCGTGTGGTCGCGCAATTGCTCACGCTGATGGACGGACTCTCCGGTCGTGGGAACGTCATCGTGATCGCCGCGACGAACCGGGAGGAGGCGATCGACCCCGCCCTTCGCCGCCCCGGCCGGTTCGACCGGGAGATCGAAATCGGGGTGCCGACCCAAGAGGGTCGGCTCGAGATCCTCCAGATCCACACGCGCGGAATGCCGATCGAGGGCTCCGACCGAGACCGGGAGCGGATCCTCAAGGTGCTCTCGGCCCAGAGCCATGGGTTCGTCGGGGCGGACCTCTCGTCCCTCGCGCGCGAAGCGGCGATGCGCGCGCTCCGACGGTATCTCCCCGAAATCGACTTCGACCAGCCGATCCCGATCTCGCTCCTCGAGCGGATGAAGGTCACGGAACACGACTTCCGAGAGGCGCTCAAACAGATCGAGCCGTCGAGCTTACGGGACGTCGCGGTGGAGGTCCCGACCACGCATTGGGACGAGGTCGGGGGTGTCGAGCGCGTCCGCCGCGTCCTCGAGGAATCGGTCGAGCTGCCGTTCAAGAACCCGCAGGTCTATCGTCACATCGGCATCGAGCCGCCGCGGGGGATCCTGCTCTACGGCCCGCCCGGCGTGGGGAAGACCCTGCTCGCGAAGGCCGCCGCCACGGAAAGCCAGGCGAACTTCATCTCGGTGAAGGGCCCCGAGGTGATGAGCAAGTGGGTGGGGGAGAGCGAGAAGGCGATCCGGGTGATCTTCAAGAAGGCCCGCCAGGCCTCCCCCTCGATCGTCTTCATCGATGAGATCGATTCCATCGCCCCGCGACGTGGGCTCCAGACGTCAAGCGGAGTCACGGAGCGGATCGTGAACCAGCTGCTCACGTCCATCGATGGGCTCGAGTCGCTGGAGCGGGTGCTGGTCATCGCGGCCACGAATCGACCCGACATCGTCGACGAGGCGCTCCTGCGCACGGGGCGGTTCGACCGGTTGCTCTACGTCGAGCCCCCGAACGACGCGGGTCGGCTCGAAATCCTCAAGGTGCACACCCGCGGGATGCCCCTCGCCGAGGACGTCAGCCTCGACCAGCTCGCCGCCCAGACCGAAGGGTACGTCGGCAGCGACATCGCCGCCCTTTGCCGAGAGGCGGGACTGACCGCCATCCGGGAGAACGTGAAGGCCGCCAAAGTCACCCGAGCCCACTTCGAGGCGGCTCTGAAGCAGGTGCGACCCTCGATCGATGCGGAGGGTCTGAAGTTCTACGAAGAGTTCGAGCGGCACCTACTTCGGGAGCGCGTCGCGCGTCGCCGCGAAGAGGCCGTCGAGGCCATCTACCGCTAGATTGCGTCGTCGACGCAGGGCGCGGCGCCCGCCTAAAGCAAGCTATAAGTAGCAGGGCCAAGTTCGGCGCGCCGCCTCCGATAGGAGAACCTGTAACGGGAGACGTGAAACAGTTGGTTCGAGAACAGTACCGTGCCGCCCTTGGGCTCCTGGTACTGGTCGCGCTGGTGGCTAGCTCACTCGCGCTGACCGGAGGGGCCTTGGCTGGGTCCTCAGCGAGCTATACGCTGACCGGCTATGTAGAACAGGGAAGCGGGATTTCCCCGGTCCCTGCGGGCGTGCAGGTCGACCTCGTTTCTCGGGCCACCGGGCAGGTCTTCACGACCACGGTCGCCACCGGCGGGATGTTCACCTTCACCACCTCCAGCACGGGAGGGGCCCTAACGCCCGGCTATTGGGGCGTCTGGGTGCCGCCCCAGGGGAACGCCAGCATCCCCGGTTGCAATCCGGCACGACCGTACTACCAGTGCGCCATCCTGCCGACGAGCCAAAATCCGGTCTTCGCGTTCGAGAACGCGACCGCGCTCACGACCCCGAACTACCCGACGATCATCACGGGGGTCGCGGTGCTTCCGTACGTCGGGAACCTCTCCGGAACGGTATCGTCCGGCAGCACGCCCGAGCCCGGCGCGCAGGTGTCGCTGATCGACCCGGCCTACAACGGCTTTGTCTTCGTGAACAACACCACCTCGAGCTCCGGAGCGTTCCGCCTGAGCGTGCCGCTCGGGACGTGGGTGCTGAAGACGACGTTGCCCGGCGCGACGGTCCGGTACAACCTCACCCAAGTGGCGATCGCGAGCCGGACCCCCGTCACCGTCGACCCGAACGTTCAGAACTACATCGTATCGGGCTACAGCAACCTCCGCGCGAACCCGTCGGCCCACGTGCCGACGGCCGGGAACGTCACCCTCTGGGACCCCACCAACGGGTACATCTACGAGAGCGCCACGCCTCCGGGCGGGTTCTACACCGCGGGCACCTACCCCGCGAACTTCACGACCGGTTCCCAGACGTTCGACGTGATCCTCTCGTCGATCGGCTATGGGACCGTATGGTACCCCTTGACCGTCTCGACCCCGACCGCCATGCAGCAGAACGTTCTCGTGTCGCCGCTCGCCCCGAGCCAGTACGGCCGGTATCAAACCGTCCTCAACTTCGCGGGGATCAACGTCACCACGGGGAAGGGTAACCTGGTCGTCAACACGACCGCGACCCTCGGCAACGACACCGTCTTCCCGAACCTCCCGAACGCGACGGTCGGCCAGCTCTGGGGCCAGCTCGGCCTCGACTTCGACCACGCGATCTCGTTCGCGTCAAGCTCGCTACCCACCGTCGCGAGCTTCGTCAACTCGACCGGACCGTTCTTCCCCGCCGTCCAAGCGGGGACGGCCGTCAACGGAACCGGGTTCGTCGGTCCGACCGCGCCGCAGACGCTCGCGAGCTGGTCGTCGACCTGTTCGGGCTCGTGCGGCCTTTCGACGGCCGCGAGTCTGAGCTACGTCTGGTCGCAATCGTACACCCTCAACGGGACCGTGCCGGTGAACCAGTCGACGTACTCGATCGCTCTATCGTTCGCGCACCCGAGCTCGAGCTCGGACGTCTACAACTACACCTTCGTGCTCCCCACGGGCTACGTCCTTGCGTCGAGCACGCAGGCCCCGAGCGCCACCGTCCTCTCGCCCGCGGGCGAGGGCGGGACGTGGACGAGCTTCACGCTCCGCTCCCTCCCGAGCGCGACCGCGGCGGGCAGTGCCAAGTTCTCGATCGTGAAGTACTCGGGGGTCACGCCGATCGTCAACATCTCCGTGTCGAACTTCGCCTTCTCGAAGGCGAACGTCCTCAACTCGACCGAGGGCAACTACACGGTCGAGGTCGGGGTGGGCCAGAACGCGACGTTCAGCGCGTTGAACTCGCTCTATCCGGCCGGGACGAACGGCACCAGCTTCGCCTGGACGTTCGGGGACGCGAGCTCGAACACGACGAGCTCGACGACCACGTACCACACCTACACGACCGCGAGCGGTGCGACGCCCTACGCCGGCACGCTGACGGTGACGAGCTCGGGCGGCCTCAAGAACTCCACCAAGTTCCATGTCTGGGTCGCCACGGGACCGGTCACCGCGGTCATCTCGGTCAACTCGACGGCCGCCCAGAATCGGACCGTGGGCGGCATCCCGTACGTGTTCGTCAACTGGGCCACGGTGCTGCATTTCAACGCGAGCGCGAGCAAGGCGGTCGTCAGCCCCTCGGCGACGGTGCCGGGGGTCGTCTCGGTCGCCTCGTTCGTCCTGACCTCGTCGCACGGGTTCAAGCAGACCGCGAACTACTCCGCGAGCTTGGGCGCCAACGTCTCGCAGAACTGGGTCGTCCAGCTCCTGGGGGCGGGTAGCTACCTATCCGCCGGCACGGTCGGCGCGAACTCGGTGCCGTTCTTCGGTTGGCAGTACAACCTCACCCTGACCGTCTGGGACGGGGCGGGCCACTCCGCGAAGGCGTCGCTCGTCATCCTGGTCAACGACACCGAGAAGCCCGTCGCCGCGTTCCAGGTCCTCAACTCCGCGGGAACCGCGGTCAAGGGCAACGGAATCGTGGCGGGGACCAACCTGAGCGCGAAGGTGCTGCTGAACGGAGCGAATTCCACCGACCCGCACAACGGCTCGGTCGTGAACTTCTACTGGCTGGTCACGAACTCGAAGAACTCCTCGTTCCGCTGGGCGTTCAATCAGACGACCGTGAAGCCGTACCCGGCGGTCTGGCTTTCCGCCGCGTCCAACGCCTACACGATTAACCTGACGGTGAGGGACCGCAACGGCAACACCGGCTACACGACGCAATCGCTCACGGTTTCCCAGAACACGACGACGAGCCCGATCATGGCCGTCGACCTAACGCCGGGGAACTACTCGATCCCGACGAGCTACAACGCCGGTACGAGCTACACCCTCTGGGTGAACGTCACCGTCGGGGGCGGGTCGAAGGCGGTCGCCCAGAACATCCAGGTCGCGTTCTACATCGTCTCGGCGAGCGGCGGCAGCAAGATCTCGATCGGGAACGCGCCGGGCGCGGTGAAGTTCTTCAACTACACGTCCGGGGTCGTCAACTCGGCCCCGTGGGCGGTCGGCAGCATTTCCTCGCTCGCGTACAACAAGACCGTGCGGGCTGAGATCACCTGGACGCCGGGCACGACGGGCACGTTTACGCTCTACATGAACGCCACCGCGTCCAACGAGTTCGCCGGGGATTACCCGACCGGGCCGCAGCTCAAGTCCCTGTCGATCTCGATCAAGCCGAACCCGACCACGCAGCTCCTCGAGTACGTGGCGATCGCGGTCGCGGTCGTCGTCGTGATCGCGTTGCTCATCCTCTACTACCGGCGCCGCACGGGCAAAGGCGGCGCCAAGGCCGGCCCGGGCCGCTCGGGACTCGAGCGCTCGAAGCGCCAGGCGGATGAGGACGAGGACGACGAGGACAAGTAGGTCCGGCGCCGCACCGGGACCCTAGTGTGGGTCCCGGGTCGCGTGAACCCTTTCCTCCTTTCCTTCCTTGTTCCGATTCCACGAATCGGCGGGGTACGCCGACGAGCGATGGCGTCCGGTCAGCCGTACGGGCCGACCTCGTCGAGAAGGTCGACGTGCGTCAGCAGCATCCGCCGGCAGCAGTAGCGGTTCAGCCCGAGGGCGTCCAGCACCGCGCCCGCGGGCTCGCCGCGCGCCGTCCGCTCCCGGAACTCGTCCCAGTGCTGTCCGATGACCGCCCCGCAGGTGAAGCAGCGGACCGGTACCATCATCGTCATCGAAGCTTCCTCCCTGCGCTCACCGGTACGACTTCTGCCGCCGCTTGCGCGCTCCGCGGCCGCCCGGACGCTTCGGCAACTTGCGCCGGGGGTCGTTCACGAGCAGCGAACGGTCGTAGTGCTTGAACATCTCCTTGAGCTGGTCGTCCTTGAGCCACGCGATCAGGCCCCGCGCCACCGCCGTCCGAGCGGCAGACGCCTGGCCGACGAACCCACCGCCCGCGGCCTGGACCGAGATGTCGAGGGCCTTCGCTCGGTCGCCGACCATCAGGAGCGGCTCCTGGACCTTGAGGCGGATCAGCTCGGGCTCGACGAGCTCGAGCGGGCGGTCGTTGAAGCGCACGCGGCCGACCCCCTTGCGGACGGTCGCGCGGGCCACGGCGGCCTTGCGCTTGCCCGTGGCGAGGACGACGACCGGGGCCTTCACACGCGCGCCCCCAGAAGCCCGTGACCTCGGCGAGAGTGACGGGCGGGCGCAGCGTGGGCCGTGCCTTGGCGCCGTCGATCGACACCGTGGCGTGCCCCGCGTACTCCGCCGGCACACCAATGTAGACCTCGAGGCGTCG
>DASPOD010000056.1:0-15807 GCA_035626215.1 Thermoplasmata archaeon
CACCAGGAATCAGGCCGCTTACAACCGCGGGATGAGGTCTTGAGTCTGTTTGTCAGACGAGGGAATGCGTATTGAAATGTGGCCGCGCCCGCCGATCTCACCTCGAGTGGGGTAGGCCACCACCCGCAAGCTGAACGACGAAAAAGCGAGACCCCCTCACCACCCGATTCTGAACAGTACCCGAGCAAGCCAATTGTTAAATACGGCAGACGGGGCTCGGGAAGCGCTGCTGACAACCGTCCGACAAACGGGCTTGTTCCGGCGTCGGTGGCAGCAGGTCAAGGGATCGGAGGAAGCGCCCGATGCACCTGAAGCGCATCAAACTGAGGAACTTCAAGTCGTTCGCGGGCGCGACCGAGATTCCGTTCCAGCCGGGGTTCACCGGCGTGGCTGGACCGAACGGGATGGGGAAGTCGAACATCTCGGACGCCATCCTCTTCGTCCTGGGCCCGACCAGCTCGAAGGCTCTGCGAGCCGAACGCTTGACCCACCTCTTCTTCAACGGAGGTTCCTCGAAGAAGCCGGCGACCGACTGTGAAGTCTCCCTCGTCTTCGACAATTCGGACAAGCTGCTCCCGGTAGAGACCTCGGAGGTCGAAATCACCCGGTACGTGAAGCTCGCGCCGAGCGACCCGGACGGCTACTACTCCTACTTCTACGTCAACGGACGGCGGACGACCCAGACCGACATCGACTCGCTCTTGTCCCACGCGCGCCTCTCGGGGGACGGTTACAATCTCGTCCAGCAGGGCGACATCAATAAGATCGTCACGATGGGCCCGATCCCCCGCCGTGGCCTCGTGGAGCGGCTCGCCGGGATCAGCCAGTACGATGAGGAGCTCGAGCGGGCGGCCACGAAGCGGGCCGACCTGGACGGGAACCTCGACCGGATCCAGACGCTTCTTACGGACATCAAGACCCGGCTCGCGAACCTCGAGGGCCAGCGTCTCCTCGCCATCCAGTATAAGCAGCTCCAGGACGAGAAGCGACACTCGGAGGCCCGGCTCGCCCGAGCCGGTTATCGCCTCGCGGAACGCGAGTTCGCAACCTGCCGAAAGCAGGTCGATGCCGTCCGAGCGGAGATCGATGAGCTCGACCAGACCCGTACCGCGCTCGCCGCCCAGCAGGACGACATGGCGAAGGCGATCGACGCTCTCGACCGGGAGATCGCGGAAGCCGGTGGCGCGGCGGCGGTCAAGTTCAAACAAGAGGTCGACGAGAAGAAGATGGCCTACGCGCGGCTCGACCAGAGCCTCGGCCACCTTCGGGAAGCCCTCGAGGCCGTCGCGACCCAAGCGGACGAGCTCGTCAAGGCCGTGAAGGCGGACGAGACCCAGGAAGGTTCTCTCAAGGAGCAAGAAGCGAAGCTCGCCGACCAGCTCGCCGACCTCGAAAAGGCCGCGGAGGAGAACGCCCGGGAGATCCAATCCGCGACCGGGACCCCCGGAAAGGGACGCGATAAGCTCGCGGCCGCGCGCAAGCAGCAGCTCGAGCTCGCGCGCCAGACCGAGGCGAAGCAGACGGCCTGGGCCGATGCGGTCAAGGCCCGGGAAACGGCGAACGCCTCGTTGCACACCGCCGAGGTTTCCGAAGCCCAGGCCGAGGACGACCTACGCGAGCGCGAGGTCGAAGTGAAGGACCTCGAGCTCCGGATCAAAGAGGCCTCCCCGGGGAAGAACGGCTCCGGTCCGACCACCTCCGAGCTTCAAAAGGAGCTCTTCGCCCTCAAGAACAAGGAGAAGAGCCTCACCGCGGAATGCGACCGTCTCTCGCAGGAGGTCTCCGAGCTCAACCGTCGCTACCTGGCCCTCGACGCCCGTCTCAAGGCCCGGGCGGAGGGGGGTGCGCGACCGACCGCGCTAGCCGCGGTCGACTACTTGCTCTCCCAGCGCAACCTCGGGAAGGTCGCCGGAATCCGGGGCACGGTCGAGGAACTCGCCGACTTCGACCCGAAGCTCAAGACTGCCCTTCAGATCGCGGGGGGAAGTCGCTTCCAGGCCTTGGTCGTCGAGAGCGACCAGGTCGCCGAGGAATGCATCAAGCTCCTCCGCGACGAGAAACGCGGACGGGCCACGTTCCTTCCTCTCAACAAGATGCTCCCCGGGCGCCCCCACGGCAAGTCCCTCGTCGTCGCGAAGGCCCCCGGCGCGACCGGCTTCGCCATCGACCTCGTGAAGTTCGACGAATCCCTCCGCCCGGCGTTCTGGTACGTCTTCGGGGAGACGGTCGTTATGGACGACCTTACGAAGGCGCGAGCCCAGATGGGCGGCGTCCGCCTCGTCACTCTCGCCGGAGACCTCATCGAGGCCACGGGCGCGATTTCCGGAGGCTACGTCGACCCGACCAGCCAGGGCCGCGGGAGCGACTCAGCGGTCGAGTTGAAGCGGCTCGGCGACGAGCTTCGGGAGAAGGGGGCCGCGGAGACGGCCGGCCGGGCCGAGCTCGCGAAGGTGGCCGAGCGAATCCGCACGGTGGCGGAGGAGCTCTCCACGCGCTCGATTCAGGACCAGGCGCACCAGTCGGCGCGCGCGGCCTACGACAAGGACCTGGATTCGGCCCGGGACCGCCTGACGACCGCGCGAGGCCGCATCGACGCGGCCCGCGCCGAGCAGAAGAAAGCCGAGGCGGCTCTCGCGAAGGCCGAAGCCGACGTGAACCGACTCGCGTCCGAAATCGCGACGTTGAAAGAGCAGGCCCAGAAAGCCCAGGAGCTCTATCTGAGCCAGCTCCCCGAAGCGGTATCGGCCCACCTGCGCACCCTCCAGGAGACCGCCCAGAAGACCGCCGAAGAGCGCGTCCGGGTGAACGGCGAGCTCGAATCGGTACGTGCCTCGCTCGCGGCCCTTTCCGCCAACCTCGAAACTCGACGGGTGGACCTCGAGAAATCGCAGAAGGAGATCGCGTCGAAGAAAAAGGAGATCGCCGCCGCCGAGCGGCAGCTCAAGGAGTCGCGCGCGGCCCTCGAAGCGCTCAAGTCGGTCGAGTCGAAGCAGAGCGAGTCGGCACGAGTCCAGTCGGAGAAGAAGCGAAAGCTCGACACTGACCGCCTCGCCGTCACGGCGAAGCTTGCCCAGGCGCAAGCGAACCTTGAGACCCGGCGGAGCATGCTGACCCAGGAGGAGACCCGGCTCGCCCAAGCGGAGGCCCGGGTCAAGGAGCTGGACGAGGCCCTGAAGCAGTTCCCCGAGCCGGAACCGGACGAGAAGTCGGTCTCGGTCGAGGAGCTGAAGCGGAAGATCTCGGGCCTCGAGCAGCAAATCCAGTCGATGGGTGACGTGAACCAGCGCGCCGTCGAAGAGTACGACCAGGAGAAGTCCCGGTCGGACGAGTTCCAGTCCGAGGTCCAGCGCCTGACCAGCGAGAAGGAGCAGCTTCTCGCGCTGGTCGGCGAGATCGAGAAGAAGAAGCGGGAGAAAATCACCGAGGTCGTCGCCCAGGTAGGCGTCCACTTCAAGGAAATCTACGGCGAACTCTCCGCCGGAGGCGAGGGCGAGATCGCCCTCGAGAACCCGGACGACCCGCTCGCGGGAGGCCTGCTCATCAAGGCCCGCCCCGTGGGGAAGCAGGTCTCCCGGCTCGAACAACTCTCGGGGGGCGAGAAGTCGCTCGCGAGCCTCGCGTTCATCTTCTCGATGCAGCGGTACGACCCGAGCCCGCTCTACGTCTTTGACGAGGTCGACATGTCGCTCGACGGGCTCAACGCCGAGTTTGTCGGGCGAATGCTCCGGCGCAACGCGGAACGAGCCCAATTCATCGTGATCTCGCTCCGCAAGGTGACGCTCAAGTTCGCCCACCATCTCCTCGGCGTGACGATGCGGGGCGACGGCTGCTCGCGCGTCGTCGGTATCGACCTCGACGACATCCACGATGTCGAGACCCGCGAGAACGTTCGAGGTCCGGAGGCGGCCGCCCCGGTCGAGGCGCGATGACGATCTCCCAGAGCGAGGCGGCGGAGTTCCTCCCTTCCCCGGCGGTGCCGAGGGAGGCGGCGGAGAAGGTGCTTCGCTACCTGGTCTTCCACCGGTCGCTGATCGGGGAAGGCGACTCGGGTTCGGCGCTCCTCGAGCGGTACCTCTCGCTGGTCGAGAACCTCAAGGAAGGAGTCCACATCGTAATCCCCGACCCGTTCCAGAAGGCGATCGCCCTCCTCTTCGAGCTCGTGATGGAGGAGGAGTTCGACCCCTGGGAGATCGACCTGGTGAAATTCACCGAGTCGTACCTCGAGCGGGTGCGCGAAGACGGCGCAGTCAACTTTGCGATCGCGGGCCGCCTCGTCTACATGGCGTGGAACATCCTCTACCTCCAATCCGAGGAGATCCTCAAGATGCGGGCCGCGGCCGACCCCGCGCTCGAGGGAGATGCCGGGCTCACCGACGCGGGCGACACCGGCTACCTTCCGCTCCTCGAGACTCCCGAGGCGGTCGACGTGACCAGCACGGTCCTCAGTTCGACTGACCCCCCGCCGCTCCTCGAGATGGTTCGCCACCCCGAAACCCGGCCGGTGTCGCTCCTCGAACTCGTCCGCGCCTTCGGGGAGGCCGAAGCGGACGCCCGCCGGTCGCTCCGGATCGAGGAGCTCCGGGACCGGCTCCGGGAGGAGCAGCGCGCCCCCCCCGAAGTGCTCGTGCACGGTGAGATCCCCGAGCGCGACCTGGAGGACACTTGGGCGGCGACCCTCCACCACGCGGTCGGGGAGCCGTTCCCCCTCCTCGAGCTGTGGAACCCGCTCGCCGGTCGCGACCGTCTGGTCGCGCTGTTTCTCGCCCTGCTGTTCCTCGCCCGTGAACGCGCCGTGGAGCTCCGTCAGGAGGTCCTCGGCGCCTCGCCGGTGCTGGTCGTCCGCACGGCCGAGTCCCGGCCCGCGCCCACGGCGGGGAGCTGAACGAACCGTCCATCCAGGAGATCGATACCAACATGCCGTCCAAGCTTGACGACCTGGTCTTTCAGGTCGAAGCGGTGCTGTTCGCCAGCGGGAAGCCCCTTGCCGTCAAGGAGATCGCTGACGCGCTCGGCCTCGACGACTACCGGCCGGTGCAGCACGCCGTGCGAACGCTCGAGCAAACGTACGAAAACCGCCAGTCGGCCCTCGAGGTCCGGCGGGTGGGGGACCGGTACGCGCTCCAACTTCAGGAGAAGTATGTCCCGACGGTACACTCCGTTACGCCCGTCGAGATGACCTCCCGGACGCTGCGGGCGCTCACGCTCGTGGCCTACCACCAGCCGATCCTCCAGAGCCACCTCGTCCGGATGATCGGGGACGTCGCCTACGAGGAGGTCCAGCACTTGCGGGGGATCGGCCTCGTGCACACCGAGCCGAAGGGCTCGACCCTCGAACTCACCACCACGCGCCGGTTCGCGGAGTATTTCGGCATTGCCTCCACGAAGCCGGAGGAGATTCAGCGGTTTCTCGAGCAGAAACTTGGGGTCACACCGTCGACCGCGAATCCCACCGCATCGCCCGACTCGGGCGAAGTGCCCCCCTCCGCCCCGGCGGCTCCGGAAGGCCCGGCCGAACCCACGCCCGCGGACCCGGGCGGGGATGGGAACGACGGGGAATCCCCCACCGAACCGCCAATGGCGTCCTAAGAGGGGGCGCTCGCGCTAATACGCGCCGCACTGGGGGCAGCGCACCGGCTCCGCCGGTCGAATCGCGCCGCAGTACGGGCAGAGGAACGTCGCCCCCGGGAGCGTCCCGGACGGCCCCGGCGGAACCGCCCCGGGGGCTTGAGCACCCCAGGGAACCATGGGTGGGGCCGGCTGCCGCCGGCTCGGCCGGGCCGCGACGACGACGAGCACGATCGCGACGATCACCCCGACCCCGAAGATCGCGAAGATCACCGTCCATGGGATATTGCCCGACGGCGAGGAAGGCGCGATCGGCAGGACCGGAGTGGGCCCGGAGTAGTTGTAGCTCAAGAGGGTCGAGTTAGCGAAGGCGGCGAGCATCGCAGGAGCTTCGACTTCGCCCCATCCGGTGGTCGCATCCCAGTCGGGACCGGCCGAGAACACGTAGTTCCCTCCGTGGGTCACATCGAGGAACGGGTCGGAGGGGGCCCCCGCGTGCGTGGCGAAGTAGCTCCCGAACCGGTAGAGCAGGGGGTCGATGAACCCGAGCGACGTCCATCCCGAATGGGTCCCGTTGTTGTCGATCGCTACGATGTCGGCGAGCAGGCCCGCCAGCACGGGGGAGGCGACGCTGGTGCCTTCGAGCACGAGGAAGAAGACCGTGCCCGTGGAGTTCGCGGAGACCGTGGCAATCGTCTCGTTCGCCGGCATGGCGAGGTCCGGCTCGGCACGACCGAGCGAGGACGCCCCCTCGAGCACGGTCGCGTTGACAATGGCCGGTTCGGCCGCCGAATGGAATTGCCAGTACGGTTCCGGGTAGACGGTACTGATGCCACCCTCGGAGCCGGCGTACGTACCCTGCCCGCCGGCCGTATCGTACCAAGTGGCGACGTTCGTGAGATGACCCACCTTCGGGTCGAACGAGATGTTGAGAGCGCTCCCGTTGTAAAACGCGCTCGGAGTACCCGTGACGTCAAGCGAAACCCCCCCCGCGGAGAGCGCGCCAGCAAGCTCCGAGGCGTCCGACGCCGGCCAGACGGGCCATTGGCCGTCCGAGCGACCGGTGAAGGAATCCGGGGCGTTGCCCTGGTCGCCGCTCGCCGCGACGATCGTGACCCCCAGGGACGCGGCCGTCAGGAGCTCAGCGTCCCAGGCGGCATCGTCGAGGTCCGGCAACCCGAACGAGCAGCTGACCGCGACGAGGTGCTGCGGCGAGTACGGGTAGCCGAGCGCCTGGGCGAGGTCCATGGCGAAGTAGTCCGCGGCATCTCCGTTGGTGGTGGAGCCCGTGAGCAAGCTCGCCCCGTAGTAGAAGTTGTAGAGCGCCGCGCCGGGCGCAAGGCTGCCGGCCATCTCGAGGTCGAGCGAGTTCTCGATCTCGTACGCGGAGGAATCGTTCAAGGCGCCGAAGGATCCGGGAAGCGGAGGAGTGACGCCGTCGATCGGAACCGGTACGCCCGTGGCGTTCGAGACGGGCCAGCCCGGCCCGAGGGTCGCGTTGAGATAGGAGTGGACGACGTTGGGGTCGAAGGGAGGCAGGTTTCCGTTCCCGCCCGCGCTCTGGTTGTAGGCACTGACGAGCAGGGTCGCAATCGCGACGGACCGGGGATACGTCGCGTTCGCGACGCTGCCCGTTCCCGGGAAAAGGTCCGTCACGTTGTATAGCTGAGTATAGTCGGACCCGAGGTACCAATTCAGACCGCTCGTGTTGTCGTGGGCGAACTGCCCACCCGACAGCGGGAGCGGTCGCAGCTCGGAAGCGAGCGTGGCCTCCCGGGCGTCCAAGGCCACGGTGGCTTCGTCCGAGAGCCCGCCGATGCCCGCGACCATCCCGGCGAGAGAATCCGGTAGGTTCACCGACCCCACCGAGGTGTACTCGGGAGGGCCCCCGGCGGGGCCGTACTCGACCAAGCGGACGCCCAGCAGCGATTCCACGTCCCCGGCGGACATGACACCGCTCACGAACGAACGGTCCGGCGCCACCGTGAGATGTTGGGCGCCGTCGGAGCGGAGGGCGCCGGCGACGCTTACGAGCTGGGACTCGGGGGGGGCGAATTCCGCGAGATACTCAGAGAGCGACAGGAAGTGGTGATACCCGGGAGACCCGGGGTCTTCTGCCTGGGCGAGGAACTCACGGAGCGCCGACGCGTGGGGGTTACTCATGGTGAGCGTGAGCGTAATCGGCGTGGTGTCGGGGAGCACCCGGGCGAGGGCGTCGGTCGGGACCCCAACCGCGTCGGTGACGATCGCGCCGGGTTCCACGGTGACGGGTCTCGCGGGTGGAACCCCCGAAACCACTCCCGCCGCCGAACCGACGACGACGAGGAGCGCGAGCAGCGGAACAATCGAGAGCACGGGCCAGCGCATCACCCTCACCGAGACCGACTCCCCCTAATGAGGTCGACCCGGCGGCCGGCACGCTAATCCTTTAGGAGCGCGCGGCGTCGAGGCCCCGGATGTCGAACGACGGGGACTCGGGCTCGGACCGGTGTGTCTTCTGCGACATCGTGGCGCACCGAATCCCGGCCCACATCATCTTCGAGGACGCCGCGACCTGCGCGTTTCTCGACAACTACCCCTTCACGCGAGGCCACCTCCTCGTCGTATCCAAACGGCATGGGGCGCGACTTACCGACCTCCCCTGGGAGGACCAGATGGCGCTGATCCGGACCCTGGACGAAGTCTGCCGAAGGGCGGAACGGCTGTCCCCCGATTACAACCTCTCGTTGAACGCGGGCGCGAATGCCGGTCAGGTGGTATTCCACGTCCACTTCCACATCATTCCGAGGTACGGCGAGGCAAATCCGTTCCATATCTCACCTCGGCCCCGCCTTGAGGAGAGCGAGGCGCGAGCGCTGGTCGCGGAGCTCTCCGCACCATGAGGGACCCGATGGTGAAACCCCCCCGTCCTCCCGCGGTGGCCGGACAGTTCTACGAAGCGGACCCCACGGCCCTGGCCCGCCAGGTGGAAGATTGTTTTACCGATGCGCGCGGGCCCGGTTCGCTGCCGGACCGCCATCGTTCCACCGCCCGGAGCGTTCGCGCGGTCGTGGTGCCGCATGCGGGCTACGTCTTCTCTGGGGCGATCGCCGCGCATGCCTACCGCACGATCGCGGCGGACCGCCCGCCCGAGAGCATTCTGATCCTGGGCGTCGACCATTACGGCATGAGCGCCGGGGCGGCGCTCTCCGCGCGACCGTGGCTGACCCCTCTCGGCCCGACGCCGGTCGACCTCGACTTGGTCGGAGCCCTACGGCACGGCGCCATCGACGTCAACGAGGAGGCCCACCGCCGAGAGCACTCGATCGAGGTTCAGTTGCCGTTCCTCGAGTACGTCCTCCCGCACCCAAAATTCGTACCGCTCGAAGTGGGATTCGGCCCGTACGAGTTTCTCCAGGACGTGGCCTCGGTCGTCCGCTCGGCGGTCCAGGACCGCGACGTGCTGCTCATCGCGTCGACGGACTTCTCGCACTATGTTCCTCCGGCGACCGCCCAGCGGTTGGACCGGATGGCGATCGACCAGATCCTTGCGAGCGATGCCCGCGGGCTTTACCAAACCGTCACGCGGAACGACATCTCGATGTGCGGCATCGCTCCCACGACCGTCCTTCTCGCCGCGCTCGAAGGTTCGGGGGCGCGACCCCGACTGTTGCGATGGGGCCATTCCGGCGAGGTGGAGAAGATGCGCGAGGTCGTCGGCTACGGTGCGATCGTCTTCGAAAGCGGCCCCGAGCGCTCCCCCGTTAAATAGGGTGGGAGGCTCGGCGCGCGCGGCCGGCGATGATCCTTTCGGACGACAAGATCCGCGAAGCGCTGCGGGAGGGGCGGATCGTCATCCGACCGTTTCGGTCCGATTGCCTCGGGACCAACTCGTACGACGTGCATCTCGGCCGGTACCTGGCGGTCTACCGGGACGCCGCCCTCGACGCGAGTAAGGACAACCGCGTGGAGGAGTTCCGGATCCCGCGGGAAGGTTACGTCCTCATTCCGGGGCAGCTTTATCTCGGGGTCACGGAAGAGTATACGGAGACTCACGGTTTCGTCCCCTTCCTGGAGGGAAAGTCGAGCGTCGGACGACTCGGCATCGACATCCACTCGACCGCGGGCAAAGGCGACGAGGGGTTCTGCAATTACTGGACGCTCGAGATGAGCGTGAAGCTCCCCGTGCGGGTGTTCGCCGGCATGCCGGTCGGCCAGCTCATCTACTTCGAGATCTCCGGGCGCGTACGTCGTAGCTATTCCGAGAAGCGGTCCGCGAAGTATCGCAAGGTCTCCGCGCATCCGACGCCGTCGCGCATGTTCCTCAACTTCCGGCCCCCGCGACCCGGCCGACGGCGTCGAGGTTGATCGGATGACCGCCCGCCGAGGGTCGATGTCGGAGCGTATCGCGTCTCTCCCGCTCCCCATTCGAGGTCGCCGGGTGCTCTTGGCAGCTCCGGTCTTCGACCAACTGGCCGCGACCGTGCGACTGTTGAACGACCCCGAGGTTCAGCGAGGTACGCTACGCCTCCCGTTTCCGTACACCGAGCACGACGGGCGAGCGTGGATTCGGAAGGCGAACCGTGATCGAACGGCCGGCCGCTCGTTGTCGCTGCGAATTGTGCGACGTTCGGACGGGGAGCTCCTCGGAGGGGTCGGGCTCCACCAGCTCGATGCGACGGCGGCGCGGGCGGAGATCGGGTACTGGCTCGGTCGCGATTATTGGGGCCAGGGCTACGCCACCGAGGCGGCGAACCTGGTCGTTCGCGCCGCGTTCACGCGCCTCGGCGTCCACCGCCTCGAGGCGCGGGTGTATCCCTGGAACACCGCGTCGCGTCGGGTCATCCGAAGATGCGGATTCCGCTACGAGGGACGCCTCCGCGACGAAGCGCGGAAGAACGGACGATGGCTCAGCACGCTGCTCTTCTCGAGGCTCGTGACGGACCCTCCCGTCCCACGCCGGCGACGAAGTTCGGCGTAGGTGGGCGAACCACCTAGACCTGCCGCCGGAGGTAGAACGCGGGACGACCGGGTCGGGCCCGGTCGCGCCGGCCCAGCGGGTCCAGTTCCCCCGCCTCGCTCTCGCGCACGACCCGGATAGAGGGGAAGCCGAGGCGCCGGGCAAAGTACGCTTCCGCGCCGCGAAGCGCGGCCACCTCGTCCACGTGGGGTCCCGTCGTCGGTGGCTCGCCCCGGATCAGCGGCGCCACGCGAGGAACGTACTTCGCGACCTCCGAACGGTGCGCCGCGACGACGGGGTCGGAAGCCGCTCGCGCCATGACCTCCCGGAGGTTCGGCACCTCCCCTCGGTCCACGGACTCGCGGAGCCAGCGCTCCACCGTTTCCTTCCACGGCTCGGCGACGAAGAAGACCGCTTCCGCCACCGGCCGCTCGCCCCGCTCTTCGGCGGGCCGGATCACCGCTCGCAGGTCTTCTTCGACGCGATCGAGGAACGCCTCGTGCGCGTCGGCGAGCTCGGAGGGAGGGAACTCTTCCGCCTCGGGGAACCGTTCGACCGAGACCAAGCCCGGGAACCTCCCCTCGCCCAGCTCTTCCGCGAGATGCGGCGTGATCGGGACGAGCAGGCGGATCCAGGCGCGTGCGACCCGCGCGGTGGCTTGGTCCGGCATCCCGCCCCGGGCATAGTACCTCCGGAGGAGCGCCGGGAGACCCACATACGTCACTTCCGCGGCCGCCCGGAGGTCGGTGCCCACGTACGCCTCTCGGACCGAAGCGACCGCTCGGTGCATCGCGGAGTGTAGCCACGCCTCGAGCTCGGGAGGCCCGGCCGAATCGCCGGCCACCGCCTCCCGGATCAGGCGTTCCACCTCGGCGAGCCGACCGACGGCCGAGTCGACGAGCGACGGGTCCCAGGCCACGTCCTGGGAGGGCGACGCCGCGATCGCATAGAAGAGGCGGAGCGCATCCGGTCCCCAGTTCTCGAGGGCGATGTCCAGGGGAGGGATCTTGCCTCCTTTGCTCGACACCTCCTTCTTCGAGACCTTCGCGCCGGACGGGCCGGTGATCCATCCGTTGACGTAGATCGCTCGGGGTTGCAGTTCCGGGGGTAGCAGCCGGGCGTGCGTGAAGAGGAACACGGGGAAGTGCACCCGTTTATGCTCCTTGCCGCCGAGATTGATGTCGACCGGGTACCAGTACAGGAACTCATCCCGCACCTCGTCGAGGAGCTTCCGCTCGACGGTCGGCTCTCCCGGACCTTCTCCGAGGAAGACGTAGTCGAAGAACGCCTCGGTGAGCTGAGCGACCGGGATACGTCCCGTGGAGACGAACCGTCGCACGAGGAAGTAGGCCATGTAGAACGTCGAATCGGCGATCGGCTCGATGATCCACTCCGGGTCGAGCGGGAACGGGGTCCCGAGCCAGCGACCCTTGCGCGTGCACGGTCGGTCCGCGAACCAGTCGATGATCGCGGGCAGCTCCCGCCCGTAGTCGGTGGGCCAGGTCACGAGGCGAGCGACGTACTCCTTCGTGTGGGTCTTCCATTCGCGCTCCCCGTACGCGAGGAACCATTGGTCGGGGACCTTGCGAATGATGACGAGGTGGCCGTTGCGGCACCGTACCGGCTTCGAAAACTCCTGAAGGTCGAACGTCGGTCCGACCTGAGCGAGCATCTCGACGACCCGGGTCCGTGCTTCCCGGACGGGGACGCCCGCGAGGGCGGGCACGGTCATCTCGCCGCGCGAGAATTCGAGACGGTACAGCCGTTCGGTCGCCTCCTCGAGGGCCTCGGTGTCGGAGAGACCGGACGCGCCGGTCGCGGCGAGCGCTCGTTCGGCCGGCGTCCCCGTTCCCGTCGAGAGGCTGCTCTCGGAGGGGCTCAGCGTCACGTGCGAGGGGATTTTGACCAGCACCGGAGGGGGCTCGAGGCTCGCCCGCACGTCGTCGGGCAAGGCCCGCATCGCCGCCGTGTCGGCGGGCGCGTGGGCCGGGACGCTCATCACGACGCCGGTACCGATCCCCGGGTCGACGAGGTCGCTCGGGAGTACCGGGACACGGATCCCGCGGAGCGGGACCTCGACCGCGTGGCCGAGGAGCTCCGACGCCGGCACGTCGCGTCCCAGATGGCCGCCGTGCTGCTCGACGAGGCGCTCGCCCCCCGGGCGCGCCACTAGGAACGACCGTTCTCCTTCGTGCCAGACGACGAGGGTCTCGTCCGGACGCAGCCACAAGTTGGTGACGCCGAAGACCGTCTCCGGCCGGAGGGTGGCGGCGAGCAGGTACCGACCGTCGTCGAGACGAAACGCCACCGTGGAGAACTGGAGGAGTTCGGCGTCGCCGCCACTCGACAGGTCGGTCTCCGAGGGGTCGACCGCTACCGGACCGCACACCGGGCAGACGGAGGACGTATAGGTCCCGCGGACCAACGCCTTCGTCCGTTCGAGGGCTCGGAACTGCCAACGGATGAAGGCTCGATAGTCCTCGTCGATGGTCGTGACATACGTGGTCGGGTCGCAGAGGACCCCGATCGAGCGGAGCACGGAACGGTACGACTCGCCGAGGTACCGGGCCGCATACTCGGGGTCGCGCAATCGTTCCCGCTCCGGCTCGGGTACCTTCGCGTCATCCAGCTGCTGGACGACGGCCGGGTCCCGGTCCTGAACGCGCTGGGCGAACGCGACGGCCGGAATCCCGGAAGCATGGATCCCGAACGGGAGCAGGACCGACTCCCCGAGCATTCGGTGAAATCGGTGCAACGCGTCGGTGTAGAGCAGCCCCCGAACCGTGCCGACGTGCAGGAATCCGCTCGGTCCAGGGTAGGCATTCATCGCGTAGAACTTGCCGCGCCCGGGGACCCGCTGCCCCGTGGCGATGCCGGCCCGGTCCCACGCCTCCTGCCACCGTCGACAACGGGCCGCGTCCATGCGTGGCCAACGACACGGTCACCGTATTTGAGGGATTCCCGAAAGGTCGGTGCCTCAGGGCGACCCGGAGGCGATTTAGCCGAGCGACCATGCTACCGGGTCGGATGCGGATCATCGAGGTGTTTCACTCGCTCCAGGGGGAGGGCCCCCTTTCCGGGGTCCGTACAACGTTCATCCGCACGGCGCGCTGCAACCTCCGATGCTCGTGGTGCGACACTCAGTACTCGTTCGGCCCGGGCCGAGAACGCTCGCTCGCCTCGCTCCTCGCCGAGGTCCGTCGAAACCGGACCCGCCATGTGTGCCTCACGGGAGGTGAGCCGCTCCTGCAGCGGGAGTCGATGACGCTCCTCCAGCGCCTCGCCGAGCGCGGCATCACGACCGTGGTCGAGACGGGAGGTTCGCTCGACGTCCGCCCCTATCTCAAGGTTCCCCGTCTCGTCCTGAGCGTCGACGTGAAATGTCCCTCCTCCGGCATGGAGGGTCGGAACCGCTGGGAGAACCTTCCGCTCTTGCGTCGAAGGGACGTCCTCAAGTTCGTCATCGGCGACCGCATCGACTACCGATACGCCCGGGCCGTCCTGCGCGACTACGCCGGCGCCGCGACGATCGTGTTCCAACCCGTCTGGGGGACCGACGCCGGCCGTCTCGCCGACTGGGTGCTCACGGACCGACTGGACGTCCGCGTGATGCTGCAAGAGCACAAGCTCCTCTGGGGAGACACCCCCGGCCGCTAGCCGAGCCCGCGTGTCAGCGGCACAGTTAGGCTAAAAAGGCGCCTTCCGTCGTCCGGCTCTCCCTACGATGGCATCGCAAGAACCCCAATTTCGAACCGTGATGCCCGGCTACGAGTCGGTCTTCGGTAAGGCGAAGGGCATGGTATTCCCCCGGATCGTTCTGGTCGGGCACGGAGTTCTGGACGAGCTCGCCACGACGTGCCGGCAGTTCGGCTTCCCAAACCGGGGAGTTGTGATCACCGGGCCCAAGACCGCCGACCTCGCGGGCCGACGGGCGACCCAGATCCTCGGGGAAGGCGGGTTCAGTGCGGTGACCGTGATCGCGCACGAGGCGAACGAAGCGGAGGTCGACCGGGTGGCGGAGGAGGTCCGGACGGCCGAGGCCCAGTTCCTCGTGGGCGCCGGCGGCGGGAGCAAAATCGACATCACGAAGGTGGTCGCCGCCCGTCTTCACATCCCGTTCGTGAGCTTGCCCACGTCCGCCGCGCATGACGGGATCTCTTCACCGCGCGCTTCCCTCCACGGCGCGTCGAGCATCGTCAGCACCGAGGGCGCCGTCCCGATTGGGGTCGTGGCCGACACGCAGCTCATCGTTCAGGCCCCGTTCCGCCTCCTCGCGTCCGGTTGCGCCGACGTGATCTCGAATCTCACCGCGACGCTCGACTGGAGGCTCGCGGTACGCCTCCGAAACGAAGAGTACTCCAGCACCGCGGTCGCGCTCAGCGAGTACGCGGCGCAGGAGATCATGGACCATGCCTCGTCGATCAAGCCGAGCCTCGAGGAGTCGGTCTGGATCGCGATCCGCCCGATCCTGGTCGCCGGGATCGCGATGAGCGTAGCCGGTTCGTCGCGTCCGTGCTCGGGCAGCGAACATTTGTTCAGTCACGCGCTCGACCGGGTGAGCGAACGGCCGAGCCTCCACGGCGAGCAATGCGGGGTGGGAGCGATCATGATGATGTACCTTCATGGCGGCGACTGGAAACGGCTTAAGAACGCCCTTTTGACGATCGGGGCCCCGACGACCGCCCGGGAGCTCGGAGTCCGGAACGAGGAGGTCGTGAAGGCGCTCGTCATGGCGCATTCGATCCGCCCGGACCGCTACACGATCCTCGGGGACAACGGTCTTACGCGGGAAGCGGCCGAGCGTCTCGCGGCCGCCACGGGAGTAATCGGCTGACATGGCGGAGATCACCCTGCTCGCGGTCGCCGAGGCGCGCGAGGGGTTCGAATTCGATTATCAGGGCGGGGCGCCGATCTGTCGTACCTGTCCGTTCCGACACGCCTGCCTCACCCTCGACCCGGGCCGTCGCTATACCGTCACGAAGGTACGGCCCGTGACCCACCCGTGCGCCCTCCAAGAGAGCGACGCGCACGTGGTCGAGGTGAAACCGGTCGCCCGGCCGCTCGTGGTGGATGCCCGGAGTGCGGTCGTCGGGAGTTCGGTCGAGATCGGTCGCTTCCCGTGCAACCGGCTCGACTGTCCGAACTGGACGGTCTGCGCCGGCCCATCGCTGCCCTCGAAGCAGCGGTATCGCATCGAGCAGGTCGACGACGAGGCGGCGACGTGCCTGATCGGCCGAACGTTGAAACGCGTGAAGGCGGTCTAGTCTCCGATGCGGGGCTGTGGGGTAGCTACGGGCCGGAGG
>DASPOD010000057.1:0-46016 GCA_035626215.1 Thermoplasmata archaeon
GCTCACTACGTTTGTGGACGCTGGATCTTGTCTCAGACCAAGTGCTTGCGACAAGACTGGACGAGCGGTTTCACGAACGGGAACGCGCGGACCGGGAGACCTTCGGGTCTCCAAGAGCTGAATCCTCTCCTACTCCGGAGCCGTCATCCCATCCCTGACACCCCGAACCGCACGGCCTTCGGCCCGTCGCGAGCGAGGGTTTCCGCGAGGCCGGGCTTAGTCCCGACCGGCTCACTATGTGGCTCAGTGAACCGTACGACAGGGGGGATCCGCAAACTGGGCGTGTAGAACGTGTGTGCGCATCAAAACAACGAAGGGCACTCTGTTTCAAGTGGGAACGGCGCCTCTCCGATTCCGGAGTCAGCGATGTTCGGCGGGGTACAGGTGTGCGAGGTCCCCAGTTGTCGTCACTCGGCGGCCTGGCATCAATTCAGGGACGGGGACGTCGTTTGCATGCTCTGCTACATCCGAGCCAAGCGGAGAACTCTTTCCGGGCCGATTCTCCCTGCGGCTTACATTTGCACCTGGGTCCCACCCGCGGCGGGAGCGGGGTCCCCCTAGCCAGTTCCCGCTACGCCCGCGGCTGGTAGCACCCGAGAGCGACACGACCGTTCCGTTCGTCCTCCTCGCGCGAGACACTGGAGAGTCTGGTCGTGGTTTCCCAGATGCTGAACTGCCGGGTCGGAGTGACGACCTCGTCTCTCCACTCGTCAGCCAGGAACGCGATCCGCGATTCGAGGCGGATCCGCGAGCCGTCGTGCGTGCGAGGACGCCCCTGGAGGACAGGCGCGGGTCGCGGCACGACGGGTGTCGGCGTGATTCGGCCCTTCAGGGGGGCGACCTCGGTCCTTGGTTCGAGGCTCCCGAAGCTGTGGGCCCCGAGGCCGAGCTGCTCGCGGAGCGTGCGGACGTTCGCCTCGCCGGTCACCGATGGTAAACTGTATCGCGAGTCGCGCCCTTACACTATGACGTAAGCCGCACAGGATTCATAGACCATGAGCTCGCCAACCGCACCGCGACGCGCGAGCCGTCGTCACCGCCTGGCACCGCTGCTCGTCGCCGGTTCGTCGGGGGCTATCCTGGGAGTCGTTTTGGTCCTCGCCTCAATTGGGCCACCGACTGAGCACACATTGGGTCCCTATGTGTTGAACAGCTCGAATCCGGATATATCGCTCTCGTTGCCCGATTGCGCCATCGTGACGGTCCACTGGAATGTGGTTTCGGGACCCGGCGTGAATTTCTCCGTGGGTCAAGGCGACGTGCTGCTCCTGTCGAACTGTCTCGATTGGGTCCCACCTTCGAATGCGACGTGTTCCGTGACTTACTGCGGCCTGCAGAGCACAGGTCCCGGGCCGATTTGCTTCGAGTCGGGATTGAGCGGCGCATGTTCCTTCACCGCGACCCAGCCGACGTATGGGTTCGCGGCATTCGCCTACCCGTGGGACATCGGCAACGTCACGGTCTCCTTCACGATCCACTGTTCCGTCACCGAACCGGTCTTGTAGCGGGCGGCTGACGGCGAGACCGAAACCGAAAACCTCGAGGAACTCCTATAAGCTGCCCGGGCTCGCATGCACCGAGACCAACATGACGGTGCGGGTCGCCATCAACGGATTTGGGCGCATTGGCCGGAACATCTTCCGCGCGGCATTGGGCGACCCCGAAATCGAGGTGGTCGCGGTCAACGACATCACCGACGCGAAAACGCTCGCTTACTTGCTGAAGTATGACTCGATTCTCGGCAATCTTCCGAACCAGGTCACTCACACGGACGATACGATCTCGGTCGATGGCAAGAGCTTCAAGGTCTTCAAAGTCAAAGATCCAGCCGAGCTGGACTGGGCGTCGGTCGGGGCGTCGATCGTGGTCGAGTCCACCGGGCTGTTCACGAAGGGTTCCGAGGCGCGCAAGCACATTCGGGGCCCTGTGAAGAAAGTTCTGATCTCGGCTCCCGCCACGGATCCCGACACGACCCTTGTTCTCGGGGTGAACGACAATACGTACGACCCCGCGAAGCATCACGTCGTGTCGAACGCATCCTGCACGACGAACTGCCTCGCGCCGGTGGCCAAAGTGATCCTGGACGAATTCGGGATCACCGCCGGGATGATGACCACGGTCCACTCCTACACCAACGATCAGAGGCTGCTCGACTTGCCGCACAAGGATCTGCGCCGGGCGCGCGCCGCGGCCCTGTCCATGATCCCCACCACCACCGGCGCCGCCAAGGCACTGCACCTGGTCATTCCGGAACTGAAAGGCAAGCTCGACGGGTACTCCCTTCGAGTGCCTACGCCGAACGTCAGCGTAGTGGATCTGACGGTCTTCACGGGTCGGTCGGTCACGGTCGAAGAGGTCAATGCGGCGTTCAAGCGGGCGGCCGAGGGGCGTATGCAGGGGATTCTGGGTTACACCGAGGAGGAGCTCGTGTCCGTGGACTTTCGGGGCGATTCGCGGTCCGCCATCGTCGACGCGGCCTCCACGCGGGTCGCGGGTTCGAACTGCCTCAAGGTCCTGGCGTGGTACGACAACGAGTGGGGATACTCATGTCGCTGCCGCGACCTGGTCAAGCTCTTCGCCGCGCGGCTGTAAGTGAGGCTCTCCAATCCCGAGCCCCGCCGACCCCTCGCGATAAGCGTCCTACCGGAAGGTCGACGGTCGCCGAGGTTTTCGGGAGAGTTTCGCAGAGGGCGTTGACCCAATCCTTTTAGCTGAGCAACGGGTCGACCGCTCCCCCGAGAGAAATATGTCGGACGCGGCCGGCGAAATCCAGGTCCAGTTTCCGGACGGCCAGCAGCGGCCGTTCCCAGCGCGGACACTGGCCCGGGACGCGCTCGCTCATTGGGATCCGGACAGCATCAAGACCGCGCTCGCAGCTTCCTGGAACGGCGTGCCCGTGGACCTCGCGTTCCCGTTGCCGGCGAGCGGAAGCCTCGCAGCGCTGACGTTCGAGGACCGCGCCGGCCGCGATATTCTCCAGCACTCTTCGGCGCATCTGGTGGCGAAGGGGGTCGTTGAGACGATCCCGGACGCGCGGCCCACCCACGGCCCACCGACCGAGGAGGGGTTCTTCTACGACTTCGATGTTCGACCGCTCACCCCGGGCGACCTCGATGCGGTCCGAGCGGTCATGGACCGCGCGGTCCGGGCCCGCGAACCGTTCGTGCGACGCGAGCTTTCCCGGTCGGACGCCGAGATGCTGTTCGCCCAGAACCCCCACAAACTCCGGTACATCGCCGAGACCCCACCGGATGAGCCGGTATCGGTCTACGACACCGGGTCGTTCACGGACCTCTGCCGTGGGCCTCACGTCCCGGACACGAGCTGGCTCGAGGGGGTCCACATTCTGGGATTTTCGGCGATCACGGCCGAGGACCCGAGCGCCGTGCCGATCCAACGGATTCGCGGGGTGGGCTTCCCGACCCGCGTCCAGCTCGAGCACTTCCTCAAGATGCGAGCCGAGGCGGAGGCCCGGGACCACCGAATGCTCGGCACCAAGCTCGACCTGTTCTCCTTCGTGGACGAAGCGCCCGGGTGCCCGCTGTGGCATCCGAACGGGATGATCGTCGTCCACGAGCTGGAAAAGTTCGTCCGCGAGCACCTCGATCAAGCGGGCTACGTCGAGATCCGCACACCGCTGTTCTTCGCGCAGTCGGTCTACGAGACCAGCGGTCACTGGGAACATTACCGGGAGAACATGTTCCTCACCGAAGCCGAGGGACGGACCTTCGGGTGGAAGCCGATGAACTGTCCGGGTTCGATGTTGATCTTCCGGTCCCGGGCCCGTAGCTACCGTGAGCTTCCGATGCGCCTCGCGGAGTTCGCGCCGCTCCACCGTAATGAGGCGAGCGGCACCCTTCACGGCCTGACCCGCGTCCGGGAATTCGTTCAGGACGACGCGCACATCTTCCTCACCGAGGAGCAGGTCGAGGCGGAGATCCGGGCCCTGTTCGACTGGATCCACCGGGCATTTTCGACCTTGAGGCTTGACTGGAGCGTCGAGCTGTCGACGCGCCCGGCGAAGTTCCTGGGGGAGAAGGAGGCCTGGGACCGGGCCGAAGCGACGCTCGAGCGCGTGCTCAAGTCCACCCACGCGAAGTACCGCATCGCTCCCGGCGAAGGCGCGTTCTACGGCCCGAAAATCGATATCCACATCCAGGACAGCCTCGGTCGTCCCTGGCAGACCGGCACGATCCAGTTGGACTACCAGATCCCCCAGAGATTCGGGCTTGCTTACCAAGGCCCCGACGGTCAGCTGCACACGCCGGTGGTCGTCCATCGGACGATCCTCGGCTCGTGGGAGCGTTTCCTCGGCGTCCTGCTCGAGCACGTGGCGGGACGGTTACCGCCCTGGCTCGCACCGTTCCAGGTGAGAGTGCTCCCGGTCACGGAACGGCACAGTTCGGCCTCCGCGGGACTGGTGGAGGAGCTGCGAGCCGCACGCGTTCGCGCGGAGACTGCGGGCACCGAAGATTCGATCGCCAAGCGGGTGCGGAACGCGGAAGTCGAGCGGGTCCCGTGGGTCGTGGTCCTCGGCGACAAGGAAGTCGCGGACGGAACCGTCACCCTGCGCATTCGTGGGTCGCGCGAGACCCGGACGTTCTCGCGCGCCGAATTCCTCGCGTACGCCACCGACCGGATTCGACGGCGCGAATTCGACCCGTAGGGCTACGGGGAACGGGTCCGGCGCAAGCGCCGGGCCTCGATACGAGCGTCGAGATACATCGTCTCGAGCTCGGCGGAACCGACCTGATGCTCCGAGCGAAGATGGTCGCGCATCCGGATAAGCTCGATCGGCTGACCGCAGACCTTGCACGCCACTCGCGAGCGCCGCATCTCCGCGTCCCGAGCGCTCGACGACTGCACGTGCAGGCTACCAGCGGCGGGGCATAAAGACCCCCGCACGGACCCCGGCGGCGGGGTGCGTGGGCTCGGCGGGCAAGGTTTAATTAAGCATCCCGATGAACGACTCCGGATTTCGAGGGATTCTCATGAGTTTGTCAACGGGTCAACTCGAGCTGCTCATTTTGGCGGCCGCACTCGTCGGGCTGGCTTACGCGGGCGTGCAGACCCTCCTCGTCCTGCGCGAGGACGAAGGCACCGACCGAATGCGAGAGATCTCGCACGCCATTCGCGAAGGTGCGATGGCGTTCCTGCGCCGGGAGTACATGTTCGTCTTCGTCGCCGCGGCGGTGCTCGCGGTGATCATTGCGTTCGCTTTCGGCATCACGGGCAACGGCGCTCGTCTGGCGGTAGGATTCGTCTTCGGTGTCTGCGGTAGCGCGCTCGCCGGCGCGGTCGGAATGGTCGTCAGCATCCGGGCGAACGTCCGGACGGCGGCGCACGCGATGAAGGGCAGCCTGCCCGCCACGATGCGCTACGCCTTCCGCGGCGGAAGTGTTACCGGAATGTCCGTTGCGAGCCTTGCGCTCCTCGAACTGATTGGGTTCTACTGGGTGTTCAGCGGCAACGTCCTCGACATGGTGGGGGTGCTCTTCGGTGCTTCGCTCATGAGCCTCTTTGCCCGTGTCGGCGGCGGTATCTACACCAAAGGGGCCGACGTCGGCACGGACCTCGTCGGCAAGGTCGAGGCGGGAATCCCGGAGGACGACCCCCGCAATCCGGGTGTCATCGCCGACAACGTGGGTGATAACGTCGGGGACTGCGCGGGGATGGCCGCGGACCTGTTCGAAACTTACGTCGTCACGGCGCTCGCCGCCATGCTCCTCGCCTACCTGATCGGCCTCACCGGCAGCTCCGCGCTCACCCGCATCTTCCCGAACGCTGTCATCTTCCCGATGCTGGTCTGCGCGTGGGCGATCGTTTCGACGATCGTCGGGACCTTCTTCGTTCGCATGCGGGAGAAGGGCACGATCATGGGCGCCCTGTACCAAGGGCTCGCGGCCACGACCGGGGTCGGCCTCGTCGGTCTCTACGTCTTGGACGCGCTCTTCATGGGGGGCAATCTCGGGATCTTCATCGCCACGGCGGTGGGGTTGATCGTGATGGTCATCATCGTGATCATCACCGACATCTACACGAGCGCAAAGTACCGTTCCGTCCACAAAATCGCGGAAGCGGCCCAGGCGGGCGCCGGTCCAACCGTCATCAGCGGACTCTCCGTCGGTCTCGAGTCGACGTGGCTTCCTGCCATGACGCTGGTCAGCGGGACCTTGATCGCGTTCGCCGCGGTAGGCTGGTACAACGGCTTCAGCGTGAGCCACGCTCCGGACAGCTACTTCGGACTCTACGGGATCGCCCTTGCAGCGGCGAGCATGCTGTCGGTGACCGGGATGATCATCTCGATCGACGCGTTCGGCCCGATCACCGACAACGCGGGCGGGATCGCCGAAATGGCGCAGCTCCCCGAGACGGCCCGGGCCATCACCGACCCCCTCGACGCCGTCGGCAACACCACGAAGGCGGTCACGAAGGGGTACGCGATTGGCTCCGCGGTCCTCGCCGCTCTCGCCCTTTTCGCCGCGTACACGTTCGCCGCGGCGAAGGACTGGGGCCAGCCCTGGAGCTCGTTCACGAACCTGCTCACCCTCTCCACGCCGGTCGTCCTCGCGGGGCTCGTCATCGGCGCGGCCCTGCCGTTCCTCTTCACCTCGTTCCTGATGAACGCGGTCGGGGTCGCCGCGGAGAAGATGGTCTTCGAGATCCGCCGGCAGTTCCGGGAGATTTCGGGCTTGCTTCAGGGAACCGCGCGACCGGACTACGGCAAGTGTGTCGACATCGTCACGCTGACCGCGCTCCAACAGCTCGCCGTCCCGGCGATCATCGCAGTAGCGACCCCGCTCGCGGTCGGGTTCCTGTTGGGGCCCGTCGCGCTCGCGGGGCTCCTCCTCGGGACGATCGTCTCCGGCTTCCCCCTCGCGCTGACCATGACGACGGGTGGTGCCGCATGGGATAACGGCAAGAAGTACATCGAGAGCGGCCACTTCGGGGGAAAGCGCTCCGAGGCGCACAAAGCGGCGGTCGTCGGGGACACGGTGGGGGACGCGACCAAGGACACCGCCGGTCCCGCGATCAACCCGCTCATCAAGGTCGTGAACACCATCTCGATTCTGTTCATCGCGCTCATCGTGGCGCACTCGGTGATCGGGATCTAGGGACGCGAACCGAGCCTAGCCACCGAGAGGTTGATTAGGAAGGGCGGTTTCCCCAGGTCGAGGCCACCATGTGCGACACCTGTGGCTGCAAGACCAAGAAGAAGCCGTAGGGCGGCGGGATTCCCGGAGCGACCCCGGGCCGTTGCTCTCCCGCGCCCGCGGGCGCGCGCAGCATAGCGTGCGAACGGTCTCTCTGCGAGCGAACGGTGCCGTTTCAATGCACCCCGCGCGGCGGTCCCGTCACGCGTAGTGGCTGAGGCTCGAGCGCTCCTTCTTCGCGGCCTCGCTCTGACCACCGCGTTCTTCGCGGCGGCGCTCCCGTTCGCACTCCTCCTCCGTGACCCAGAGGAACTCCAGGTCCTCGGGGTGGTCGTGCGAGATGAACGCACCCGCCTCGAAGGCGCTCGAGAGGAGCTCCTCGAGATTGTCGGCCTCGTTCCCCTCGAGTCGGCCGGCGGTTCGCCAGAACCAGTCGGGCGCCTTCCCGGCGGCCTGCAAGTACTCGGTGATCAGGTCGTAAATCGACGTTCGGTCGTCCGCCATTCGGACGTGAAGGTGCCGGTCCTTGTCGCTGGGAACGGCATCGTCGGGCGCGGTCATTATCCGTCTAACGATGGACCTGCTATAACGCCTCGGCCCGCGGGCCGGGCCACTCTTCAAGAACCGCTGTGGCCTGGGGGGTCCGTGTACGGCTCGGCTCCTCCCGCCGGACCCCCCTCGAACGCGTCGCGGGAAGCAGCCCGCAACCAGCGCTACACCTACCTCGTGGGCCGGCTCCACGCCCGCCAGATCACCATGGAAGAGGCCACGGAGCTGTTCACCGTCATGCAGGCCATGATTCAGGCGAGCGAAACCGCCCGGGCCGCCCTCGTGCGGGCCGTGCCACCGCCGCCGATTCCGGGACCCACCACCGTCCGGCCCCCTCCCGGTCCGGCCGCGCCTTCCACCGGCGACGACCTACTCTTGGTCGGCATACTCGCGATGGGCGCGGGTGCTGGGTTGCTCGCCGCGATGAGCAAGCGGATCCAGGAGGCGACGCCTCCGGCCGCGCCCAGTTCGAACTCTCGCCCCAATCCGGTGGCGTCCACCCGAAAGGGGTAGCGGATGGGTCCTGAGCGGTTCGTCTTCGCTCACCTCGCGGACGCGCACGTCGGCGCTTGGCCCCGCGACCCGCCCGTTCGGGCCGCCCTTCGGGAAAGCCTGCTCTCCGCCCTGCGTGTCGCGGAGGAGCGGGACGTCGCGTTCCTCCTCATCTCGGGGGACCTTTTCCACGTGCCGGTCCCCGACCCCGGTGAGGTCGCCCCGGTCGCCGCAGCGCTCCGCCGGTTCGTCGACCAGGGCCGACGGATCTACGTCATCTACGGCTCTCACGACTACGTCGCCCACCGGACGAGCTGGCTCGATGTCCTTGCGGAGACCGGCGTTTTCCTGAAGGTCGCTCCCGAGGCCGTGCGGAGCGAGGGCTCTCGGTGGAGCCTACCGTTCCATGTGGACGAGCCGACCGGGGCGTGCATTGCCGGTATCTCGGGCCGCTCCCACGGCCTCGACCGCGACTACTTTCGGGCGGTCGATGCCGAGGGCTTCCGCTCGGCGCCCGGATTCAAGATCTTCCAGTTCCACGCCGCCGTCGAAGAGTACTTGCCGGAGAGCCTCCGAGAGCACATCCATGGGATCCGGGTCGACGACCTGCCCGCCGGATGCGATTACTACGCTGGAGGGCACATCCACTATACTTACACGGGAGAGGGCCCGGGCGGTGGTCTTCTCGTGAATCCGGGAGCGGTCTTCGGAACGAGCCGAACCGACCTCGAGCACGGCCAGGCCGGCCGGACCCACCAGGGCGTTGCGATCGTGACGGTCGAGCGCGGCCGCCCGGCGGTCGAGTTTGTGGACACCGCCCCCCGCGGCTCGGTGCACCTGGTCGACATCGACGTTTCGGGCAAGTCCGCCGAGGAAGCGCGCGCGGACCTCGAGGCGCGTCTCTCCGAGGAGAGCGCGCCGGGGGCGCTCCTCTTCCCGCGGGTCCACGGCACGCTGGCGGACGGGACCCTCGCTAGCCTGGCCCTGACCCAGGTGGCGCGCCGGCGGGGTCCGGAGGCGGGTACCGTTCACTGGGATGTGCGGGACCTCGCGCCGGCACCGACGGAGGAGACGGCCGCGACGAGCGAGGCGAGTGTCGAGGCGGCGGAGCTCCTCCGACTGATTGCGTCGACGCGGGAGGGCCGGGGCTGGCTGGAGGGCACCGAGGGCGAGCGGACGGTGCGCGAGCTCCTGCGAGAACTCGGTCTACCGAAAGCCGAAGGCGAGTCGCGTCAGGACTACTCCAGCGCCCGCTTGGCGAGCGGGCGTCGCCTGCTCAGCGTGCGAGCCGACCCCGGCCGGGAGTGAGGCCCCCGACGATGCGGTTGAGCCGACTCCGGGTGAAGAACATCCGAAGCTACGAATCGGCCGAGGTCGAGTTCGGCACCGGCACGACGCTCATCGCGGGGGACGTCGGCGCCGGGAAGACGAGCCTTCTCTACGCGATCGAGATGGCGCTGTTCGGCGTGGCCGAGGTGAACGCCGCGTACTTGGTTCGCCACGGCGCGGGTCACGCGGAGGTCGCCGTGGGGTTCGAGGGCGACGGAGAGCGGTACGAGATTTCCCGACGATTCCGGCGCCTCCGGCGGAAAGGGCAGGAGACGTTCGAGGCCGAGCGCATCCGGTTCATGGTCGGGGGCGCCGAAACCGCGTACTCGGCGACCGAGCTCCGGCAGCGCGTCATTGACCTCCTCGGATTCCCCGACGACCCGAGCCCTCAAGCCCACTCGGACCTCTGGCGCTGGGCGGTTTACGTTCCCCAGGAGAGGATGCGGGACATCCTCGCCGCACGCCCGCAGGATCGCCTCGAGACGGTGCGCAAGGCGTTGGGTGTCGAACGATACCGCACCGCCGCCGACAACGCGCAGGAACTCGCGGCCGACCTGCGGCGAAGCGCCCAATCGCGCCGGGCCGAGGCGGACCGACTCCGCCATTTCGACGAGGAGTTCGCGCAGGGAAGCGCCCTCGCCGACCGGCTCCGGGTCGACCGCGTTTCGGCCGAGCGTTCCCTCGCCGATCGCCGCGCTGCGTTACGCGCGCTCCAAACGGCGCGCGATGAGGCCGAAGCGAAGGCGAGGACCGCCGAAGCGGACGAGCGAGAGCTCGAGGGACTGGAGCGGGAGATCGGTGCCGACCGGGCCGCGCTCGAGGCGCTTCGCGCGACTCTCTCCGAGCGGGAAGGCGAAGTGGACCGACGCGCCGAGGAACGACAGTCGACCGACTCGGACGCGCAGGCGCTCGAGGCGCGTCGCGCGGCTCTGGCTGAGCTAGAACACGAGCTCGAATCCGCCCGGCAAGAGGAGCGCCGACGAGGCGAGGGACTCCGCAACCTCGCCGAAGCCCGGGCGAAGCTCCTCTCGGCGGACGAACGGGAGGGGGCGGCGCGGGAGCTGCTCGAGCGCGCCCGGGGGCAAGAGGCGGAGGCGCGCACGGCGCTCGAAGAGACGATCGCCGAGGGTCCCTCCAAGGCGCCCCGACCACCTACGCCGGAAACCCTAACGGACCTCGAAGAGCATCTCGAACGAGTCCGTCAGGACGAAGCGAGCTGCCTCAAGCAATCCGCGCAGGCTCAATCTTCGCTCGCGGAGGTGGAGGAACTGCTGCAGAAGGGGGTCTGCCCGCGCTGCGGCCAATCGGTGCGGCCGGAGGATTTTGCGCCGCACAAGACCGAGGTCGCATCGCTGGCGGAGGGAGCGCGGCGGAAGCTCGACGCGGCCCAGGCCCAGCGAGCGACGGTCGAAGAGCGACGGAAGGCTCGCGAGCGGTACGAGCGGGCCCGCGACCGATGGAACGAAGTCGAGAAGCGCCGAAGCGCCGCGCGCGCCTCCCACGAACGCTCGGCCCGTGCGGTGGCGGAGGCCTCCCGCGAGCTCGAAGGCGCCGGCGTGACCACCGTCCAAGCACGGGCCGAGGTAGCGGGTCGGCTTCCCGAAGAGGAGCAAGCCTCGGCGGCCCGGGCGAATGTGACTCGGTTGGAACAGCTCCGGGGCGAGCGGGCTCGGCAGCTGGAATTGTCGTTGCTGTCGGCCGAACGACGCGACGGAATCGACCGCGCGCTCGCGACCCTCCGTTCCGAGGCCGAACGTATCCGAAGGGAATTGACCGCCGCGGGCCAGCGGCTCTCGGACCGAGAAAGGGCGGCGACGACGTTGCGAATCCGGCGAGCGGAGGCTCGGACGACTCGCACGACGCTCGCGGAAGCGAACCAACGGCTCATGACCATCCGCGAACAGGAGGCCGAGGAGCGCTCCCGGCTCTCGCGGCTGGACGCCCAGTTGGACGAAGCCGATCGACGGGTCCGGGCCGCCGCGTCAGGGCGCGAAGAACGCGCGTCCTTGCTCGCGGAAGCGAAGGAGGTCGAGGACAAGGCGGCTTGGGTAGGGGGTCCGTTCCGCTCGACGGTCCTCGAGATGGAACAGAAGCTGCTCACGCACGCCCAGGCGCTCTTCGAGCGAGAGTTCGCGCGCTACTTTGCGTCGCTCGTGGACGACCCGGGGCTGGTGGCCCGTACCGACCCGGCGTTCACGCCCCTCGTCATGATCGAAGGTGAATGGACACCGGCGGAGGCGCTGAGCGGAGGTGAACGCACGAGTCTCGCGCTCGCGTTCCGTCTGGCCCTAGCTCAGGTGGTCCGGTCGATGGGGAGCTTGCATCTCGACACCATCCTTCTCGATGAGCCGACGGACGGCTTTTCGCCCGAGCAGGTCATCCGAATGGGCGAGCTGCTCGACGAGCTCACGCTGCCGCAGGTGATCCTAGTCTCGCACGAATCGCAACTCGCGGCCATTGCCGACCGGGTCGTGCGCGTGCAGAAGGTGGACGGCCGGTCCGTGCTCGCGACGAACGAGCCGGATTCCCCGACAAGGCCCCGGCCGCCGGGCTCCGATGCTCCGGAGTCGCCTTAGGCTACGAGCTCGAGGAACTCGGCCGGGTCCCACGGCGGAAGGGCCGCGATCTCCAAGTTCTCGGAAAGATGCTCGGCGCGTTTCTGGCCGACGAGCGGTCCGATCGTCCCCGGGGCGGACCGCGCGAACTGTAGAGCGGTCTGGGCCCGGGTGAGCCCGTTTCGTTTTGGCCCGGAGCGAGCCAGCTGTCCCTGGACGAGTGGGACGCTCGTGAAACAACTCACACCCAGGCGTTGGGCGGCGTCGAACAGCGTCGTACGGGCACCCGCGACCGGCTGGTTACGGAGCGTCACCGCCTCCGGCATCGCGAGGTTGAAGGGGAACTGCACGAATCGGAACCCATGATCCTCACCTCCCACGTCGCGGGCGATCCGGACCGCCGTTTCCAAGGCGAAGAACCCGGGGTCGTCCGGGCGAACGCGGAGGCAGTCCCACGTGGCCAGCCCGTACGCGAGCAGTCGACCATCGTCCCGGAACTGCTCGTAAAGGCGGAACGCTTCTCGAAGTCGTCCGCCGAACTCCTCGGGGCCTACGTCAGGGATCTGAGCGTCGGCCGCGTTGTGGAGGTAGAGGAGGTCGATCGTCGCTAAGCCCAGGTTCCGGCGACTGCGCTCGAACTGGTCGGCGAGGTAGGAGGGCGACATTGCGTGGCAGCCGTCCACGATGTCCTCTGGACGAAGGATTCCAGGACGCACCAGTTCTTCCTCGACCCATCGTGCGGTCGGGGTCGGGGATTCCGCATCCGGCGCGAGATAGCCGTTCTTCGTGGCGACGAACACCTCGTCGCGGGCGACCTCGCCCCGGTCGATCAGTCGAGCGAGAGCCCGTCCGACACTGCGCTCGGCTCGCTGATGGCGGTAGTTAATGGCCGTATCGAGGACGTTCACCCGACCCGAGGTCAGGCAAACGAGCACCGCCTGCTCCACGGCAAGGTCGGTAGGGCCGTCGGGCGGACCGATGTACGTCCCGAGACCGACGGACGAGAGGAGGAGGTCCCCGGGGGCTTCGCGGAAGTGCTCGACCGGGAGCCGGCGCGCGGACACCGCGCGGTCGCGGAACCGCGACGTTCCTGCCGAACTGGCGTGGCCAGAGAGGGCGGGCACGGGGCCCGGGGAGCGCGAGAGCTCTAAAACTCCAGCGATGGCCCCCGGTCGATGCCCCGGTTCGTCAGCTTGAAGACGTGGGCCGGGTTGTTCGGGGCTGCGCGATGCCACGTCGCAAGTACGGCCGTATGCAGAAGCCGATTCCCCCGGTGTCCCCCGAGAAGTGTCGGATGTGCCGGTTGAAGCGGCCGTGCCCGATTCATCCCCGGGTCGCCCGGGATTGACGGCGCCGGCTCGATCGTTCGGAGAGGTGTTCACTTCTCCCGGGGGCGTCGCGGCACCGGACGTCCTCCCGAGATCGCTCCAACGGGGCAGTACGGCACGCACCAGCCGCAGTCGGTACAATTCGTGTGCACGACGAGCTCGGTTTCCGTGAGCTCCATCGCGTCCGGCGGGCACACTGCCGTGCAGAGCCCGCACAGAACGCAGGTATCACGGTCGATGACGATCATTCCGGCCCCCCGGCTCCGAAGAGCCCGGGTCTTGGGGATGACGAGCGGAAGTCCGGGGGTACGACCGGTGGCGTCACGCGACGGGCGGAAGCGACTCGGGGTGCAACGCTCTTCCGAGCGCCGCGAAACCGGTGAGGGCGCACTTCACCCGAACGGGCGAAAGCGGGATGCCGAGCTGCTGCAGGATGTCGTCCTTGGTGAGGCGGCCGGCCTGCTCGAGCGTCATACCGGCGACCTTCTCGGTCAGCATGGACGTGCTCGCGACGCTGATCGCGCAGCCGTCACCTTCGAAACGGACCGCGGCGATCTTCTGGGAACCGGGCTCGACCTTCAGGCGGATCGTGATATGGTCCCCGCACAGCGGATTCGACTCCTCGCCAATCCGGTCCGGGTCCGCGAGGGGCCCAAAATTCCGAGGACTGCGATAGTGCTGGAGGATGACCTCCTGATACATGTCATACATCTTCGCGCACCGACACGGAACTCACCGTCGCGCGCGTACTAAACGCCTTCCGGACTACCGCGGCGGAGCCGCCCCCGAGCGACGCTGGCCCAACGGGCGTTATCCGAGGCTCAGGCCTCGGCGGCTTCCCGTGGGATCGCGGTGAGGAACGACGCCTTCACCCGCGACTCCTCGGGAGCCGGGCGAGGGCGGGCACGAGCGCGGGCCCTCTCCGCTTCGACCCAGAGCAGGTACTCGGCGTACTCCTCGGCTTCCCAGTCGCACATGCTTGGGGCGTGCTTCATCACGTACGGCTACAAAGATGTTCGGCCAGCGAATTCGGGAACTAAGGTGGGGACCGGTCCAGCTCCCGGTTCCTCGCAGGATCGCCTCGGGAATCGACCCACGGACCGCCGAGCGCGCCGGTCGCCCGCTCATCTTATAAACACACCCGAGTGTGTAAATCCGATGGCCTCGGCGGCACCTCGGTTTCAGGAGTGGCTCCACTTGGACGAGGTCACTCGGTTGTCGCACGAGGCCGGGGACCCCGAGGAGTTCTCGCGGCAGAGGGCCGAGGCGTACGAGCGATTCCGCGAGCTTCCGATCGAGCCGAATCCCCTCTACCGCGGGTACGGCTACTTCACGAACGTTGACCTTACCGGCGTCGACCCTCTGGTCCGAGCCGCTCCGGTGGGCCTCCCGCCTCGGCTCGACCATGCCGTCCGGATCGTCCACGACGCTTCGGGGACCCGGGTGGATGTTCCTGCGGAACTCGAACGCGCGGGGGTCCGGGTCGCGACGATGGAGGAGATCTGGAAGACGCGCCGTCCCGGATTCGACGGATTCCTTCGAGGCGCCGAGGACCCGCCGGACCGTCTGTCGGCTCTGGCGGCCGCCCTTCTCAACCGGGGGTACGTCCTGGAGGTCCCCGAGGGGGTGCACGGGGCAGTTCGGGTGCAAGAGATTTCGGTCCTCTCCGCTCCGAAGCAGGCGCTCTCGGTACGCCGGGCATTCCGTGTCGGAGCGCGCGTCCAGCTGTTGGCCACCGAGGAGGTCTACTCGACCCGCTCCCCTCCCGACGGACAACGCCTCTACGCTTCGAACACCGACCTAGACTTACGTGACCAAGCGAAGATGGTTTACCTCACGGTCCACGCACCGGACCTACGGACCGTTTCGGTCTACCGGCGAACGGCGACGACCGGGGCCGACGCGCGCATCGGATGGATGTGGAACGGGCTCGGCGGCTACCGAGCGAAGATCCGGAACCACACGCGTCTCACCGGACGGGGCTCGGTCGCGGAGGACCTACAGACGTTCTACGGTGCGAAGGACCAATCGTACGACAGTTCGTTCGACCTCACCCACGCCTCCACCGACACGCACGGGACGTCGTTCACCCGCGGCGTGTTCACCGACGAAGCCCGAGGCATGAGCCGAGGGCTCGTTCGCATCGAACCGGAGGCCCGGAAGACCGTGGCGCTGATCTCCGAACACGCGATGCTCCTTTCGCGCGGCGCCCGTTCCGACACCATCCCGATCCTCGAGATTCTCTGCCGGGACGTGAAGGCGACCCACTCGACCTCGGTCGCTCCGGTCGACCCGGAGAAGGTCTTCTACCTCGAGTCGAGGGGCGTGCCTCAGCCCGACGCGATCCGGATGATTGGCGAGGGGTTCCTTTCGAGCGTGTTCGACCGAGCGCCGATCGCCGGGCTGCGCGAGATTTTGTTCCCGTCGCTCCAGGCCCGCTGGGACGGGCAGGAGATCGTCTGGGAAGAGGGCCGGTATCCCGTGTTACCTCACCTCGAGGTTACGGGCACCGAGCTGACGCCCGACTGGCGGTTCGACTCGAAGCTGCGATGAATCGCCGGGTCGAATCGAACGACCGGAGCTCGAGCCGATGCCGCTCGTTCTGGACCCCACGAAGATTCCCGTCGAGGTGCTTCGGACGTTGCGGAAATCGCTCCGCGACGACCTTGCTGAGACCGCGGAACTGGTCCAGAGACCTGCCGGCAAAGTCCTTGACCCCGTCGGCCTCGAAACGGCCGGGGAGCTCCTGCGATCGGCGCTCGCGCGTCTGGATGGGCCGGCCCCCCGGACGGCGGTAGCTCTCGGAATCGACGTGAATCTCGCCTACGCGACCTTGCTCGCTGTCATCGACCTCGTCAAGGCCCACACGGACCTGCCGCGCGTACCTCAGCGTCGGCCGTCATCCCCGGCGTGAACTTCGGTCACGCGTGACGGGTCAGCGCTCCAGCATCCCCGACCGGCCGTCCAGGGACCGGTTCGGCCGAACCGCGACACTGCGCTACTTTGCGGGCACTTTCGGCGCCACGCTTCGGGATGGCCGCATCGGACCCCAGAGCGGAGTGCCGAACTCGGAGACCCGCGCCCAACTCGAGAAGCGGCGCTCGATGTAGTAGTCGAGGCTGTATCGGCTCGACCCATACGTGGCGCTGATAGCGATCAGCCCGACGATGGCGATCGCGTAGATGATCCCGGTACCCACGTCCGTAGCCGCCGACCCCGAGACGGTGTACGGGCCACCGAATCCCTCGGGGATTGCCCAGATGAGGAGCGTGAGAGCGATTCCGCCCACGTAGGCAATCTTCCGCATGAATCCGAATATGAGGGCGAGCCCGAGAAGGAGCTCGACGGTGCCCACGCTGTAGACGATGGCGGTGGAGTTGTTCGCGGCCTGCGTCGCCCAGAACGAGAACCATGGGGAGAGCCAGCTCGGGTCGCTCGCTTGAGAGCTCTGGATGTTAGCCAGGAACGTACCGTTGTTGTATCCGGAGCTGAACTTGAGATAACCGTCGATCGCGAGGGCGATCCCGAGGAGCATTCGGGCGAACGTCTTCACGGCGGTCGCGTGGTGGGTCCACCAGCTCGCGTACGGGTCGGCAGCCGTGTCGGGGTTCATTCAAGCACCTTGGCGCCGCGTGAAGGACCGCTGTTAATACAGCTATCGGTGAAGCGAAATCAAACCGGGCGTGCCCAGCTTATTCCTATCCGACCGCGCCGGCCATCTCGAGTTGGATGAGACGGTTCAGCTCGAGAGCGTAGTCGACCGGCAGCTCCTTCGAGAACTCCGCGAGGAAGCCCATGAGGATGAGGTGGATCGCGTCCGACTCGTTGAGCCCGCGGCTCATGAGGTAGAAGATCTGCTCCTCACCGATCTTCCCGACGACCGCCTCGTGGGTGATCGTCGCGTCCTCTTCGTGAATCTCGTTGTACGGATACGTGTCGGAGCGCCCTCGCTCGTCGGGGAGGAGCGCGTCGCAGCGCACCGCGGCCTTGACGCCCGTCGCGCCCGGCGCGACGTGGAGCAGCCCCCGGTAGCTCGTTTGGCCACCCCGGATCGCGATCGACTTCGAGATGATTTTGCTCGAGGTGTCCGGAGCCGAGTGAACCGCCTTCGCCCCCGAGTCGATGATCTGACCCTCGCTCGCGAACGCGACCGACAGGATGTCGGCACGCGCCCCGCGGCCCCGTAGGTAGACCGAGGGGTACTTCATCGTGATCTTCGAGCCCATGTTCCCGTCGACCCATTCGACGAGCGAGTTTTCGTACCCAACCGCACGCTTCGTGACGAGGTTGTAGACGTTCTTCGACCAGTTCTGGACGGTCGTGTAGCGGAGCTTCGAGTACGGCTCCGCCACGACCTCGACCACCGCGGCGTGGAGTGAGTCGGTGGAGTAGATCGGGGCGGTGCAGCCCTCGATGTAATGGACCTTCGCGCCTTTGTCGGCGATGATCAGCGTACGCTCGAACTGTCCGACGTTCCGAGCGTTGATGCGGAAGTAGGCCTGGAGCGGGATGCCGGCGTCCACACCGGGCGGCACGTAGACGAAGCTTCCCCCCGACCACACGGCGCTGTTGAGCGCGGCGAACTTGTTGTCGTTGTACGGCACGACCTTTCCGAAGTACTTGCGGACGATCTCCGGGTGCTCCTTGACGGCCGTGTCGGTGTCGCAAAAGATGACGCCCTTCGCGGCGAGGTCCTCGCGAATCTTGTGATAGACCGTGCCGCTGTCGTACTGCGCGCCCACTCCCCCGAAATACTCGCGTTCGGCCTTCGGAATGCCGAGCTTCTCGAAGGTGTTCTTGATGTCCGCGGGAAGGTCCTCCCACTTACGCTTGGTCTCCCCTTCGAGCAGCGGGTTTGCGTAGTAGGTGTACGAGTCGAAATCGATGTCCGATAGGCTGGGACCCCAGTCCGGCATCGGACGCTCGACGAAATGATCGTACGCCCGGAGCCGGTACTCGAGCATCCAGGCCGGCTCGTTCTTGAATCGGGAAATCTCGCGGACGACCTCCTGGGTCAGGCCCTTCGGGATCCGCAGACGGTACGTTTCCGGGTTCTTGAAGTCGTACCTCGTGTAATCGAGGGGCGTGATTTCGGAGGCAGTCTGAGCCATGGCAGCTCCGGGGAATTCCATCACCTCGGCGTATTTAAATGAGAGGTCGCCCGGGGCACGACAGCGGGCTCACCGGCAAGGAACCGGCGTTTCGCGCCGAGGCTGTCAACCGGAACGCGACAGGTTCTTGGTACCGGCGCGCCGGTGTGGGAGACGGTTTACGAAGTGACAGGAGCGCGGCCGGTTCCTGAGAGCAGACGCGCGATTTCCTCAAGTCCGTCGAACAGCTTCTCGACTTCCTCTTTCGTGTTGTACAAGTACGGGCTCGCCCGCGTCAACGCAGGTACCCGGAAGCGTTCCATCAACGGTTGGGCACAGTGGTGGCCCGCGCGCACGCAGATCCCGCGTGCATCGAGGAGGCTCGCGATGTCGTGAGGGTGCGCGCCCTGGAGCGAGAACGAGATGACGGCCTCGCGGTCTGCGGGGTCACGGGGGCCGAAGATCTTCATCTTCGTCCCGAACCGCTCCTCGGCCAGCGAAAGCGCGAGCCGCTGCAGCTTCTGCTCGTGGTCGTGGAGCTCCTCCCACCCGACCCCCTCGAGGTAATCGAGGGCGGTCGAAAGCGCGACCGCTCCCCCCACGTTCTGGGTACCGGCCTCGAACTTCGCGGGCGCCTCGCGGTAACTAATCCGATCGAGATGGACGTCCCGAATCATCTCGCCACCACCCATCCCGGGGGGCATCGACTCGAGGAGCTCGGGACGACCCCAGAGCACACCGATTCCCATCGGTCCCAGGGTTTTGTGGCCCGAGAACGCCAGGAAATCGACGCCGAGACGGGCCACATCGAGCGGCAGGTGCGGGGCCGATTGCGCCGCATCGAGGACGACCAGGGCGCCCGCCGCGTGCGCTCGGTCCGCGACCTCCCGGACCGGGTTCACGGTGCCGAGGACGTTCGAGACGTGCGTGAGCGTGACCACCTTGGTCCGATGGTCGAGCAGTCGGTCGAGGTCGGCGAGCTGGAGCTGTCCCTCGTCGTCCACTCCGATGAATTGGAGGTCGACTCCCTGGTATTCCCGGAGCATGTGCCACGGGACGATGTTTGAGTGGTGCTCCATTACCGTGGAGATGACCCGGTCGCCGCGATGCAGCAGCTTGCGACCGAGAATCGTCGCAACGAGATTGATCCCTTCCGTGGTCCCGCGCACGAACACCACGCCCGAGGGGTCCGACGCATGCAAAAATCGCGCCATACGGGCCCTCGCGGCCTCGTACGCGTCGGTCGCCTCGACGCTCAGCGCGTACACTCCTCGATGGGGGTTGGCGTTCCGCTCTTCGTAATACGATTCCTCAGCCTCGATGACGCTCCGAGGCTTCTGAGAGGTGGCGGCCGAATCGAGGTAGACGAGCGGTCGCCCCTGCGTCGACCGAGCGAGAATCGGAAAATCTTCGCGGACCCGCACTACGTCCATCACTTTCCCGATTCGCTTCGGATTCTTAGAGCCTATCTGAAAATATCTCGACAGCCGAAGGCCGGCACCGACGCGAAGTGAGGAATCCCATCCGGGTTTCGCGACCTCTCGTTAGGTCGGTGGGCTCGTGACACCCACGCGGACCCAGTCGTATCCCTTCGCTTCGAGCTCGTCCGCAAGCTCCCGACCGCCCGAGAGGGCGATGACGCCGTCCACCATCACGTGGACCCGGTCCGGCTGGAGGTACTTCAGGATCCGCTGATAGTGCGTAATCACGAGGATGCCCGCGTCCGGCCGGTGCAGCTTCGCGACCGTCTCGCCGACGGCGCGCACCGCGTCGATGTCGAGTCCCGAGTCGGGCTCGTCCAGAATCGCGAACCGGGGCTGGAGCGTCGCCATCTGGAGCACTTCGACCCGCTTTTTCTCACCGCCCGAGAACCCTTCGTTGAGCGACCGCTTGAGAAGCGACTCGTCCATGTCGAGATACTGCAGGTGCGTCTTGAGGTCCTTATCGAACTGGCCGGTGTTCGCGGTCTGGGCGGTGTGGGTCTGCATGTACGCCGTCCAGAGAAACTTCGATAGCGAGAGGCCCGACACCTCCTGAGGGTACTGAAACCCGAGGAAGAGACCGGCACGGGAGCGCTGGTCGACGCTCAGCTTGAGAAGGTCCTGCCCGTCGAGGAGGGCCGTTCCCTTCGTCACCTTGTACTTCGGATGACCCATGAGGGCATACGCGAGCGTGCTCTTGCCGGATCCGTTCGGTCCCATCAGAGCGGTCAGTTCCCCGCTCTTCAGCGTCAGGCTGACCCCCTTCAGAATCTCCTTTCCGGCCACCTCGGCGTGGAGGTCGTCCACCACCAGGGTGTGGGGACCGCTCAGCGTTTCGATCGTCATCGAGCTCGTACGAGCCGATACCGTTATTTAAGCATGGCGCGGTGTGTAAATCCTAGAACGTCATGGGGTAGGGCGATGGCGGTCATCACAGACTCCGAGCCCCTCGAGGGAACGCGAGGTCGTATCCTCGAAGAGCTGGCGGTCGCCCCGCGCACCGCGCGTGACCTTGCGCGCAAACTCGGGATTCAGGAGAGCGCGGCCCGGGGCCATCTGGGTCGGCTCGAGGAACGGGGCCTCGTGGTCCCGTCTTTCCGTCGGGAGGGCGTTGGGCGACCGCGCAAGCGCTACGTCCTGACCGGCTCCGCCCAGGAACTGTTCCCGAAGAAGTACGACCTGATCCTCGACACGGTGGTCGACGCGCTGCTCGCGCGCGAAGGGGAGGGGTATGTGAGCGCCCTGTTCGCGGACGCCGCGGAGCGGATGGCTCGCGAGGTCGCGAAGGAAGTTCCCCGTATGGGAACCCCCCAGGAGCGCGCCGAGAACGTCGTACGCTCGCTGAACCGGCTAGGATTCCGATGCATGACCGACCGGGCACCGGACGGCTCGATCCGAATCACGCGGTCGAACTGCGTGTTCCGTCACAGCGCGATTACGCATCCGTTCCTTCTTTGTGACGTTTTTGATAAGCATCTCACCGAGGCACTCCTCGGGCAGTCCGGGGTGGACCTGGTCGACTCGATCGGCCGCGGAGGGATGCGATGTACCCACCTGATCCAGCTGCGCTGACCCCTGCGCCCCGAATGCCTCCCGGGTTCCTTCGGGGGACGACGGCCGCGCCGCTCGATGCAGTCGTACGGTCGATCGGGAACACGCCGCTCATTCCGCTTTCCTCGGTCGCTGAGTTTGCGGGGGGCGGGTTCGAGCTGTGGGGGAAGGCGGAGCAGTTCAATCCGTCCGGTTCGGTGAAAGACCGGACGGCGCGGGGCATCGTGCTCGACGCGATCGCGGGCGGGCTCCTCACGCCCGGGCGGACGCTGCTGGACGCGTCCAGCGGCAACACAGCGGTCGCCTATGCGATGCTGGGAGCTCGCTTGGGTTTCCCGGTCGAGCTGGTCCTCCCGCGGAACGCGCACCCGTCCCGGGTCTCCCGAATCCGCTCGTTCGGCGCACGCATCGTTTTCACCGACCCCGCCGAGGGGACGGACGGTGCCCAGCGGGAGGCCCACCGTCGGGCGACGACGGACCCGGGCAGCTACTTCTACCCGGACCAGTACAACAACCCCTCGAATCCGCGCGCCCACTACACGAGCACGGGCCCCGAAATCTGGACTCAGGTGGGCGGCCGGGTCACGCACTTCGTCGCGGGCGTCGGGACCGGAGGCACGATCTCGGGGGTGAGCCGATTTCTCAAAGAACGCAAACCCGGCGTCCAGGTGATCGGAGTCGAACCACCGGGGCCGATCCACGGGATCGAGGGGCTGAAACATCTCGCCACCGCGCTCCGACCCTCCACCTACGACGAGCGATTCGTCGATCGAACCATCCGCGTCGACACGGAAGATGCGCTTTCGATGCAGGAGCGGCTCGCCCGGGACGAAGGGTTATCGGTCGGGGCGTCGGCTGGCGCCGCGGTGTGGGCGGCGATGCAGGTCGGCCGCTCGGCGCCGGGGTCCGTGGTCGTGACCATCCTTCCGGATGGCGGGCACGGGGCTATAGGAGATGGTCGAGCGTGAGGCCGGTCAGGCTCTCGGCGGCCTTACGCGCAGAGATCGAGGCGCATGGCCGCGCGATGTACCCGGAAGAGTGCTGTGGGTTGCTCATCGGTCTCGCGAGGGAGTCGACGCTCTCGGATGAGCGAGTTATCCTGGCCCTCGAACGAGCGGACAACCACTCTTCGGGGGAGAGAACGCGACGGTTCCTGATCCCGCCCGACCATCTGCGGTCGGTGGAGCGCCGCCTAGAGTTCACGGAACAGGCGGTGGTAGGGTTCTACCACTCCCATCCGGACCACCCCGCTCGACCTTCGCAGTTCGACCAGGACCACGCCTGGCCATGGTACACCTACTTGGTGCTCTCGGTCTCCGCCTCCGGCACGCCGACCCTCGGGGCGTTCGAGCTCGACCCCGACTCCGGGACTTTTTGCGAAGTGCGCCTTTCCGTCACGAAGACCGAGACCGCGATAGCCCCGAGGTAACGAAGAGCGTAAGAGCCCCGGGGAGGAACGAACGACGATGCCGAGGACGACCGTGAAGATCCCAACCCCGCTCCGTTCCTTCGCGGGCGGCGCCACCGAGCTCTCGCTCGAGGGCACCACGGTGGGTGCGGTCCTCGGCGAGCTCGCAGGTGCTCACCCCGCACTGAAGCGGCATCTCTTCACTCCCGAGGGTCGGCTCCGGAGCTTCGTCACGATCTACCTGAACGACGAGGACATTCGCTCCCTGGAGCGTGAGGGGACGCCGCTCAAGGACGGCGACGTGGTCTCCATCGTTCCCGCCGTCGCCGGGGGGGCCCCGGAGGCGCGGGCCCGACCGCCAACCGAGGCTCCGAAGACCCGGTCCATGGGTACGGCACCGGGCGCGTTCTCCACCGACGAGCTGCGTCGCTACAGTCGCCATCTCCTGCTCACCGAGGTGGGCCTAGCGGGTCAGAAGAAGCTGAACCAGGCGAAGGTACTGCTGGTCGGCACGGGCGGGCTCGGCGCACCGGCGGCACTCTACCTCGCCGCGGCGGGGGTGGGCGAAATCGGCCTGGTCGATTTTGACGCGGTCGACCTCTCGAACCTCCAACGCCAGGTGCTCTATTCCACCCGCGATGTCGGTCGGCCGAAAATCGCCGCCGCGCGAGAGCGACTCGAGGGGTTGAATCCGGCGATCCGCATCGTTCCTCACGAAGTCCGGCTCTCCTCCGAGAATGCTCTCGACATCCTCGCCCCGTACGATGTCATCGTCGACGGGACGGACAATTTTTCCACCCGCTATCTCGTCAACGACGCGACGGTCCTTCTGAGGAAGCCGAACGTCTACGGTTCCATCTACCGCTTCGAGGGCCAAGTGAGTGTGTTCGACGCCCGTCACGGCCCGTGCTACCGTTGCCTCTACCCCGAACCTCCCCCGCCGGACCTCGTTCCTTCGTGCGCCGAAGCCGGCGTGCTCGGGGTCCTGCCGGGGCTGATCGGGGTACTTCAGGCTACGGAGACGGTGAAGCTGATCCTCGGTCAAGGCGACTCGCTGGTCGGTCGGCTGTTGCTCTACGACGCGCTGTCGCTCAAGTTCCGTGAGCTCAAGGTCCGTAAGAATCCTCACTGCGTGATCTGCTCCTCCCACCCGACCCAGACCGGGCTCATCGATTATCCCGCATTTTGCGGCGTCCGAAACCCGGCGGAGGCGCCCGCGGATTCGGGTGTTCCTCGGATCGAGCCGGAGGCGCTACGCGCGGAGCTCGACTCCGACGAGCCGCCGTTCCTCGTGGACGTGCGCGAGCCGGGCGAGTGGGCGATCGCCCATCTTCCCGGGGCGCATCTGATCCCGAAACGCGAGCTGGCCGATCGAGTCGACGAGCTCACACGGGCCGCGAAGGTCGTCGTCTACTGCCGGAGCGGGGTCCGTTCCGCGGAGGCGACCCGGTTCCTCTTGGACCTTGGGTTCTCGAACGTCCGGACCCTCCGCGGGGGCCTCAACGCCTGGGCGCAGCGCGTCGACCCGTCCGTGCCGCAGTACTGAGCGACCACGACCTGACCCGGCGGTTCAGCTCGGCACATCGACCGCGATCGGGGCGCCGACGTCAACGTCGATCAGGCCAGCGTACGACCGCACCCGGCGGGAGAGCTCGCGGGCGAACCCGTCGAGGTCGTTCGGGCTAATGTAGATCGGAACCCCTTCGCCCGTCAGGATGAGGCCCCGCACCGGGTCGGTGTAGACCGCGTCGAACGCGCCGATCCTCGGGCTCCACATCCGGCCGCGCCACCCCCACGAACCCACGAACCCCGTGGCGGCGAGCTCGCGCATGCTCCCGTACTCGATCCGACGGATTGACTCGAGCCGGATGCGGCGGCTCCCTCCGACGCGCCACGACCGGAAGTACGTGTCGTTCATCGAGTAGGTCGTCGAGAGATATCGGGCGAGGAAGAACACGATCAGGAACAGAATGACCCCGACCACCCAGAGGGCCGTGCCGGTATGGGGCAGGATCAGCAGCATCACGAGGAACAGGACCACGTACATTCCGACGACCGTGTACGACAACCGGCCCCGGTCGTAGTAGACCCCCTCGTGGGTCATCCGTCCCGTGGACGGCCGGGGCGGAATCGCCTCAGGCGGCGGCTTCGTAGTAGTACTCCCCCTTCGCGCGTTGCTCCCGGTCGAGGACCGACCCCTCGCGGTTGATCCGGGGACGCAGTGTCTCCGCGTCCCGGCGGAACGTGATGTCGACGGTCCGGAGGAGCCGGTTCATCCCTTCGCGCATCGGGAACGGTCCGTCCCCCCGACCCCGCGAACCATCGTCCGCGTCCGGCCGAAACACCATGAGCGCGTCGCAGGCGAGGTCGAGGAAGTAGACGTCGTGGTCGACCACGAGCGCGCTCACGGCCTGCCGTTCGACCTGGCGGCGAAGCAGGCGGGCCATCGACATCCGCTCGTCCGCGTCGAGGTACGCCGACGGCTCGTCGAGCAGGTAGAGCGTCGCGGGTCGGGCGAGCGCGAGCGCGACCGCGGCCCGTTGGAGCTCCCCGCCCGACAGGTCGGTGAGGGCGACGTCCATCACCTCGTCCAGATGGAGCCCGGGGACGAGCTCCCGATCGAACAGCTTTCCGTCGAACGACGGGTCTCCCGCGAGGGCGTTCGAGCGCTCTCGCAGGCTCGCCGGTTGCGTCGCCTTCAGGTACTGGGGCTTGTAGCTCACGGTCACGCCGGGCGGGGGGGTACCGCTCGTGGGCGGCTCGACGCCGGCGAGCATCCGAACGAACGTCGTTTTGCCGGTCGCGTTCGGTCCGACGACCCCGACCGTCTCGCCCTTCGCAAGGCCCCCGGCCCCGACCGCGAGATGGAATCGGGGGAACTGCTTTTCGAGCGCGGGGAATTCCACGAGAACGTTCTGGCGTACGGGGGGTTTCGGCGGATGCGCGACGAACCGGACCGGCTCGGTCCGGAACCGCACGTTTTCGTCCTTGAGGTAGCCCGTGAGGTACGTGTTGATCGCCGACCGCATCGGGATCGGGTGACTGATCACGCCGAAGGCGGCCGACTCGCCGTAGAGGAGATGGGCCTGGTCGGCGAGGTAATCGAGGAGGCCGAGGTCGTGCTCGACGACGATCACACTCTTCGACTCACCGAGCCGTCGCAGGAGGCGGGCGACCTCGAGGCGGTGCACGATGTCGAGATAGCTCGACGGCTCGTCGATGAGGTACAGGTCGGCATCGGTCGCCACCGTACGAGCGATTGCCGCAAGCTGGAGCTCTCCGCCCGAAAGCTCGCCTAGCCGTCGGTCGGCCCGAGTGGCAAGACGGACCTCGTCGAGCACTTTCTCGGCCCGCCCACCGGCGGACGCCACGAACTCCCGCACCGTCACGGGCTCATCCGCGAGGCGGTCGACGTACTGGGGTTTCACGACGCTTCGGAGCTCCCCCTTCGCCACTCGTTCAAAATGGGCGTGCAGCGCCGTGCCGCGATAGTGTTCGAGCACCCGCGACCAGTCGCCCGGATGCTCGTAGTCGCCGAGATTCGGAACGTCCTGGCCCGCGAGCAGCCGAAGCGCCGTCGTCTTCCCCGTCCCGTTCGGGCCCAGCAGGCCCGTAATGCCCTGGGTGGGCGGAATCGGGAGGCGGTAGAGTCGGAAGCCGTTGTAGCCGTAGCGGTGGACGATCTCCGACTCGTTCGCTTCGGGCGTGTTGAGGATCTTGATCGCATCGAACGGGCACTTGTGGACGCAGATGCCGCAGCCGATGCAGAGGCTCTCCGAGATCACGGGGTGGCCGTCGGGACCCTCGATGATGCACTCCTGGCCCATCCGCACCGGCGGGCAGTACGCCTGACATTCCCACTGGCACTCCTTCGGGTGGCACCGGTCCGTCAGGAGGATTGCGATCCGCGCCACGACCGGACTACGCCTCCCGGACGTCCTGGAGGACGGTCCCGTCCCGCATCGTGATGTGCCGCTGAGCCCGTCGGGCGACCTCGGGGTTGTGCGTGACCACCACGAGCGAGGCGGCGTGGTCGTGTCGGACTTTCTCGAGGAGCGCCAGGATTGCCTGCGTGTTGCCCGAGTCGAGTTCCCCGGTCGGCTCGTCGGCGAGCAAGAGCCCCGGCTCGTTCGCGAGCGCGCGGGCCACCGCGACCCGCTGCTCCTCGCCGCCCGAGAGCTGGTGCGGGAACGCCTTCTCCCGGCCGGTGAGGCCGACCTCCTCGAGGAGCCGTCCGGCCCGGCGGGTCCGTTCGCCGTGGGGGACGCGAAGGGCGCGCATCGGGAGTTCGACGTTCTCTCGGGCGGTCAAGGTCGGGAGCAGGTAGAACCGCTGAAAGATGAACCCAACCCCTTCGAGCCGCATCCGGGCCCGGGCGCGGTCGGTCCGGTGTCCCACGGGTTCCTCATTCCATCGTACCTCCCCGGACGTCGGGCTGTCGAGCAACCCGAGCAGGTTGAGGAGGGTCGTCTTCCCGCAACCGCTCGGTCCGGCAACGGAGAGGAATTCGCCGGGCGTGATCGTGAGGTCGATGCCGCGGAGTGCCCGCACCTTGTCGGGCGAGCCCCGACCGTACGTCCGCGTAACCTGAACGAGCTCGATCAACGGCGCCGCCGCCCGACTCATCGCAGCGCCTCCGTGATCTCGGTCCGGAGCGCCGAGCGCGTCGCCACGGCCCCGGCCAAGAGCGATAGGCCGACGATCCCGCCCACCAGCTCCGCGAGCAGGAGAGGTTCGAAGACGGCGAGCCGAGCCGCTTCCTGGACCGCAGCATTCGCCCAGGCGGACAGCGCTTCCACGATTAGATAGCCCGCCGCCACCCCCACCGCCGCTCCCACGAGGGCTAACGTCGCACCGCTTCCCAGAATCTCGGCCGCAATGGTCCTCGAAGGGATCCCGAGGGCCCGTCGGATGCCGATCGACCTTCGGTCGGCTTCCACCCGCCGCAACAGCACCAGCGCGAGGAACAATAGACCGACCGTAATCCCGACCGAGGAGAGCGCCAGGTAGAAACCCGTGAGCACGCCGGTGGCGGCCTCGAGCTGCTGCGCCTCCTGGGTGAGCGAGCTGACCCCGTAGTACGGGAACAACGCCTGCACCTTGGCCCGGACGTGGTCGAGCGCGACGGGGTTCGTGCTGATCGACCCGGTGACCGCGACCTGGATCGTGTCGGCCGCGTCCGGGGCGACGGCGCCCGTTCCAGCGAATCCGGTGAGGGTTTGCAGGTCCGACAGCGGCAACAACACGGCGAACGCCCCGGTCGGTCCCAGGACCGAGGGGGGCACGCCGAACGAGCCGGTGACGGTATAGGTCGTCCCGAGCGAGCGGTTCGCGACGGGGCTCAGCACGAGCTTCTCCCCGGTCGTGATGTGATACTCATCCGCGTACGGTGAGGAGACGAGCATGTCGTAGGTCGCGGGTCCGTCGTACGTCCCGTTCGCCCAATGGACGAGGTCGGTCGGGTCTCCGAGCGGTAGCGGCAAGGGAAACAATCCGGCCTCGGCGGGACTCAGCGTCGGGCCGAACTGGCCGGGAATGATCCCTTCCGCGAGGACCGGTGTCACGGCCCCCTTCGGAGTGAAGGCGTCGATCGTGACGCTCAGCACCGGCGAGGCCGCCGTTACCCCCGGTATGGCTAGGATGGCCTTGGTGTAGTTGTGAGCGTCCGTGATCCCATGGACACCCGCGGCGCTCACGACGATCTGGTATCCCGCGTTCTCGAGATTGGACAGCTCATGGGCCGAAACCCCGCCACCGACGCTCACGAGCACGACGGGAAGAGCGACGGCGGTCGCGATTGCCGCCACCGCGAGCACGAACTGCAACCGGGAGTGCCGGAGCGCGCCCACCCGCCCCCAGCGCCTCATGGTGCCCTCAGCTCCTCCGCGACCGGAAGCTGCATCGCACGTGCCGCGGGGGCGATGGCCGCGAGCAGACCGACCGCGAGCACGAGCAAGAGCCCGTCCGCGAGAACACCCGGATTGAACGACACGAACGAGAAGGAAGTTGGAAGTCCGGCGAGGAGCTTCGTGAGATAGAGATTGATACCGTAACCGGTGGCGTAGGCTATCGGCAGACCGACGCCAAGGCCGAAGAGGGAGAGGTAGAGCGCCTCCTCCACCACGAGCCCGCCGACGGACGGGCGGGAATGCCCGATCGCGCGCAGTAGGGCGATCTCCCGCGACCGGTCATCGACCGACATCTGAAGCACGGTCGTCGCGAAGAGTGCCGCGACGACGATACCGATCAGCCCGATCAGTTCGCCGAAGGTTCGGTAGAGATTCACGACGTGCTGGATCGCGCCGAGAATGCTCGCGAGGGTGAACACCGTCATTTGCGGGAACGCGGCGGCGATCCGGCTCTGGTCCTGGTCCACCGTGGTGGGATCGGTTAAATGGATGAGGACCAGCGACGCGTAGTCGGTGCTCGCGTTGGCTCCGCCGACGATCGCCTGGAGTTCCGAGAGGTAGGTGAACGCGAGGAGCGCGGAGGGGACCAACCAGAACGGCCCCGAGATCCCGACCACGCGAAAACCGGTCGCGTTCGCGTACCACCCCTCGAGCGCCGCGGCGGAGGGAGGCTCCGCCGCCCCGATCCACACGGTGTCGCCGACCCAGACGTGCATGACGTTGGCCAGCCCCTCGTCGAGCACGATCTCGTGCGTCGCGGGCCCCTGGTAGCTCCCGTTCGAGTAGTGAGGGTCGCCGGGCAGGGTGAACCCCGTGCCGTTGTCGAGGTCCGGGGTGTCGATGCCCGTGTTGTCGGTCGGGATCCATCCGACGGTCCCGGATTCCGTCGGCGACCAGCCACTCGGAACCGAGCTCGCGTTCGCCGCGGCCCAAAGGGACGCGTTACCGAAGACGAGGTCGCTCAGGAGCCACGGGCTCGCCGTGGCGACGTTCGGGTCGACCGCCGGGATCTCGCTCACCAGCTTGTGCGCCCCTTGGATCGGCGGGAACTGACCCTCGAGCGGCGAGGTCGCGTTCGCGCTGACCGCGATGAGGTCGACGCCGCTCTGAGTAGCGAGGGTCGTCGCGCTCGTCTGGATGCCGGCGGAGAGCGCCAACAAGAGAACCACGAGACCGACCGCGAGTCCGATCCCGAGCGACGTCATCGCGGAGCGGCCGGGTCTTCGCCGGAGGGCATCGAGGGCGTAGCGCACGGTCCGCCGCGGCCTCCTTACGAGCCCGAGGATCGCCGCAGCTCGCCGAACGTGATCCGGTGCGACGCCTCGACGTTGAACTTGTGAATCGATTCCTCGCTCACCGTGATCGCGCGGACCACCGTAGAGTCCGAGACCGCCGGAAATCGTCCGGGGAGGCTCGTGAGCAGGTCACGAAGCACGTCCTCTACGAATTTGGGATGGCGATGAGCGTCGGCCACAACCCGCGCCTCGTCCCCGCGCTTTAGAATCGCGTAGGTCGGGCTGGATTGAGCGGCCTCGATCGCAGCGATGATTTCATCCGCCTCCACCTCCGACTCGTCCGTGAGCTCGAAGACAAGGCGGGTGCGGTTGCGCTGATTGTGCGTGATCATCGGGAGCTCCCTCAACTCTTTCTCCCCGAGCTGGGGGAACTGGGCGGTCAAAAGGTCGCGGCAGGTCTCCATCGCGCAGGGGCAGGCCGTCATGCCGACGGCCTCGGCCCCGACGGCACGCGACAGCTGGACGGCGCCGTCGGGACGGCGGACGGCCCGGGCGTCGGCGAGGAGGAGATAATCCTCGAAGCTGCGCTTCTCTTCCGTGATTCCCTTGCGAAGGAAATAGCTCGCGGACGCCCCGACGGCGGCCTCGGTGGCGTAGGGGTGTCGAACGAGTAGCTCGCGCGCGATCGAGGAACAGGCGGACTCGAGGCCCTCCACCGGCCGCGTCACCGTCTCGTCGACGACCTCCGCCAGGATCTCGGCGTTCCGGGAGAGGTCCGACCCCTTTCGTTCGGAAGGAAGGTCGACCGCGACCGAGAACTCCACCGCCAACGTGTGGGTGCCCTCTCGGCGCTGGACCGTGAGGGGCTTACGAATCCCCGAAATGCCTACGGAGTGAAGCCGCATCCGGCCCCGATTCGGGGACATCGCGTGGATATCGCGCATCGAGATGCTACCGGGAGGGCGCTTAAACGAATTTCCGGGGGCTTACCCAAGAGCCACCTCGGTGCCGCGCACCCTTATAGGGCGTCGGCTGGTGATGGCTTCGATGAGCGACTCCGCGCCCTCGGCACCGCCGGCGGTCCCCGCGCCGTTCGCCCCCGCCACGTCGGGGCCGTATGCGGAGCGGGAGCGCTTGATCACCGAGAACCTGAAGCAGATCTACGACCCCGAGATCCCGATGAACATCGTCGACCTAGGTCTCGTCTACGGATTCGAGTGGACGAACGACTCGGTGAAGCTCAAGATGACCCTTACCGCGCCCGGCTGCCCGGTCGCCGGGATCCTCGCGGAAGAGGTGAAGCTGGCGATCGAGAAGGTCCCGCAGATTCGGTCCGCCACCGTCGAGATGGTATGGGACCCACCGTGGACCCCGGATCGCATGAGCGACTTTGCGAAGCGTCAGTTCGGTTACGCCTAAGGCGCGCCGACCTCCACCGGTCGTCCCGGGGCTCCGATGACCCAAATTACCGTCCGACCGTACCGGCCGGAGGATGCGGTCGATCTTGGAGCTACCTACTACGAGCTCTACGACGAACGCGACGCCGGGGAGCTCGTGGGAATCACCTTGTTCTCCGACCGTCCCTCCCCAGAGGACGAGAAGTCTTGGTACGAGTCGCAGTACGCCCGGGCGCAAAAAGGCGAGATGATCTACCTTGTCGCGGAGGTAGATGGACACGTCGTGGGAAGCTGCACGGTCGGACGGGTCGGACCGACCGAGAACTCGGAGCAGGCCCACGTCGCCGAGCTGGGCATCCTCGTCCGTCGGAGGATGCGAGGGAGAGGCGTCGGGTCCGCCCTCCTCGAACGGACGCTTGAGGAGGCGCGGAAGAAGTTCGAGGTCGTCTACCTGTCGGTGTTCACCTTCAACGCACGGGCCCAGCGTCTCTACGAGCGGTTCGGCTTCGCGGTCTGCGGAGTCCTGCCTCGTGCGATGAAACGGGGAGGCCAGTACTTCGACCTGGTCCGGATGGCGCGGGTGTTGGAGCGGTCCTCGTCCCCGCCCGTGCCAACCGTTAAACCCCTCTGACCGTCGCGACAGCGATGGCCTCTTCCGCCGGCTGGAAGGACGAGCTCGAAACCGAACGCTCGATGAAGGACGGGTTTATGGCGGGGGACCCGCAGTCGCCGTTCATCGTAGGCCGGGTCCCGTTCCACCCCCTGCAGTATTTCGCTCCCGACCCGAGGTACGTTGTCCGGGCGAAGCTCGAACGCCGGCCGGCTCCCGAGGAGGCCTACCTGCGTACCAATCGGGACAACCAGGCCGTCATGCGGTACATCGGCGACCTCACCTTCGCCCTCGAGGGCGAGCCGGTTCGCCTTCGCCTCTATCACGCCGGGGAAGGAGTCGGCACCTCCGTCTTCGTTCCGTTCCGGGACCTGACGAGCGGGCGGGAAAGTTACGGTGCGGGACGGTACCTGACCCTCGAGCTCAACGAGGCTGACGATTACGAGCTCGATTTCAACCGCGCCTTCAACCCGTACTGTGCGTACACCGACGACTTCGAATGTCCGTTTCCCCCCGCCGAGAACGACCTCCCTACGGCGATCCGGGCGGGGGAAAAGGTGTGGGCCGAGGACCGAAATCCTCGGAGCCCGTCGAGCGCGGTCCTCGGCCGGGCCCGCCGACCCTCATCACGGTCGACCCCACCCGCCCGGGCGCCTCGCGCGAAACGTCGAGCCCCTAAGGGTGGCCGAACGCGCCGAAGATCCCGTTGAGCACGAACTGCACGCCCACCGCGGCGAGCAGGAGCCCGAGCACCCGCGTCATCGCCATGATGCCGGTCCGACCCATCCGCCGCATGATCCGTTGCCCGTACCGGAAAATGAAGAATGTCGCCACGGACGTGACGATGATGGCAAGGAACACGGAGAGGATCATGAAGGGGTCGTGCCCCGCATTCCCCTCGTAGATCATCACCGTAGAGATGGCGCCCGGCCCAGCGAGGAGAGGGATGCCGAGCGGCACCACGGCCACCTCGTCCCGGCGGGCAATCGCCTCCTGCCGGTCCTCGCTCGAGAGCTTTGTCCGAGTGACCTCACCGTGGAGCATGTCGTACGCGACAATGAACAGCAGTATGCCGCCCGCGATCTCAAACGCCGCGAGAGTGAGCCCGAACGCTGCGAAGAGGAACGTACCAATCACGGCGAACACGACGAGGATCGAGCCGAGCACCAGCACAGCGCGTCGCACGACGATCGCCCGGTCCGCTTCGGTGAAGCTGTCGGTCAGCGCAACAAAGAACGGGAGCGCCCCCAGGGGGTCGACCAGGGCGAACACCGTGACGAACACGGCAGCGTATACGAGGAATGCAGCCACGGTTTCTTCCCGAAGCTGGGGGAACCGTGGGCGGCCATCAACTCTACCACCCGTGGCCGGTTGCGGGCGCCGTGCACCTAGACCGGTTCCGTGCCCGCAGAAGAGTCCGTTTGGGACTTTGCGGTCGAGCGGCGCCCCGAGGAGCGGACCGTCGCGGCGGCCGGACGTTTCTTGCGGGCCCGCCGGCGGGCGCTCGCATCCGAGGAGGTCGCGCCGACGTTCCGGGCCTTCAGCCGGAGCACGATCGGGTCGTTCTGAGGATTGGCGACGAGCATCACGTATTCACCGGGCGACTGCGGGTCGAAGTAGATCCGGGCCTTCCCCGCGAGTCGCACCCGCTGGACGTAGGGACCGTCCTTGTGGCCGATCAAGAGCACGAACGAGCGACCGGGGCGGGGATTGTCGAGCTCCACATCGATCTCGCACGCCGGCGCGTCGAGCAGCATCTCCACGCGAATCGTGCTCATAGGCTCGAGCACGAGGTACTTCGGAAGGTCGCGCAACGCGACGGCCACGAAATCGGAAGACCCGGGGAGCGGAAAGCGTTGCCCAAAGCGACGAAAACGAAAGCGCGATGTTAAATCGACCGGCAAGTTCGAGCGCGGGATGGCAGCGAAACGTACCGCGACGGCAGTGTGGGAAGGCGACCTAATCCACGGTCATGGAACGGTCAAGGGAACGAGCGGAGCGCTGACGGAGCACCCCGTTTCCTGGGCCGCAAGGACCGAAGCCCCGGGGGGAAAGACGAGCCCCGAGGAGCTTCTCGCAGCCGCGCAGGCGTCGTGCTTCTGCATGGCGCTCTCGGCCGGACTGGGACGGCTCCAGAAGCCTCCCCAACACCTGAGCGTCAGCGCGAGCGCAACCTTCGACAAGGTGGGGGACGGCTGGAAAGTGACAACGATGGAAATCGACGTCACCGGCAAGGTGCCGGGCATCTCCGCATCGGAGTTCGACCAGGCGGCCCAGGCCGCCGGGCAGGGCTGCCCGATCTCCGGGGCCCTGAAGGGCAACGTCACGATCACGGTGCGCGCGAAGCTCGTCTGAGCCCCGGGCCCGAGGCAGGGTTCACTCCTCGCCGAACTCGGAGAGCTGACGCTGGACCCGTCGTCCGGCGTCCGCGAGTGATCGGTCGGTCGAGTCCACGGAGCCGTCCATCGACTCACGCGAGCCGGCGACCGCCGATGCGGTCGGCGTCGAGGCCCTCGCCAGGAGCTCGGTCACCGAGCGAGCGTCGGGCGGGGTTCCGAGCAGGAACCCGACCTCCTCCGAGGTGAGCTCGAGCTCCCGGACGATATCCGCCGCGACCCTCCGGACGTCGGCGTGGCCCCCGCGTCCCGCCGCCGTCGCGAAAACGCCCTCGAGAAACGGCAAGATGAGCTCCCGGCCCTTGGCGACCGAGACGTGGAGTCGACGTCCCGCTTTCTCCGCGAGGGAATCCCGAATCGCGCGCAGGCCCCGCGAGCGGCCCATCTCGCTCAGGAATTGGGGGAAGGCCACCCCGCCACCGCCCACCGGTCGTTCGTGGAGGGCGAGCGACACGCCACCGGTCATAAGCTCCGAGGCGTAGCTCCACAGGCCGTACGTTCGGGCGCGGCGCGCCCGCGCGAGGAACTGCTCGGCCACGGCGAGAACTCGGTAGGCGGCGTCCCGGTGGCGCGCGTCCGGGGCGAACAGCGGCAGATTCTCCTCAATCCAGGGGAGGAGGTCGTCGGGTGTGGCGTCGAGGCGGTCCTGGACCTCCACGTTGCGGAAGTATCGGGGGTGGGCGAGGGCATCCTCGGTGAGCTCGACGAAGTCCGCCTGGAGGTCCCGGAACCCGAGCACCGAGAGTTGCCACGCTCCCGCGGGCAAAGGCGCAATCGCGTCGAGGTCGTTGAGCGCCGCCCGCACATCGCCGCGAGCTCGCTTGACGATCGAGTCGAGGGCGCCCGGGTGAAGGGCGATGTGTTCGTTGCGCGCCACCCTCTCCACGAAGGTGGACAATTCTGCTTCCCGGACCGGATAGAAACGAATCCGGAGGACCCCGGTGCGGAACACCGGCGAGTAGCGCGTCAAGCTCCGGTCGTCGTTGACGGTGAGAACGATCGGCTGGCGCGTCGACCGCACGAGCCGTGCGATCGCGCCAAGCCCGCCTCGGTCGGAAAGGTCGGTCGTTCGGCCGGTCGACCTCCAATCGTCGAGGTCGTTTCGCGCGGCCGGGAGCCGAGCCCAAGCGGCGTTGCCGGGGGTTCGTGGGACGTCCGCCCAATCGTCGAACGGCCGCGGCTTCACCTTCGGCTTGAGTCCCCAGGCAGCGTTGAGCGAGTCGACCGTCCCGTAGCGTCCCCGCAGGAACTCGTTCAAGCTCGGTGGCGTCGGTCGAGGTCGGGGCGTTTCGGTGAGTCGGCCGGTGAGGCAGTCGGCCTCGTCGAGGAGAATCAGCGCATGCCGAGGACCCTTGCCGGTCGTCGTCTCCCCGAGGGTGTGACTCACCGACGCGCGTCCCGCGACCTGCTCGACCGCGCTCTCGTTCCGGGCGTCCGAGGCGTTCATCTCCACCGGGGTCCAGCCGAACTCCGCGGCGAGCGCGAGGGCGGCGGTGGTCTTTCCGACGCCCGGGGGTCCCGAAAGGACCGCTGCGCGTCGGGCGGGGGTCCGCCCGGCTTGCCACTCTTCGCCCCACATCCGGAGTTCGTAGCGCGCCCTTGGGTTGCCGACAATGGCGTCGAGGTGCGTCGGGCGTAGCCGCTCGGAGAGCGGTAACGGTGCCGGTCGCCGGGCGGCCATCGCCGGGGTACCGGGTGTCGCGGATAAGCCATGCCGGGGAGGGGGTAGGCGGAACGGTTGTGTACGGCGGTCTCTCTTGACGATCTCTGAGGAGGCGATCACCTGTCGGTCCCCGGCTTACCGCCGATCGGCCGTCGACCGGTCCCCGCCTCCCTCGGCCAGCTCTCCGCCCTGACGATCTTGGTCGACCCTCCGGCCGTCGCCGCCCCCGCGGCCGACGCGCGTGCGGTAGCCCTCCTGCAGAAGGCTCGCCAACTTGGCGTCACGTCCTTCGACGTGGCCGCGGCCGCGAACCCCGAGCGCGCCGAACGGCTGATAGCGCGGGCGTTTCCCGAGCCCGACCCTGCGATGGTCGCGGTGATCGGCCGCTCCGTCGAGACATTATCGCGCGAGCACGCTTCCGAGGAGAGGCCGTTGGCTTCCGCGGGCCTTGCGGCCGCGCTCGCGAATTCGGTCGACCAGAGCCGTCGACGCCTCGCACCGGTCCCGGTCGGGGTGGTCGAGTGGGACCCGGGTACGGACGAGGCTCCTACGCTCCCAAATGTCGAGACGGACTTACGAGCCCATCCCGGAGTGCCGAAACCGCTCTGGGCGCTGCGCCTTTCGTCGCGAGACGTGGTCCTGCCCGACGTGGGCCATGAGGTGAACCTGTTCAGCGGGCCCTTCTCGATCCTCGAGCCAGAGCTGGGGTCGCGTTTCGAGGCAAGCGGGGCGTTGCCAACCGCCTTCCTGATCGCGCGCGACCCGTTCTCCGAGGGGAGGTTGGACGGGACTCGTTTCGCGGCGCGAACCGCCCTCGCGGGCCCCACTTCACCGCCCGTAGACGTGCGCCACCTTCACGAGGAGTTCGACCCGGTGCTTCAGTTGCGGTTTCTGACCGCCGCCCACCGCCGCACGCTCGCGCAAGCCTCGCTCCAGTTCGTGCTGCACTGGCCCTGGGTGGTCACGGCGGTGGTTCCGTTGCCCGAGCCGGAGCGATTCGAAGAGGTGCTGGCGTACGGTTCGACGCCGCCCATCTCGCCGGACGAATTCGAGCAAATCCGACGCCTGAAATAGGTCCTGGGATTTGGAGTTGGCATGCTCGTGGTCGGCGCCTCCGCCCCGGACTTCAGCTTCCACGCCCCGGACGGCTCGACCCGCTCGTTGTCATCCTACCGGGGTCGTCGCGTAGTGCTGTACTTTTTCCCGAAGGCGAACACGTCCGGCTGCACGCTAGAGACCCGCGGATTCGCCGAGCGATATCCTAGGTTCCAGCAGCTGGGCGTGGAGGTGATCGGCGTGAGCGTGGACACCTCCGAGACCCAGGTGGCCTTCGCGGAGAAATGCGGTTCACGCTTCCCGATGGTCGGCGACGCATCGAAGGAGATTGCTCGCGCCTACGGGGTATTGGGGCTCCTGGGGGTAGCGAAGCGGGTCACGTTCCTGTTGGACAGCGAACTGCGCGTTCGGGAAGTGGTGGAGGGGATGCTGCCATCCCCCCATCTCCGGGCCGCCGAGACCTGGGCATCGTCGCGGGCCCCCGGAACACACGGGTCGGGTTGACGCGACCCCGGTTCTTCAAGGGTCCGCGCGCCCCGGAATCCCGTAGGGGGTACGGCACTCCCTCGACACCGTCCGCGCACCCCGTGCGGGAGGTCGCCTCAGGACGGCGCGATGGCGCTGACCGTGATGATGAGCACGTACGTGGCGCCGGGGGTCGACGGGAGGGTCACGTAGACAAGGAAATTCTGCCCGTCCGGCTCCTCGGACCACGGCAGGATCGGAATGGGTAGTGCAGGCACCGTTTGCGTGATGGGAATGTATTCCTTCGGGATGGTGGTGGCCGTGACAGTGCGCAGCGTGTGTGTGTAGTTGGTATCGTAATTGAGGAAAAACGTCGGAACATCCACGGTGCTTCCCGCGGTCAGCTGAGCTGGGTAGCCGCTCGTGTAGTTCTTTTCCGGGCTGCCAACGCCGAACCACGGGGTTCCCGCCGATGTGTTGCCCTCGAGCACGCGGATCTGCACATACGAGATCGTCACCGGGGAGGCACTGTGACCCGGGAGGACGAGCACACCGTCGGCGATCAGAACGAGCAGCACGACCACGAGCACCGCCACCGCGGCGATGGCGATCGTGAGCGCGCGGCGAAGCCTCCGGCGCCGACGCGAAGTTGTCGGTGGTCTAGGCGGCCCGTACATCCGAGTGCTCCGGCGTGAGCCAGGCGTGGTTCACACGAAGGTGGGGGGGGCGAGCGCGTACACCGGGATCGTCGCCAGGACCGTGTTCGGGGTGCCGGTGTAGGTCAAGTAAATCGTGCACGCCCCCTCACTCGTGAAGCACCATGGCGGAGCCCCATGATAATCGTCGTAGTCGAGTTGCGGGACCGCGATATCGTAGGTCGTGCACCGCTGGTCGTGCCCCGAGCCCGTGCAGGTCTGGTAGGTGTGCTGGCAACCGTTGCTCGCGTTCTCGCCGCTGAAATCGACCCCGGCTGCGTTCGCGATGCATTCGAAGTCGAGCGGGTAGCCGCCGTTGTGGATGTAGAGGATGAACGTGTCCCCGTTCTGGAGGGAGGTGGCGTTCGGACGGATCGGGACGTAGATGCCGAGCCGATTCGAGTAGAGGTCGTTGGCCGTGGCCGTATTGGCGGCATTGAACGTCCCGCACTTCCCGAGCGTGGGAGCCCCGATCTCGTCGTCGATCGGAGTGACCCCGGGGTACCACGTCATCGCCGCGAGGGACCCGGTGATCAAAATCGTCGTCCCGCCGTTGTTGCTCGCATTATTGCACACGAAGGTGAAGTCCACGTCAGCGAGCGGGATGTTGTTCGGAGAGTGCGTAGAGATGATGAACTCGCTGGTGTTCAGTTCCGAGAAATTGCCGGTCACGGCGCCGTCGTTGCCGTCCCCGCACTGCCCCCACCACGAATGGACGTTCGGACCGTCGGTCTGGCTCCCGAGCCATGTGCTGAGAGCGGATCCGTTCATTCCCGTCGAGGGGTAGGAGGTCAAGTTATACCCCCAGGGCTGGCAGTCGGTGGGGTCGCCCCACACGGGGTTCGCTCCCCCCGACCGAAGCACGACGGTGAGCGAAGGGGGAGATGGCGGCGTGTAGACCTTGAACGACCAGAGGATCACGCCGGCGACGAGCGTCAAGGCGACCAAGAGTACGGCCCCGATGATCTCACTAACGCCACGGCGACCCCTACGGCGCCAGCGACCATACCCGGGCATTACTGTATTCATGCGCATTGGGGAATAATTAACCTTACTCTCACCCGCCGGCCAATTCCGCGTCCCCCGGAACCATCCGTTGAGCTGCCGACGGAAAGGCGTCGCGCGCGTGTTTGAAATGCGTCCCGCGGATTAATGTCGGTGGACGGCCTCGCGTCCCGCCGGGGATTCCTTGGCTTTTGAGACACTTTCCCACCGCTACCCCCCGACGCGAGTGGAACCCGTGCTAGAGGTAATGGCAGGGGAGGAGGTCGCCGACCCCTATCGTTGGCTCGAAGACGGCACGCTCCGCGAAACGAAACAGTGGGTCGACTCGCAGGATCGGCTCGCTCGGGGGATATTGGCTGCCTCTCCGTCCCGAAGGTCGCTCGAACGTGGGTTCCGCGCCCTCGCTCGGTACGACCTGATTCCCCCTTACGCCGTCCTTCCTCCGCGGCGGGATCCGGATACTGGGAAGACCCGCTTCTTTTGGCTTCGTCGCGGTCGGGGGAAGAAGCAGTCGGCGCTTCGATACCAAGATGGTCTGCGGACAAGCTCGAAGGTTGCAATCGACCCTCTTCGGAGTGACCCTCGGGGCACGACGAGCCTTCTCGAGGTCTCCCCTTCGTGGGACGGGTCCCTCGTCCTCTATGGATTGAGCGTCCACGGCAGTGATCGCACCGAACTTAAGGTCCGCGACGTGCGCTCCGGGAAGAGTTTCGACCGGATTCCCGACATTCGGTACGCTTGCGTCGCATGGCGACACGACGGGACCGGTTTTTACTACTCGACCTGGGACGAACCGGGAAGAACCGCGTCCAAGAGAACGTCCCCTGCCCGCCTCTTCTTTCATCGCCTCCGAACGCCGTGGACCGCCGACGTTCCGCTCTTCGGGGAGGGCCTCGCACCGACCCAAGGCATCTCGGACCTCGTCATCGACCCGCACGATCGGCACCTCGTCGTGTTTGTCGAGGAGCTCTCCGAGTCCACCGACCTCTACCACCTCGACCTGGTTGTCGGAGGAAACGCTCGCCCACTCGTCGCCGGCCTTAAGTCTCTCGTGCTCGGTGAGGGAAACGCGTCGATTCGCGATGACCGTCTCATCGCCGTGACCGAACACCGGGCCCCGAAGCGTCGAGTTGTCGCCATCCCGCTCGAACGTCCCGACGAGGCGTCGTGGCGCGAGTTGGTCCCCGAGACCGATGACGTCCTCGACGGGATGGCGGTCGTCGGTGGCGAGATGATTCTGCGTTACCTCCGCGAGGGGTCGAGTCGCCTGGTTGTTCGCCGCATGGACGGTAACGGCCATCGGGAGATTCCCCTTCCGGGGATTGGGTCGGTGGTCTGGCCTCCGAAGGAAAGCGGAGGGGACGAGGCCGCCTTCGGGTTCGTCTCGTTTGACACGCCCCCAACGCTCTACCGGTTGGGTCCGGTGACGGGGCGGTTAGCGGTCTTCGACCGATCGCGCATTCCACTACCTCGGGGCGGTCTCGACACCCGCCTCGTGCGATATCCTTCCAAGGACGGCACCGAGGTCTCGATGTTCGTGGTCCGACGAAAGGGAGCTCGGAACGACGGGCCGTCCCCCTCGGTATTGGAGGCGTACGGGGGGTTCGGGATCGCCCTGACTCCGAGGTTTGACCTCGGACTCCTCCCGTTCCTCCGGAACGGAGGAGTCTACGCCGCCCCCCAGATTCGAGGAGGGGGCGAGCGCGGAAGGGCCTGGCACGACGCTGGCCGTCGGGAGCGGAAACAGAACACGTTTGACGACTTCATCGCCGCGGCGGAGTGGCTGATTCGAGAGAACTACACGGACCCTAGGCACTTAGCCATCCGGGGAGCCAGTAACGGGGGACTGCTCGTTGGGGCGGCGATCACTCAGCGGCCGGAGCTGTTTCGGGCCGCGGTCTGCGCCGTCCCGCTACTCGACATGTTACGCTACCACCGCTTCGACGGAGGCGCACTTTGGGTGCCGGAGTACGGCTCTCCCGATGACCCGGAGATGTTTCCGTACCTGCGAGCCTACTCTCCCTACCATCGGGTGCGCCCGGGGGTCCGCTACCCGGCCGTACTTCTGATGACCGCGGACACCGACACCCGGGTGAATCCGCTCCACGCTCGCAAGATGGCCGCGCGGCTCCAAGCCGCGTCGTCATCGGGTCTCCCGGTGCTGTTGCGGACCGAGCGGAGGACAGGCCACGGCTTTGGGAAATCCGTCGACCAAATCGTCGATTCGTTCACCACTAATTGGAGCTTCCTCTACGACCAGCTCGGGATAGTTCACCGAGCGCAGTAGGCTCCTCGGATCGAGCCACCCGGCCCACCCCCGGGGGAAACGAAGGCCTGGCGACCTGATTCAGGGACGACCGGTCCGAAAGCCTCGGAATCCACCACAGAGGACAGTCGATTAGTTCACAACCCTGGGGCCCTTCTTCGAACTACCGCGAGTTCGTGCTGAGGGGCGAGACGCGCCGTCCCGCGACCTCGTGGCGGTCATGTCATCGGTCACGCGCGTCCTTCATCGAGGCCGCGGTCGGCGCATTTGTGATAACAGGGAGGGACATGCCGTCGGCGAATGGACGACCTTGCGGCGGTGGGCGAATACTTTGAACGGAAGGGCGCCCGCTGGACCTCGACCGACGGATCGGTATCGACGCACCTCCGTCGGCTCGGGAGAAATGGGCTGATCGCCGAGTTTCGTTCCGACCCGGATTTCGAAGCGGTGTCCCGCTACCTCCATCGTTTGAGCGACGTTCAGTACGTCCATGACACGGGATACTCCGAGTTTACGACGAAGGTGCAGGAGTCGATTCTTGGACCATCCGTCCGCCCGAGGGGGGTTCAACACCAAGTGGCTCTGATCGTTCGGGCCGCATTGCTCGCTTGCGGCATCTCTCCATTCGGCGAACGCCTCGCGAGGATCGCAGGGAACCTCCCGCGTGCGTAGGACTCGACTGGCACCTCGTGCCTCGACTTTTCGGCGCGTTGTACGCGGTGGGTCATCGGTCGCGACTGTGCTTCACGAACGCCACGTGCTGCAGCTCTGTAGTCCGCTTCCAAGAGGGTGAGCCGCCAGAGAGGATCGAACTCCCGACCTGCTGATTACAAATCAGCCGCTCTACCGACTGAGCTATGGCGGCATACCTCAGAGACTGCCCCCAGCTTCCGAACATTAAGGGCTTAGCTCCCAGCGAAGCAACTACCTCCTTTCAGCTTAGCCCTCGCTATCCGGACCCGCGAGCGGAGCGAGCGGTGGGTTTCACGGCCGGAGATTCTAGCGCCTACGCGTCCCGGGAGAAGATCCGCCAAGTGCGAAAGGCGTAAAGTGTTCCGGCCGTGGCCAAACTCCCGCCCGCTAGAAGATACACAAAGCAGATGAGCCAAGCCGCCGCGCCTCCCGTTGCCATAAGAAAGGCTCCCTCGACTGCGGTCAGACCGCTGCCGAGCGCGGCGGCCCACAGCACGGGTGGATAGACCACGTACACCAGGAATGCTCCGAAGAACAGCTCCAATCCCCCGATGGCCACGAGGGAGATCCCCGAGGGAACTCCACCACCTTGGAGCCCGGGAACGAGGACCAATAACGAGGACGCCACGGCTAATCCTCCCAGCACAGCAACGGAAACCCAACGATCGAGCAGGTCCTCCTCGTCCGAGTACGCGGTCTCCTCGATGGGAGTCGACTCTCGGGCGAACGGAGTTAGAACGATGCGGGGTTGATTGGCCGGCAACTGACCACCGCCCCCGGAACAGCCGTCCCGTCAATTGATGCTTTGGACTTCGGAATTTTGCCCGTGTGTTCCCTCTACTATCTCGATGGGGCACGAGGAACGACTTCCCGAACATCGCAGCTTTGACCCCGAACCGCGCGTAAAAACGTGCGGCCCTCGGCGCGTCGGGAGCAAGGGTCTTCGCGCGGCGCTAGGTGAACAACAGCCGATCGAGTCCGCGGACCAACCCGGTCGTGGTCATCACCTTTTGAATTGCCAGCATCGTACCACCGACGTAGGGAGCCGCGCCGGCTCCCGCGTCGTGACGGATCGTCAACCGTTCGTCCGGGAGGCCGAAAATGGTCTCGAAGGAGATCACATAACTGGGAAGTCGCAGCGAGTGAATCTGGGTTCCCAACACACTCGCTCCCCGTGCGTGAACGTCACCATGTGTTTTCTCGAGCGGGAACTCTACCCAGTTCGCTCGGACCCGGGCCAGCTCCTCTGCCAGCTCGAGGGTGGTACCGCTCGGAGCATCCGGCTTGCCGGCCTGGGCGTAATCGATGATCTCCCAGGACGGCAGATATCTCGCGGCAAACAGAGCGAAATGCTTTGCGAGCGCGGCGGTGACTGAAAAGTTCCCGGCGGCGATGATGCCGACCTGGTGGCGGGTCGCGGCCGCCTCGATGTCGGCATAGTCGCTCACGGTAAGTCCGGAGGTCCCGATCACGACCCGTACCCCGCGTGAGACCGCTTCGAGCACTCGCTCCTTAACGCTACCGGGACTCGTGTAATCGACCAACACATCGGTGGGTGTGGCGAGGGCCTCCTTGAGAGAAGCGGTGATGCTTACGCCGACCGGCGACCGGCCCAACACGACACCAATATCTTGACCGGCCGCGCGGCGAGCGACCGCGCCGGACAAGTTGAATTCTTTTGAATCCAGCAGCCGTTCGACCAAAGGCTTACCCGCCCAGCCGGTGGCTCCGGCCACGCACACACGGACGACCATCGCGACCTCCCACGTTGAGGTCGGTCTTGGATTCTCGCATTCTCGTCACGGACAGAGGTTGAAGGCTACTCCACGCCACGCGGCACTGCAGCTAGTACCCGTGCCGGAGGAGGTCCTCCGTGAATCCGGAGCGGGGGTAGCATCGGGCGGCTTTCTGACAATCACTGCCAAGAGTTCCCGTAAGGCTGGGCGTGGTGGCAGCTACTGAAGGGGCAGGTTTCACGCGTCGCCGAGATGATGCGATGGCTAGTGAACGGTGCCGGTCAAGGACGGGCAAAGGACGGAGTGGTAATCGAACGCCCACGTGCCGCTAGGCGAGTCTTGGATGAGATAGTTCGCGGGTGGAGGGAAGGAGTACACGAAAACTTGGACCGAATAAATGACGGCAAGCAGGTTGTGGCCCTGGTACGGGACCGTCACGTTGAGTTGGTTGTAGAAGGGTAGGAACGAGGTGGGTCCGCACGAGGTTTGGTTGGCCAAGGGCGGAAGCGACGTGTTGTAGTCCATGTTCCATTCGACAGATTGATATTCGTCCAACGTGAAACTCGTCTGAACCCCCTGCGTCACCGCACTGCCGGGACCGGCCAGTTGTACGGGCGTGACCTCCCGGCCGGTCTTGGGATCCGGGCCAATGATGGGGGCCAGCACTGCAATCAACGAACCTGTGCAGGGGACCGACGGGCCGGGCCCAAGCGCAAGGTAGGTGGAGGTCGAGTAGATCAACCACGTCCCAATGGCAAACAGGCCCTCGGACCCACCGTTGACGGCTCCAATCGACCCGGCAGCACCGGCGATCGGCTCACCATCCGACATGAGGACGCCGGTGGCGTTGGCCGCACCGTGAAAGGGTGCGTTCAACAGCACCACGGGAGTCCAGAAATCGCCGTACGCCAACTCGCTCCCGCGCTCGCAAGCCCAATGATACGGCAGCCCCCAAGTCCCAAACAGAGGGAGCACGAGCAGTAGGACCACGACGACCGCTGCCACGATGAGAACCGCGAGGAGCCGTCGTCCCGGATTCTTCGGGATCGAAATTCCTTGGGGACCGGGCTCGTCGTTCACCGCGGGCGTAGGACCTACCCAAGAAGCTCATTAATCTCGGCGGGGCCTTCAACCTTCTTCGAGCGGAGTACACGAGCGCGTTGACTCGTTTGCCGCGCTCCCGTTTTGGAGCGGAACTTCACACCCGAACACGGTTTCGATGATTGCCAAGCGCCCATCGAAGCCGGCAAGGGCCGTTCCGTCGTTTGGGAGGATCTCCGAGGGGCTAGGTGTGGCCGAAACGATGGCGCGGGCGGTCAATGGTGGACCGCGCTCAGCGTGAGTGTCAAGTCAGGGCCGGCGGGCGCATTCGTTTAAGACCCGCGCGAGGCGTTCTCGCCAGCCGGAGCCAAAGTTCGTTGCGATCTCCACCTGGTCGGCGAGTTCGGGGCGGTCGTGCGCACGGAGCCACGTGGACAGCGCTTCAAGCACCGCCGGGTGCTGGGCTACCTCCTCCGCGAACGCCAGCGGTAGTTCCCCCACGACGGCTCGCGTCTTCGAGGCCTCCCGGAGGAGAGCGGAGAGGCGCTGCGACTTGAGGAAATCGTCCAGAGCGGTCGTAGTCCCGGGCTGAGCGCAAGGAATCGACCAACTTAACCCTCCCCCTCCGTGCGCGGGCGTCACCTGGGGCCGGCGCGGTCGATGGGTTGAAGGCGATCAGCTCGGAGGGATCACTCAGGACCCTCACACAGGGTCGACTAAGGACTACTCCACCGATGCTATCGCGTCGATTTCGAGAAGGATCTCGGGCCGGAAAAGTCGACTCACCTGGACCGCCGTGCTCGTCGGGGGACGGTGGGTGTCGACGAACCGATCCCGGACCTCGCGAACTTCGGGCGCATGGGCAAAGTCTAGGAGATAGACCGTGATCTTGACGAGATCCTTGAAGCTACC
>DASPOD010000058.1:0-11220 GCA_035626215.1 Thermoplasmata archaeon
AGAGGAGGCCTACAGGGTCTTATGTCGCGGAAAACCCGGGTCGTGATGCTTCTCTCGATCAGGCCCTGCTTTGCCTCGAAGATATACGATGGGAGCAAGCACATCGAGCTGAGACGCGTCCGGCCCACTCGACCGGTGACAAGGGTCCTAGTATACGAGACGTCACCCGTGAAACGCATCACGGGGTGGTTCACGCTTCGCTGGATCAGGTCGTTTTCACCGTCTCGAGCATGGTCCGAGTTCCGAGCCCAACTCGGTGTCACTCGGAAGGCGTTCAGATCCTATTTTCGGGATCGCCGGACTGCGGTTCTGCTATCGGTCTCCCGGGCCCGTAGATTCGCTTCTGGAATCAGGCTGTCGGCGGTTCGAAGTGGGATGAGGGCCCCACAGTCCTTCTTCTACCTCGATAAGGAGCTCGTCCCTGCAAAGCGCCTGACTAGGACCCCCTGACAGTGCCTCTTCGGAGGCCGGAATACAGGCCCCGGGGGGCGCCCCCGGGGCCCGGAAAAGGTTGGCTCAGCGGTTCTCTAGGCGGTGGAGGAGAGAGCGAACCGCGTGCGTTCGGCGAGCCGAAGGGCGAGGTCGAAAAAGGGTGGGTCGACGACCGGATCGAACGGCTCCGGCCTCAACTTCGGGTTTTGAGGGGCCGGCCCCTGACGTAACGGGCGCGGAGGGATTTGAACCCTCGACCGCCGGGTTAGGAACCCGGTGCCCTATCCAGACTAGGCGACGCGCCCTCGCTCCCGGTCTCTCGGCGAGAGAATATCATCCCTTCGTCGGAACGGTCCGAGGCTCGGGTGGAAGCAGTCGGTCGTACCGGTGGTCGACCTGAGCAACGAATCCGCTCGCCGCCTCCTGCAGTATCTCGATGCCCTCGAGGTAGGTTCGGAGGGTCGGGAGCACCGGACGCCGGGGGCCCGAGGGCTCGGTCGGCATCGGGTTCGACCCGCCGAGAGCGCTCAGCAACCAGCGATCCGACCCCACCACCAACAGGAACGGGAACACGCGGCACTCGCGGGTCAGGGTCGCGAACAACCCCTCGGGTTTCGCTCCCGCCTTCGGAGTGCCGGTGATGAACACGACTTGGTCGGCCATCTTTCCGCGGTGCTCCGGCACGCGAGCCGGGTCGAGCAGCGTCCGGTGCGTGACCCAACCCTTTGCGAGCATCTTGCGCTGGGAGAAGGGCAACCCGAACGGGCCGACCAGGTGGCCTCCCCGACCCTGATCGGTGGCGACAAACGGCCGCTGCAGGAGCTCTCCCACGGCCCACCGCTGGTGGGAGCTCAACTCCGCTCGGGTCTCCCCGTTCTCGGGCCCCCCGACGGACCCCCCGAGCCCGTGAGGGTAGGCGAGCGTCCCTTCGAGCCCCGCGAGATGGCACCACAACCCTTCGAAGTCGAAGTAGACGGGGATGGTCGGCCCGTCCGCCCGCACGGTCACGTTCCACGGCGCGCTCGTGAGTCGACTCGTTTCGATGCGGGAGAGAAGGCGCTTCGCGCTGCCAGCATCGGATTGGAAGATCACGGCCAGGCTCGCCTGGGACCCGGTCCAGAGGACCACGTTCCCTGGATCCCCGGCGATGGCGCGTCCGAACTCCTCGAGGCGGTCCGCGAACGGCCGGGCCACGAGGAACGTTATCCAGGGTCGCCCCAGCGGAACGGGATGAGGGATGTATCGGTCGCGAAGCCACCCTTCCTCGTACGCCCGCCGACGCACGGCGTGATAAGTAGACCGAGGCACCGGTACCTGGCGGAGACGCTCCCGCTCGCGGTCGGGTCGTGCGGCCAACAGAACAGCGATGACGCGGGCCTCAGCGTCGGTCAGCGCTCTCAGAACCCGGCCTCCCGGCCCATGCGACGCTGTAGCACGGTGTCCAAAACCGAGGTGCGCGTTCGAAGCTTCCGTTTAAGGGGTCGACGTTTCATCTTCTCCCTCAGAAGCGATAGCGGAGAAGCGAGTATGTTGCCCTCATGGAAGCGATCGGTAGCGACGACGGGCACCCTAGTGATGGTTGGCCTATTGGTATTTGCTCTCGCTCCTGCATCGGCGGCCGCGACCGCGCTTCCAGCGACCTCCCCCGCCAGCTCCTCCTGGTCGTACGGAGTGCTCGAGACGGTCAAGGTTGGCCCCACCACGGCGGCGAACGGCTGGGTCTACGAGGGGAATGCGACCCTTGGCTACACGGTCACAGTCTGGGAAAACAGCACGTCGACGACGACCTTCGAACTCACCGTCTACCGCACCATGGGCCTCGCCTTCAACCTCCGGTTCTGCGACGTCGCGTGTGTCGCCCCGACCCAGTGGGCGAATGAGACTTATCGAGCGTACGAGATGACCGCGACGTTCGCCAACTTTACCGAGCAGGGCACGGTGCTGCTGGGCGGCAGTGACGTCCCGGCGATCGCGCTCGAAAACTCGACTTCGTTCTTGCACGCGAACGTCACCGAATCCACGGACGTCTTCCTCCCATCGATCGGTGAGCGAGGTCCCCACCTCGGCTACCTCGGAGCGAACCTCCTCGCGAAGGCGGCCGTGACGTTCACGCCCGCTCTCGGACTCATCCCGGACCAGTTGGTCCCGGGCAGCACGTGGAACTCCTCGAGTGAATTCGGCGCGACCGGCAGCGCCAGCTGGAGCTACTACTACGCTCTCCATCGGCCGGTCGGCCCATTCATCATTGGGCCGGTCTCGGGTAGCCTCTCGCTGTCGGCGAATGGAAACGTCTCCGTCCAAGGCGCGTACCCCACCGGGAGCGGTTTCCGGTACGCCGGCTCGACGTATCCCGCGGTCGTGCTCACGGTCACCGGTCCGTTCGACGTCCGTGAGGGAATCGTCTTCATCCCCACGGCCGCCGACATCTTCGGTTCGGCCGCCCAGCCGTGGGACAACAACGCGACCGGTAGCGCGACCGTCCAGATGTCGACCCTCGACCTCAAGCTATCGAACGGCGCCGAACCCCAGATCATCGCCTCGAGCTGGAAATTCTCCAGCGCGGCCGCGAACGCCGCCACGACGTCGGCCCTCGCAACCGGCACGTCGGGAGTTTCGGCCGCCGCGACCACGGCGAACCCGGTCGCTGCCGGGACGGTCCAAGGCGAGCCCGAATCCTCCGGCTCGAGTCACGGCACCCAAGAATGCCTCACCTCGGGGAGCAGCTGTCCGGGCCTCTCCGGACCCGCGCCCCGCACCCTCCTCGGCCTCATCGTGGTCGGTGGGGCGGTGGCGACCGTCGCGGTCCTGATCGCGCTCGGAGTCGTGGCCCGCCGCCGGCGGTCCCCGCCCCCGGTCTACCCGAACGCGGTACTCTACCCGCCCGGGGCGAGCTACCCGTCGGCGCCCGCGCGATCCCCGGCTACGCCGACCTCGCCGCCTCCGCCCGAAGAGGACCCGCTCGACCACCTCTGGTGAGCGAGCCGACCGGGCGAGCTGGCCATCCCTAGAGGCCAGTGGCTCCCCGGGAGGGAGGCCCTGCGCGGGACGCGAGGGGATAGCGGAGCAAGGCCGCCACGCCGTGAAATGCCTTCGCGAGCATCTCCCCTTCCTCGCTCTCGGTCGAGACGAGTCGGGCGGTGGCCCCCGACTCGGCGGCGCGTCGGAAGAGCCCCTCGACGTAGTCCTCGCTTGATTTCTCGCCGACCGTGCGCTGGCCGCACTTCGGGCACGGCCCGTCGAGGACGGCGTCGATCTCCTCGTCGTGCAGGGACTTTTCGAACTCGTGGCCGCACGCGGTGCACTGGAAGCGGACCCGCTGCTGCCGGAGCCCCTCCGAGACGATCAGGGTGTCCACCGCGCCGAGGTCCAACGCGTGGTTGACGTCCACTTCCCCGTACGCGGCGAGCCCCGCGTCCGCCTTGCGGATCTCGTTGAGGAGCCGCTGGATCAAGCGTTTCTCCTCGGTGAGCTCGAGCCCGTGAAGCGTCTGGGTCGCCTTTTCGACCAGCTCGCGAAGGCCGTACTCGTCGGTGTAGCCGGTGTCGAAGAGCGGCTGCACCACCTTCTGCTGGAGCTCGTAATGGAGGTACCCCTCCTTGAAAAAATACTCCTTGGTCGCGCCCGGTCCACCGAGCAGAATCCCTTTCAGCTGGTCCTTACGAGGGAGGAACAATTCGCCCGCCATCTCTCCGATCTTTACGAAGAATTCGTGCGCGGCGTGCTCGATCATCCGCTCAAATCGATGTTGGGACTGTCCGCCCCGGCCGTGCTTGCTCGGGACGAGCGAGGAGCGGTTCCGGAGTGGCTCGATACGTTTCCCTCGGAGCAAACCGAGCGTGACCTCGGCCCGGTCCATCACGATGAGCCCCCAGACGTCCGGCTCATGGACCATCGCGAGCAGCGGGTCGAGATAGAACGACGAGTCGCACCGGTAGAGGTACGTGTTGAGCGCTTCCGGTGGCTCGACGATGAACGTGACCGGCTCGGATTTGTCCGCGCCGACCGCCTTGCTGCCGACGAAGAACGCGACGCCGTTCGCGGGCGGCTCCTTATACGCCCGGACGCGGCCCATCAGCGACTCGATCGCCCACATGACGTTCTTGCGCGTCGTTCGGCTCTTGATGTTTGAGCTCTGAGCGTACTCGTTCCGGAGGTAGCTCATCACATCCGAGACCTGCTTTCCCGGCGAGACGTAGAGGCTGATGAGCTCGGTCGCACGCCCCCGGCACGCGGCGATCTCGTCCAGCTTCCGCTGGAAGGAGTAGCGCGCAAGCTGTTGGTCGGCGGAGGGAACGCTCATATCGCGCTGCCTAGCCGGCCGGCTCTAAACGACTGCGCTCGCAAACGGGGGACCGACCACGGAGGGGCGGGGCATGACCACCCGTTCCCCGGGCCGCGGAGTCAGAGGAGGCGACGGATGTGCTCGTCGATGACCTCTTCGGGGTACGCCCCGACGATGCGGTCGACGAGCTTTCCCTGCTTGTAGAACAGCAGCGTAGGAATGCTCATGATCCCGAGCGCGCCCGCCTTCTCGCCGTTGTCGTCGGAGTTCATCTTGCCGAACGCGACCTTGCCGTGATACTTCTGGCTCAACCGGTCGACGATCGGCGAGACCATCCGGCACGGTCCGCACCAAGGGGCCCATACATCGATCACGGCGGCCGAGTTCTCTTGGGCGAAGCGGTCGTAATTGGCGTCGCCTACTTCCTGAACAGGCATCGAGCTTCCTCACTTCCATCGAGCGTCCACGGCTATTAAATCGTTCTCTGGCGCCGGGGAAATCGGCAGGTGCCGGTTTCCCTCCGGTCGGTCGGCGCGGTCGTACGGGCCGAAGCGTCTTTGTACAGCGGTGCCATTTCGAGTACGTGCAGTTTTTTTCCAGGGCCCGAGATGGGCCGAACCTCTCGCCGGGCCTCGGGACCGCGACCGGCGAGTCCGTACCGTATGTCGACCGTGTCCGATCCCGACCCGCGGTGCTGACGCCGGCGGCGCGGAAAGGTATCCGTCAACGCATGCTGCTCTTTCGTCGCGCCTCGCTCGAGCGGATCACTCAGCTGACCGGAGCTTCCCCGTCCGAGCTGGCCCGGTTCCGGCGCGAGCTACGCGAGGCGGACCTACCGGACACGCTCCTCGACCGAGGAGCCGGCATCGCCTTCACCCGCGAGCTCCCCCAGGGCGCGCTCCTCTATCTCATCGTGCGGGCGGCAATCCCCCGGCGCGTGGTCGAGACCGGCGTCCGACCCGGCTATTCGACCGCGTGGATCCTCGCCGGGCTCAATGCGAACGGGGAAGGTGAGCTGACCTCCCTCGGTCCCGGTCCCACGAACGGCCGTTCCCCCGGCGTTCGGGACGTCACGGTGGGTCAGTTCGTCCCCCCGGCGTTGCGGACGCGTTGGACACTGGCCCTCGGTAACAGCGAAGAGCGGCTCCGGGAGATCCTCGCCGGTTCGAGTCGGGTCGACCTGTTCTTCTACGACAACGGACCGGTCGCGTCGCGCGCCCGCTTCGAGCTGCGCGCGGCGTGGGAAGCGCTCTCCCCTCGCGGGATCCTGCTCGCGCACCACATCGAGGCGAACAGCGCCTGGAACGACTTCTGCCGCTACCAGGGGGTCACCCCGCAGGTCCTCGACCCCGGGCCTCCACCGATGGGAGCGCTCGCCGTCCAAGCCCGAAAGTGACCCGCGGGGTTTACCGCTCGAGCTCTTCCACGAGGTGGACCGCGGCGGGAACGATCAGTTTCTCGATCGCGGTCCGTACCGCGCGCTCACTACCCGGAAGCGCAAAGACCGGCTTTCCCTGGATTACGAACAGCGAGGCGCGGCTGATCATGGCGAGGGGCCCGACCTCGTCAAAGCTCAGCGAGCGATAGATCTCGCCGAACCCTTCGAGCTTCCGCCCGCCCATCGCGTCGAGGGCGTTCACGGTGAGGTCGCGCGAGCTCACCCCCGTCCCGCCGACGGTGACCGCCGCCTCCACACCGACCTCGCCGAGCCAAGGCTCGAGCCGCTCCCGGACGTCCGCGACTGAGTTGGCTACCAACGTGTAATGAACGACCTTGTGGCCGGCCTTTTGGAGGAGGTCGCGCGCGAGGTGGCCCGAGGGGTCGTCCTGCTCGGTGTGTGTGTCCGAGACCGAGAGGACGCCGAATCCGAGGGATCGGTCGCCGTGGAGGTGATGCCGGCTTGTTGTTCGGGGGCTGCCCGGAGACTCGTTCATGCGCCCTCCGTCCCCGACTTCGCCTTCGCGACCACCCGAACCGGTCCGATCGAGGTCGCGGGATAGAGTCCCCGCGCATCCTTCTCGAGGTACTTGACCATGTCCCATACGGTGAGCAACGCGACGGTGGCTCCGACCAACGCTTCCATCTCCACCCCAGTGCGGTCCACCGTCGCGGACTCGGCCCGGACGCGCACGCCCTGACGGGATAGCTGGAGCTCCACCGAGCTCGAGGTGAGGGGAACCGCATGGCAGTGCGGGATCAGTTCGCTCGTCCGCTTCATCGCGAGGAGGCCGGCGAGCTCGCCCGCGGCGAGCGGGTCCCCTTTTTCGACCTGTCGGGCCCGGATCGCATTGCGAGTCGCTGGCTTCACGCGAAGTTCGCCTTCGGCGACCGCTCGACGGTGGAGCCGCGGCTTTTCTCCGACGTCCCGCTGCCGCGCCATAGCTTACGTGCCCTGCGTCGGACCCGCGGCGACGTGCGCGAGTACCGCCTCGAGCTGGATGCGGTCCGAGGCTCCCTGGGCGAGCCGGAAGTCGACCTCGCCAAGGTACTCGAGGAGCCGCACCTTCTCCCGGGCCGACAGCACGTTGTCGGGAATCTCGGGAAGGTAGGTGTGGATCGCCCGCAGAATGTCCTCGCCCGAGGCACCGCGCTCGACGAAGAGGGCGAACAGGCGGTCCCGGGCTTCTCGGAAGTTGCCGAGGAGCGCCGCCGTGAACATTCCCTCCACTTCGCGGCGAAGCGGGATGGTCGCGTACTCCTTGATCGTCTCCCCGGATATCGAGTCGGTGTGGGTGCCCGCGAGCTGCAGAAGGTTCGTGGCTCGCCGCATATCTCCGCCGCTTGCCGTCAGAATCACCTCCATCGCCTCGGGAGAGACTTTCTTGCCCTCGGCGGTCGCCACACGCTTCACCTGCGCGCGCACGGCGTCCGGCGAATACGCCCGAAACCGAAAGACGGCGCACCGCGACTGGATCGGGTCGATGATTCGGGAGGAGTAGTTGCACGACAGGATGAACCGGCAGGACCCCGAGTAGCGTTCCATCAGACGGCGCAACGACGCCTGGGCCTCGGAGGTCAGGTTATCGGCCTCGTCGAGGAACAGGATCTTGAATCCCACGTCGCTGAGCGGCGAGGTACGTGCGTACTGCTTGATCGTAGTACGAACGGTGTCGATCCCGCGCTCATCGCTCGCGTTGAGCTCCCGGAAGGACGAACGCCAGTCCTCCCCGAACAGGTCCCGGGCGAGGGCGATGGCCGCGGTCGTTTTCCCGCTGCCCGGCGGTCCCGCGAACAGAAGATGCGGCATCGACCGTTTCTCAGCATACGAACGCAGGAGCGGGAGGATCGCTTCCTGGCCCACCATATCCTTGAGCGACGTGGGTCGATATTTCTCGACCCACACCGCTTCGGGACGTTGACCCGCCATGGCGCTTCCGCCGTGCTCTCGCGGGCGGCCTAATTAGCATTTCTCGGCGCTAGGGTACGCCGTGCCGCGGAGGCGCCGTTCTCTTCGCCTCAAGCCAGCGCTCGTCGCAGCGATGGCGACGCAGCGCTTCCGCGAGCACCCGGCCGTACTGGCCGAGCGCCTGCCGATGGCCGCCGTGGTTCTCGCCTTCGACCACGCGGAAAAACCACTCGAACTGCTCGAGCGAGGTCACGAACCACGCATGGTCATGGAGCACCACGCGCGCGGTCCGCGAGGTCTCCTCGTCCGCGTCGATGAGCGGGGCGACCCAGGGCTCCGTCACCTCGCGGTGCGCTCGGACCGCCGACTCGACAGCGGTGATCGCGGCCCGCAGGTCGGTGAGCGCGTAGCTCTCGAGCAGTACGAGCGCGTAGCTCCAACCTTCGAGCCAGTCGACGATCTCGTCAAACGACGAGGGGGGCGATCGCAGGTCGTTTCCCGGACGGGGCGAAGGCATCGCCGAGCATCCGTCCCGCGTAGGAAAGCTGTTGCGGACGGAATCGACCCACTCGACGGGCACTCACCGCGTGTGAGCGTTCGAGGTGCGTCCGGGAGTTACCCCACCGGTCACTCGGGAACGCAATGAACGGCATGTCCCTGCGAACCGCTGCCGAGCTTGCCATGAACCGCCAAGGCCCCGCGCCGATCGTGTCCGGCCGAGACGCCCGCGAACCCACGATACGACTCATCCCGCGATGGGGATCGGCTGGAGAGAGTGCTCGACCTGAATGGATTCCCGGTACGTGACCCTGGTCCCGGTCAAGGTCCCGCGGGGGGTAGGAGGGATGCCCCCCACGGCACGGCGACGGGCGTCGCGCGAGCCTTCAAGGTCCGGTCGAGCCGGACCAAGAGGTAGACGAACAATGCCGAGACGGCCAGAATCCCCGGGACAGCGATGAACTCGATCAGCACGTCCCACGCAAACAGAATCGATAGCATCCCCACGGCGAACGAAAACTCGGCCCGCTCGAGGTCGTCCCGACCTACGAACCGCAAAAGAACGAGTACGACCAGGCCGTTGGCCACGACGACCAAAACGGCCATGACGACCGCCGGAACCGCCCGCGTCGACGCTGCGAGCAGCACGGCGAAATAGACGAGGAACTCGACCGCCCCGAGCCCGCCGAGGGTCCTCGAGCCAAGGCGACGAGGGCCGTCGCGCGGCCACAGAAGGTCCCGCGGAGCCCAGAGGGCGAGGACGATGAGGACAGCGACCACCCCGACGAAGAACGCGAGCGCCGCGGGGGATGGCCCGTGGCCGACCACGAACGCTCCGAACCCCACCACCTCGCTGGCGTACGCCACCGAGAGGAGCGTCACGGTGCGTCGGCTGAGCCAGCGCTGGTCCTTCACGTCCGGGAACCAGAGTCGAACGAGCAGGATCGGCAGCGCGATCGAGTACGTCGCGTGAAACACCGTCAGGCTGAGCGACCACATCCAGTTCACCCCGAACAGGTGGCCGTAGGAACCGAGCGCGCCGACCGGAGATCCCGAGGTTTGGAAGAACGTGTGGACTTCGAATCCCTCCTCCGCGATTCCGTAGGCGCCGCCGAGCAGGAGCACAGAGGCCCATCCCTTTCGGAAAAACACGGAGAACTCTCGAATCAGAAGGGCCCCGGAGCCGTAGAGAACAACATCGAGGGCGAATCCGACCAGGAAACCAATCGGATTGACGATTAGCTCCGAAACCGGAGTGGACCCCGTCAAGAGCTCGGGGATCGACGGGGCGAGCAATAGTAGCGCGAGGGCCGGTCGATGTTGTCGGGCCCAGGACCGGATACGACTCCATCGGCTCCCCGGACGGGCCACGCTGCTGACTGCGCGGCCGGGCTACTTGAACCAACCGGCGGAATCACGTGGCGGCCGGCGTTATTAGCCGACGCCGGATTCCGGTGTCGGTCCATGCGCGAAATTCTCGCCCATGTCGCCTTCCGGGGGACGATCCGGGAGCGCACGGTTGAACCGTATCTTCGCCTGCTGAAGTCGCTTCGCTACAAGCGGCGGGTGAAGGGCGTTCTCCTCGACCTCTCGAGCGGCGGGGGCGAGGCGATTGCATCGATGGACTTCTACCTCGCCGTGAAGCGCTTGAACGAGGCCAAGCCGGTCTACGCCTCCATCGGGTCGGTGGGTGCCTCCGGGGCGTACATGGCCGCCCTGGGGGCCCGTAAGATCTTCGCGTACCCCGAATCGGACGTCGGGTCGATCGGCGTCATCTCGGCGCACTTCGCGGCCCGGGACCTCCTCCGACGACTCGGCGTGTCGCTCGAGCTCCTGCACGCCGGCGAGCACAAGGACGCTTACCAGGGTTATCGGCCGCTCACCGAGGTCGAGCGGGCCAAGCTGCAGGCGATCACGCAGGAAGGGTACGATGTTTTCGTGCAGCTCGTGGCCCACGAGCGGCACAAGACGGTGGACCAGGTGCTCCCGCTTGCCACCGGCGAGTTCTGGACCGGTCGTCGTGCGCTCGAACTCGGGCTCGTCGATGCGCTCGCCGACCGGGAGCTGGCCCTCGAGGAGCTCGCCAAATTGACCGGGGTCGCCTCCCGCCGGACCGTCCGGGTCTTCCCGCCAAGGTCGATTTTCGACCGGTTGATCTCGGGCCCGGCCTCGAGCCTCGGCGAAGGGATCGTGGGCCGGTTCCGCGAGACCCTCGAGGACGCCGTCTTCGAAGGCGAGTGGTACTCCCTGCGCCGATAACCGCTCCGCGAGTGGTTATATACGGCCGTCACGATTTGTGCGGTGCCTATGCCGGAAAAGCGCCAGCGGGGCTTCTCGAGCGCCGCGGGTCTCATCCAATACTACGACATGGAGGAGACGCGCGCCCTCAAGATCAACCCGTACATCGTGATGGCGATGGGCGCGGCCGCGGCGGTGTTCGTCGAGGTCCTGAACTGGCGGGCGATCTAGGCCCGGCGCGATCACCCCGCCGCAACGGTGGGGGTCATGGGGAGGGCGTTGGGAAGCGGAGCTCTTCCCGGAAGGAACCGACCCGTCTCGGTACGTCCCAGCAGGACGACCTTCGAATCCGGCGATTCGTCGAGCACGCGGAAGCCGCTCCGGGCGGCGAGGCGCCCGGCGAACACGAGGATCTCCTCGTAGG
>DASPOD010000059.1:0-34930 GCA_035626215.1 Thermoplasmata archaeon
AGCGACCCCACGAACCTCGTGAACGCCCTCAAGCGTTCGATCCGCATTCGCTCGAAGGGGAATCGCACGTTCCACGCCCCGGTGGGGACGCGGGCGATGAAGCCGGAGGAGATCGCGCAGAACGTCGACGCCGTCCTCGCCCGCATCGTGGGAAAGCTCGAGCGCGGCCGCACCAACATCGAGTCCGTCTACGTCAAGACGACGATGGGGCCGGCGGTCCGGCTCTGGTAGGTCGGTCGATATGCCGGGACGGGGTTCGGTGCCTCCGGAGAAGATCGCGCGGGTCGACGCTCTCGCGGCGAGCCTCGTGGCGAAGCCGATGGTCGCCGTGGTCGGAATCCGCGGCGTGCCGGCGTCCGCCCTGCAGTCGATGCGGCGCGAACTACGTCGCCGCGACCACCCGATCACGGTCGCGACGAACAGCACGATCCGCCATGCCCTCGAGAAGGCGATGCACGACCGCCCGGCCTTCGGGCCTCTCCTCGATCAGGTTCAGGAGCCGACGGCGGTCCTCTCCGCCTCCGGAAATCCATTCTCCCTCTACCAAGAGTTCCTCCGGACCCGCTCACCCACGCCCGCGCGCGGCGGCGAGGTCGCCCCGCACGATATCTTCGTTCCCGCAGGTATCACGAACTTCAAGCCCGGCCCGATCGTCGGCGAGCTCCAGCACGCCGGTTTTCCGGCGGCGATCGAGAAGGGCAAGGTGATCCTCAAGAAGGACACCACGATCGTGAAGGCGGGCGCCACGATCTCGCGCGAGGTCGCGGGCCTGCTCACCCGGCTCGAGATTTTTCCCCTCGAGGTAGGGCTTACCCTCCGGGCCGTCGTGGATGGTTCTACGTACTATCCTCCTGAGGTCCTGTCGGTCGACCTCGAAGCGCGCCGCGGAGAGCTCGCGCGCGAAGCGACCCGAGCACTCGGTCTCGCCGTCGCGCTGGCGTTCCCGACCCCGCAGAGCCTGCCGCGCCTCCTCGGTCGCGCGCATCGGCGGGCATTGGGGCTCGCGCTCGCGACGCAGTACCTCACGAAGGAAACAATCGAACCGCTGTTCGCTCAGGCGATGCGGGAGGCTGCGGCGGTCGGCCGCTTGACGGGTCACTGAGGGTTCCCCCAGAGTCCACGGAGTGAGAACAATGGAGTATGTCTATGGCGCACTGCTGCTCAACGCCGCCGGAAAGCCGATCGATGAGAAGGCCCTCACCGGGGTCCTGACCGCGGCGGGGGTCACCGCCGACACGGCCCGGGTGAAGGCGCTCCTCGCCTCGCTCGAAGGAGTCAACCTCGCCGAGGTCCTCGCGAAGGCCGAGACGTTCGCGGCTCCCGCGGCCGCCCCGGCGCCGGCCGAGAAGAAGGAAGGCAAGGGCGAGAAGAAGGAAGAGGAGAAGAAAGAGGAGAAGGGCGTCTCCGAGGAAGAGGCGGCCGAGGGCCTCTCCGCCCTCTTCGGCTAGGTTCGGACCGCGCGCGGGCGCACCGCTTAAGACCCGCGACCGGGTAGGTACCGCGGGAGGTCGTCCTCCGACCTTCGGTCGTGTCATGCCCCCTCGGGAAGCGTGCGGCGTCGTCGGGGTCTCGCTGCAGGGAAAGGGCGCCGCCCCGTACCTGTTCCGGGGCCTCCGGGCGCTCCAACACCGGGGCCAGGAGTCCGCCGGCATCGCCACGTCGAGCCACGGCGTGATGCACCATCAGAAAGGGATGGGACTGGTCCACGAGATCTTCACGCAGGAGCTCCTCGATTCGCTTCGGGGGACGACGGGAATCGGCCACGTCCGCTACCCCACCACCGGGGCGACCGACCTTGAGAACGCCCAGCCGATCATCGTGAAGATCCGAGACGAGGACGGGGCGATCGCGCACAACGGCGACATCGTCAATTTCGAACGGGTCCGCCGACGTCTCCAGGCGCGGGGGGTCGACCTCCTCGGGAACGCCGACACCGAGATGATGGCCCAGTCGATCGCGCTCGAGTACGGCCAGATCCGGGACATCGAGGGCGCCATCCGACGGGCCTGCGCGACCCTCGTCGGGGGCTACGCGGTCGTTTTCCTGGTCGGGAACCGAGTCTACGCCTTCCGTGACCCGCTCGGCATCCGCCCGATGGTGTTCGGAACCGTCGACGGGGGAGTGGCCGTCGCGAGCGAGTCCGTCGCGCTCGAAATGATGGGCGGCAAGGCCATCCGCGACGTGGAACCGGGCGAGGTGCTGTCCCTCGAGAAAGGCCAGCTGGCCCACAGCTCCAAGATTCCGAACAGCGGCGAGTCGGCTCACTGCATGTTCGAGTGGGTCTATTTTTCGCGCCCCGACTCGGTCGTGGATAAGCAGCCCGTCTACGACGTCCGCTACCGCATCGGACAGCACCTCGCCAAGGAGGCCCCCGCCGAGGAGGCGGACCTGGTGGTGCCCGTGCCCGACTCCGCTCGGCCTCAGGCGCTCGGGTTCGCCGCGGGCACCGGGCTTCCCTACGCCGAGGCGCTCATCAAGAGCCGATTCGTCGAACGGACGTTCATCCTGCCCGACCAGCGCCGCCGCGAGATGGAAGTCCAAGTGAAATTGCACCCGGTCCCCGGTCTCCTCAAAGGGAAGCGGGTCGTCTTGGTCGATGACTCGATCGTCCGCGGCACGAGCATGCGGGAGATCGTCCAGATGGTCCGCGGCGCGGGAGCCATTCGCGTCGACGTCCGCGTCGGCTGCCCGCCGATTCGCGCTCCCTGCTACTTTGGGATCGACATGAAGGACCGTCGGCAGCTCGTCGCCCACGGCCGCGAGGAGTCGGACGTGGCGAGCATCATCGGAGCCGACTCCGTTCACTACCTCTCGATCCCGGGGCTTGTCGAGTCGATCGGACTCCGGGCCGAGCAGCTTTGCCTGGGTTGCCTCACGGGACGCTATCCCGTCGAGGTCCCCGAGGAACGTCATCGCTATCAGAAATCCCTCGCGGAGTTCTAGGGCGTGCGGCCGACGCTCGTCGTCGGGACCGGCCCGTCCCTGTTCCTCCTCGGTCCGGACGACCGGCCGGTTTCCGGGCCGTATCCCGTCGACTCCGACCCTCGGCGCGCCGCTGCCCGGTTCGAGGCGTTCCGCCCCGAGGACGTACCTTCCCCGCTCCTCGCGGCGGTGGAGGCGGAGGGCGCCGACCACCCCCTCGTCGCGTCACCGGCTCGCATCGCTCGGGCGCTTGCTGTGCGGCTGAATCGCCCGGTCGGTGAGCCCGATACCGAAGACCTTCGGCGCGCGCGGACCGCCCTGTCGCCGCCGGAGGCGAGTGACGAACGACGGTTCTTCCTCGCGCTCGGTCGAGTTCGCTTGGAGGAGGCGATGCGGTCGCCCGAGGAGGTCCTCATCACGCTCGCGCGCGAGGAAGAGCGGGTGGAGCGTTCGGTCGGCCGCGAGGCCCGGGCCGCCGAATCGTTCGTTCGCGTCCCCGGGTCCCCGCTCGACCGACACCTCGATACCTGGGCCCGGGCCCGCAGCGCCCTCGGCGACCTCGAAGAAGCGCTGAGACACACCCTCGAATCCCAGGCGAGACTCGTGGTCCCGAACCTTTCCGCGCTCGTCGGCTCGCGAACGGCAGCGCGTCTCGTCGCCGCGGCCGGAGGGGTCCGCCCGCTCGCTCGCATGCCCTCGGCGCGTCTCCAGCTCCTGGGAAGCCGCCGTCGCCCGTCCCCCGAGCGAGGTCCACGGTTCGGCGTGCTCTATCGGGCGGACCGGCTGGCCGAGGTGCCGATCGGACGTCGGGGTGCCTACGCCCGAAGCCTCGCCGCGCTCGCCGCGATCGCCGTTCGTGCGGACGCGACCACCCACCGTGACGTCAGCGCCGCCCTGGTGGCGCGTCGCGACCGACGGGTCGACCAACTACGACGGGAGGGTCGATGAGGACCGGTCGATCGTTCCGCCCCGTCGAAGGCTCGCCGCGTCTATTCATAAGCCGCCACGGCGACCGTAGGGAGCTCTGGACCGAGGCGGTCGGCGACCTGCCTCCCGTCTACGGCGAGCGGTGGGTCGAGGCCGGGAATCGACGGCTCCGCCAGTTCGAGCCGGGCCGATCGAAGCTCGCGGCCGCTGTGACACGCGGATGGACGGGGGACCTCCCGGCCCCCGGCGAACAATGGTTGTACCTCGGCGCCGCGAGCGGAACGACCGCGTCGCACGTGGCGGACCTCGTGGGCCCACTCGGCCGGGTGTACGCGATCGAACGGAGCGTACGGCCGTTCGCGCGGTTGCTCGCGCTCGCCGAACGGTGGCCGAATCTTCGCCCGATCCTCGCGGATGCACGCGTTCCGCGCGACTATGCGATGCTCGTGCCACCGGTCGACGGGCTGTACGCGGACGTCGCGCAACCGGATCAACTCGCGATCGTGTTGGCTAACGCTGAGCTGCTCCTCCGGGGAGACGGTGCCCGGCTCCTCGTCGCGCTCAAGACCCCGAGCATGGGTCGTGGCCGATCGGCGGGCGCCCACCGCGACGCTTCCGAGGCGACCCTCGCGGACTCGATCACTTTAGCCCCATCCGTATCGCTGGACCCGTTCCACCGCGGGCACTACATGGTCGGCGGCCGATGGGGCCGCTCGTCCAAGCTGCCGTCCCGGCCGGCTTCGCGGCCTACGCCGCCGCGCGGGCGGCGCCGCGGGCGATGAGCACCGTGACCACGTCCTCGTCGGCGAGAACGTGGTCCCGGCCCACCGTTTGACCGGGGAATCGTGCGCTGCGGCCCCAGACCTGCGCCGCTTTGAAACCCCGGTCGAGGTCCCCGGGGAGCTTCTTGAGGAGCCCGGCGACCGAGTCGCCGGCCCGGAGGATCACGGGTTCTTCCCGGTCGGGAGGGCGTCCGGGGGGCTTCACGTAGATCCGGATGAACTTGAGGGTGGTCCCGATCCGGTCCACGAGAACATCGAGCCCCTCGCCGGTTCGGGCGGAGATGAAAATCGGCTCATACGGTCGCAGCGACGCGGCCAGGGCGGTTCGCTGCGCCGGCGTCAACAGTTCGGATTTGTTGACCACCATAATGGCGGAGTTGTAGACCCGGTTGCCGGCCAGTACATCGATCAGCTGGTCCGCCGTCGCATCTTCCCGGAACACGATCGATCCGTTGTGCAGACCGAATTCCCGGGCGATCTGCGCCGCACCGCCACCGGCGAGGTGAGTGAGTCGAACCGTGCTCGAGACGGTGAGGCCGCCGCGGTCCGACCTCTCGATGACGATGCGCGGGGGTCGTTGGTTGATCCGGACCCCCGCCCCCTCGAGCTCCGCGGTGAGGGCACGAAGGTTCGGATGTTCGGGGTCGATCAGGAACAGCACGAGGTCGGTGACGCGAACCACCGAAAGCACCTCGCGGCCCCGGCCCCGCCCGCGCGACGCCCCGGGGATGAGACCGGGCATGTCGAGAATCTGGATCGACGCACCGCCCCATCGAAGCATGCCCGGAATGATGGAGACCGTGGTGAAGTCGTATGCCGCCGTGGCGCTGTCGGCGGCCGTGAGGCGATTGAGGAGCGTCGACTTTCCCACCGACGGGTACCCCACGAGACCTACCGTCGCGTTGCCACTCTTGCGGATGGAGTAGCCAACGCCGCCACCTCGACCCTTCGCGCGCGTTTCGCGCTCGATTCTCAGGACGGCGAGCTTCGCCTTGAGGCGCCCGATGTGCAGCTGGGTCGCCTTGTTGTAGGCAGTGTTTCGGATCTCCTCTTCGACCGCGACGATCTGCTCTTCCAGGGCCGACATGCGGATCGGGGGAGCTCCGTCTCTTGGGGGCGTCCGGATTACTTGAGAGTGACGTCACGGGTCAGTGTTCACTTTCCGTAATCCCGACGGTCGCCAACATCGACCAGGGCATCCGTCGGATATGGTCCTCGGACGGATTTCGTTCTCCACACCACCGGTCCTGGCCGAGTGGGTTTGGAGCGGGAACCTCCGCCGCGACCTCCGTTCCGAGGCGTTGATCGCGCGGCGAAACCTCCTCCTGGGAGCGCTCCACGCCGGCCACGGAATCGGGGCGGAGTTCGAGATCCACGTCGTATCCGGGCCGACCCCGGAACTGTCGCTGACGTGCACCAGCGGTGAAGCGGCACGATGGGTCGCCCGTGTACTGATCCCGGCATTCGGGCGGTCGAGTTGGACGCGCGTGGCCCCCTTCGCCCGGACGAGCTGGGAGCAACGTGAATGGGGTAGGCGCGTCCGGTCATGGCCCGAACGATTCCGCGACGTGGGGGATGGTCTTCCGGCGGGGTCCCATCTCCTGCTCGCGATGGCGACCTTGCCGGTGGGGATCCGACTCCGCTGGGCGTTCTCGCCCTCGAGCGCCGCGTGGAAGGGGGCTCCGGCGGTTCGGGACCGGGCGGCGGAAGGGCGCCCGCTCGGCTCGGGCGGAGGTCGAAGCGGTCTCCCCTCGCCCAAACCCTCGCCCGATCTTCGGCCCCACGACGCCTCGCGGCCACTGTTCTGGACCTCGATCGCGGAACTCCAATTCCCTCCCGCAGTGGCCGGAGAGCCTCACGTTCGAGCGCGAGCGCGCGCGGCGGTGGAAGGAGCTCTTCGATCGGGTCAGGCGAACGGCATCAGGTTCTCGTCTCGCAGGCGACGGTTCGGGTTTCGACCATGGTTCGAAATTTCGGAGGACGAGCTTCTCCTGATATGGCCGGACACCGAGGTGCCCGGCGGGTCTTCGCCGCGGTGGCCCGGCGGGGCATCCCAGGTCCTGCCGCTCGGACGGTCGGAGGCGGGAGCTGTGGTCGGTCCCCCCATCGAGCCGGGCCAGGGACGTCACGTGGCCATCCTCGGTGAAACGGGGATGGGGAAGAGCGCGGCGATCGTGGCGCTTGGGCACACCGCGAAGGGGATCGGCGGCGTGATCCTGTTCGACCCTCTCGGTGAAACGGCGCTCGGGTTCATCCGAGGGCTCACTCCGGAAGAACGGCGGGAACGTCTTCGCTGGGTGTCACCGAGCCGAGGGTCCGGAGGGATCAACGCGCTCGTTGGACTCACGGGTCCGACCGTCGACCCCGTGCTCGCCGACCGTCGCCTGAACGACCTGGTCCACGCCCTGCGACGAGTTCGATCCGAACGATACGATGCAAGGTACTGGGGCCCGCGAATCGAGGAGATGCTCACCCGGGCGCTCGCGGCGGCCGCCGTCCTCCCGGACGGAACCCTCGCCGACGCGCATGCCCTGCTCGCGGGGGGTGGACGCAGTCGCCGCGTCGTGCCCCCGGAGGCGCAGGAGGCGGTCCGGAGCCTGGTCGAGCGCATCCGCGATCGTCCCGACGACGCCGAGGGCGCTCGTCGGCTGCTCTACGAGGTCGTCCGAAGCCCCGTGCTCCGCCGGATGCTGTCGGACCGGGAGCCGCGGCTCCATGCCGCGGAGCTGGTGGCCCCCGGAAGATTGGCCGTGATCTCGGGGGACGCCTCGGTGGTCGGAGAATCCGCCGCTCGGTATCTGCTCGCCGTCCACCTCGCGCTAATCTGGTCCGAGCTACTCGCACGGCCGGTCCCGTCGAAAACCTTCGTTCTCCTCGACGAGTCCCAGTGGTTCGCCCACGACAGCCTCGCCGAGATGCTGCGCCTCGCGCGTCGGCGCAATGTCCACGTGATCCTCGCGACACAAACGGTGAGCTCGTTGCCCGAGGAGGTGCGCGAGGCCGTCTGGACGAACGTGTCGGACTTCGTCGCGTTCCGTGGTTCCCCCGAAGAGGCTCGAGAACTCTCCCGAGCGACCAGCCGCGTATCGGCGGAGGAGATTCTCTCGCTCTCTCGAGGCCATGCGGCGGTGTTGCTGGGAAAGGGACATTCCGTCGCGTGGGTCCGCGCCGTGGGCCGGCCCTCCGGGCCCGAGGCGGGCGGTACGGAGTCGGAATCGCCGCCCACCCCCAGTACATCCGAGCGTCCCAAGATCGATCGGGCGTTCGACCATTCCCACGCCGACCCTGAGACCGTACTCGAATGGCTTCGCGCGCGGGCTCGGGCGACGACCGGCGAAGGCCCGATGCAGGTCACGCTCTCGGAGTTGCGGGCAGCCGTCGACCCCGACGGTCATGCGATCCGTGCGGCTGGGGCGCTCCTGGGCCGGACCGGCGCTCTCCTCCAAACGTCGCATCCCGAGTCGGGGTCGGTCTGGACCCTCGACCCTGGCCGGCTCCCCCCGGGGCCGCCGGCCATGACCAGCGCGACCACGTGCGGAGGTGCCCAGGAAACACAACCCTCTTAGGGACGGAGCGGCTCGTTTTATCGATGGAAGTTCCGCCGGCTCCGCCGACGGCCCCCGAAGCCGCGGACGGACTGCTCCCTCCGCCTACGGTGCTCGAGCGGTGCGCGACCGGCATCGAAGGGCTCGACAGCATCCTCGAGGGAGGGATTCCCCGCGGCAACATGGTCCTCGTCGCGGGGAGTGTGGGCACGGGGAAGACGACCCTCTGCCTCGAGTTCTTGGTACGGGGCGCCGAGCGAGGTGAGCGGTCGCTGTTTCTGTCGGTCACCGAGGCCTCCAGCAAGCTGAAGCAGAACCTTTCGACGTTCGAGTTCTTCCGCAAGGACCTCGTCGACAGTGACTCGCTCGTGTTCGTGGACCTTCCGAAGGTCTACGACCGGCTCGGCCTCGGGCGGGAGGACATGACCACGGAGGAGATCGGAATCCTGCTTCGGACGATCCGCGACCTCGTCCGGTCCCTCGGGATCCGTCGGCTCGTCCTCGACAGCTTGACCTCGGTCTGCTACCGAATCCGTCGGGAGGAACAGATCCGAGACTTCATGCTGCGCCTCGGCCAGGAATTGAACGAGCTCGGCTGCACCTCCCTGCTCGTCTCGGAGATCGGGCCGACGCCGGGTCGGTACTCCCTCCATGGAGTGGAGGAGGCGATCGTGGACGGCGTAATCCTGCTTTCCAATATCCACCGGATGGGCGACATCCTCCGCGTGCTGCAGATCATCAAGATGCGGGGCACGGCGCATTCCCATGCCCAGTTCGTGATTCAACTCACGCCGATCGGGATCTTGATGGCGCCGCACCTAAAGGGCGGACGCGAGGGCGGGAGCTAGGCGATGGCCCCGACGGCCGACCTCGGAGAGCGGCTCCGCGGTCTCCCGAGCGGCAGCGCGGTCGCCCTCAAGCTCGACCCCCGGGAGTACGCGGACGACTACTTCGCGGTCCTCAACGCGACGCTGCGCGACGTCGGGAGCGAAACGGACGCGCACACGATCTACCTCACCGTGACGAACCCGGCCTCGTTCGTCTGGACGCTCGCCCAGGCGCTCGACGTGCCGGGGGATCGGATCTCGTTCGTCGACGCGATCAGCCACATCATGATGAACTACGCGAACCCGCTCCCCAACGCCACCTACGTGGAGAGCCCGCGGGCGCTCGAGGAGATCATGCTCCGGATCGAGTACCTGCTCCGAAAGTTCCCCCATCCGCGCACGATCGTGGTCGTGGATAGCGTGAACTCGCTCGCGATCCACAACCAGCCCGAGCTCCTTTCGGAGTTCTTTCACATCCTCCTGAACAACCTAAAGTCGCGACAGGTGCTCACGCTCGTCCTCGAGACGAGCGAACAGGAGACGACCGGGATCGAGCAGATGCTGAACCTGGTCGTCGACGAGACGATCGACGTCGGCCGGATGGGGCGTTGACCGTGGCGGAGACCCAACGAGTCTTCGGGATCCCCGAAATCGACCAGCCGATCTGGACGGCCTTGCCGCCGGGTTGGCTCTCCGTGCTCTCCGGCACGTCCGGTTCGGGGGCCCCGCTCCTCGCGAAGCAGTTCGCCCACGCCGGGGTCGGCGAGGTGCCCGTCCTCTTCTACACCACCTACGAGCGGACCGAGGATGTGCGCAAGGCGTTCGACGACTTCGGCTGGGACCCCGCCGAGATCCAGATCGTCAATCTGGCCGACGAATATTTCGAGCGGGTGCTGGTGCGCGGGCTCGAGATTGCGAAGGCCCGCGAGGGCGGCATCTCTCTCGACGACCTCGTGGAGTCCCGTACCCAGGACCGCGTGCTGAACCCGTTCAGCCTCACGAGCCGCCTGCTCTCGGACCTCGCGAAGATCGACACGCCGTTCCGTATGGTCGTCGACTCGGTCGACTTCTTCCTCGAAGTGATGGAGCCCCACGACCTCACGACCGTGGCGCGACAGATTCGCCACCGCTGCCAGACCCTCGGGGGCCACGCCCTCATCACGGCCCACTCGATCGCGCACGACCGCTCGGTCTACGGCCTCCTCCAGGACCTGGCCGACCTCGTCTTCGAGCTCAGGGCGGAGCCTCGCGTCGACCACTTCGAGCACTCGCTCTCCATCGAGAAAGTCGGGAACCGCCCCGACCTCACGCGGATCTGGGGAGCGCAACTCGGCGAGAGCGGCTGGCAGGTGCAGGAGCGGTTTGCGTCACCCCGATAGATAGCGGCCTACGAACGGGTAAGCTAACCTTTATCGCCCGCGCCCGGCTGCATTGGGTGAGGTCGAGACTCCGTGGAGGACGTCGTCATCCGCACCGTCGAGAAGGTCGAGCTCAGCGACCCGGTGCTGGTCGAAGGGCTACCCGGGGTCGGCAACGTGGGCAAGCTCGCCGCGGATTACTTGAGGGAACAGCTCCAAGCAAAGCCGCTCGCCACGATCTACTCGAAGTTCTTCCCGCCGCAGGTCTACGTCAGTGAGGAGGGGATCATCCGGCTCGTCTCGAACGACCTCTATTACTGGAAGGCGCCCCCGACCGCGGGACGGGACCTGCTCGTGCTCGGTGGGGACTATCAGGGGATCAGCCCGGAGGGCCAGTACGAGATCACCCAGAGGGTCCTCGACTACTGCCACGCGCTCGGCGTTCGCCAGGTGTTCACCCTAGCCGGATTCGCGCAGGGTCGCGTCGTGGATTCGCCACGCGTTCTGGGCGCGGCGACCCACCCCGAGCAGGTCGAGGCAATGAAGAAGTTCGGCGTGGTCTTCTCCCGGAACGACCCCGGGGGCGGTCTCATCGGGGCGAGCGGTCTCTTCCTCGGGCTCGGCCGGCTGCTCGGGATGCAGGGCGTCTGTCTGATGGGCGAGACGAGCGGGTACTTCGTCGACCCGCGCAGCGCCGAGGCCGTGCTCAAGGTGCTCGCGAAGGTGCTGCGCGTCGAGATCGACTTCACCGCGCTCGAGGCGAAGGCGCACGAGGTCGACCGGATCGCGCAAAAGATTCACGAGGCGGAGGCCCGGTCGGTCGAGGTCGCACCGTCCTCGGGCCCGGCGCCGCGGGAAGACCTCGGGTACATCGGTTGAACGCGCGCCCGATGAGCGACCCCGGTCCTTCGGTGGCCACCGAGGATGCGGGTCACCGATCGGCGATTCTGCAGCTCCTGAATCGTGTCGCCGACCCGGACGGGTTCGTCCCATTCGACCGGTTCATGGACGTCGCCCTCTACGGTGAGGGCGCCGGGTACTACGCGCGCCCCGGCTCGCCGTTCGGGCGCGGCGGCGACTTCTACACGGCGGCCCACGTGAGTCCCCTGTTCGGCCGGACGATCGCGGAACGGGTACGGTCCATCCTGGCGTCGCTTCCGCCGGGCCCATCGGTTCGCATTGTGGAAGTCGGCCCGGGCGACGGGGCCCTTGGGGAGTCGGTCGTGCAAGGCCTCGCGTCGGCTCCGGGGATTCCGCCGGGGCTCGAATACGTTCTCGTGGAACGCTCGCCGTCCCTGGCCGGGGAGGGGTTCGAGCGAGTGTCGGCGGCTGGTCGCGCCGCGGGCATCGACGTCCGCGCCTCGACGGGAGTCGGTGCGGAGGGCCCGTTTCGGGGTGTGGTGCTCGCGAACGAGCTCCTCGACGCGCAGCCAGTTCGGCGCCTGTCCTGGGACGGCATCCGGTGGCAGGAGACCGGGATACGGCTAGGCCCCGACGGGCTGACCCCGGCGACCGCGCCCTGCACTCGGGCGGTCCCGAGCCCCCGCCTTCCCGAAGGGGCGGCCGAAGGTTCCGTTCTCGAGATTTCACCGATGGCGGAGGGGATCGTCCGCGAGGTGGCCGACCATCTTACGGCGGGTCTCGCCCTCTTTCTCGACTTCGGCATGGACCAAACGGAACTCTTGACGGCCCATCCCTCGGGCACGCTCGCGGCGGTCCAAAAGCACCGTCCGGTGCGCGACCCGCTCGACGACCCCGGCTCGTCGGACCTCTCCGCGTTCGTCAACTTCGACCGAATTCGCGCCGTGGCCCGATCTTCGGGCCTCGTCGAGGTCGCCTTCCGCCGTCAGGCGGAGGCGCTCGGCGCATGGGGGCTGCCGATGCTTTTGGAGAGGGCCGTCGGCTCGGCGCCCTCCGACGAAATGCGCGTCCGGGTCCACTTGGCCGCGAAGAACCTCTTGTTCGGCTTCGAACGGTTCTACGCGCTCGAACTCGCCCCGCCGTTCCGGGCGAACGACGCTCCCTCCCGTGGGGTCAGGTGACGGACCGGTTCGGCGCGGTCTCGACCGGCTCGACCACCTTCGCCTCCACCAAGAGCCGCGCGGTCTCCGCGGGGAGCGATATCACGTCGTCCGCTTTGAGGTCGACCGTGTCCGAGCCGACCTGAAGGGGTCGGGAATCCTTGAGTACGCGGACGTACACGAGCGAGGGACGCGAACGGGCCACGGGAACGGCCGGAGGAGGGGGCGAGGGAGGGGGCGGCGCCGCCGCCTCGGGCGGACGCGAGCCCGCCGGGGGGGTGGGCCCGGGCGTTGGCTCGATGTACGCGGCCGAAGCACGCCGGAAATCGAGGAGGGCGGCGAGCACCTCGTCGAACATCGCCCGCTCTTCCGGAAGCGCGTTCACGAGGTCCCGGCTCCCCCCGATGCTGGCCTGGAATGCCGCGTTGACGACCTTCTGGGAACGTCCCTCGACGATGTCCCGGGCGACCTGCACGGCCCGCTGGTACGTTTGCCGAGAGATCTCTCCTTTGCGACCCGAGGGATTCTCGCGGAGCTCGGATTCGTACGATCGTCGAAGCTCCGTGAGGTACGCGGACGTGGCGCTATAGAATTCCGATGGAATCTTGGCGAGACCCCGCACGGCGAGCTCACCGCGACGCCACTCGAGCAGTTGCGTGAAGTGGTCGGCCATCCGTCCTCGGGGGTTGGGCGAAGACCCGAAGGACTATACGAGGGCTGCGGTCTCGTTCGCTCCTCCCCCCGCGTTTCGGACCGAGGGGAAGGGGCTCGGGTCGATGGCTGGGGGACGAGATCCGACGACCGTTTTCGAGGAGTTCTGGGACGTGTGGGGTCGGTTGCTCGGCGAGAGCCGACATCCCGGGGCGGTGGTGGTGGTGGAGGGAGAACGCGATCGACGTTCGGTGCGCCGGCTTGGCCTTTCGGGTCCCGTCGTGCTCGTCCACCGAGGACGTACGCTGTCGGAAACGGCCCAGCATCTCGCAACGACGTCCCGGCGTGTGATCATCCTGACCGATTGGGACACCGAGGGTGGCCATCTCGCCCAGCGGCTCAAAGAGTACCTCGGTGCAGGCCCCTCCGGCCCGGACCTGGAGCACCGGAGGAAGCTCGCACGCGTGCTCCGTGGCGAGCTCGTCCACGTCGAGGGCCTGTACGGGTGGGCCTCGCGGACGGCCGGCAAGGCGCACCGGTCACTAACGCAATTGCTCGAGGCCGCCGAGGCGGAGATCGACGCCCTTACGGGATGACCTTCGTCTGCGTCCGTCGGGTCGGGCGTCGATTCCGGGCTCGCGACGGCCGGAACCGCTCCGCCCCCTTCCCCTTCCAGCGAAGTCCGCGCCCTTCGGTGCCGGCGCTCGTGAGACCCCGAAAGACCCGTCCCTTGTGGACGGGGGCCGCGACCCAGGCAATCTTCGGGTCGGCCAGGATCTCGGGGTGGCACGGGTCGACGAGGATCACTTCGAAAAACTTCTGCTTCCCGTCCTCCCCGACCCAGTACGAGTTGAGGACCTCGAGATTGGGATAGTGCTTCTGCGCCCGCTCTTCCGCGATGCGGCGGAGGCTCTTCGCGAGCGTCATCCGCAGAATCCCCTTGTGCTTCGGGCGGCGACCCGCAATGATCGCGCGCTTTCGCTGGCCCCCCCGCCGGACCCGGACCCGGACGACAATGTATCCGCCCTTCGCACGGTAGCCAACGGCGCGGGCCCGGTCGAGCCGCGTCGGGTGCTCGATGCGGGTGACGGTGTTCTCCCGCCGCCAATGCAGCAGCCGCTCGTGGCGGAGGTCCGCGCCTTCCTCGCCCAGCGTACGCTGGAACGATTCGGCCATGAATCGATAGGCGGAGGTAGGCATGGAACGCGGCGCGGGGGACCCGGGTCCCGATTATAAAGCTGCCTCTCAGGATACGCTCAGGAAGCGCCGTTCTTGGCGGTCGGAGCCCAGGGGAGTCGGGGCTCCGCCGGGCGGACGACCTTGGCGGTCGCGTGGCTCTCGGTCGCAATCGCCCGCTCGAGATGGCTCGAGATCTCCCGCACGAGGCGGTCCATGCGCGGTCGCTCTTCCGCCGGCACCTCCGTGGGGAACTCCCAGACCAGGGCCGCCCCTCCCGCCGTCGGATAGAGCCGGAACTCGAGCGCAGAGGCGGCCGGCGGGACCGCGGGGTTCATCCGGTCCAACCGGCCCTTCACGCGGCTCTCGCTCGATTCGGCGGCGTCGGTTCGTTCGACGGTGTAACCGAGGGTCCCGAGGTACTCGACCAGATACGTCGCGAACCGCTCGCGGCCGATGCCTCGGACTCGCAGCCAATCGCCGTTACTTTCGCCCATGTTCCTTCCGGTCCAGCGCGCGCCCGTAGCTCTTGAAGAGCCCGAGCATCATGCGCAACTCCGCTTCGGACGGGGTCGCGCGACCGAAAACGCGACGAAACAGGAGGATTAAACCCCGTCGTTTGTGCGTGGGGTATCCCGTACGGGCCAGAAGTTCTTCGAGCCGAGCGAAGAACAGCTCTTTTTCCGGCCCGTTCAGCTCCACCAGCTCGGGAGCGGGTGTCGTTTCCGGGTCGTCCGGCCCGCGGGCCCGGTGGACCGCGTAGAGGACGATTCCGACCGCGTGCGAAAGGTTGAGCGTCGGGAACTCGCGACGGGCGGGAATGTGCACGAGCAAGTCGCAGTGGTGGAGTTCCTCCCGAGACAGGCCGTTGTCCTCGGGCCCGAAGACGAGGGCGACCCGACCTTCGAGGGTGCGCACCATCTCCCCCAAACGCTCGGGGCTCACCGACCGACGGAGGTAGGTGTTCGACCGGCCCGTCGACAGGTCGGTCGTGCCGATCACGTAGTCCGCCTCCGCGACGCCCTCGGCGAACGTGGGAACGCGCGCCGCGGTACGGAGGAGCGTGAGCCCGCCCATCGCGCGGCGGCGGGCCTCGGTGCCAACCCGGGCCCGAGGGGCGACGAGCACGAGGCGGTCCGCGCCGAAGTTGCGGGCGAGGCGCGCGACGGCGCCCACGTTCCCATCTTCCTTGGGGCGAACGAGGACAACGTCGATGTGCCGGGTCATGCGGCCGAACCCTCGGCGAAGAGGCGGCGCACCATCCAGTCGGGGTCGAACGCGACGAGGTCCTCGTAGCCCTGACCGGTACCGACGAACAGAATCGGCTTCTTGGTGACGAACGTCGCGCTCAGCGCCGCCCCGCCCTTCGCATCCGCGTCGAGCTTCGTGAGGACGAGCCCGTCGATCCCGATCGCGGCGTCGAACAGTTTCGCCTGTTCGAGCACATCGTTGCCGCTCAGCGCGTCCCCGACGAAGAGGGTGAGCGAGGGGGCGACGACCCGGCGGATCTTCTTCGCCTCCTCGATGAGATTCTCGTTGGTGTGCTGGCGTCCCGCGGTGTCGACGAGCACGACGTCGACCCCCTTCGCGCGCGCGTGTTCCACGGCGTCGTACGCCACCGCGGCCGGGTCGCTTCCCTCCTGTTGCCGGACGACCCGGATACCGATGCGCTCCCCGTGCACGAGCAACTGCTCGATCGCCCCGGCCCGGAACGTGTCGCCGGCGGCGATGACGCTGGAGAGTCCCTGACGGCGAAGCCATCCCGCGAGCTTCGCGATCGTCGTGGTTTTGCCGGTGCCATTCACCCCCACGAAGAGCACGACGTACGGTTTGGGGGAGTGTTGGCGGACCGCCGACACAAGGTCGACCGGCGGTCGGGCCATGATCGTCCGGCACGACCGCTCGAGGCAGCTTCGGATCGCCCCCTCGGCATCCACCCCGAAGCGCAGCTTGCGCCCCGCGAGCTCTTTGCGAAGATCTCGGCGAAGTCGCTCGATGACGGGCACCGCCACGTCCGATTCGAGCATCACGATCTCGAGGTCGTCGAGCACATCGTCGATCGTGCCTTCCTTGAGCCGCTTGCCGAGCAACCCTTCCGTGAATACGCCCGTGTCCTCGGAGGTCGAAGGAGGAGCTTCCGGGGTGGGTGCGGGAGAGCCGGAGCGCGTCGGAGGGGAGGGCGGAGCTGGCGACGGGGCCGGTTCTTCGGAACGCCGGAGGCGCGCCTTAATCGCTGCCCACATCGGTCGACGCACCGCTCTCCCGGGCGGCGAGGTCGAGACGCTGGGAGAGGGCTTGGATGCGCTCGTCGATCGACGTCATCTGGCCTTCGAGATCCCGAAGCGCCTGCTCGATACGGACGATCCGTTCCGCGAGCAGCTCCGTCACCTTCGGCCGTTCCATCTCGACCACGATGCCCGAGCCGACCCCGATGAGGACCGCCGCGTCCCGGTCGACCGAGCCGCGGACGAACGTCTCTCCTCCGAGCGGCATCAGAAGCTCCGATGAGGGCGGCGTACGGTCGACCCCTTCGAGGCTCTCCCGCGCCCTCAGGTGGTCTTGGCGGGACGCGCTGAGGATCTGGTGCTGCTGCAGAAGCGCGTTCAGCTGGTTGCGGTACGCCTCGAGCCGGACCAGGTCCTCTTGGACCTGTTCCTCGGTCATCCGTGGCGATGAGGCGCTCATGCCCCGGGGACCTCGGCGACCGAGTCGATCCGGATTTGGTGGCGCTTGACGTGGTGGCAACCGCCGATTTCCGAGAGGGCCCACTCTCGCGCAATCTGGGCGCTCTCGGCGTCGTGCAACTTGGTGAACGGCTGCCAGTACCCCCGTCGGGCGTAGAATGAACCTTGGACCTTGAAGTGAGTCATCGGCGACGACCAGATGCGGCCGCGCCACCCGAGGGCTCCTTTTAAACCTAACCCAACCCGCAGCGCACCGGCCCGCGGCCCCCGCCGCTCCTCGCTCCGAGTCCCCGGCACCCCCCTTCAATGGGACGTCTCGTCTGTGCGGTGACCGTTCTCGAACTTGGCGCGCTCCCGGTGCCACCGCAATTGTCGCTCGAGGAGACCGCGATTCGAAGGGGAAACGGGCTCGTTCGCGGGTCGAGCGGGGCGGGATGGGCTTGGGGATGGAGACGGTATGGTTGGCAGGGAAGCAGCCGGAGGTTCCACCGGAGGGGCGACCTCCAAACGCCGCTGGGTCACGAGACGAGAGCCACGACGTTCCGCCATCGTTCCTCCACTTCTTCGTCAGTGAGACCCACGGTCGGCGAGAACAGCACCCGATTGCCCCACGCCAACCCGAAGCGGGAATACTCCTCGACCGCGATCGGCAGCACCACGCCGTCCGCGTGCGACTCTTCGGCCAGCGCCCCCACCGCGGAGCTCCAGACCTCCACGTCCGTGCCGGCCGGGGTCGCACGGAGGTGAGGGTCGAACCGGGTCAGCGTGTCCTGGACGCACGCCTCCCCCTCGGGGAGCACGACACAGGCGACGCGGCAACCGCGCTTCATCATGAAGAACGCTCCTAAGGCTCCCCGAGCTCCTTCGACGAGAGCGACCAGACGACCGGCGACCCCGAGCGGCAACCCTCCCGGGCCATCAAAACGCTCCAGCGAGAGGTAGGTCCTCGGGCCCCGGACCTCGACGGCGAGCTCGACTTCCGGCCGATCGAGGTCGACCGTGAGATCGCGGTCGGCGTACCGTTCGAGCACGGCCGCCCCCAAGTTACCCGCCAGCTGCTGGCTGGTGAACGGATGCTGTCCCGTTCGCCGTGCGCGCACCGCAAATCGGACCCCCGGTCGAAGGCTTGCTTCGGCCAGGTCGAGCAGCCGCGCGCGGATGACCGCAGGGTCGCTCGCTACCTCTTCCACCGGGCTCACCGAAGTTACCCCGAAGACGCGACGAACGAGACGGACTCCGGCGACGACATCGCCCGTCTCGACATAGAGGTGACCACGGTCGGACCGGATCCGGCCCGGGAGACCCTCGCGCACGAACTGGTCGAGGATGTTCCGCCGCAACGTGCTCTCAAACTCGCGTCGGACCGGTGGGGATTTGAGGGCGAGTTCCCCGTATCGAACCAGAAGCAACGCCGCCATCGCGAACGTTAAAACGAAGCGACCGCTAAAGCGCTTCTCGAGCGGGTGGGTTCGTGTCGGATTCGGATGCCCTCCCGTCGACCTCGGTCGACCCGTGGGACCCGTTCATCGACGCGATCGTGGGGGGACTTGCCGCTGCCGCTGAACGGTTGGGAGCGTCCCTCCCGACCGAGACGATCGTCGGGGGATTGAGCCTCGAGGAGGGCCCGGAGGGGGAAGTCGCCTTCCCGTGCCATCGGGTCGCTCAAGCCGCGAAGCGGGCTCCTCCCGAACTGGCCAGCGCCCTCGCCGCGGCGTTTCCCGCCTCCTCGCTCCTCCAGCAAGTGACGGCCGAAGGGGCCTACGTCAACTTCCGAGCCGACCCGGTGTCGCTGACCCGGACGACGCTCGACCTCGTGCTCGCCCGGGGCAACCGCTACGGGCACACGGAGCCAGCGGGGCCCCCCGTGGTCGTGGAGCATACGAGCGCGAACCCGACGGGGCCGTTTCATATCGGGCGGGTTCGCAACGGCATCATCGGCGACACGTTCGCCCGGATCCTCCGAGCGTCGGGCGCGCCGGTGACCACGCAGTACTACGTGGACGACATGGGCCGCCAGGCCGCGATGATCAGCTGGATCTGGTCGAAGCCATGGGAGGAGTGGCCGGAACCCGTCCGCCGCGCCATCGCCGGAGAAGAGTCGCCCGAGGAGAAACCGGACCGACACTGGGGACGGCCATATCCCGCTGTCAGCGCGTATCTCAAGGAGAACGAAGTCGCCCGGGAAGAGGTCGCCGTCCTGGTCCAGCAGCTCGAGTCCGGGTCCCCTCCGGCGGACCACCGGAAGCGGGCTCAGCTGATCTTGGACGGGATGCTCGAGTCCCTTGCGCGACTGCGGATCACCTTCGATGAGTTCGTCTGGGAGTCCGACTTTGTGCGGGATGGGTCGGTCGACCGGGTGATCGCCCGGCTCCGGTCCTGCCCCACCGCGCTGGAGGAAGAGAACGGGGCATGGGCGATCGATGCGAGCGCCCACGGGCTCCCGAAGGAGTCCACCCATCTCGTGTTCCAGCGAGGGAACGGAACCAGCCTCTACATCACGCGCGATATCGCCTATCATCTCGTCAAGTTCGCACGGTTCGCGCGAGTGATCGATGTCCTTGGCCAGGACCACCAGCTGCACGCGCGCAGTCTCGACGCTCTCCTCGCCGAGATCGGAGAATCCCGCCGACCGACCTATGTGATCTATCAGGACATCACCGTCCCGCAAGGGGGGCGAATGTCGACCCGCGGGGGTTCCGCGGTCTGGCTCGACCACCTCCTGGCCGAAGCGGTGGACCGCGCCCGTGCGGAGGTGCTCAAGCGGCGTGAGGACCTCAGCGAATCGGACGTCGAGCGGATCGCGGAAGCGGTCGCCACGGGAGCCATCCGCTATCATATCGTCCGGGCCGCGCCGGACAAGCCGGTCGTGTTCCGCTGGGAGGACGCGCTCTCCTTCGAGGGACGGAGCGGGCCGTTCCTCCAGTATTCGTACGCGCGAGCTTCGAGCGTCCTCCGCAAGGGCGACGCCGCCGCGCCGCCCTACCCGTACGAGGCCGAGCGGCTGTGCCATCCCGAGGAGGCCTCGCTCGTGCGGGTGCTCTCACGATTTCCCCGCACGGTCGCCTACGCCGCGCGAACCGGGCACGTCCATGCGGTGGCGGGCTACGCGCATGACCTCGCCGACCAGTTCAATCGGTTTTACCATGCGGTGCCGGTTCTGCATTCCGGCGAGGAGCGGGCCAGCCGGGTCGCCTTAGTGGCAGCCGCGCGACAGACGCTGGGTAACGCCCTCGACTTGCTCGGGGTGGTGCCTCTCGAGGCGATGTAAACCACCCTCATCGAAACCGACTTATCGGGGGATGGTCGTCGCTCGCCGAGGGGAATTATGGCATCGATTCGGGAGGACTTTGCAAAATTTATCGAGCGAGGGAACCTTGTCCAGCTGGCCATCGCCTTCGTGATGGGCGCCGCGTTTTCGGCCCTCGTCACCGCGCTCGTCGCCGACCTCATCACCCCGCTCATCGGGGTCGCCGGGAAGTTCAACTTCGCGGGATGGGTGTACCACCTGAACGGAAGCGAGTTCCAGCAGGGATTGTTCCTCAACGCGTTGATCAGCTTCGTGACCATCGCGATCGTCGTGTTCTTCTTGATCGCCCTCCCGTACCAGCGATATTCCGACCGCAAGGCGGCCAAGGCTCCCAAGGCGGCGGCCACGACCCGGGCCTGCCCCGAGTGTCTCTCCCAAATCCCGATCGGAGCGAAACGCTGCTCGTTCTGCACTTCGTCGGTGACCCCGGTCCCACCCGCGGCGCCGGCGGCCGGTAGCTAACCCGACCGCACCGGGTCCCGTCGTCCCGCTTCCGTGAACCCCTTCTCCCGAAGGCGGCAGGCGTCGCACGTACCGCACGGACGCCGGCCCCCCGCGTAGCAACTCCAGGTGAGGCTCCAAGGCACCCCGACGCGCTCCCCGAGGCGAACGATCTCGGCCTTCGAGAGGCGCAACAGCGGGGCCACGATGCGCACGCCGACCCCCTCTTCGACGCCGGCTTTGGTGGCGAGCCGGGCCAGCCGCTCGAACGCGCGGAAATATTCGGGTCGGCAGTCCGGGTAGCCCGAATAATCGATGGCGTTCGCCCCGAGGTAAATCGCCGCGAGACGGTGGCTCTCCGCGTACCCGAGGGCAATCGACAGGAGGATCGTGTTGCGGGCGGGGACGTACGTGGACGGAATCCGGCCCGTCGGACGCCGGCGGTTCGGCAGCGGGCGGCGCGCATCCGTGAGGGAGGATGCGAGGAGCGGCCCCAGAGGAAGACGGACGACGGTATGGCGGGCGACGCGGAAGTGGTGGGCGAGCGCCCGGGCGGAACGCACCTCCCGCGCGTGTCGCTGACCGTAGAGGACCGTCAAGGCGTGGACCGGGCCCGGTCGTCGGCTCGCGAGCGCGAGGCACGTGGCGGAATCCATTCCTCCGGAGAGTAGAACGAGACTTCCCGAGGGACGCCGGTGGGAGTGGGTCATGAGAGCCCCCCGGCGACCGCGAGCACCAGGGCGGCGATGGCGACGGCGCTCAGCATGCCCAGAAAGTTGGTCGAACCCTTCGACAGGCGCCCGTCGTTCTCGTACAGCTCACCTAGGACGGAGTCGACCTGGCAGGCGACGAATCCGGCCGTGGCCACCGTGGCCACGAAGAGGAAAGGGTTCGGAATCGGCGTCCGGAACGCCCAGAACAAAAGTAGGCCGACGACGGCGGTGGTGACCGCTCCCACGAACGCGAAGAGGTGTCCCAGGCTCGAGACCCCACCGTTCGTTCCCGGGGTCACCGGCTTTCCGGTCAGGATGCTTCGGGCGTGCCCGGAGAGCACTCCGAACTCACTGGCAAAGGTGTCCGATGCGCCGAACGCTAGCGCACACGCGAACAACAGGGGGATGGTCCGGCTACCGAGAACGCTCGGCGCGATCCCGCCGACCGCCGCAATGGCGGTGGGGAGGACGATGTGGGCGACCACGTTCGAGACGCCACGCTCGCCCATGCGCCCCTCCTGAAGTTGCTGCCGCTTCTTCTCGTCGAACCGGTATCGGGTCGCGAGGGCACTCGCCGCGACGAACAGGACGAGCAGCGCGAGGTAGGGAAACCCGACGAAAATGACGATCACGATGCCAAAGGCCGCCGCGACCGCGCCGGCGTACGGCGTTAAGGCCCGTCCGGCCACCGCGGCCAAGGCGAGCAAGGCGGTCGTCACGACGCCGATGACCGCATCCTCTCCCTGAAGCACAGCGTAACCCTCCGCGGGCGCCAGCGGGCGGCGGGTTTAACCCTTCCGAACGCGGCCCGCGCAAGGGACTTCAGCCCCGGGCCAAGACCCGGAGGATGGCGTTAGGGAACGAGCCCGCGTTCACGTCCGCACCGCCTCCACGTCGCAGCAGGTCGTGGTGGGGGTCGTCCTCGTGGCCCGGGGTCGTCACGACCGCCGTGAGAAGGCCCAGCTGGCGGCCGGCCTCCACGTCCAGCTCCCGGTCCCCTACGATGGCGCTCGTGGCAAAGTCGATGTTCCATTCGTCCCGAGCCTGCCGGAATAGGAGGGTCCCGGGCTTGCGGCACTCGCAGTGCGCCTCCGGAGCGTGGGGGCAGTAGTAGAAGGCGTCGACCTGAGCTCCGTACGGGTGCAGCAGCTCGTTCAGGCGAAGGTGGATCCGATCGACGTCGTCGCGCGTGTAAAACCCACGGTCAACCCCGGACTGGTTCGTCACGCAGATCACGAGATAGCCATGGGCGCGAGCGAGGGCGAGCGCGGCGCCGACACCGCGGAAGAGCTCGAGGCGACCGGCCTCTCGAAGGTAGTGAAGGTCCGGGTTCAGGGTGCCGTCGCGGTCGACGAAGAGCGCCCGACGCGGCCCCGCGACATCTCCTTCCTTTGCGGGGAGACCCGTCATCGACCAGCGGAGCCCCAGGACGGGATAAGCGTTCATCCTCGGCCCCGTTCGGTCCGGGGAGGTTGACCCTTGAACGAGCCCGAGCCGGACCACTACGCCGAACTCGACGCGGCTTGGGAGGGGTCGATTCAACCACTCCGATTGCGTTCGGGATCAATCGGGATACTGTTCTCTGCGGGCGTCGATTCATCGCTGCTCGCGTGGGAGCTGCATCTCCAGCCAAATCTCTCCCTCTGGACGATGGGAGGCGAGGGTAGCCCCGACCTCACCGCCGGCCGGACCGGGGCGCAGTTGCTCGGCTTGCCCTGGACGGGAATCGTGGTGGTACCGGACCGCGTTCGGTCGGCGCAGCGCCGTTTCGCTTCCGCGCTTCGGGGTCTATCGAACGTGTCGCGCGATGTGCTTCTTTCGCTCGCGTTGGCCATCGAGGGCGCGGCGCCGCCGCTGCTCATCTGCGGTCAGGGTGTGGACGAGCTGTTCCTCGGGTACGCCCACTACCGCCAGCTCACGGGTCCGGAGGCGGAGCTACGGTCGCGGGAAGACCTCAGCCGCCTGCATTCGGTCGACTGGCCTATGGCTCAGGCGGCCGCCAAGATCCTGGGCAAGGAGATCGTGGCGCCGTACCTTGCCCCCGCCTTCGAGCAGGCCGCGTGCCGGATCCCCATCGAGCTACGGCTTCCCGGAGACGCGCCGAAGCGGTACTTTCGGGAATGGGCGGAGAGCCGGGGTCTTCCCCTGGAACTCTCTCGCCGGCCGAAGAAGGCGCTTCAGTACGGGAGCGGGGTCGCGGCCCTCGCTCGGAAGCTCGAACGTTCCCAGCCCTAGAGGAACTCAGGCTTCGACCCGCGTCCCGGCCTCGCCCCGGAGCGCTCGGGCGAGCGAAGGAATGTCCGTGACGATGAAACGGCGTCCCCCACCCTCGAGGAACTCAAGGCCCGCCTCAATTTTCGGTGCCATCGAGCCCGACCCGAACTCTCCGCGTCGAAGGAATTCGGCGAGTTCTTGACGGGAGACCTCCGTCAGCCAGCGTTCGCCCCGCTTGCCGAACGACACGGCCGCGCCGGGGACGTCGGTGATCACCGCGAGGGTGTGGAGAGCGAGTTCGCGGGCCACGAGCGAGGCGGCGAGGTCCTTGTCGATGACGGCTTCGACTCCCTCGTACGACCCGTCGGACCGTCGCACGACGGGGATGCCTCCTCCGCCGGCGACCACCGGGATCCAGCTCGAACCCACGTTCGATTCGAGCAACGACCGTACCGCGGCGCCTTCGAGCCAGCGAATGGGGCGGGGGGATGGGACAATTCGGCGCCATCCGCCGCGCGCGCCGTCGTACTGCATCGCCCAGCCGTACTGCTTGCGCAGCAGTCGAGCTTCGTCCTCGGGGTAATATCGGCCGACCGGTTTGGAAGGATGGGCGAACGCGGGGTCATCGCTCGAGACCTCGGTGCGGCTGATGACCGTCAGGACGGAACGCCGAACGCCGCGACGGGCGAGCGCGGGAGTGAGCTCGGTCTGAAGAAGATAGCCGATCTGACCCTGGGTCTCGGCTCCCAAGACATCCATCGGGCGGGGCGGGATCTCGCGAGCGCCGAGCTCGTTCTGGCGGAGCAAGGCCCCGACCTGAGGGCCGTTGCCATGGGACAGCACGAGCGCATCGCCGGCCGCCGCGACCTCCGCGAGCACCGTGACGGCCTGGCGCATCTGACTGCGGGCCTCCTCCCAGGACCCGAGGCCTCCCGCGCGGTGGAGGGCATTCCCTCCGAGAGCGACCAAGATGCCGGCCATCGGTGCTCGGCTCCGGCATCCCGGCGCGGGATGAATAGCTCGGCGGTGGAGCCGGCTCGACGGCCGTTCTCGGCGCGCGTCCGGAATATACCTATATACCCAGCTTCCGCTCTCCGGGCGTGACAGACGAGGCGGAGTCCCTGTTCTGCCCCCTCGAGTTTCGCTACGGCCGCGATTCCGTCCGGGAGATCTTCTCCCGCGGCGCCCGATTGGAACGGGCGTTGAAGGTCGAGGCCGCGCTCGCCCTCTCCGAAGCCGAGCTCGCCATGATCCCGGCGGATGCCGCGGCTGCGATCGAGCAGGCGGCCACCCTTTCCCGAGTCTCCCTAGCGCGGGTCGACGAGCTTGAGCGCTCGCTGCGCCACGACGTCATGGCGATTACTCGCGCGCTGGCCGAGGCGGCGGGTCCGGCCGGGCGATGGGTGCATTTCGGGGCCACGAGCGCCGACATCACCGACACCGCTCTCGCGCTCGAGCTCAAGGAGAGCGTCGGGATCCTGCGGGACGACCTCACGCGACTCGCCCGTACGCTGACCGACCTCGCCCGCCAGCACCGGGCCACACCCGAGGTAGGGCGGACCCACGGGCAGCACGGAGTTCCGATTAGCTTCGGTTACAAGGTCGCGGTCGCGGCCGCGGAAGTAGCTCGCCACCGCGACCGCCTGGACGAGGTGCTTCCCCGGCTCGCCGTCGGCAAGATGGCGGGCGCCGTCGGCACGGGCGCCGGCTTCGGGGCACGGTCCGCGGCTCTCGAGAACCTCGTCATGAAACGGCTGGGCCTCACGGCGGACGAAGCTCCGACCCAGATCGTGGGACGTGACCGGATTGCCGAGTTCACGAACTTGCTCGCCCTGATCGCCGGCACGGCCGAACGCCTCGCGACCGAGGTCCGGAACCTTCAACGGACCGAGATCGCCGAGGTTGCCGAGCCGTTCGATGAAGCTCGGCAGGTCGGCAGTTCGACCATGGCCCAGAAGCGGAATCCCATGGTTTCGGAGAACGTCACGAGCCTGGCCCGACTCGTCCGTGCCTTGGCGCTCCCGCCGCTCGAGAATATGGTCCAGTGGCACGAACGGGACCTCGCGAACTCGGCCAACGAGCGGATCGTCCTGCCCCACGCGATCGTTCTGACCGACGATTATCTCACGAAGCTCTCGGACGTGTTTCGCGGATTGCGGGTGGATGCGGGCCGCATGGCGGAGGAGCTCGCTCGCTCCGCCGGCGGGTCGATGACCGAGAGCCTCATGCTGGCCCTCACCTCGAAGGGACTCGCGCGCTCCGACGCGCACGAGCTTCTCCGCACGCTCACCGCCGAGCCATCGAAGGGACCCCCTCTGGTCGAACGGGCCCAGTCGAACCCCGTCGTGCGGGCTCACCTTTCGCCATCGGAGATCGAGGAGCTTCTCGACCCTTCCGCCTACGTCCGTGCCGCGGCCGAGAAGACCGACCGGATCGTGGCGGAGCTCGACCGGAAGCTCGAGCGATGACCGAACCTCCTTGGCCGTGGACGGCTTCGGTCCGACTGCGCGTCGACGACCCAAGCGTTGCGGAGTGGCTGGAGCAGGCGCTTCGGCCCGAGGCGTCCCGGGAGGTTCCCCGAGCGCGCGCTGAGCTGAACCGCAGTGCGGGGGCCACCCTCGACCTATCGATCGCGGCGAAGGATTCGGGAGCGATGCGGGCGGCGCTCAACACCTACCTGGGCTGGATCCACCTTTCGCTTGCCACTGCCCAAGCCGCGCGTCGCTCCGGCTGACCTCGGCGTCGCGTCCCGCTGCCGAAGCGCTTATGTTGGGCGGTCGGTCACCCCGACGTGGCTCTTCCGGCGAAGCTCCAGAACGACATCCGCCAGTTCCAGCGACTCCAGCAGGAACTCGCGGCGGTTCAGCAGCAGCGACTTCAGGTCGACCTGAAGCTCCGTGAGGTATCGCACACGCTCGAGGAGCTGCAGGCGCTTCCCGAGGACATCGTCGTCTACCGCCCGATCGGGGGTCTGCTCGTCCGTGCCAAGAACCGCAAGGAGGTCGAGGACCTCCTGACGGAGGACAAGGAGACGTCGGAAGTGCGGCTCAAGGCGGTCGAGCGCCAGGAGAACCACCTCAAGGAGCGCTACACCGCGATGCAGACCGAACTGTCGAAGGCGCTCCAGGCCGCCGGGGCCGGTTCGCCTGCCCCGCCTCCCGCTTCCGACTCGGAAGGCGAGGGTTAGTACCGTCCTACGACTTCCGACGGACGAGCCGCTCCGCCACCTCGTGGAGCAGCGGCTTACCTCGAGCCGGAATGGTCCGGCTCCGATCGACGCACCGAAGCGCGACGCGGTAGAGCTCGTCGATCCGACGCTCCGAATACTCGAGGCTTCCGGTCTCTCGAATGACGTTGCGGGCGCGCTCCACGTCCTCCGGTATCGCCTGAGCGTTGCCGAGGACCCGCGCGAGCCGAGCGCGGTCGGCCTCCGAGCCGCGCTCCCACGCCTTCACCACGAGCAACGTCCGCTTTCCTTCCACGAGGTCGTTCGAGCTCTTCCCGGACTCCTCCGCCTCGAAGCCGGCGCCCATGATGTCGTCCCGGAGCTGGAAAGCGATGCCGATGTTCGTTCCGAACGTTTCGAGGTCCCTGAGCTGGGCCGGAGCGCTTCCGCCGAGGAGAGCCCCAATCTTGAGCGGCGAAACGACGGTGTAGATCGCCGACTTAAAGCGATGCACGGCGAAGACGTCCTCCTCCTTCACGGTCCCCGGGTCGAGCGCGCCGCTCCGGATGTCGAGCAGCTGCCCGAACGCGGTGAAGCGGGTCATCCGTGAGTATTCCGAAAGGGCCGCCAACCGGGCGGCCGGGGAAGCGGGCGTCGACAGGATTGCTTCCACGGTGAACGGCTCTTCGAGGTCACCGAGGGTGATGCCGATACCGACCCCGTACTCCTCGCTGGAACCCTCGAGTCGTTCCCGGCGGTGCGCCTGCGCCAGCTCCCGGTGCACGGACGGACCCCCGCGCCGTTCCTCGGCGTGGTCGATGATGTCATCGTGGATCAGCATCCAGCTCTGGAAGTGCTCCACCGCGGCCGCGGCGGAGAGCGCCGGTCGAGGGTCGCGGCCGGTCGCGAGATAATATCCGGCTAGGACGAGAGTCGCTCGGAAGCGCTTGCCACCGCGCAGCGTGAATTCTCGGTTGACCTCGAGATACGGTCCGATCTCGCGGGGGACGCCCCGCTTCGCGCGACCGTACGAAGCCCGCAGTTCGCGCTCGAGGGACGACCGGAAGCGGGTGAGAGCGGCGAGGTCCACGGCACGTTCGTTTGGACGTCCATGCTATTTAACGGACCGGGCGTTCGCCGACGTGATGGCATCCCCAACGTTCATCGAGTTCTCGAGCGCGCTCGTCGAGGCCATGGGCCAAAAGCTTGACGCGGCCAAGCCGACCGCAGAGGGGCTCACGCTCCGGACCAGCGACGGTTTCCTCTACTCGTTCCTCGAAGACCCGAACGTCGTATCGCTGGACACGATCCGGCATCTGCTCGGCGACGAGGGGAACGTTCTCGTCCGACTCGTCGTGCTCACTCCGGGCCATCTCCCGCTCGCCTTCTCTCAGGAGATCATGAACCATGGCGGGACCCTGGTGGAAGGGTCCCGATTCGCCGAACTCGCACGACAGCTCGGTCTCGAGACCTACCTCGGGGAGGAGCCTCGACCCCCGCCCAAGGAAGCTCGTCGTCTGCTCCCGAGCGCCCAGCAACTGGACGGAATAGTCCACCGCGCCCGAACCTGGCTCGACTGGGGGGTCCCGGCGCTGGCGTTACGGTTCTATCGACACGCGGCCGACCTAAAGCCCGGGTTCCTTCCCGCGAAGGTCGGCATCGGCCGTTCGCTGCTCGGCCTTGGTCTCGTGGATGACGCAGAACGGGCGTTCGACGAGGTCCTCTCGGTGCGCCCGGCGGATGTCGAGGCACGTCTCGGGAAGGCCGCGGTCTTGGGGGCCCGCGCCCGTCCCAAGGAGGAAGTGGCAGCCTACCGCAAGCTCCTCGCCGAGGACGATTCGCGCAACGAGGTGCGGGCGCATCTGCTCGCGGCGCTCATCGAGGTCGGGGATTGGCCCGGAGCAAGGGTCGAGATTGAGGCGCTGCTTCGAAAGACCCCGGAGGAGCCTCAGCTAAGGTTCCTGCATTCGGAAGCGCTTCGGAGGATGGGCGAGAAGGACAAAGGGGAGGAGGAGCGACTTGAGGCTCGCCGGCTGGGTCTTACGTTCGATCGAGAGACAGCCCTGTGCCGACATCTTGGGTTGCCAGCCCCCGAACCGCCCGTGTCGCCGGAGTCAATCGTGTCGACGGAGGTTGCTCCACCGGCCGTCCCGCGTATGCGACCCCGCCGAGTTGCTCGGCCGAAGCGCTCATCGGGTGCCCGTTCGAAGAGGCGTACGAAATCGAGCCGACCCGGGAAGGGCTCAGCCCCGGCTTCGCGCGCCGCCCCCCGCAAACGTAAGTAGCCTCCACCCGGCTTGGGTGGCCATCGGGAGGGCCGATGCGCGTTGCCTCGGTGTTACCCAGCGCTACCGAGATTGTCCACGCGCTCGGGCACGGTGCAGAACTAGTCGCGCGGAGCGCTGAGTGCGACTACCCTGCGGAGGTGCGGCAACTCCCCGTCGTGATGCGACCGCGAACCCTCGACTCGGAGCGCCCTTCGAGTGAAATTGACGAGCGCGTCCGGGCAGCTCGGTCCCGAGGCGAAAGCCTCTATCATCTGGACGCTGACCTTCTCCGCTCGGTTCGACCGGACCTTCTGCTGACGCAGAACCTCTGTGGAGTCTGTTCCGTCACGGAAGAGGAGGTGCGCGACGCCTGCGCCCGTGCCGGCGTGCACCCGCGTGTGGTCTCGCTTGCGCCCACGAACCTCGAAGAGGTGTGGGACTCGCTCGGAACGGTCGCCGAGGCACTCGGGGACGCTCCGGCCGGGTGGAGACTCGCGAAGTCGATCCGGGCGCGGACTGCGCCGGGACCCGCGACCGGTCGCAACGTCACCGTGGTAGAGTGGCTCGACCCCCCGATCCTCGCCGGCCTGTGGACCCCCGACATTGTTCGAGCGGCCGGCGGCGATCCCGTCGGCCCCCGGTCGGGCGAACCCGGTGCCCGGTGCTCCTGGGATGACTTGGTCCGAGCCACCCCGGACCTTGTGGTGGTCAGCCCTTGCAGCTTCTCCGTCGCTCGAGCAGCTCGCGAGATCCACGAGAGCCGTGAACTTCGGGCGGCGCTCGCCCGGCTGCGGGCGCCTCTCGGCATTTACCTGGCAGACGAGGCGTATTTCAGCCGACCCGGCCCCCGCCTCGCCGACGGCGTGGCGTTGGTCCGCGCCATCCTCGCAGGAGCCTCCCCCACCGGCCCGATGCCGGTCGAAGTCCTCAATCGTTCCGGGATGGCCGAGGTGGGCCCGTGAGCGGTGGCCGCGGTCCGTACTACTACACCGTCTGGACCCCGGCCGCGCCCCCGCTCGCGACGCACCGGACCTCACGGACCGAGCTTGCGCACATCACCGTCGCCTTCGTAGTGCTGACGGCCTGCCTCGTGATCATCCTGAGTGGCCACAGTTTCCTCGAGAGCGGCACTCTGGCGAGCATCATCTCGCCCGTTCCCATTTATTGGTTCGTTATCGCGCTGGCTGCGGCGCTGACGGGCTTCATCGCGCACGAGATGGCCCACAAGTTCGTCGCTCGTCGACTTGGCTACTGGGCGGAGTTCCGCATGTGGCCGATGGGGCTCTTGCTCGCGCTGATTTCCTCAGCCGGGGGCCTTCTGTTCGCAGCTCCTGGGGCCACGATGGTTCAGGGCATGGACCCGCGGGACGTTCAAGGATGGGGCCAAACGGGAGTGGCCGGGCCGATCACGAACCTTCTGTTTGCGACCGTATTCTACGTGGGGTCGGTCGGGACGGTCCTTCTGCACTCGGGGCTGTTCGCCCCGCTCCTGTTCCTCGCCATGATCAACACGCTGTTCGCGACGTTCAACCTCCTGCCGTTCGGCCTGCTCGACGGTGCGAAAGTCTACCGTTGGGGCGTCGGTCGCTGGCTGGTCGTGTTCATCGTTTCCGCCGCGTTCTTTGGGTTGGCCTACACCGCTTTCTATTCCTACGGGTCGCCGCTGTTGGCCTGGTGAGGCGCAAACCGTGAACCGTCCGAGGGTGGTCGAGCTCGGGCAGGGGCGCCAGATGCTGGACCTCGACTTCCGGGACACCGAGGGCTTGGTGGCCGCCTACCTGATCCCGGGGCCCGAGGGCTGGAGCTTGGTCGAGACTGGCCCCTCGACGTGCCGGGAATCCCTGTTAGCGTGCGTCGCCCACGCGGGAGTCGGTCCCGAGGAGGTTCGACGCGTGTTCGTGACGCATATCCACCTCGACCACGCGGGTGGCATGGGAGCCATTGTCGATGCCTTCCCGCGGGCGACATTCTACGCCCACGAGCTCGGCGTCCCGCACATGGTCGACCCGACGCGGCTCGTTGCCAGTGCTCGAAGAGCGTGGGGAGCCGCCACCTCGGACCAGCTCTGGGGGCCGATCCCGGCGGTCCCGGCCGGACGGATCGTGGGTCTACACGGTGGGGAGGTTTTCCCCGTAGACCATGGATCCTTCGAGGTCCTCGCGACTCCGGGGCACGCGCGACATCATCTCGCGTTCTTCGACACCGCCCTCCGGGGCATCTTTACGGGAGACGGCGCCGGAGTGCGGCTCGAGCACTCCTCGCACCTTCGACCCGCGGTTCCTCCGCCGGACCTCGACCTCGAGCAGTTGTTTTCGAGCATCGAGACGATGCGGCGGACGGACCCCCGTGTGGTCCTGTTCTCCCACTTCGGCCCCAGCCCCGACGGCGCCGAGGACCTCGCCCGCTATCGAACGGTCGTCGAACAGTGGCGGGACGTTGCGCTAGCGGCGGCCCGCGAACAGGCCGAACCGGACTACGTTGCCGGTCGATTGATGGAATACGATACGCAGGGCGGGACCGGCGCACTCCCGACCCTGGGGGAGTCGATCATCTCGAGCTACCGTCTCGCGGCTCAAGGGTTCCTGCGGTACTTCGAGACTCGCGGGTTCCTCCCCAAGGAACCGCAGTGAGCGTGCCCACTCCGCCCGAGCGCCGGACCGCGGCGGTGATGCTGGTTCTCGCGCGGGTCGTCTACGCCTTCAGCTGGTACAACGTCGGGGCCGTGCTTCCGCTGATCGGGAAGGGCCTGGACGCCAACACGGGTCAGCTCGGGGTCGTCCTAGGGGCGTTCCTCGTGGGTGCGGGGATCTTCCAAGTACCGGCGGGATTCATCGCCCTGCGCTGGGGCTACCGGACCACCTCGATATTCGCCCTGCTGCTGATGGGTTCGTTCTGTCTCGCGTCGGCCGCTTCTCCGGACTGGGCGGTGCTCGCGGTCCTCCGCTTTGGGGCTGGGGCGGGAGCGGCGTTTTTCTTCGCTCCCGCGCTCGGACTCGTCTCGTCGTACTACCCGGTCGGTTCGCGCGGCCCGATGATCGGCATCTACAACGCTGGGTTTGCGATCGGGGCAACTCTCGGGCTCTTCCTCGGGGCGCTGATCGGTGCCGTGCAGGGGTGGACCTGGGCCCTGGCGTACGGCGGGGTGGCGCTCCTTGTCATGGCGCTGGGGTCGGCGTTGTCTCTTCCACGACTTCCCCTTCAGGGTGTTCCCGCCACGTGGAAGGCCGCCTGGGCGGCCGGTCGCCCGACTCTCACATCTCGCAATCTCTGGGCGCTCGCGCTAGGGATGAGCGGGATGTGGGCGTCCTTCTACATCGCAGCGGGGTACTTCGTCCAGTTCGCGCACACTATCCACCCCACCTGGCCGGTCGTCGTCGCGGCCGGGATTCCGGCCGCGTTGCTCCTCGCGGAAGGCTTCGGAGGGCCGATCGGCGGCTGGATAGCTGAGCGCGGACCCGACATGCGTCGGATCCTCGTGCTTTGGGCGCTCGCCGGGGGAGCTGGGCTCGCGGCTGTCCCGTTCGTGCCGCTGGTCGCCCTGTGGCCGTTGTTCATCTTTCTCGGCTTTGCGGAGGGGGTTCTCTTCGCGGTGCAGTACCTCATTCCGACGTACCTTCCGGAAGGGTACGGCAACAACACGGCGCTTGCGATCGGCTTCCTCAACTCGGTGCAACTGTTCTTCGGGAGTCTCTTCGCCGTGGCATTCGGGGTGATGGTCGGGGTGGTCGGCTACACCACCGGTTGGGTGTTCGCGGGAGCAGTACTCGTCGGGTTCCTACCCTTCCTTGGGTGGCTGGATCTCCGGAAGGCTGGCCCGGTGGCGGTGCCGCCGGCGCCGTCGCCTCGGTGACACTCCTTCCTCGACCTCGACGACGGTGACCAGGTTGGTCGGACGACCTTCGACGGGGTAGCCGGCGGTCAGCACGAACGGCCCCGTCGGCGGGAGGTCCGGCACCTTCAGGAGTTCGTGCGAGCGCTTGCGCAACGATTCCAGGTCGTCATGGGCCGCGGCGGGGAAGGACCGTACGGCGCGGACGAGCGCGAGATGCCGACGGACGGGTTCCGAATTCGAAAGGGCCAGAACCGGGCATGTGGGCCGGAGCGCGGCGATCAGCCGGGCCGTTCGGCCGGAGTGGGTCGGCGTAACGATCGCCCGAGCGCGAACGTTCTCAGCGAGGTCGACGGCGGCCCGTGCGACCGACAGCTCGGCGGAGCCCGGTCCCCCCGCTCGAACGAGGCCGCGTACGGGCTGCGGGTCGAAGCGAACTTCGGTGGCCCGGGCGATGCGGTCGAGCCACTGGACAGCCTCGAAGGGATACTGTCCGACGGCACTCTCCTCGCTCAGCATCACCGCGTCCGCACCATCGAGAACGGCGTTGGCCACGTCGGTGGCCTCGGCCCGGGTCGGCCGAGGCGACGTCAACATGCTGCGCAACATCTGGGTCGCGACGATCGAGAACCGGCCGGCACCGTTGGCCTTGCGGACGAGCACCTTCTGCTCGAGCGCGAGGCGTTCGAGCGGGACCTCGATCCCGAGGTCGCCCCGTGCCACCATGATCCCATCCGCCACACTCAGGATCCGCTCGATCGCGCGGAGGGCCTCGGCCCGCTCGATCTTGGCGATGATTCCGACCGCTTCCCCACCGGGATGGCTGTCCAGCCAGCGGCGGGTCACGAGGACGTCCGTTTCGTCCCTCACGAAGGAGAGTGCGATGAAATCGAAGCCTTCCTCGAGCGCGAGCTCAGCGTCGTGCTGGTCGCGCGGACCGAACGCCGAAGTGCGAAGGCGTGCTCGGGGGAGAAAGATTCCCGCGTGCGAGGAGACGACACCGCCGCTTACCACCCGAGTTTCGATAGCGGTCGGGCCCGCGCTCTCGACGCGCAACTGGACGTCTCCATCGCCGAGAAGCACGGGGTCGCCCCGTCGGGCCGCCCGCTCGAAGGAAGGGATCTCCACGAAAGTCCGGTAGCCGCTCCCGAGGGTCGGGTCTTGATCCAGCGTCCAGTGATCGCCGCGCGAAAGTCGGACGGACCCTCCTGCGATCTCGCCGATCCGCAGCTTGGGCCCTTGCACGTCCACCACGATGGCGAATTCGCGGTGGGCCCGGTGGCTCACTTCATGCATCCGCCGAAGCGTGGCGCGGTGTTCGTCGTCCGACCCGTGCGAAACATTGAGGCGGAACGCATCGGCACCCGACTCTAGGAGCATCAAAAGGCGGTCCGCGCGGTCGGTCGCGGGGCCTACCGTAGCGAGAATCTTGGTCCGTCGCATCGGTGTCGGAAGCGCCCGCTCCCTAAAACCATCCGGGGCGGGGGAGCCGTACGCCAACTATTCTTTTGTAGAGGACTCCGGTGGATACCTCAGCCCCGTGGTGTAGTGGCCAAGCATGCCGGCCTTTGGAGCCGGCGACAGCGGTTCGAATCCGCTCGGGGCTATGATACCCGTTCGGCTGGTTGGACCATTATCTCGTTCGGGCCAATCGCACTAACGGTTCACCAACCACGATTTCCTCGAGGTCTTCGAGGATTGGGTGATTCACGCGCATTCGGAGTTCCCACGCGGACTCCCTATCGCGTGCGTACTCCGCGATACAGCTGCGTGCCAGCACGAGATGGCCCGCGTTGAAGACCAGCCGGCTGGTGGTCGAGGGGGTGCCCTTTCATCCTCATTTCTACTGAGCGGTATGGGAAGATGGCGACGGAGAGCGTTCCCCCGAAGCCAGAACCGGACGCAACCGGTCTCCGTTCCCTGCTCGCCGATGGACGGTTTGCTCTGTGGCTCGGCTCCCAGACTGCGTGCAACCTCGGCTACTCGGCATGGGCCATCTCCGTGCTGTGGCTCGCCTACCAGATCTCGGGCTCCCTGCTCCTTTCCGCGCTCGTGCTCTTCGTCCAATACGGTATCTATTCCCTGACGTCTATCGCGGGA
>DASPOD010000060.1:0-7885 GCA_035626215.1 Thermoplasmata archaeon
CTGGATGTAGAGCGTGAGCTCGCGTGCAGGCTCGGGCATCGGGGTCTCGCGAGAGCGACCTTCGTATTTAGGTCGCGTCGGGCACTCGAGGGCGGAGGAAAGGAGGGAAAGGGTTGGCTCGAGGGCTACTGGGGCGAGGCCCTAGTAGCGCTTGTACGACTCGGAGCGTTCGCGGCCCTGCCCGCCGCCACCGCCCCCGCCGCCGCCGTAGCGGCCGCCACCGCCACCGCCGCCGTAGCCGCCCCGGTCACGGTACCCACCGCCCCCGAAGGAGCGGCGCTCGCTCTCGAACTCCTGCTGGCTCATGTCGAGCGACTGGTTGATCTCGCCGATCGACTCGGTCGACTTCGACAGGTTGCCGTAGCGTCCGACGTTCAGGCGCATGTGCCCGCGCACGAGGGAGACGTAGCCGTTGTCGACGAGGATGACCTCATCCTTCGTGATCGAGCCGATCTGCTCGTTCCACAGCGAGAGGATGATCGTCGCCGTGTCGTCGCCGACCACGGCCTCGCAGACCTTCCTCGGGTCGCCGAACTTGCCCATGACTTCCTTGGGCTCGCCCACGCTGACCACCTTGGACAGCACGTTCACTTGTTTCGAGTTCGGCGTCAGGTCTCGCACTTTCGTCAGGGGTTTGTCCACCATTTCGGGTCGCCTCTTCTTCCGCGTTTCGCGTTTCGCCTTGAGGAGCCGTGGCGCACCGCTCCTTGCGCGAACACTCGTCGCAGAAATAGGACGGGCGAGACGCTCGGGTCAGGGTGGGCTTCGGGATTCCTCGGGGCACCCACCTTAGGCGGAGGATATAAAGCCGCCGCCATGCGGCGGCGTCGCTCGGGAAGCCCCCCCCGAACGCCGGATAACCCCCGGACGGCAGGCTTTTCCGTCTCCTTTGCGTTTGGGGCGCGGGTACCGGGTGTGACCCATCGCTTCGACATCGCCGTCCATTACTTCCTGCGGCACGACTACGCGAACGCGGCCGCGGCGTTCCGGGACGTGGTCCGGGAGACCCCCGCGGACGGCCGAGCCTGGGCGTACCTCGGCATCGCGCTCGCCCACCTCGGTCAGGCGGTCGACGCGGAAGGAGCGCTGAGCCGGGCGATCGCGCTCACCCCGGAGAACGCGGAGGCATGGTTCCATCTCGGCGTCGCCCGGTCGCTCCGGGACGAGTGGGTGTCGGCCGCGAGGGCGTACCAGAAGGCCGTGGCGCTGGCTCCGGGCGACATGGTGGCGTGGCACCGCCTGGGGGTGGCGCTCGCCGAGTCCGGTGACGAGTCGGCCGCCTCGGTGGCGTTCGAACGCGCCCTGGTCCTCTCCCGGGAAGAAGCAACCCCCTCGGACACCGTGCCGGTGCCGTTGGAAGCTTCCGCTCCTGTCCCCGCTCCCTCCCCGGTCGCCCCACGACCTCCGATCGACGACCACCTCGAGGAGACCGGGGAGCGGGAAGGTACCCGCGAGGCAAAGAGCTGGCTCGACCTCGCTCTCTCCCTCCTCTCGCTGGGCGACGAAGATGAGGCGATCGCCGCCTACGAGCGCGCCTATACCCTCGACCCGGAGCGCGCGCGTCGCTCCCTCTTCCGGCCGATGCTCCGGTTGATCACGGCGGTGCAGGAGGGGGCCGAAGGGCCGACGCCTTCCGACCCTCGCCATCCCCCCGAGTTGCCCCGCCGCCGGCCCGAGCGGCCCGAAGTGCTCTAACGAACCCGTCGGGCGCGGGCCGGGGACTACAGGGCTTTCGGGGCGGACGTCACAATCGCCGTCTCGGCCCAGTCCTTCACCTTCTCCCGGGCCTCGGCGTGGTGCCGGTAGAAGGCGTGGATCCGCTCGAGCAGCTCGGATTTGCACTCCCCGCAGAGGAGCGAGCCGGACCGGCAGCCGGCCGTGACGTTCTGGAACTTCTCTTCCGATTCGGCGAACCGGGTTCGCCACAGGGCCCACACCGAGCAGACTTCGGGCGTCGCCCCGAGCCGGCGCTGCTCCTCGACGGTCGCACGGCCCCCCGTGAACGCATTGCGGACCTTCCGGTCGACGACCTCCGGCGGGTCGTTCAGGAAGAGGGCGTTCTCCGGCCGGTCGCCCGAGGTCGACATCGCGGCCTCGCCCAGGAGGCCCGGGATCATCTGGCTGTGGAGGAGCGCCGGCTTCGGGTAGCCGAGCCCCTCGGCGATATCCCGTGTCACGCGGAAGTGCGGGTCCTGGTCGATCCCGCACGGGATGAGGCAGGGAACCGCACGGCCCTCCGCCCACGACGGCCAGAAGCACGGCACGGTCTGGAGGGCGGTGTAGAAGACGAGACCGATGTTGGTGCTCGGCTCGAAACCGAAGACCGCTTTCACGGTCGAGTACGGGATCTTCCGCGCCACGCGGATCGCGAGGGGGTACAGCGCCGCGATCGAACGGGAGTCGAAGAAGACGCGGGTCCGCTTCGGGTCAAAGCCGAGCGCGAGGATGTCGTAGAGGTTCTCGAGCCCCCAGTTCGCCGTCTCTTCGCGGGTGAGGCCCGAGCGGGCCCAGAACTTCTCGTCGTCCGTGATCTGGATATACATCGGAACGCCGAGCCGCCGCTGGAACCACTGGCAGAGGTCGAACGGCACGAGGTGCGACGTGTGGAGCGGCCCGGACGGTCCGCGGCCGGAGTACAGAAAGAACGGTTTCCCGTTCGCGAACCCGTCGAGCAGTTCTGCGAGGTCGCGGTGCGAGTAGTAAATCCCGCGGGCGAGCAGCGGATGGACGTCACCGCCCGAGATGTGGTGGACCTTCGCGAGCAGTTCCGGGGTGACCTCCTGAGTGCCGAACAGCTCCCGCAAGCGCGCGTAGTCGATGTGCCCCCGGACCTCGTACGGGGTGACGACGAACTCCTCGGGGTCGGGCATGCGGACCGCCGGTCAACCCTCGGGGAACGTGATCTTGGAGAGAATCGCCTCGCGCTCGGCCATCGGCACACCCGCCGCGCTCAGCGCCGCCGCGAAACACTGGCGGGAGTGCTCGAAGTCGATCGTGTGTCCGCACGACGGACAGCTCGCCCACCCCTGGATGAGTCCGCGCAGACCCTCGCGGGAGGAGGAAGTGTCCCGCCGGGCGAACTTCTCGACGAGGATCGCGGCGCCGGCCGAGCTCTCGAGGTTCGTGAGCGGGACGCGCACCGGTGTGTTGCAGATCGGGCAGCGCGCGGGATTACGGCAAGTGCACGCCATGAGCGCTAGGGTACGTGCCGAACGCAGCTAAAAGCCCGCTCCTCCGCTCGAAAGATACGTTCAAATGCACCTTGCTCCGAAACGATGCGCTTGATGGCGCTCTCCCCCCTCGAACGGGCCGTCGACTTCGGCGACGAGCTCGTGGAAGTACTGAAGCAGCTGAACCGCTCCGAGAATGAAGCCGGCCAAACCTCGGGCCTCGAGCTCAACGAGCTCCATCACATCCTCGGTCGGGGACCGCTTCCGTTCGTTTCCGGACCGGACCTCGAGCGCGCCGTGAGCGTGCTCGTCGGTAACGGCCTCGCCCGGTGCCTCGACGCTCCCGAGTACTCGTGGGAGCGCGGCCGCGTCGTGTCGACCCGGTACGCCATCACCACCGAAGGGAAGGCGTTCCTCGTCTCTCGGCTGCGTCGGACCGGACGCGTCGAGTGACCCCGAGTTCGGCCGGCGGACCGGCTCAGTTTAAGTAGAGGAGGCCCGCGTAATCTTCCGCGGGATGTCCGCGGGCGACGACCAACGGGACCCCGTACGCGCGACGCTGATTGCGATCCTCCAGCAACTGAACCGCGCCGAGTCGATGCACGAGGGCCACGAGCACCGGCAGACGCTCGAGCTCCGGGAAATCGAGCGCCTGCTATCCGACTTCTGGGCGGTCAAGCATGACCAGGTGAAGGTGCCCCTCGCGCTCGGCCTCTTGGTGCGCAACGGCATGGTCGACGCCCAGGCGGGCGACCCCCGGGCCGCCCGGACCCGGACACTCGCCCCCGCCGCCTACCGGATCACGACCGAAGGGAAGCGGTTCCTCATCGAGAGTTCGACGCAAACGGACCGCATCCGCTGACCGAACCCGGGCCGATTCCTCGCCGGTGGAAGAGCACAACGTGCCAACCGTTAAGTAGCGTTCGCGTGTCCCCGCGGACCCATGTCGCGGATTCACTCCGGGCACAAAGGTCGCGCCGGGTCGCACCGGCCGTACCCCCTCACCAAGCCCGCGTGGGTCACCGTCTCCAAGGACGAGCTGGTCGGCCAGGCCGTCCAGCTGACGAAGGCCGGATTGTCCGCGGCGCAGGTCGGGCTCACCCTGCGGGATGGTTACGGCGTACCTTCCGTGCGGTCGGTCATCGGTAAGCGACTCGGTGCGCTCCTCAAAGAGAGCGGGGCCGCGCCCGAGATCCCGGACGACCTCCAGGCGCTCCTGAAGCGCGTGGTCCATCTCCAGCGCCACCTCGAGGCGCACCCGAAGGACCTGTCGAACCGCCGTGGCCTCACCCTGATGGAGTCCCGGATCCGCCGCCTGGCCCGGTATTACCGGCAGCGCAAGCGGATTCCCGACACGTGGCGGTACACGGCCGCCGCGGCGGCGCTCCAGGTGGAGTGATGCCCTCGGGTCCCGACGGACTCGTCGCTGACCCGCACTACACTTCCGAGTTCGAGCGAGCCCGCGCGCTGTTGCTCGCGCACCCGCAACGCTGGCGGGTGATCTATCACTACGACGGCGACGGTATCGCCGCCGCATCGTGCGCCCTGCGCGCCCTGCAACGACTGGGCTACCCGGCCCAAGCGACCGCCCTCACCGGGGTCGAACGCGACCGGGTGTCCGCGCTCCTCGCCGCGACCTCGGTTCCGGTCCTCGTGGTCGACACGGGAGCGAGCTGGCTCGACCTGTTCGCCGCCCACGCTCCGGGCGTCGTGGTCCTCGACCACCACCGCTATCCGGGCGCGCCGAACCCGCCGCCCCTACCGTCCCACGTCGCGTTCGTGAACCCGCTCGACTGGGGGGTCGATGGGATGAACGAGCTCTGCGCGTCCACCCTCACCTGGCTCTACACGGTGTTCCTCGACCCGGTCAATTGGGACAACGCACCCTGGGGACTCTCCGGCGCGATCGCCGACCGGCAGCACGTCGGCGGGTTCCGAGGGCTCAATGCCCGGCTCGTCGAGGAGGCGGTCCATCGCTCGCTCCTGGTCCGCCGCCCCGGGGTGGCGCTGTTCGGGCCGTCGGTCGGCGAGGCGCTCGCGCACAGCATCGACCCGTTCGTCCGGGGCCTCTCCGGACGCCCCGAGGCGGTGGGGCCGTTCCTCCACGCGCTCGGCCTCGACCCGGGCCACCGACCGGGGGCGCTCTCCGCGGAGGAGAACCGTCGGCTGGTCGCCGCGCTTAAGGACCGCCTCGCGGCGAGCGGCGTGGTCCCCGAATCCGCGAATGTCCTCGACCAGGAGCGCTGGTTCGTCCCGTCCCTCGGTCTCGACGCCGAGGAGGTGGCGAACTTCCAGAACGCGGCGGGCCGCGCGGGCGTGCCCGGCATTGGGGTCGCTTACGCCCTCGGGGATGCGCGGGCCGCGGAGCGCGTCCGGGCGGCGGAGAACGACTGGCGCACGGGCATCCTCCGGGGCCTCGTGCGCATCGAGAACGACGGGGTTAATTCGATGCATTTCCTTCGGTGGTTCGAAAGCCCCGAGACCACCCTCGCGGGCACCCAGGCCGGACTTGCGATGAACTACCTCCTTCCGCCCGACCATCCCGTGTTCGTCTTCTCGACAGGCGACCCCGGACCGACGAAGGTCAGCTCGCGGGGGCTCCTCCGCCAGGTCGACCGGGGTCTCGACCTCGCCGAGGTCTGCCGGGCCGCGGCCGACGTGGTCGGAGGCGAGGGTGGGGGTCATCGCGTCGCGAGCGGCGCCACGATCCCGGCCGGCACGCGGCCGGCGTTCCTCGAGGCGGCCGACCGGATCCTCGCCGAGCAGCTCGGGCCGAGCGAGGGGACGGGTCGATGAGCAGCCCGCCCCCCGCGGTCCCCGAGACGCCGACGGACCGCGTCCACGACCGCGCGCTCGAGCAGGAGATGCACCGCTCGTACATCGATTACGCGATGAGCGTCATCGTCGGTCGAGCGTTGCCGCTCGCCGGCGACGGGTTGAAGCCGGTCCACCGCCGGATCCTCTGGTCGATGTGGGAGTCGGGGGCGACCCATGACCGAGCGTATCGCAAGAGCGCGCGCACGGTCGGGGATGTCCTCGGCAAGTACCACCCCCACGGCGACATGGCGGTCTACGACGCGCTCGTCCGGATGGCCCAGCCGTTCAGCCTGCGCTATCCGCTCATCGACGGCCAGGGGAACTTCGGGTCGATCGACGGCGACGCCCCGGCCGCGATGCGGTACACCGAGGCGCGGTTGAGCGCGATCGCGGAAGAGCTCCTGCTCGACATCGAGAAGGAGACGGTCGAATGGGTCGACAACTTCGACGGGACCCTCAAGGAACCCCTCCTCCTCCCGTCGAAGGTCCCGAATCTGCTCGTCAACGGCTCGGCCGGGATCGCGGTCGGCATGGCGACCAACATGCCGCCCCACAACTTGGGCGAGGTCGTCGACGCCCTCCTGCTCCTCCTCGCCCGCCCGGAGGCGTCGCTCGACGACGTGATGAAGGTCCTCCCCGGGCCGGACTTCCCGACCGGCGGCTACCTCTCCACCGAGGGGATCCGCGAGGCGTACGAGACCGGGCGGGGGATGATCCACCTCCGCGGCACGTCGGAGATCCGCGAGCGGGGCGGCAAGGACGAGATCGTCCTCACCGAGATCCCGTACGAGGTGAACAAGACCGACCTGCTCCAGCTGATCGCCGACTTGGTGAAGGGAAAGCGGATCGACGGCGTCACGGACCTCCGGGACGAGTCGGACCGCAAGGGGACGAGCGTCGTCATGGAACTTCGACGGGACGCTCCGTCCGAGATCGTCCTCAACCGGCTCTACGAGCACACGCCGCTCGAGACGAGCTTCGGCGTGATCAACCTCTGCCTTGTCGAGGGCCACCCGAAGGTCCTCTCCCTCCTCGAGCTGCTCCAGCTCCACATCGACCACCGTCGCACGATCCTCACCCGCCGGACGAAGTTCGACCTCAAGAAGACCGAGGAGCGGCTCCACCTGCTCGAAGGGTTCCTCACCGCGATCGACCACATCGACGAGGTGATCCGGATCATCCGCCGCTCGAAGGACGTCCAGGTCGCCGAGACGAACCTGATGGGCAAGTTCCTCCTCTCGAGCGAGCAGGCGAAGGCGATCCTCGACATGCGCCTCGCCCGCCTGACCGCCCTCGAACGCGAGTCGGTCGAGAAGGAGAAGGCCGAGAAGGAGGCGCTCGCGAAGCAGCTCAAGGCGATCCTCGGGTCGCCGAAGCTCCTCGACCAGCTGATCTCGGACGAGCTCACCGACCTCAAGAAGCGGTTCGGGGACGAGCGCCGCACGCGGATCGTCCCGGCGTTCACCGAACGCACCCTCGAGGACCTGATCCCCGACATGGACGTGGTCGTGCTCGTCACGCGCGACGGCTACGTGAAGCGCCTCCCCCTCGACCAGTACCGGCGCCAGCGGCGCGGCGGCCGCGGCCTCATCCAGATGGAGACGAAGGAGGAGGACTACGTCATCCGCACGTTCGTCACGCGGACCCACGACGACGTGCTGTTCCTCACCAACCTCGGCCGCGTCTACAAGCTCAAAGCGTACGAACTTCCCGAGGGGAGTCGCCACTCGAAGGGGAAGGCCGTGATCAACCTCCTGCCGAAGCTCAAGGACGGCGAGCGCGTCCAGACGCTGCTCCCGCTCCACTCCCTCACGGCCGAGGGCTCGCTCGTCTTCGCGACGCGGAAGGGGCTCGTCAAGCGAACGAACCTCGACGAGTACCAGAACATCCGGACGAAC